>NZ_MECL01000178.1 GCF_014596445.1 Streptomyces sp. CBMA29 | reverse complement strand
GGCCCCCGCGACGGCCCGAGCGGGCGGCGCGGGCGGCGGCCCGGCCGGACCCGGCGGCGTACCGACCGCTTCCGACGGCACCTCGGCGCCGCAGCCGACCGCCCAGCCGTCGCCGACGGCCTCCCAGCCGACCGGCCAGCCGACGACGGACGCGCCGACCGCGCAGCCGACCACCGACCCGCCGAGCACCAGTCCGACGACCGACCCGACCGGTTCGCCCGACCCGGCGGCCGAGCGCCGCGGCGACCGCCGGCATCACTGACCGTACGGTCACGGCATCGCCGCTGGTCAGCGCCCGGTCCGGAAGGCGATTGGCAAAGGCGCCGACAGATGCGCCGACGGCACCTCGGCGCCGCAGCCGACCGCCCAGCCGTCGCCGACGGCCTCCCAGCCGACCGGCCAGCCGACGACGGACGCGCCGACCGCGCAGCCGACCACCGACCCGCCGAGCACCAGTCCGACGACCGACCCGACCGGTTCGCCCGACCCGGCGGCCGAGCGCCGCGGCGACCGCCGGCATCACTGACCGTACGGTCACGGCATCGCCGCTGGTCAGCGCCCGGTCCGGAAGGCGATTGGCAAAGGCGCCGACAGATGCGTATGCTGGTAGATCGTTTGATCCCACTGCCTGGCGCCTGATCCGATGTGCGCCGCGTGGCGCGTTCCTTTTCTCCTGTGGCTGACCGCATCGAGGCGGTTGTAAGCAACCTACGGAGCTGGCGCGTGCCGTAAGTCTCCGAGAGGTTTAGCTTCAGCATGTCCATTGACAGTGCCGACCGTTCCGTCATGCCCGAGAACGACGAGATCCTCGCCGTAGCGGACGTGGTGGACATCACCACCGCAGAAAACGTAGAGAACGTAGAGAACGCAGAGAACGTAGAAAACGCAGACATCACCGACATCACCGAGGCCGACGACGTGATCGCCGTCGCCGACGCCGACGCCGAGCCCACCGTGACCTTCGCCGACCTCGGCCTCGCCGACGGCATCGTCCGCAAGCTCGCGCAGAACGGCGTCACCACCCCCTTCCCGATCCAGGCCGCGACCATCCCGGACGCGCTGGCGGGCCGGGACATCCTGGGCCGCGGCCGTACCGGCTCCGGCAAGACGCTCTCCTTCGGCCTGCCGCTGCTGACCCTGCTGTCCGGCGGCCACACCGAGCGCAAGCGCCCCCGCGGCGTCATCCTCACCCCGACCCGCGAGCTGGCCATGCAGGTGGCCGACGCGCTCCAGCCGTACGGCGACGTCCTCGGCCTGAAGATGAAGGTCGTCTGCGGCGGCACGTCCATGCAGAACCAGATCTACGCGCTGGACCGCGGTGTCGACGTCCTCGTCGCCACCCCCGGCCGGCTGCGCGACCTGATCAACCGCGGCTCCGCCGTGCTCGACCAGGTGCAGATCGCGGTCCTCGACGAGGCCGACCAGATGGCCGACATGGGCTTCCTGCCCGAGGTCACCGAGATCCTGGACCTCATCCCGGCGGGCGGCCAGCGCCTGCTGTTCTCCGCGACGCTGGAGAACGAGATCGACAGCCTCGTCAGGCGCTACCTGGTCGACCCGGTCACCCACGAGGTGGACGCCGCCCAGGGCGCCGTCACCACCATGAGCCACCACGTGCTCGTCGTGAAGCCGAAGGACAAGGCGCCGGTCACCGCCGCCATCGCCGCCCGCAAGGGCCGCACGATCATCTTCGTCCGCACCCAGATGGGCGCCGACCGCGTCGCCGAGCAGCTCATCGAGGCCGGTGTCAGGGCCGACGCGCTGCACGGCGGCATGACCCAGGGCGCCCGTACCCGCACCCTTGAGGACTTCAAGGCCGGTCAGGTCAACGTCCTGGTCGCCACCGACGTCGCCGCCCGCGGCATCCACGTCGACGGCATCGGCCTGGTGCTCAACGTCGACCCGGCCGCCGACCACAAGGACTACCTGCACCGCTCGGGCCGCACCGCCCGCGCGGGCGAGTCCGGCACGGTCGTCTCGCTCGCCCTGCCGCACCAGCGCAAGCAGATCTTCCGGCTGATGGAGGACGCGGGCGTCGACGCCTCGCGCCACATCATCGGCGGCGCGGGCGTCTTCGACGAGGACGTCGCCAAGATCACCGGCGCGCGCTCGCTGACCGACGTCCAGGCCGACGCCGTACAGAACGCCGCTCTTCAGGCGGAGCGCGAAGTCGCCGACGTCACCAAGCAGTTGGAGCGGTTGCAGCGGCGCGCGACCGAGCTGCGCGAGGAGGCCGACCGCCTCACCGCCCGTTCCGCGCGCGAGCGCGGCGAGGACCCGGAGGAGGCGGTGGCCGCCAAGGCCGCCGAACTCGCCGCCGAGGCCGCCGCGTCGGCCGCCGCCGCCCCGGCCCCCGTGCCGGAGCAGCGCGACGACCGCCGCGACGACCGCGGCAACTTCGACCGCCGCAACGACCGTTCGTCCTACGGCAACCGTGACGACCGTCGCGACTCCCGTCCCTCGTACGGCAACCGCGACGACCGCCGTGACAGCCGTCCGTCCTACGGCAACCGCAACGACCGTCCGTCGTACGGGAATCGTGACGACCGCCGCGACTCGCGCCCCTCGTACGGCAACCGTGACGAGCGCCGCCCCTCGTACAACAGCCGTGACGACCGCCCGTCCTCGGGTTCGTCCTACGGCAACCGCGACGACCGTCGTGACAGCCGCCCCTCGTACGGCGAGCGCAGTGGCCGTCCGTCCACCCCGTACACCAGCCGGGACAGCCGTGACGACCGCCGCGACTCCCGTCCGTCGTACGGCAACCGTGACGACCGCCGTCCCGCGTACAACAGCCGCGACGACCGCGACCGCCCCTTCAACCGCGACCGCCGCGACAGCAGCCGTCCGTCCACGTCGTCCTCGTACGACCGCCGCGACAGCCGCCCCTCCTACGGCGACCGCGACTCCCGTCCCTCGTACGGCAACCGTGACGACCGCCGTGCCCCCGGCGCCGCCCCGGCCGCCGGCTCCTCCTACGACCGCAAGCCCCGCTGGAAGCGCAACGGCTGACCCCGTCTGAACTTCAGCCGTCTGAACCCCAGTTGAACAACAGGCCCGCCCGGTGTGACGTGATCACACGGGTGGGCCTGTTTGTGCTGCTGGGGCCCGGTGCTACGCTCGGGCGGCTCTGCCGGGGGGCAGGGGCGAGCATTCACACCTGGGGAGGGACGAGTGGCCGACAGAGCCCTCGTACGCACAGCGGTCCTGACGACCGCGGCGGTTGTGGCATTTCCGTGGAACTACGACAACCAGGGCGTCTTCGGCGCCGTCGTGATCACCGAGGTCCACACCGACGACCGGAGCGCGGTGGCGCGGTGACACGGCGGAGCGTCATGCGGGCGGCGCCCGACGGGACGACCTCGGAACTGCCCTTCTCCGGCTGGCCGTTGGCCCGTGACGCGGCGGGCGTGCTGTGGCGCTACTCCGGCACGGGGACCGGGCAGTTCGGCGGGCGGGTGAAGATCGGCACGGGGTGGCAGATGTACAGTTCCCTGTTCTGAGACCCGGCCCGCGGCGCTGGGCCGCGCTTCTTCTTCGCCCGTACGTCGGGCTTCATCAGGCGTTCTCCTCGAGCGTCTTCCTCAGGAATCAGCAGGAGGAACGGGTGGCCAGGCGCACCCTTGTCCGCGGCGGCGTCGCCGTCGCGATATCGCTCGCCCTCGCGGCGGGCGCGGCACCGTTCACGGGCGTGGGGCCGGCCGCCGCGGCGGAACCGGCGCCGTACGACGTGGTGGTGCCGCCGGTGCACAAGCCCGTGCTCGCCAACGAATGGGTCGTCACGTCCGGTGCCACCGGCTACCTGAGGGTGTTCGGCGACGTCGACCAGTGGGTGCCGTACGGGACCGGGGCACCACGGACGCTCGGCAGCGTGGGGACGAATCTCGTGCTCCTCCCCGGCGGCGCGGAACGGTATGTCAGCGGATACCCCGCCAAGAACGTGCGGCTGCTCGACCCGGCCACCGCCACCGCCGTCGACTTCGCGCTGCCGCCCGGCCACGCGTACCGCAGCGCGATCGGCACGCCCGACGGGTGGGCCGTGATCACGACGACCGACGACACCGACGCCGGTGGCGACACCGTCACCGGGCAGACCGTCCACCTGCTGACCGTCACCGGGGACGCGACCGCCTTCACCGAACGCCCGCTGACCGGGCTGCCCACGGGCGCGAAGTACGCGGCCACGCTGCTGCGCGGCGAGCGCGGGACGCGCATCGTGGTCGCCACCACGGTCGCGGGCCAGCTGAGCCAAAGCGTCCTGGACCTCACGACCGGCGCCGTCGTCCGCACCATGCAGGCGCCCGTGAGCAGCCTCAAGCTCAGCAACACGCGTTCCTTCGGCTGGTACAGCGCCGGCGTTCTGACGCTCTACTCCCTGGACGACCCGCAGGCCGCGCCCCGTACGGTCGCCCTGCCGGTCGAGGCGCACGCCGACACCACCGAGTACACCGTCACCCTGTCCGACACCGCGCTGCTCGCCGTTCGCAAGGGCTCGGTCTGGAACGACGGCCGGGCCGACCCGCTGTACTCGGTGCCGCTGGACGGCGGCCCGGTCACCCAGCCGCTGCCGGACGCCGCGGCCCCGACCGGGTCGCAGGACGGCGGCACGGTCGTCAGCGGCGGCGCCGACTCCGACCACTGGAACTCCTACCGTTTCGCGCCGACCGGGGGCGCTCCCGTCACGCTGTTCCACCACGAGGTGGAGAAGCCGGTACGGTACGGGCTCGCGCTGGCCCGAGGCCGGCTGAGCTTCATGGAGGGCATGCCGGACGGGACGGGTGCCGTCCCCGGAGCGCGTTTCTACGTACAGGACGAAGGGACGGGCGCGGTCCCGCAGCCCGGCACCGCGCCCCCGCACACCGTCTCGGAACCGGACCCGATCTCCACCTGCGGCGCGCCGGGCCACTGCGCGGTCAGCCTGGTCGCGGGCAGCGAAGAGCGGGGCACCGCCTACATTCGCGCCGGTGCCGGTGCCGGTGCCGATACCGGCGGCGACGTGGTCGACGTCATGAGCGGCGGCGGGTTCTACGGTTTCCCGGTCGGCTCGACCGGCGGCCGGATCGTGGACGCGTCGGAGAGATTCACGCTCTACAACGGTGGCTCCAACGGCCGCCAGTACGTCATCTCGCCCGGATACCGGAAGGCGGTCATCTCGCGGCCGATCGTCCCGGCGGCGCTGTGGGGCGACACCCTGTGGAGTGCGACCGGCACCAAGGGACAGCTCGCCCAGACGGATCTGCGGAGCAACGACTCGTCCGGCCCGGCCGCGCTGCCCTCGCTCACCACCGACGCGCCCTGCGCGATCAAGGAAGTGCAGGCGCTGGGACGCCTGTTGTACTGGTCCTGCGGCGCGAACGGTCCGGCCGGTGTGTACGACCGTACGGTGAAGAAGTCCGTCGCCGTACCCGCGGGGCCCGCCCTGCTCGGCGACGGCTTCGTCGTACGGCACTCCGGTGACCAACTCACCGTCACCGACGTCCGGTCGGGCGCGTCGGACGCGGGGAAGACGCGCGTCGTGGCCGCGCTGCCCGCCGATCCGGCGGCGCCCGGCGGCGACCGCGGACTCTCGTGGACGGTGGACAAGTACCGCGGCGGGATCGCGTATACGGCTCCCGACGCGTCAACTCACCTGATTTCGGCGGGAATCGCCCCGTCGGCGCTCAACGCCGTCTGGTCGCAGGTCGATCTGCCGGTCCGGCCGCGGCAGGCGAACAGCCGGTGGCAGGGCTGGTGGGTGCTGAGCGGTGCCACCTCCGGGTGGAAGGTCGACTTCCGTAACGCGGCGACCGGCGCGCTCTTCACGACCGTCACCGGCGGGGCGGCTCGCGCGGAGGTCTTCGCGCACTGGGACGGCAAGAACGCCAAGGGCGCGTACGCCCCGGACGGCACCTATCGCTGGACGCTGACCGCCGCCCCGGCCAACGGCCTGAGCCCCGGCACCACGGCGTCCGGCATTCTCGGGGTCGCCCGTTCCAGCCCCAACCACCACGCCCTCACCTCCGGAGCCGACGGCGGTGTCGTCGGCCTCACCTCGGGCGGAGTTCTGCGGTTGTACGTGGGCAACGGTTCCGGCGGCCTGCTGTCGCCCCGGACCGCCGACCAGGGCTGGCCGACCACCGCCACGTATCTCGCCTTCGACGACCTGGACGACAACGGCTGCGGCAATCTGCTGGTGCGCACCAGCGACGGCCAACTCCGTTCCTATCCCGGTGGTTGCGAGGGCTCCTTCTCGCGGTCCCAGCCGTCCAAGCTGATCGGACCCGGCTGGAACATCTACAACTCCCTTCTCTCGCCCGGTGATCTGACCGGCGACGGCCGCTCCGACCTGCTCGCGCGTACACCTGGCGGCGATCTCTACCTCTACGCGGACGACGGCGCGGGCTCCTTCAGGACCCGGGTCAAGGTCGGGCACGGATTCGGGATCTTCTCGGCGATCGTCGGGACGGGCGACCTCACGGGCGACGGCGTCGGCGATGTCGTCGCGCGGGACACGTCGGGCGTGCTGTGGCGGTACGACGGCGACGGCGCGGGCGGCCTGAAGGCGCGGGTACGGATCGGCTCGGGCTGGAACACGTACAACGCCCTCGTCGGCCCCGGTGACCTGAACCGGGACGGTCGGGCGGATCTGCTGGCGCGGGACGCGGCGGGCGTGCTGTGGCGGTACGCGGCGACGGCGAACGGGCAGTTCGGCGCGCGGGTGCGGGTCGGGCCGGGGTGGAACGTGTACGGGCGGCTTTTCTGAGGGGCCGAAGGGCTGAGAGGCGCTGAGGGGGAGTCGGGGGCGGTGCGTTTGGGGGCGTGTGCATGTCATGCCCCGGGCGCGGGAAGCCTGGGGCATGACACCTGAGGACGTCCCCCTCCCCGCCTCTTCCGTATCCCCCGATTCCGCTCCCGCTCCCGCTCCCGTTTCCCCGTCCGCCGCCGCCTCTGCCGCCGCCGCCGCCTCCTCCTTCTCCTCCGTCTCGGACGAGGAACGGCTCGCGCAGCTCGGCTACACGCAGAATCTGGCGCGCCGGATGTCGGCGTTCTCGAACTACGCGGTCTCGTTCACGATCATCTCGGTGCTGTCCGGCTGTCTGACGCTGTACCTGTTCGGGATGAACACCGGCGGACCGGCCCTGATCACGTGGGGCTGGGTCGGGGTCGGTCTGATGACGCTGGTCGTCGGGCTGGCGATGGCCGAGATCTGTTCGGCGTACCCGACGTCCGCGGGCCTGTACTTCTGGGCGCACCGGCTGGCCCCGGAGCGCAGCGCCGCCGCGTGGGCGTGGTTCACCGGCTGGTTCAACGTCCTCGGCCAGGTCGCCGTCACCGCGGGCATCGACTTCGGCGCGGCGTCGTTCCTGGGCGCGTATCTGAACCTCCAGTTCGACTTCCGTGTCAGCCCCGGCCGGACGATCCTGCTCTACGCCGCGATCCTGCTCCTGCACGGCCTGCTCAACACCTTCGGCGTACGGATCGTCGCCGTCCTGAACAACGTCAGCGTGTGGTGGCACGTGCTCGGCGTCGGCCTGATCGTCGGCGCGCTCGCCTTCGTGCCCGACCACCACCGTTCGGCGAGCTTCGTGTTCACGCACTACGTGAACAACACCGGCTTCGGCAGCGGCATTTACGTGGTGCTGATCGGCCTGCTGATGGCGCAGTACACCTTCACCGGGTACGACGCCTCCGCGCACATGACCGAGGAGACGCACGACGCCGCCACCGCCGGTCCGCGCGGCATCGTCCGTTCCATCTGGACGTCCTGGATCGCGGGCTTCGTGCTGCTGCTCGGCTTCACCTTCGCGATCCAGTCGTACGACGCCGAGTTGGGCTCGCCGACCGGGGCGCCGCCCGCGCAGATCCTGCTCGACGCGCTCGGCGCGACCAGCGGCAAACTCCTGCTGCTCGTCGTCATCGGCGCCCAGCTCTTCTGCGGCATGGCGTCCGTGACCGCCAACAGCCGTATGATCTACGCCTTTTCACGCGACGGCGCGCTGCCCTACTCGCGCGTCTGGCGCACCGTCAGCCCGCGCACCCGTACCCCCGTCGCCGCCGTCTGGCTCGCCGCGGCCGGCGCGCTCTGCCTCGGCCTGCCGTACCTCATCAACGCCACCGCCTACGCCGCCGTCACCTCGATCGCCGTCATCGGCCTCTACATCGCCTACGTCATTCCCACCCTGCTCCGCCTCCGCAAAGGCCCCGCCTTCGAGCCCGGCCCCTGGCACCTCGGCCGCTGGTCCCGCCCCATCGGCGTCGTCGCCGTCGCCTGGGTCGTCCTGATCACCGTCCTCTTCATGCTCCCCCAGGTCTCTCCCATCACCTGGAAGACCTTCAACTACGCCCCCGTCGCCGTCCTCGTCGTCCTCGGCTTCGCCACCACCTGGTGGCTCGCCTCCGCCCGCCACTGGTTCCTCCGCCGCCCCACGGACACCCCCCAGCCCTAACCGGTTCGGCCCCCGCCGCAGCCCCCGGCTATGCTGTCCCCTGTGGCGGGCCCTTAGCTCAATTGGCAGAGCAGTGGACTTTTAATCCATTGGTTGTGGGTTCAAGTCCCACAGGGCCTACGGGGTCGGGCTCCTTCGGGAGCCGCTGACCTGCGGGTATGGTGCCCCGGCCGTCTTCGGACGGCCGGGGCACAGCCGTGCCGGGGGCCGTGCGTGAGCGATGCGTGAGCGGACGGTCGGGATACAAGGTCAGCGAGTGAGGCCGCGGGCGGCGAAGGCGGCAAGGACAGGCCCGATGGCAGCGGTGCACTGGCCTCGCATTGAATGTGGACTACCGGTCAACCAGTACTGATCAGGGTGGGTCCTCGCTACCGTTCCGCTTCTCGTCATCATGACGCTAAGATGGAGTCCGAGTAGGCCGCTCCGTGCGACTAACGCTCGGTCATGTCTCCATACCTGGAGGTCGGTTGTGGAACCACACGTGAATCTCGCGTTCTCCGTTCGCGCTACTCCGGGCGGTTACGCAGTCCTGCTCGGAGCAGGCGCCTCGATCGCGGCGGGTATGCCGTCGGCGTGGGACGTCCAACAAGACCTGATCAGGAAAGTGGCGGCCGCAGAAGGTGTCTCGGGTATCGGAGACCCACATGCCTGGTACCAGGAGCGTTTTGACCGTCCGGCTACCTACGACGACCTCCTGGCCCGCCTCGCGAGCACTCCACTCGAACGGCAGGCACTGCTGCATGCCTACTTCGAGCCCAGTCAAGAGGACCGCGAGGAAGGTCGGAAGCAGCCCACCTCCGCGCACCGGGCGATCGCCCGCCTGGTCGCCGCCGGGCACGTACGTATTGTGCTGACGACGAACTTCGATCGACTCATGGAGTCCGCGCTGCGAGAGGCGGGCATTGAGCCCACCGTCACTGCCGACCCGGCTGACGCTGTCGGACTTGCCCCACTGCATACAATTAAGTGCCTAGTCGTCCATGTTCACGGCGACTACCTGAATCCCACGAGCATGCTCAATACCCCCGAGGAACTGAAAGAGTATGCGCCTGCGGTCGACAAGTTGCTTGACCAAGTCTTCGCTGACTACGGACTCGTCATCTCCGGCTGGTCCGCTACGTGGGATCCTGCGCTGCGCAACGCCCTATCTCGTTGCCCCGCCCGGATGTTCACCTCGTACTGGACCGACCCGCGGGAACCATCAGAGCAGGCATGGGATCTGATCACTCGGCGGAGCGCCGTGTATGTCCAGGCCGATGCCGACACTTTCTTCGGCCGCGTAGCCGATGCTGTGGATGCGATTGCCGCCACTAATCGCCAGCACCCAGCGAGCGTCGCCATCGCTGTCGCCACCGCCAAGCGCGCCTTGGCCGGGACTGGACAGGCCATTGCTCTCCACGACACCCTGCGCCGCGAGGTCAGCCGCATCGCTGCCCTCCCCGTACGAACCGCCGGCCCCTGGCAGGTCGTGGACACTCAAGCTGAGCACGGTCGTAGGCTGGGTGTGCTGGAGGCCGAGGCGGAACTGTTGCTCAACCTGGTTGCCACGACGGCCTACTGGGGCAACAACGAGACTGACCGTTGGTGGATCCGCGAGATCGAGCAACTGGGCTCTCCTGTCAACGCGGGCGGCGACACTGCACTGCTCGACCTCGCGCGAGCACCCGCAACCATGGTGATCTACTCGGCAGGGATTGCCGCCCTTGCGGCCGAACGCTGGGACACCCTGGTCCGTGTGCTCAGCGAACCTCAGGCTCAGAATCCGTACAACGGAAAGGTACTGTCGGCAGCTGCGCTTCTTGGCCCGCAAAGGACGATCGGACTCGGTAAAGCCTCCGAACACCTCCACGGCCAGCTCCGTCCCGTGTTCACGGAACACCTTGTCCTCAGTGATGCGGCGTACATCGACGCGTGGGAGCGCTTTGAGTTTCTGCGCCTGATCGTGCAGCAAGATGCTGGTCTGGGAAGTGACTGGCCCTACATCCGCAAGACGGGCTTCCTGAATGAGTACCGGCCAGCCTCTGGAGATTGGCTCAAGAAGGAGTTGGACCAGTTCGGAGACTTGCACCCTTTGCTTCAGAACGGGTTCCTGGGCAGTAACCCTCGGCGTTTTCTCGCGGCGAAGGAAGCAACGGAAGCCGAGTACAACAGGATGGCCTCTCAGATGCCTTGGGGATGAGACTTCGGCGCGCGCCTTGCGAAGACGTGACTATCTCGACCAACCGCCTATCCGTGAGAACTAGCCACGAGAGCCTGATCGACTTCGAGCGCGATGGCCGCGAGGAACAAGCGCCGCAGCCTTTTCGGCGACCTCACGGTCCAGCTCCGGGAGGAGGCTCGTGTACGTGTCCGAGGTCAGGGCGATCGTGGAGTGGCGGAGGACCTCCTTCACCGTGTGGATGTCGCCGCCGCCCGCGTGGGTGAGGGTCGCGGCCACGTGGCGGAGGTCGCGGAATGTGATGGGCGGGAGATCGGTCGTCGCGTGGATGCGGCGGAAGGTCTCCGAGACCATCTCCGGGTGGAGCCAGGAGCCGTCTTCGCGGATGAAGACCTTGCCGGTGTCGTTCCAGGCCGTGCCCCACTTCTTGCGGTCCTTCTTCTGGCGCTTCTTGTGGGCGCGTAGGGCGGAGATCGTCAGGCTGTCCAGGGCAATGGTGTTGGCGCTGCCGTCCGTCTTCGGCTCGGCCTCGTACGGGTCCCAGCCGTCGACCACGATCTCCTTGGCCGGGGTGATGAGGCCGGCCTTGAGGTCGACGTTGCTCCAGTCCTGGCCCACGGCCTCGCCGCGACGCAGGCCGCGAAAGCCGACGAGGTGGAAGAGGGCGTAGAGCCGGTCGCCCTGGGCGGCGTCGAGGAAGACGCCGAACTGTTGGGGCGTCCAGACCATGACCGGGCCGGGTATCTCGCCGGTCTGCCGCCACCGCCGTACACGCTCGTCCGTCCACAGCAGGGGCTTGGGCCTGCGGCCCGAGGCGAGTTCGACGTGGGAGGCCGGGTTGAAGGTGATGAGTTGCTGCGCGATGGCGGAGTTGAGCGCGGCGCGCAGGGTGCGGCGTATCGCCTGCTGGGTGGATGGCCCGGTGACCTTGCGGAAGGGCGGCATCTCGGCGAGCTTCGCCCGCTCCGCCGCCAGCCGTGCCCACTCGGCGGCGACGGGCCGTCCCGGCGTACTCGGCTTGCAGCGCGCGATCTGTCCCCGGCGGGCTTCGTTCTCCGTTGCGATGACCTCGTTGGCGTCCGCGATGCCGTCGAACATCTCCACGAGGTGGCCGACGTTCAGCCGGTCGAGCCGTATGTGGCCAATGCGGGGCCTGAGGTGGACGTTGATGTGAGAGGCGTAGCCGTTGAGGGTCGTCCTGCGGCGCTTCTTGGACGCGAACCAGAGGTCCAGCCATTCGCCGACCGTCGTGCCGCCGCGTAGGTCGAGCCCGGAGCGGAGGCGTCGGCGGATCTCCTCGACGTCGGGAAGCGGCGCCTTCTCCTCGACCAGGCGTTCCAGCAGGGCCGCGACGCGCTCGACGCTGTCGGGGTCGTCGGTGTCGGCGAGGCCGAGGAGAGTGCGGACGTGGTCCAAGTCCGTCTGGGCGGCTTTGAGGCTGTCGTACCCAGCGCGGCTGAAGGAGCGGCGGGTGCCGTCCTCGCGGGGCGGGAGTTCCTGACGTACGGAGTAGGAGCCGTGCTTGCGGCTCGCGAGCTTGGGGCAGTTGCTGCCGAGCGGTCGGCCGGTTTCGGCGTCGCGGCAGTAGCAGCGGCGGTGAGTCGAGCCCTTCATGGTGCTTCCCCCAGCAGGTTCAGAGACCGTCTGCCGGGGCGTCCTTCCAGACGATGTTGCCCTCGGCATCCATTGACCAGGTCCGTTGCGGTGCGGCTCTGCGCTCGCGCAGTTGGGGGCTGGGGCCGTCGTAGTCGTACGACTCGCCGGTGAACCACTGGAGTGCCGTGAAGGTGTCGGTCGGTTCCTCGTCGGGGAGGGCCTGCACGCGGTCCACGACGCCGACCGGATAGATCAGGCAGATCGGTGCCACGTGCAGGGCCTTGGCGAGCACCATGACCTCGACCAGGGGGAGTTGGGCACGGCGGCCGGATTCCATGTTGGCGATGACGTTGCGCGGGACGGCGTATCCGAGGTCCGCGCAGGCGCGGGCCAGGTCTTCGCCGCTCATGCCGAGCTCCTGGCGGCGGCGACGGACCTCGGCCGCCACCGTCGCCGTGACCTGGTCGGCCCACTCGGGGGCGTTGTCTTCATTCCGCCCAGCATCAGCACCGCGTTGTGTCATGGCGACACAATAGCTTGGTGCACCCTCCTGACCTGGGCTTGGAGACGGATGCGAGACCGCGTTCGCCGAGAGCTGTATGTGTGAGGAGGCAGGTATGCGTGAGAGCCGCACGACCCGGCCGGTGGTCAAGGGGATGGCCAAGGACGAGCTGCTGGCGCTGCCGACGGCGGTGGACCTGGAGACGGCGAACCGGGCACTGGGGCTGGGGCGGAGCAAGGGCTATGAGTTGGCCAAGCGCGGCCAGTACCCGTGCCGCGTTCTGCGGTTGGGCAATTCGTACCGGGTGGTGACGGCCGAGCTGCAGGCCCTGCTCGGGCTCGCGGCGTGACGTCCGTGGTCCTCGTACGCGCGCACGTTCGGCGCCGTCAAAGATCCCGTGGACTGCGGCAAACGTTCGTCGTACTGTCCGTGGTCGCTCGCGCGGCGCCAATCGCCGAGAACGAACGAGCCCCCGACGCGCCAACGCCGGAGGCTCACAACTCCCCTGTACGCCAGAAACGTTCAACCCAGGTGGGGTAGGCCGGCCAGCCTGCATCCACCGGTCGAGGAGCTACGCATGCAGCCTATGACAGCTGCTGTCCGGGACGCACCCCTTGTGGCGGCCTGGCCGCCAGTCACCGTACCCGGTCAGCCGGACCGTACAACGCGGCAGCCGCTCGCGGAACTGACCGCTGAGCCGAAGCCGTCCGCCGCCCGGTCGGCTGCGGTGACCGGGCCTCCTCCGGTCACTGACCGGCTGACGGGAACGCCCGGTCGCCTGACCGCGGTCACTGACCGAGAGCCGGTCACCGCGGTCGGTCAGCCGACCGGGCCGGTCGGTCCGCCACCGGGCGACGCGCTCTCGGAAGGCGCTGACCTGCTGACCGAGCTGCGGTCAGCGGTTGCCCGGTACGTGGTCATGCCGAGCGGCGAGGCCCTGGACGCAGTCACCTTGTGGATCGCGGCCACTCATCTGCAACCGGCGTGGCAGCACGCGCCGCGCCTGGCGGTGGTCGGCCCCGCGAAGCGGTGCGGGAAGTCCCGGCTGCTGGACGTGCTGCACGACACCGTCCACGACCCCTTCATCACGGTCAACTCGACCCCGGCGGCGATCTTCCGGTCGATCACCGAGCAGCCGCCGACGCTGCTGGTGGACGAGGCCGACACCATCTTCGGTAGCGCGAAGGTCGCGGAGAAGAACGAGGAGATGGGCGGGCTCCTCAACTCCGGGCATCAGCGCAACCGCCCCACCACGCGGGTCATCGGACCGGAGCACAAGCCGACCAAGTTCCGCACGTTCGCCATGGCGGCGCTGGCCGGGATCGGGGATCTGCCGGACACGATCATGGATCGTGCGGTGGTGGTCCGGATGAGGAGGCGGGGGCCGGGGGAGACGGTGCTGCCCTTCCGCTCCCGCCGTGACACCCCGCAGCTGCACGATCTGCGGGACCGGTTGGCGGGGTGGCTGGTGCCGCTGACCGACGCGGCGGCGTCGATGGAGCCGGTGATGCCGGTCGAGGACCGGGCGGCGGACACGTGGGAGCCGCTGGTGGCCGTCGCCGACCTCGCCGGAGGCGGGTGGCCGCAGCGCGCCAGGCAGGCGTGCCGTGTGCTGACGGCTCACGAAGAAGGCAACGATCGGGAGGCGGCGCTCGCGATCCGCATCCTGGCCGACATTCGCGCGGTGTTCGCCGCGTGCGGCGACCCGACGCTGCTGTCGACCGAGCAGCTGCTTGCCGCCCTGCACGCCGACAGCGAGGCTCCCTGGCGCGAGCACGGGTCGCACGGCCTGACCGCTCGGGGCCTGCAACTGCTGCTGAAGGACTTCGGCATCGGCGCAGCCAACCGCCGCTTCCCTGACCGCAGCCAGCGCCGTGGCTTCGCCCGAAACCAGTTCGCCGACGCCTGGGCTCGCTACTGCCCCCGGCCGGAGACGGCCCCAGGCGGCGAGCGCTGACCCGCATCCACCCGCCCCACCCGTCCCCGTGCAGGTCAGCACGGGGACGGGTCGTTTCCCCGCAACGGGTCGACCCGCATCAGGATTCCACCCGTACCTGCGCTGACCAGGAACGCAACGGGTGGGATGGGTGCGCATGATCCCGGCCGACGTCGCAGCCCACGGAAGTGAAGGACGCCGGACCAGGCGAGTGGTCAACGAGGCGGGGAGGCGGCGAGCAAGTTGTGGGGTAAGCAGCGCTTACCCAGGAAGAGCAAGTTGTGGGGTAAGGACTCCTTACCCCGGGCGGAGCAAGTTTTCGCGTACGACGGTCCTACGGCCCGTCTTACGCACGTGCCCGGTCTGGGGGACGGGGATACGAGTACCCGAGCGAGGGCGCCCGGGTCCGGGGGGAGACGACGCGACCTCTGCCCGTCCGCGTGTCGGCCGCAGGCCGCAGGCGCGAGGCACCCGAGCTGGGCTCCGCGTCAGGCCTCGGCGCGGACCAGGAGCGTGCCAATGTGGTCAGGCTCGGGGGCGTCCAGGACGCGGGCCTCGGCGGTGGCGAAGCCTGCGCGGGTGAGCAGGCGTTCCCATACGGGCGGGCGGTAGCTGTAGCGGTAGGTGAACATGGCCTTCCCGGCGAAGCCGCCCTTGTACATGCCCTGTGGGCCGTAGGCGCCCGGGATCGCGGGTGGCTGGGAGAAGACGAAGGTCCCGCCGGGATTGAGTCGGCGGCGGACGAGCGGGAAGAGCTTCGACGGGTCCGTGAACCAGGCCGCGCCGAAGATCGAGTACACCGCGTCGTAGGTCTCGGCGGTGGAGCCGAGGTAGTCCAGCACTTCGGCGCAGTGGAACTGCGCTCCTGACGGCGTCCAACGCTCAGTGATCTTCTCGACCATCACAGGAGACAGGTCCACGCCTGTGGCCTTCACGTCGTTCTGCGCCAGGTGGGCGAGAGCGCGTCCGGTGCCGCAGCCGATCTCCAGGACGCTGCCCGGGTCGCCCAGGAGCTCAGGGCCGGGGCCGTGGCCGGCGTACTGCGTCCAGCGGAAGACCGGCTCGGCTTCGTCTTTGAAGGCGGTGCGGGCGTAGGTGTCCCACAGTTCGGTCTCTGCGACGATGTCGTGTTGCGCAGGCATATATGTCCTCTGCTTGCCGAAGAAGGCGGCGCCCCGCCCCATGATGCCCGCAGGCACCGGAGGAGCGGGGCACCGTTCGGTTCAGTGGCTGTCGGGAACCTTGTTGTCGCACGGCGAGCAGTCCGTGCCGTCAATCGCCCACAGCTCGGTGTCGATGTCGAAGCCGATCGAGGCGAGGAAGTCGGCCGTGCGCAGGCACAGGCCGTCGCTGCGGCGCTCGATGAACGGGGCGTGGTGCTTGTACCGGCCGCTGTTGTACACGTCGCACAGGGCGAACCAGACGGGCGTGTCGAGGATGAGCTGGTGGACGCCGATGTCGACGAGTTTGCCGACGCCCAGGTGCACCTCGGGGTGCTCGATGCAGGCGAGGGTGTACATCACGGCGTTGCCGAGGATGCGTTCGGCCATGTCGCGGACCATGGTGTGGTCTCGCAGCAGGAGGGCGATCTCGCGGTCCCAGAGGGTCATGCCGCTGTCGAGGATGTTGACGGTCAGGTGCGCGATGTGGGGCTGGACGGCGTTGAGGAGTTCCTTCGGGTCCCGGGTGCGTAGTCCGATACCGGTGTCGATCTGGACGGCTGTGGTCATGGTGCTGTCCTCCTATTCTGGTAGTTCTGGTCCGCCAGCCAGTTGCTGGGGACCCGCACGGCGCCCTGAGAGCGTGACGTCGTGCAGTCCGGGCTCAGGGCGACCGGCAACATCCACCGGCGCCTGGGCTCGCTAGGGGCGCTCGCACAGCCGCGCCAGCGGGGAGGGGCCAGGGCGGCGGGGGCGCCGGTTAGGTGCGGTCTCCCGGGCCCGCGGTTGGCGAGCGTTGCTGGGCTGACGGGTGGTGGGTGGCCCAGTCCTCGCGGGCGGCGATGAGTGCGGGGCGTACTTTCTCGTCGAGGAAGTCGGCGTGGGTACGGAGTTTCGCGGCGATCTCGGCGAGGCCGTGAGGGTCCAGGCCGAGGATCCAGCGGCCTACGCAGACCTGGAGGTTGACGACCGGCACACGGAGGCCGGGATCCGGGTCGTAGGGATTGCAGTCGATGCTGCCTTCGAAGACCGCGTCCTCCTCCACCGCTGCCCACACATCCGGGGCGGTGATGGGCATCATCAGGCCTTCGAAGAAGTTCCGGTGGTTGATGCCGGCCAGCCGTTCCGGCAGCTGGTCCTGGGGCACATTGGTCTCGGTCGGGTCGTCCTCGGCCCAGGCGGGGAGGTAGCCGGACGTGGCCGGTCCGCTGTCTGTGGTGATCGTCCACTTACCCGGGGTGTTCCAGGGAGGAGGCGTCCTGTCGGACGGTCCGAGTTCGAACCAGACGACTTTCCCGGCGGGGTCGGGGGCGCTTCCCCAGGCGGTGGCAAGGGATTCGACCAGGAGCAGGCCGCGTCCGCCCTCCGCCTCCGGTGAGCTGTGGCGTCGGTGCGGGCGGGCAGGACTTACGTCCGTGACCTCGACCCGGACCCGTACGCCGGTCCAGCGCACGGCCACCGCGCAGGAGGAATCGGTGTGCCGGACGGCGTTCGTGATCAGCTCGGTGGACAGCAACTCCAGGTCGCCCAGGGTGTCTTCCGGCAGCGGCACGCCCCAGCCCCGCACCAACGCGACGATTTTCCGCCGGGCTTCGGGCACCGCCTCGGACTCGGCTTCGACACGGAATCCGAATAGGCTCGCGCGATGGCTGGCCATCATGTGCGGCCCTGCACGTGAAGTCGGCCGCGATGACGCGGAAGTACGGTGCTGGGCATGGTGCTTGACCTTTCAGGAGTACGGCGGACGGATTGGCAACGCACCGTTGCGTCACCAGGAGCAGCGGAGCACCCTCAGTAGACGACTGCGTGCTGCACGCAAGAGACTCCAGCGCGTGACCCCAAGTTGGAGTCAGGGGGCGGATGCGGGCCGTAGCCTCGGATCAGGCTGGTACGGAAGAAGGTGCTCGTGGCCGCTGCGGAGCGCGAACCGCGCGAGATCGTCGCGGGACTCCTCGCCGATCGTCGGCTGCTCGCCGCCTGCGCGGAGCGGGACATGGGCACGCTGTTCCGCCTGCTCAACCACCGTGGCATCAGCACGCGGCGCATCGCCGCGGCCGTCGACATCACCCAAGGCCGGCTCTACGACTACATGAACGGCAAGAGCCGGGTCGAGAAGCTGGCCATCTTCGAGCAGATCGCCGACGCCTTCCAGATTCCCGGTCACCTGCTCGGTCTGGCGAAGCGCCCTTGGGAACCTGCTGCCCCTTCATCGCCTGCTGCTGTCAGCGAGCCGCTTCCTGACGGCGACGACATGGCAGCCATGGACGCCTTCCGCACCGCCGACCGTCAGGCAGGAGGTGGGCGTCTCTACAGCGCTGTGCTCCGGCACTTACGGGACAACATCGGTCCGAGGCTGGTCGATGCCGACAGTACGGCGCAGGTGTTCGCCGTGGCCGCCGTACTTACCGAAATGGCGGGGTGGATGGCCCACGACTCGGGCCAGGACGCAGTGGCCGGGCGCCACTTCACCCGTGCCCTTCCCCTTGCTCATGCCTCCGGCGACACACCGCTCGCGGCCAGCATCGCGGCGAGCACCAGTCATCTCGCTCTCCAGACCGGCGACCCGGCCGCAGCCGTGCACTGGGCGAAGACCGGTCTCGACCTGGCGGAAGCCGGGCCGATCGTCCCGACCCTGATCGCTCGCCTCCACACCATGTCCGCCCGTGCTCTGGCTGCCGCCGGCCAGCCCACTCCGGCGCTGCGGGCACTCGGCCGCGCCGAGGAAGTTCTCGACAGCGCTTCGGAGGCGGAACGACCCTGGCTCAGCCCCTTCGACGCTGCCGCGCTGGCGCTCGAATCCGCTCTCGTACTGAGCGACCTCCGACGTCACGATGACGCTCGAACTCGTGCCGAACACGCCATCCGCCTGCGGGAGTCGAGCCGGGCGCGGTCGCTGGCCTTGAGCCGAATCACCCTGGCGGAGCTGCATCTACGGTGCGACGACGTCGAAGCTGCCGTGGCGGTCAGCCACGACGTCCTCACAGCGGACCCCAACCTCGGCTCGATCCGCGTGCTCTGCCAACTCGACGGTCTCCACACGGTGCTCGCCGTCCACCGCAGTCTTCCGCCAGTCCGCGCTCTGCTGCAGCGTTTTGACGAAACGCGTCGGGCGAGAATGCTCTTACTCGCCGACATCGTTCCCCCGCCCAGCAAAGGCGCCACCCCATGAGGCCCACCCCCGCCGACCCCGAAGCCTGGAACGCCTACCTCGCCGAAGGCAACGCCACCCAGGCCCGCAAACGCGTCTCCGCCGACGTCCTCCTCCGCGACGACCAGGGCCGCGTCCTCCTGGTGAAGCCCACCTACAAACCCGGCTGGGACCTCCCCGGCGGCATGGCCGAGGCCAACGAAGCCCCCGATGACGCGGCCCGCCGCGAACTCAATGAAGAACTGGGCCTCGACATCACCCTCCACGGCCTCCTGGTCGTCGACTGGGTCCCACCCCACGGCCCCTGGGATGACCAGCTCGCCTTCATCTTCAACGGCGGAGTTCTCACCCGGGACCAAATCGCTGAGCTCCGCCCCCACGACGGCGAACTGTCCGACACCGCCTTCGTGTCACTTCCCGAGGCCACACAGCACGTGAGTAGCCGCCTAGCCAGGAGACTTCGAGCAGCACTGGCGGCCCCGCCCATGCAACGGCCCGAATTGCTTCGCGACGGTGTGGGGGCGGTGGGGCCTTGACTGCGTCTATCGGGGCCAGTAATTCGGAGGCGACTTCGCCGGGTCGGTCAGGTCGAAACGGTGCTTGTTTGCCGGATTGAGGCCCTTGATATGCACTAACCGCTGTGCTTCTGCATCCTCCAGTTCGTGAACTATCAGCGGCATGGCGGCAATCACGGCTCCCATGGCTAGGCCAAGTCCCGCCATTCCCCTGTGGCCGTGACTGAACCGGATATGGTGCATTCCAGACTTCTTGATCGCAGCGACTTCCGACGGAATCTCCAGTTGGCGCCCGTCCTTGGTGAGGAACGCGTGAAAACCTTTGCGTGCGGCGTCGGGCAGCAGTGCGAGGTCTTTCTTGCCCGCCCATTTGATCTCGCTGACGTGACGAACCTCGTGATCAGGGAGGAGTCGCCTGAGCATTTCGAGCATCTGCACTGGGACGTTCTCGTCGATGAGAATTCGCATCAGGCAGCGCGTTGACCAGGGCTGTAGCTGTCAACGTAGAGGGCGAACGACATCGCATCGCGTGCCGCTTCTGGTGTTACCCCCGGGTAGTATTCGCCGATCTTTTCGGGCGGGACTCCGTCCTCCACCAGTTCTGCCACGGCGTCAAAGGGAACCCGGGTTCCAGTGATGACCGGTTGTCCGCCCTGCGTTTCGGGATCGACGCTGACGTTCTGCTTGGGCTGCAGCAGGTGGGGCACCACCACTCCAGGACGAGGCGCGAACTCTTGCAGAATGTCCGCCATGGTGGCGATGACTCGTTGGCCGGGATGTTTTACGAGGTCCGTCGCATGGTCTTCTCCTACGAGGACGATCGAGTCGCCGTCGGCCACGAGGGAGTAGCTCGAAAGGTGTCCGACCTCGCCGAATTTCTTCAGCGTTGCCAGGGCCTTGCGGATCTTCTGAAGAGACACGTCTTGGCGAAGGTGAGCGAAGGCGCGGAGTGCCAGCACGTCGCGGAACGAGTAAAGGGCCGGCTTGGTGGTCAGCTCTGGACGGAGTATCGGCCCGTTGCCACGGTCCTGGCGCCAGGACCGAAGCTGGCCCATGGTCGCACCGGACAGGGCTGCAGCCATGCGCGTCGAGTAAGCCATGAGGTCACGCCTCCCTTCGGTCCTTCGGCTCAGGTCTACTACCTCTTCCAAGCATCTCAGCTCAGCCTCACGCGCCGCTACCGAGCAGACGAAGCAGGTGCCTGGTACGCCCGTACGGGTGAAGGGGCGGCCAATTAACGGGCCGCTGGGAGGCACTGCGAGGGCTGGGAAGCTGTGTGCGATGGCGCCGAAAGGCTGGCCAGGCGATCCCCGTGCCATCGTGGTGCTGGGCTCTGGCTCTGATGTCCCCCGCCGTGGGCCAGGTTCAATAGCCCGTGAGCCAGCCGGGACCTGAAGGTTACTTCCGGACCCACGATCTGCTCCGGGTCGCCCGTCACGTCGAGGTCGCAGCTGCTGAATGCGTGAGCGATGCGTGAGCGGACGTGCACGCATCCAACGCTCGACGCTGGACGCGGCGGCAAGCCGGTGCCTGCTGACCCGCGGGTTTCGGATGGCTGCTTACTGCACCCCACCGCCCGGCATGCCCCGAGCAGGTCTTTTAATCCATTGGTTGTGGGTTCAAGTCCCACAGGGCCTACTGTTCAGCCCCAGGTCAGGAACACTTTGACCTGGGGCTGAGGCCGTTTTGACCCGTTTACGCCCGTGTGCTCGTGCCGCGCTCGCACGGCGCTGGCGGTCGGCCTCGGCGGTGAGGCGCTCTCACTCGTCGGCGGGGTGCTGCGCGGCCCAGTCCTCGCGGGCGGCGACGAGCGCGGGGCGTACCTTCGTGTCGAGGAGGTCGGCGTGCGCCCGTAACTTCGCGGCGACCTCGGCGAGCCCCTGGGGGTCCAGGGCCGGAATCCAACGTCCTACGGCGACATGAAGGTTGACCACCGGCATGCGGAGGCGGGCGTCCTCGTCGTACGGATTACAGTCGATGCTCCCTTCGAAAACCGCGTCTTCCTCCACTCCGTCCCATACGTCCGGAGCGGCCAGCGGCATCATGGGGCCTTCGAAGAGGCTCCGGTGGTTGATCTGCGTCAGCAGCGACGGGAGCAGATCCGGCGGCACGCCGACCTCGGTGGGGTCGTCCTCGGCCCATTCGGGAAGGTATCCGGACACCACAGCGCCGCCGTCGGTGGCGATGGTCCACGTCCCTGGCGCGGCCCACGGCGCTGGCTGTCGCCCGGCAGAGGCGTCAGGGCCGCCCACGGCGTGAGGCGATGCGGAGGAGTGCGGCTCGGTCACGGCCGCACCCTCAGGCGGCCAGGCGTCGGCCATGGTGAACGAAACGGCCGTTCCGCCGTACTGACTTGGCCGCACCTGCCAGGAATCCGACAGGGCGTCCACCAACCACAGGCCGCGGCCATGCTCCGAGTCCTCCAGAACCTCCGGGCGCTTGAGCATCTGCACCTTGAAGGGCGATCCCGGGTTGTGCACCTCGACGCGAAGGTCTGCCGTCTCGCGCCACCACTCGATTCACACGCCATGTGTCTTCTGACTCGCCGTAGAGGACCGCGTTGGTGATCAGCTCCGAGATCATCAGAACGCAGTCGTCGACGGAACACGCGAGTCCGTGGGGTTCAACGAAGTGCCGGAACCAACGACGCGCCCGGCCCACGGACTCCGGGATCGGAAAGAGCGTCATCGTCCCGTTCGGCTCCGGGCTCGTGTCGGAGCCGTGGGGATCGGCTGTGACGTCATTCATCGGGTGTACTCCTTTTGCGCATGCCGATTCGGCCAAGGCGGCGCTCGGCGCGAGTTCCGCACAAGTGGCCTTAGCCACTTAGTGGATAGTGGCATTAGCCACTTGCGGTGCGCAAGCGGTTCGGCACACACGGTGTCGTACGTCAGGTCAGTTCGTAGCCCTGCTCGAACGCCCACCGGTCCGGAGGGTATGTGGCCTCGGCGAACTCCAAGGGCCGGTCCTGCGCGTCATAGACGACGTGATGTACGACGAGAACCGCCGTCGCCGTCTCCAGCCCCAGGTCCGCGGCCTCCTCCTCTGTCGCCGCGCGGGCGCACATCCGGTCCTCCGCGTAGCTTCCCCGTCGACCCGTGGCGCGCTCGACGTACAGGAGCGTTCCTTCCCGGATGCGTTCCGGATTCAGGAGCTTCGGGGCCTGCTGTCCGACGTCGGCCGCGAACCAGGATGTGGACAGCGTGATCGGCCCGGTCTCGTTGTTGGTCACGCGCCGACGCTGGACGACTCTGTGGTCGTTCGCCAGTCCCAGTGCCGTCGCGACATGCTCCTGGGCCTGCGACCACGCGGCCAAGGTGATCACGGCGTATTCGCCGGGTGTGTAGATGTGCCCGGTCTGGCGCGCCCGTCCGTACAACTCCCTTGCTCGCCGGTTGACTTCGAGACCCCGCACGTACGTGCCCGAACCCTGCCGCTTCTCGACCAGGCCCTGGCTGCTCAGCGCCTCCAGTGAGCGGGCGGCTGTTGGGCGAGACACGTTCCACGAGGCCGCGAGCTGCCGTTCCGAGGGCACCTCGTCGCCGGGCCGCAAGTCGCCGCGCAATATCTGATCGCGGATATGGTGCGCGATCTGGAGGTACTTCGGCTGAGCCTCCTCGATCTGCGGCATCAGGTCTCCTCTTGTCCACAAGTGGCTATTACCTCTGGCCACTATAGGTGAGTGGCCAACCCTGAGGCTCGTACGCTGGCCGCATGACGCGGTTGATCGTGGCAGCCGGCGGCGGGGGCGACGCGGTCGCCGCCGCGGTGGTGGACGCCGCTCTCTACGGCGGTGACGAGCCTGCCGTGATCCTCACGTACGCGTGGGACCGCCTGATCGTCGATCCCGTGCCGGGGCCCCGCGGGGCGGCGGATTTCAGGGACCTTCGGCGGCTTACGCACAGCGTCTGGGCGGTTCCCGCCGACGCGAGGCCCGTCGCGCCCGCCGGTTCCACGCTACCGCGGCTCGCGGCGGAGCTGACCTACACGTTCGCTCTCATGGACCCGCATCGCGGCGCCGAAGGCATGACACGTCAACTGGACGAACTGATCGCGGAGTTCTCCCCGTCGACCGTCGATCTCCTGGACGTCGGGGGCGACATCCTCGCGCGCGGTGACGAGCCGGGGCTGAAGAGTCCACTCGGGGACGCGCTCTCTCTCGCGGCCTGTGCTCGGGTCGACGTGCCGATCCGCCTGCTGGTGGCCGGACCCGGTCTCGACGGGGAGATCCCGGCCGATGTCCTCCGCGACCGCCTGGGCTCCCGCGTTCTTACGCTTACGGCCGAGCAGGTCGAGCCCGTCAGCGCCGTACTGGAATGGCATCCCTCCGAGGCCACCGCCATGCTGGCCGCCACGGCCCGAGGCATTCGCGGCCTCTGCGAAGTCCGGGACTCCGGGCTGCCCGTCCCGCTCACCGACGAGGGACCGGCCGTCTACGAGGTCGACTTGGGGGAGGCGGTCGAGCGCAACGAACTGGCTCGCGCGGTCCGCGCCACGACGAGCCTGGCTGAAGCCGAGCGGCACAGCCGCGAGGTCTGCGGCTTCTCGGAGATCGACTACGAGCGTGCCAAGGTCCAACGGCTTTCCGACCGGACGTCCGTGGCGTTCGACGATGCCGCCGTCCTGGCCCGCGTCGCCCACATCGCGGCAGCGGCCCGTGCCCAGGGCGTCACTTATACGACCTTCCGCCGCCTCACCGAAGCCCTCGGACTGCCCGGCACCCAGCGCCGCGACCTCCGCGCACTCCTGATCTCCTCCCACCCGGAGGGCTACACGCCACCCCTGTGGCACTTCGGACCCCAGGGGTAAGCAACAGTCGCCGACCTCACTCGCGCCCTGCGGAGGTGACCGTCCCCATGAAGCCCAGCCCCGCCGACCCCGAAGCCTGGAACGCCTACCTCGCCGAGGGCAACGCCACGTAGGCCCGTAAACGGGTCTCCGCCGACGTCCTCCTCCGCGATGAGGAAGGCCGGGTCCTGCTCGTGAAGCCCACCTGCAAACCTGGCCGGGACCTCCCCGGCGGCATGGCCGAGGCGAACGAAGCCCCGGATGATGCGGCACGCCGCGAACTGAGGGAGGAACTGGGCCTCGACGTCACGTTCCACGGCCTTCTCGTCGTCGACTGGGTTCCCCCGCACGGCCCTTGGGACGATCACCTCGCTTCATCTTCGACGGCGGCCCACACGACGCCGATCACTCGGCCGTCCTCGGTGAAGGGCGGGGCTCGGGGCCTCGCGCCTCGGGGACTAGCGGCGGAAGGGGGAGAAGGGGATGGGGCTGCTGGACGTCGTCCCAGGGGCGGATGGAGGCAGTGGAGGGGAGGGCGCGGAGGCGTTCAGGGGCCACGTCGGGGCCGGGTCACCTGGCGGCCGGAGGCGCGTATCGCGTCGAACAGGACCGTGGAGTCGACGGGGGAAGGGTGCCCCGAGCCCGCTCCGGTACGGGGACGGGTGCGGGGTCAGGGGCCCTTGACGGAAACCGTGGGGAATCGGTAGCCGTACGGGAAGCGTCACATACCAGGCGCCCCGCCGCCCACGGCGCGGTAGCGGGCGAACGCCTCGCGCCCGTCGGGCACGAACTCCGGCCGCTGGACGAGGACTTCGAGCTCGGAGGCGGTCAGCCAGGTGTGCCAGGGGACTTCGTACGGGTCCGGCCGGATCGCCGTGGTGACGACGGTCTCGTGGAGGCCGAGCCAGTAGGGGCTGATGGCCCCCGCGCAGAGGAACTTGAGGACGAGGCGCGGCGCGGACCGCACGCCCAGCTCTTCCAACAACTCGCGGGCCGCCGCCTGTTCGTACGACTCGCCGACGTCGGCGGCGCCGCCGAGGAGCCAGTTGTACTGGCCGGGGAAGCGGGAAGAGCCGTGCGGGCGGCGGTGCACGAGGAACCGTCCGTCCGGGTCGCGGCACACGATGGTGGCGACGCGGTGCAGCCAGCCCTCACGGATCGCCTCCGCCCGGTCGACGACTGCCAGGACGCGGTCCTGTTCGTCGACCCGGTCGACCAGTTCACTCATACGACGTCACGCATACGACTTTCACGCATACGACGGCCCGCACGCGGCACGCGCTCAGCGGAGGGTGAAGACGGCCACGTCGTAGCGCTCGTCGACCGGGGCCGGGTCGTCGTACGGCTCGCGGTCGGCCGCCGCGGCGAGGCGGTCGAGGCCGGAGGAGAACTGAGCTGGCGTCAAGAGGTCGAATTTCGACTGGGGTTGGGTCGTCATACGGGCGTGGTAGTCGCGCAGGCTCCGGGTCACGGGCTGGGTGAAGGAGCGGATCTCGCGCACGTCGAAGCCGGCGGCGGTGAATGCGGCCGTGACGTCGTCCATGGCCGGGAAGCGGAGGGCGTCGGTGGCGCGCAGGGGAGGCCAGTAGTCGTAGACGACGGCGTCCAGGCGCTCCTTGAACGTGGTGCGGACGACGACCGTGCCGCCGGGGCGCAGGACGCGGGCGAGTTCGCGGGCGGCGGCGGCGCGGTCGGGGAAGTGGTGGATCACCCGGGAGAGCAGGGCGAGGTCGAAGGCGTCGTCGGCGGCGGGCAGCGATTCGGCGGTCCCGTGCGCGTACCGCACCGCCGGGTGCGGATGGTGCCGCCGGGCCTCGGACAGCATGGCCTCGGAGGCGTCCACGCCCAAGACGTTCGCGCCGTCGATCCATTGGGCCATCGCCGCCGCGAACATCCCGGTCCCTGAACCGACTTCGAGCACGTCGGGCGCGGGGCGGTCGCCGGAGGCGGAGGCGCCGGAGGCGGCGGCGGAGCCGACGTAGGAACCGATCAGGCCGACCCATGCGCGCAGGGCCTCGTCGGGCATCTCGTTGCCCGACTCGTAGGAGCGGGCGAGCCGTTCGTCGTCGTAAGCACGCTTCATGCGGAACCGTCCTCAGAGTTGGCGGGCCGCGTCGTCGTACGCGGCCTGACTCCGCTCGATCGCCGGGTTGTTGTCGACGGCCCACTCGGCCAGGGCCACGGCGGGGGCGATGAGCGTGCGGCCCCGGGGGGTCAGCTCGTACTCGACGCGGGGCGGGACCTCGGGGTAGACGGTGCGGGAGACGAGACCGTCGCGTTCGAGGTGGCGCAGGGTGCGGGTGAGCATGCGCTGGGAGATGCCGGGGACGCGCTGCTGGAGCGCGGTGAAGCGCAGGCGCTCGCCGTCGAGGGTGGCGACGACCAGCAGCGTCCACTTGTCGCCGACGCGGTCGAGGATGCCCCGGATCGCCCGGCCGCCGTCGCCGCGGATGAGGCAGGAGTGACGGTACTTCGACACCGGCGCCCTCCGTCGCGTGTCCGTGTCCGTGTCCGTGTGCGTGTGCGTGCGCATGTCCGTGTGCGTGTCCGTGTGCGTAAGGCACACCCGTGTGCCTTTTGTAAGCGTCTCCATGGTCACCGATCATGTGCTTACTTACAAGTCGTAACCATCGTAACCATCGTAACCATCGTAACCATCGTGACCATCGTGACCATGACGGAGGACGCACCCATGGAGACCGCCTACTGGATCCTCGCCGGACTGCTCGCGGCCTTCTACCTCTACGCGGGCGGCAAGAAGACCGCGCAGAGCAAGGAGCGGCTCGCGCCCATGATGGGCTGGGTCGACACCGTCCCGATGCCCGCGGTCCGCGCCATCGGCGCCGTCGAGATCCTGGGCGCCGCCGGGCTGCTGCTCCCGCCGCTCACCGGCGTCGCCCCCGTCCTCGCGCTGGTCGCCGCGCTCGGCTTCCTCGTCCTCCAGGTGCTGGCCACCGCCCTCCACCTCTCCCGCGGCGAGGCGAGGGTCACCGGCCTCAACATCGCCCTCATCGCCCTCGCGGCCGTCACCGCCTGGCTCGCCACCGCCTGGTGACCCTGGGGGCGTGCCACCGTCCCGGCCGGTGATGTTGGCGAGTTGAAGCGGGTGGGAAATGTGGGCGTCATAGTCCGGGGTTAAGGTGCGCTCACACATGATCGGGGAAAGGCGCGCGGCCTGGGGGTTCCAGGGCCGTCGGCGGCTTGCGCCCGCATGGTCGGACGGCGGGCTCCGGGGGTTCGCGCGGAGGGCGAAGGAGTATCGCGATAGCACTTCGGATATGGCTCAGCAGCGCGGGGGTGGCCACGACCCAGGTGATGGGGATGCTGCGCGACAACCCGGACGCGGTGGACGTACGGATCTACGGGACCAATGTGCTGCGGGACGCGCCGGCGCTCGCGGCGTGCGATGTGGGGGAGTCGGAGCCGCGGTACGTCGGTGACGACGAATACGCCGCCTTCGCGGTCGAGTTCTGCCGACGGCACGCGATCGACGTCCTCATCCCGCCCAGACGGCTGGCGGCGCTCGCCGGGCGGGCGGAGGAATTCGCGGCGGTCGGTACGCGGTTGATGTGTTCGCCGCCCGAGGCGGTCGACGTGCTGACGAGCAAGGGCCGTACGTACGAGGCCGCGCGGGCGGCCGGGGTGCCGGTGCCGCCGTGGCGCGTGGTGTCGGACGCCGAGGGATTCAGGTCGGCGGTAGGGGAGTTGGGGGAGACCGGGGAGCGGATTTGCGTCAAACCCGCCGGTGAGTTCTCGGCGTTCGGCTTCCGCATCCTGGAGGACCGGCCGCTGCGGCTGAAGGACCTGCTGGCCGCGCCCGTACCGCTGGCGTCGGTCGCCTCGGTGGCGGGCGCGCTGAAGCGGGCGGCGGACGAGGGCGAGACCGTACCCGAGTTCCTGGTGATGCCGTATCTGGACGGGCCCGAGGTCAGCGTGGACTGCCTGTCGGCTCCCGGCGGCGCCATGCTCACCGGCATCGCCCGCTCCAAGCAGGGGCGTTACCGGCTGCTGCTGGACGATCCCGCGCCTGTCGCCATCGCGCGGCGGCTGGTCGGGCACTTCCGGCTCGCGTATCTCTCCAACGTCCAACTCCGGTACCGCAAGGGCCGACCGGTGCTCCTTGAGGCCAACCCCCGTGCTTCGGCGGGCATTTTCCAGACCGCCTTCACCGGGGTGAACCTGCCGTGGTCGGCGGTACGGCTGCTGCTGCGCGGCGACGCGGGCGCGCTTCCGGCGCCACGGCTCGGCGGCCGGATCGCGATCACGGAGAGCGCGACGGAGATGGCGGCGGCCGTCCAACTCCCGGAGCCCGCACCGCCACTCCCAGAACCCGCGCCGCTGAACGAACCCGCATCGCTCCCAGAACCCGCGCCGCTCCCCGAGCCCGTACGCGTCCTCACCGGCATCGACGGCGCCCGCAGCGCCGCCCTGCGCACCGCCGCACGGGACACCGCCCAACCCCCGCCGCTCCTCGGCGAAACGGCCACCGCGGCCAGCTAGAACGACACCTGAGGCGTCGTCAGTCGATCGTCCCGCCCGACCCGTCCGACCGCCACAGCACACCAGGCGCCGTCTCCTTCGGCTCCTCGTACCACCCTTCCGGCCGCTGCGGCCGGGGAATCTCGCCGCCCCGCCGCAGCATCCGCCCGTCCCGTACGTGCCGCCCGAGCAGGGCGCCGCCGAAGACGACGAAGCCGACGCCGACCAGCCAGGTGACGACGGTGAGCACGGTCCCGACGGGGCCGTACGTCACGGCGTTGGAGACGATCATCGGGGCGAAGAAGAGGTGCGAGAAGAGCCGGAGGCCCGCGAGGCCGAGCATGGTGAACACGGCGCCGGGCAGCGCGGTACGGACGTCCACGCCGCCGCCGAGCAGGAAGCGCTGGCCCCAGGCGAAGAAGACGACGCCGAGGACGAAGGTGAGGACGATGCGTACGCCGCCGCGCAGCAGCCCGCTGCCCATGAGCGCGGCGCTCTGCGACTCGCAGAACAGATAGCCGGTGAGCACCGCGAGCCACACCGCGCGCCGCACGTCGCGGTGCCAGGGCCCGGACGGCAGGTCCCAGATCTTGCGGTAGCCGGTCTCGACGCTCGCCACGAAGGTGAGGCCGAAGTAGGCGAGCGAGGCCAGGCTCCACGCGCTGGTGGCGCTCAGGACGTTGCGCGGCGCCGCGAACAGGCTGCGGACGCTGTGCGAACCGTCCGCGTTCAGGCCCATGCCGTCGACGACCCACTGCGCGAAGCCGGGCCGGTTCTCCCACGGCGTCGCGGCGGCGACCACGACCAGCAGCGGCATCAGCGTGACGAAGCCGAGCGCGGCGAAGCCCATCGAACGGTGCATCAACTCTATGTGGGTGGCCTGCTTCCACAGCCGTCCCGGCGCGGACCGCTTCCAGGCAGCCGTCAGTCCAGCCATGGCCATGGTGTCACCTTCCCCCGCAGCATCACCGCTTGTGGATACCTGGCGGAGCACCCCGCGCGCAACTCGGGCCCCACAAAGCGCCGTTACGGGACACCGAATCGGGACAAGTGGCAGGGGCGGGCCCGGGGGGCGGGACCGCCGGGAGCTATTCCGGGACCGCGTCCGCCGCCACCGCGTCGTCGATGGCCTGGTGCACCTTCGACACCAGGGTGTCCGTGTCCAGCGCCGGATTCGCGGTGGCCAGCGCCTGCGCCAGGGTGTTGACGGTGGCGGTGAGCGCGCTCAGCCGCGTGATCAGCGTCCTGACGTCGGCGTTGGTGCCGCGCAGATAGCTGTACGCGTCGTGCGGGTCGACCTTGCCGTTGAGCTGGCCCTTGTAGGCCCACAAGTCCTTGGGGTCGGGCATGTCGTCCTCCGGGGTGCCGCTCGCCCACGCGCGCAGGGCGGCGGGGGAGAGATAGGCGAGATTACGGTCGATGGGGGTGCTGGTGAACTGCCAGAACAGCGGGTGCAGTCCGGACGGCGACGGCTGCGGGCGCTTCTCCGCGTCGGCGTACGACATGGCGCCCGCCGGATACGCCGGGTACCACAGGAAAGCCGAATTCGCGGGCAGGTGCTTGGCCGCGATGTCGTCGGCGGAGGTGTAGACGCCGACGCGCTGTCCGGGGAACGCCTTCTGTACGGCGGTGATCCAGGTCTGCGCGTAGGCGCGGATCTGGGCCGCGGTACGGCCCGAGTAGTTGGCGCCGTCCGAGCGGCGCTCCAGGTCCAGGACGTGCAGGAAACCGCTTCTGGCATGGGACTTCACGGCGGCGACGTAATTGGCCGCCTCCGTGGCCGCGTTCTGGTTCGGCCAGCCGAAGTGGTAGGCGCCCGGCACGAGTCCGGCGCCGATGATGCCCGCGATGTGCGTGGCGAATCTGCTGTCCTTGGTGTGCTCGCCCTCGCTCGCTTTGGCGAAGGCGAAGGTGATGCCGCTCCTGGCCAGGGACTTCCAGTCCTGATTGCCCTGGTACGACGAGACGTCGAGACCGCGAGACGTCGGCATGAGCCCTCCGGGTGGTCGTGGCGGGGCAGGCGTACAGTCCACCGTCACTCGCGGTGTCCGCGCAAGCGGAACGGGAAATGCCGCCGGACCAGAAGGCGTACGGCGCAAGGGCTCGCGCCGGGCGCACTCCGCCGGTGACGTCGCTCACCGCCCGTCACACCACACGCCTCACGTCACGTCTTGCCTCATACGTCACAGGTATGCGCGCGTCAGCCGCCCGGCCGCTCCAACAGCCCGCGCGCCGTAGCCAGTCCGTACGCCGACAGCGTGTAACCGTCCGAGATCGCGCCGTCCACCAGCATGGCGTGGAACGCCTCGGGGGTCAGCGCCAGCCGCCGGGCGATGCCCTCCTCCAGCGCGCCCTCGTCCGGCTCCTCGCTGAAGTCGTCCGCCTCGACGCGCGCGAGGTACAACTGGTCGGCGACCGCGCTCAGTCCGGAGTCCGAGGCGAAGGAGCCGAGGTGCACGACCTCGCGCACCTCGCAGCCCAGCTCCTCGCGGGCCTCGCGCCGCGCGGTCGCCTCGCCGCCCTCGCCCGCTTCGCCGAAGCCGCGCGGGATCTCCCAGTGCCAGGCGCGGGTCGCGTGCCGGAAGTGGTGCAGCAGGACGATCCGCCCGTCGCTGAGCACGGGCAGCGCGGCGGCCCCGCCGATCGCGGTGTCGCCCACCGCGCGGATGTACGTACCGAGCCGCCCGCTCCTGAACCGGACCGCGTCGCGCACCAGCCGCAGATACGGGTCCCGGTAGACCACGCCGATGTCCCCGACGTCCTCCGACAGGCCGAAGGCGACCGCCGACTCGGCCGTCTGCCGGGTCACTTCGTCCTGGTCCGCGCCGTCGAGCAGGATCTCGACGGCCGCGCCGGGCGGATTCTCGAACAACTCGGGCCGCATGGACCGCAGTTCGTCGTACGCCGCCAGCCGGGCGCGGCGCCGCTCCCGGACCCGGTCGGCCTCCCGGGCGGCGGCCCCCTCCGTACCCCCGGAAGCACCGCCGGAGCCACCCCGGGAACCGCTGCCGGAACCACCCCCGGAACCACCGCTGTCCGAGCCGCTGCCGCCCGACGTCCCGTCCTCGGCGATGCCCATCCCCGTCTCCTGCCCCGTCGTCGGTGATCGTCGCTGTGTCGGTCGTCGGCTTGTCGCCCGTCGCCCGTCGCCCGGCCCGATCATAGGTTCACAAGTACAGCGCCAGCGGCAGGCGTTCGACGCGCGCGGCGAGCCCGTCGTACGACTCGATGTCCTCCCGGTAGTGCCGGTGCAGGGTCTCGACGACGTCGAAGACGCCGGTTCCGGCCGGCCCCGGGCCCAGCACGCGGCGGCTCTCGCGCAGCAGGGCGCGCACGGTGGCGACCATCGTGGTGTCGAGGACCTTCCACAGCGGAACGCCGATCGCGCCCGCGCCGCTGACCATCAGCGACCGCATGAAGCCCAGCACGTCGCCGCCGTCCGAGCGCATGCCCTGGCCCGCGAGGCACGCGCCGAGCACGGTCAGCTTGTTGCGCGGCAGGCTCAGGTGCAGGGCGAGGTCGAACTGCGTGAGGACGTCCTCCTGGCCGAGGTTGAGCAGCGGCCCCGCGCCCTCGGCGGTGTCCACGTACGTGCCGTGCCCGGCGTAGACGAAGAACTCGGGCTTGCACTCCACGAGCGCCGCCACCCCCGACCAGTCGGCCGGGTGCCGCTGCGCGGGCCCCGGGGCCGTGGCGGGGTCGGGGAAGCCGCCGAAGACGTCACCGGCCAGCACGATGTGCTCCGGCGGCCATCCGGTGCCGACGACCTCGCGGCCCGTCGCGTGCGCGTCGGTCACCAGCAGCGCCGCCAGATCGTCGTCCCGCTCCGCCAACTGCCTTTTGAGCAGGTGCCGTCCACGGGTCACGAAGGCCGCGACGCTCACCGAGTGCGACAGCGGTACGCGCGCCGCCAGCGGCCGGTCGTCGCCGCGCTCGGCCGCGACATGCAGCGGCATCGCGAAGAGGTCGTCGGTCGGGATGAGCGTGAGATGCGTCAACGGGCCTCCGCGCGTGGCGTGTTCCCAGACCGGCGCGATCAGCAGGTCCCAGATCCGGTGGCAGGTCTCGGCGCCGGGCGCGCCCGCCTCCAGGTCGGCGGTCACCTCCCGCGCCAGCGCGGTCACGTCGTCGTACGGGACGGCGGGCAGCAGCGTCAGCAGGCCCTCGCGGCACACCATGACCCCGAGCCGGTCCCCGACGGCGGCGCCCGCACCGCCGTCGCGGCGCACCCCGTCCGGCGCCGCGTAGCTGAAGTACCGCACCACGCACGACCCTTGGTGGTTGAGGGTGTACTGCACGAGCTGGTGGGCGATGTCCTCGTCGTGCGTGGCCGAGGTGAGCGGATGCTGGAGGAACCACTCCTCGTACTCCTGCTCGCGCCGCACGATCAGCGTCCGCAGCCGCTCCGCCTCCTCGTCCGCCAGGGTGCCGGGAGCGGCCCGCCGTCCCGTACCCGGCGGCGGCTCCGATCCGGACTCCCTTGTCTCGGCGCCCGCCTGACGGGCCGTCGGCGGCGCCAGCAACGGCGGCCGGGAGGAGCCGAGCAGGTCGAGCAGTTCGCGCCCCGAGGACTCCTCGACCAGCGACAGGATCTGCTCCAGATTCTCCCGCGACCCGTCGCCCGTCTCGACCCGCGCCGCGACGGCCTGGAGGTACGCGGGCCGCATGTGCCGCGCGTAGGCCCGCTTGTAGACCGGCAGCGCGACGGCGCCGCGTACGGTCCTGGCCATGGTCAGGCGGCGGTCCAGGACGTCGGCGGGACGGCTGTCCTCGGGGAGCCGCCCGGCCACCCGCGCGTAGCCGCGCACCGTGTACGCGTAGAAGTCGACGTCCATCCCGGTCTGGCGGCCGATGCCGCTGTCGTCCCGCTCCAACTCGTCGAGCATCGACGCCAGTTCGGCCAGCCCTTCGGGGCCGCCCCTCCTGATCGCGAGATTCTGCCGGGCGATCCGGGCGCCGCGCGCCCAGGGCTGGTCGAGCAGGTCCTCGTAGTACGCGACGGCGTTCGCGGGATCGCACTGCGCGCTCAGATTCGCCGACTGGGCGACCCGGTAGGAGTCGCCGAGGGCCCGGCTGACCGCCAGCGACTCGCCGATGACGTCCAGCGCCCGGCCCGCGTCGCCGTCCTGCCGCACCGCCGTCGCCAGATTGTGCAGGGCGTTCGCGTAGCCGCGCAGGAACTCCCGGTGCCGGGGCGGCGCGTCGGGCGAGGCGGGCAGCGCGATCCCGAACTCCCGTATCCCGGCGCGGATATCGGCGCACAACGCCTCCAACTCCGGTACGAGGCCGTGCGCGTCGGTTCCTCCCTGGCGGTCGCGCGCGGTCTGGCTGCGCTCCTCGAAGGCGGCGCGCGCCTGATTGCTCCGCAGGTCGGGCAGTACCCACCACAGCCCGGCCGCCGCAGCCGCGCGCACAGCCGTACCGAAGGCGATCCTGGCCGGGGTGAAGTCGCCCAGCCGGTACCGGATACGGCCGGCGCCGTCGTACCAGCGGGCCACCGCGTAGGAGGCGAATTCGTCCGGCGCCTGCTCCAGGCGCGCCAGCAGCCCTTCCGCGTCGGCCCTGGACGCGTCGATGAACTGGAGGCCGGTCAGCGGCTCGTACGCCATGTCCGCCCGGACGATCTCGCACCAGTACGCGCCGACGCGCCGCGCGGTCGTCCGCGGGCCGCCGCCGGGGGCCGGGCTGTGCGCGTCCGCGAGCCGCAGCATGCCGACGGCGTCGGACTGGCGCATGGGGATGTCGAAGTCGACGTCGAAGCGGGCGATCAGATCCTCGACGTCCAGCGTCTCGACGAAGGCCCGGATGGCGGAGGAGGCGGATTCCCCGCCGGGGGCCGACGCGGCCTCGGGGCCGGGCTCCCGCCCTAAGGCGCCTTCTGGGGAGGGTGCTGCGGATGTCATGGGAAACCTCGGTGCCGTCGGGTGAGCCAGCGGGATGCGCCGTACGCGATCAGCCCCGACACCACGGCGCAGGGCAGTGTCACGGCGACGGGGAGCGGTCCGAGGTCGAGGTGGCGGCGGACCAGGACGGTCACCAGCCAGCACAGGGACGCGCCGACCAGCCCGGCCGCCCAACTGACCAGCCACGCGTAGGAGGTGGTCGCCCTGACGCCCGCCCAGCGCAGCACGGTCAGCGGCAGCGCCAGGGCGAGCGCGGTGAGCACGGCGATGGCGGGCGACTGGAGGAAGCGGGAGAGCGGTACGTGGTACGAGAACGACTGGACGGCGGCGAGCGCGGTGGCCGCAGCGCCCAGCACCGAGCCCTGGATGAGCGTCAGCTTCCCGCGCCGGTCGTCGAAGGCGCGGTCCACGATGGTGGTCGCCAACGCCCGTGCCGCCTCGGCGCGTTCACGGGTCGTCTCCAGATACACCTGGTCGCTCTCGGCCTGTTCGATCAGCGCGCCGGCCGCCGCGAGGTCGGCCTCGGGCCAGGACGGGCCGGGGCCCTGGCGGTGGACGACGGGCGCGTGGATACGCATGTTGGCGGCGGCGATGGCGACCGTACGGCTCAACTGCCGCAAGCCCGTGATCGTCCACGTCATGCCCTGCGCGCCGAGCTGCGTCCCGTCCAGCAGCGCCGCCGCGCGCAGCACCCGGCCGAGCGCGATCGGCTGCCCGGCGGCTGCGGGCTCCAACTCCCGCAGCAGCTCGCGCGTGTGACGGTCACTCACCTCGACTCGTACATGCACCGGCTCGTCGGCCGCGTACTGCCGTGCCTCGTACCGCAGTTTCGAGGCGTGCAGCAGATAGCGGGTCAGCGGTCGCAGTCCGCTCTCACCGTCCACGGCCCACGCCCAGGCGTCCAACTCGGCCTCCAGCGCGGCCGGGGCGAGCACGTAGAGGTGGGAGACGGCGTCGTGCGCCGGGTCCTCGTCGGGCCGCCATACGTCGAAGCCGTGGTCGGTACGGTCGAAGCCGCGCCACCAGGCGCCGTCGCCGTCGCCGCCGGAGCCCGAGGCCGTACCGCCGGAGCCTGAGCCCGTACCGCCGGAGCCCGGTCCCGGCACCGGCGGACCGTACCGGCGTATCTCCTCGCACACCGTCCGGTCGTTCACGCCGACGGTGCGCCGGCGCAATGCCTCGAAGACGCGGAATTCGCCGAGGATTCCGTCCGGCGGGGGCCCGGCGCGCGGCCGTCCGGTGCTCGCGACCGCCGTGTTCCATTCGGTCAGCAGGTCATTCCACTGTTCGAGGCCGGAATGGGTGTCATTCGGGGCGAGGAGCGCGATCAGACCGACGGTGTCGTGTTCCGCGAAGACGAAGGCGGAGTGAACGGAGGTGCCACCGCCGCGTTCGGCCGCCGCGAGGATTTCCAGGTCCTTCGTATGGCCGGGAACGGCCGGTAAACGGCCCGCCGGAAACGGAAGTCCGGTAATCGGCGATGTCATGCCGAGCGCTTGGCATGCCTTCCAGAGATCGTTGAGATAGGCGTGGGCGGATTCGTCGTCGGCGGGGCCGGCGGGGGCGAAGCAGGCGATGAGCAGGGCCGGTTTGACGATGCCGCGCATCAGGTTGCGGGTCCTGTCGCGGACGGCCCGCCGCCGGGCGAGGGGCCAGCCGAGGGCTCAGCCGAGGAGCCGGCCGAGGAGCCCGTCGAAGGGCCGGCCGCCGGGCCCCGGTCCTCCCTGCTCAGGTCAAGCGTGAGCCGCCGCACCAGGATGTTGCGCTGCTCGCGCTGCCGCTGCGGGATGAAGGACTTCACCGGGCCGGGACGCGCCAGCGCGCGCCGCGACTCCTCCAGCGCCTGGAGCGCGCCGAGCGCGTCGCGTACGCCCTCCTCGCTCCCGTCCGCCAGCGCCGTGCTCAACCCGTCCAGCGCGGCCCCCACCGCACGCCATTCCTCCGAGGTCAGCAGCCAGTCCTCAATGGCCTCGACCCGCCCGAGAACGCTCCGCACACTGAGCCGGTCCGTGATGGCCCTCCCCCTGCCCCGGGAATGCGAAAGCCCGGAAAGCCCCCCGGCACGCGCATCCGTTTCGGCGGAAGCGTATACCGGAGGGCTGACGGCGCACCCGGGAAATACCCCGAACGCGTAGGGAGTTCAGTGCCGCGCCGCCAACGCCCGATTGAGGTCGAGGACATTGACGTGCTTCTGGCCGAGAAAGCCCAGCTCGCGCCCCGACACATGGCCGGCGACCAACTCGCGTACCGCGTCGGCGGAGAGCCCCCGGGCCTTGGCGACCCGGTTCACCTGCTCGTACGCGTACGCGGGCGAGATGTCCGGGTCCAGGCCCGAGCCCGAGGCGGTCACCGCGTCGACCGGGACCGAGGCCGGATCGACCCCGTCGAAGGCGGCGACGTCCTTGCGGCGCTGCTCGATCGTCTTGACCAGGTCCGGGTTGTTGGGCCCGAGGTTGGACGCGCCGGAGGCCAGCGGGTCGTAGCCGCCGGCCGACGGCCGCGGCTGGAACCACCGGGGGTCCGGGCGGGCCGCCTCGTCGGCGTCGTCGGGGTTCTTCTTCGGCAGGTCGAAGCTCTGCCCGAGCTGCCGGGACCCGACGACGTGGCCGTTCTGCGTGACCTCGGAGCCGTTCGCCCTGCCGCTGAAGGCGACTTGGGCGACGCCCGTGACGGCCAGCGGGTAGACGACCCCCGCGATCACGGTCATCAGCAGCAGAATGCGGAGCGCCGAGAGGTGTCTGCGGACCGCGCTGGAGTGGAACGTGAACATCGTGTCGCACCGTCCTTTCGTGAAGAGATGTCGCTCGCCCGGAGGCGGCGGTCAGCGCAGTCCGGGGATGAACTGGATGATCAGGTCGATGAGTTTGATGCCGACGAACGGCAGGGCGAGGCCGCCGAGTCCGTAGACCCAGATGTTGCGGTTGAGCAGGGCGGCGGCGGACGACGGCCGGTAGCGGACACCGCGCAGCGCGAGCGGGATCAGCGCGATGATGATCAGCGCGTTGAAGATGATCGCGGAGGCGATGGCCGACTGCGGGCTGTGCAGGCCCATGACGTTGAGCTTGTCCAGGCCCGGATAGGCGACGGTGAACATCGCGGGGATGATCGCGAAGTACTTCGCCACGTCGTTGGCGATCGAGAAGGTCGTCAACGCGCCACGGGTGATGAGCAGTTGCTTGCCGATCTCGACGATCTCGATCAGCTTGGTGGGGTTGGAGTCCAGGTCCACCATGTTCCCGGCCTCCTTGGCGGCCGAGGTGCCGGTGTTCATGGCCACGCCGACGTCGGCCTGAGCCAGCGCGGGCGCGTCGTTCGTCCCGTCGCCGGTCATCGCGACGAGCTTGCCGCCCGCCTGCTCCCGTTTGATGAGCGCCATCTTGTCCTCGGGGGTGGCCTCGGCGAGGAAGTCGTCCACGCCCGCCTCCTCCGCGATGGCCTTGGCCGTCATCGGGTTGTCGCCGGTGATCATGACCGTGCGGATGCCCATCGTCCGCAGCTCCGCGAAGCGTTCGCGCATCCCGGCCTTGACGACGTCCTTGAGGTGGATCACCCCGAGCACGGTCGCGGTCGTCGTCTCGCCACCCGTCCCGCCACCCGTCCCGCCGTCGCGGCGCACGATCTCGCCGACGACCAGCGGGGTGCCGCCGCTCGCCGAGATGCCGTCCACGATCTCGCCGACCTCGGGGGTCGGCTGTCCGCCCGCGTCGCGGATCCACCGGATGACGGCGGAGGCCGCGCCCTTGCGCAACGACCGCTGGCCGCCGTCCTCGACGAGGTCGACGCCGCTCATCCGGGTCTGCGCCGTGAACGGCACGAACTCCGCGTGCGGCAGCTCCCCTTCGGCCCGCGCGCGCAGCGCGTACCGCTCCTTGGCGAGCACGACGATCGACCGGCCCTCGGGCGTCTCGTCCGACAGCGACGAGAGCTGCGCCGCGTCGGCCAGCCGGCCGATGTCGGCGCCGCCCAGCGGCAGGAACTCGGCGGCCTGCCGGTTGCCGAGGGTGATGGTGCCGGTCTTGTCGAGCAGCAGGGTGTTGACGTCGCCCGCCGCCTCGACGGCCCTGCCCGACATGGCCAGCACATTGCGCTGCACCAGCCGGTCCATGCCCGCGATGCCGATCGCCGACAGCAGCGCCCCGATGGTGGTCGGGATGAGCGCCACGACCAGCGCGACGAGGATCACGATGGACTGCTCGGCGCCCGCGTAGATCGCCATCGGCTGGAGCGTGACGACGGCCAGCAGGAACACGACGGTGAGCGAGGCCAGCAGGATGTTCAGCGCGATCTCGTTCGGCGTCTTCTGCCGTGACGCGCCCTCGACCAGGGCGATCATCCGGTCGATGAACGTCTCGCCCGGCTTGGAGGTGATCTTGACGACGATACGGTCGGACAGCACGCGGGTGCCGCCCGTCACCGCCGACCGGTCACCGCCCGACTCCCGGATGACGGGGGCCGATTCACCGGTGATCGCGGACTCGTCCACCGACGCGATGCCCTCGACGACGTCACCGTCGCCGGGGATGATCTGCCCGGCCTCGACCACCACGTGGTCCCCGAGCCGGAGTTCGGCGGCGGGCACGGGCTCCTCGGCGACGGCCCCCGTGGACCCACCGGCGGAAGTGGCCTGGCTTTCAGCGGAAGTGCCCTGCCCATGGCTCCAGTTGACCAGCCGGCGCGCCACCGTCTCGGTCTTCGTACGCCGCAGGGTCTCCGCCTGCGCCTTGCCGCGGCCCTCGGCGACGGCCTCCGCCAGATTGGCGAAGACCGCGGTCAGCCAGAGCCACGCGGTGATCACCCAGGCGAAGATGCTCGGGTCCTTGATCGCGGAGAGCGTGGTCAGCACCGCGCCCGCCTCGACCACGAACATGACCGGGTTCCTGGCCATGACGCGCGGGTCGAGCTTGCGGCACGCGTCGGGCAGCGAGATCAGCAACTGCCGGGGATCGAGCAGCCCGCCGGAGATCCGGTGCGACGGCTGCGCCGCCGCGGCGCCCCGGCCCCCCGAGGGGGACGGCGGCGTGTCAGTGGTGACGGACATCAGTGCAGACCTTCCGCGAGCGGACCCAGCGAGAGTGCGGGGAAGTAGGTGAGGCCGACGACCACGATGATCACGGCCGTGAGCAGGCCGACGAACTGCGGCCGATGGGTGGGCAGCGTGCCCGCGGTGACGGGCACCGGCTGCTGTCTCGCCAGCGAACCGGCCAGCGCCAGCACGAAGATCATCGGCAGGAAGCGGCCGAAGAGCATCGCCAGACCGAGCGCGGTGTTGTACCACTCGGTGTTGACGCTGAGGCCCGCGAACGCCGAGCCGTTGTTGTTGGCGGCGGAGGTGAAGGCGTACAGCACCTCGGAGAAGCCGTGCGGACCGGAGTTGAGCATCGCGGCGCGCTCGCCGGGCAGCGCCATCGCCGTACCGGTGCCGATCAGGACGACGGCGGGCGTGGCCAGGATGTACAGCGACGCGAATTTCATCTCGCGCGCCCCGAGCTTCTTGCCCAGGTACTCCGGCGTGCGGCCGACCATCAGCCCGGCCACGAACACCGCGATGATCGCGAGGACCAGGATGCCGTAGAGACCGGAGCCGGTACCGCCGGGCGCGATCTCGCCGAGCATCATGTTGAAGATCGTCATGCCGCCGCCGCCCGGCGAGAACGAGTCGTGGAAGGAGTTGACGGCGCCGGTCGAGGTCAGCGTGGTCGAGGCCGCGAAGAGCGTGGACGCCCAGATCCCGAACCGCTGTTCCTTGCCCTCCATCATCCCGCCGGCCGCGTGACCGGCCGAACTGCTCACGCTGTGCAGCTCGTTGACGGTGATGAGCGCGACCGACGCGGCCCAGATCAGGCCCATGACGGCGAGGATCGCGTACCCCTGGCGGTGGTCGCCGATCATCTTGCCGAAGGTGCGCGGCAGCGAGAAGGAGATCACCAACAGCAGGTAGATCTCCAGGATGTTGGAGATCCCGTTGGGGTTCTCGAAGGGGTGGGCGGAGTTGGCGTTGTAGAACCCGCCGCCGTTGGTGCCCAGTTCCTTGATGACCTCCTGCGAGGCCACCGGGCCGCCGGTGACCGACTGCTTGTCGCCGATCAGCGTGGTGATCTCGTGGATGCCGTGCAGATTCTGCACCGCGCCCGCCGCGACCAGCACGATCGCGAAGACGAACGCCATCGGCACCAGCAGCCGTACGACGATCCGCGTCAGGTCCACCCAGAAGTTGCCGACGCGGTCCGTCCTGCGGCGGGTGAAACCGCGGATGAGGGCGGCGACCACGGCGATGCCGACGGCGGCCGACACGAAATTCTGCACCGCCAGACCCGCCATCTGGACCAGGTGACCCATCGTCACCTCGGCGGAGTACGACTGCCAGTTGGTGTTCGTCACGAACGAGGCGGCGGTGTTGAACGCCTGGTCGGCCTTGACCGGCGCGAAGCCCAGCGACAGCAGCAGGTGGTTCTGGAGCCGCTGGAAGGCGTAGAGGAAGAGCACGGACACCACGGAGAACGCCAGCACGCCCCGCAGATACGCCGACCACTTCTGGTCCGCGTCGCCGTCGACGCCGCCGAGCCGGTAGATGCCGCGCTCGACGCGCAGGTGTTTGGTGGTGGTGAGGATGCGGGCCATGTAGTCGCCCAGCGGGCGGTAGGTCAGCGCCAGTGCCGCGATCAGGACGGTGATCTGGAGCCAGCCCGCGAGAGTGTCGTTCACTAGAACTTCTCCGGGAAGATCAGGGCGAGCACGAGGTAGACGAGCAGGCAGGCAGCCACGACGAGGCCGACGACGTTCTCGGCGCTCACAGCTTCTCGACCCCCTTGACCACCAGGGCGAGCACGGCGAACACCGCGATCGTCACGAGGACGAAGACAACATCGGACATGGGCGAGAACCCCGGATCGTGTGGAGAGGCGAACGGAAGGACATCGCTCATGAGACGGCCTGACCGGGGCCCGTCCTGCGCTGTTAACGCTTCCCTGGCGCGGCGGACGGCCACGTTGACACCGTCTTGACGGCGCGGGCCGTGTCCTGCCGGGTTCTGCCGGGGTGTACGGCCGCGCCGCAGGTCAGCGGGGCGGCGCGCGAACGATTACGGCAGCCGGGTGAGCCGCGGCGGTCCGGCGCCGGGGTCGTGGGGGCCCGGAGGCACGGCGGTCCGGAGGCCCGGAGGCCCCGCGTCAGCGTCGCGTCAAGACCGTGGACGGGGGCGTCAGGGCCACGTCAACGCCGGCCGCGGGGCCGCAGGGCGTCCGTAGCGTCGGAGACATGGGACACGGCGAGGCGGTCCGGACGGTGCGGTCGGGGGCTTCCCCGATGTCGGCCGGACACGTGCCCGCGGCCGGACACGTGCCCGCGGCCGGATACGGGCCCGGTTCGGCGTACGGCCGGCTGCCCGGCCATGTGCGCGTCCACCGGCCCGCGACGGCGTACGACCACGGGTGGCGCGCCGGATTCCGGGTCGCCCTCGGGCTGGCGGGCGGCCTGCTCGCGGCGCTGACCGCGGCGGACTGGGCGCTGGGCACCCTGGACCCCGTACGGGCCGCGTTCTGGACCGCGCTGGCCGCCGCCGTCTTCGGCGCCCTGTGTCCGCCCCTGGTCACCGCGGGTGACGGCTGGCTCCGGGTACGGGGCGTGCTGCGCGGCCACCGGGTCCGTACCGACCGCCTGGTCCGTATCCACCTCTTCCCCGGCCGCACCCCCCGGCTCGTCTTCATCGACGCCGACGGCGGGCGCGCCGCCTTCGCCCCGCGCGTGCTCGCGGCCAACCCTGATCTGTGGCGGCTGCTGGAGGCGGGCGGGCGGCGGTCGTACGACAGGGGGCTGCTGGTGGCGGGGCTGCCGGTGCTGGACGGCCTGGCGGCCGAGGCCGTAGGGGGCGCGGGGCGGGAGCCGGACTGGGAGCCCGGCCGGTCGGGTCGCGGCTGATCCGGGTCGCGGCTGATCTGGGGTGCGGACCCGGGACATGCGGGGCAGGCTGGTGTCATGGACACTCCGCCGATCACCGTGCACCCGCCGGGCCCCGGCGGCGGGCGGCGGGTCACCATCCGTGGCACCGACGTGGGCCGCGCCCACCGCATAGCCGACCTCGTCGAATTCCTCCGCCGCGCCGGTCTCGACGACATAGAGGTCGAGGAGACCGACCTGATCTCGTGGGTCGGCGGCGACGCGGATACGTGGTCGTAGCCGTACGGACAGTGGCGGCCGGGTAGGTTCGGACCCGGCGTAACGCCCAACGGGGGCGTCGGCGACATCCTGGAGGACCGGGCCGGTGTCAGAGCGAGTCGAGCGCAATCAGTTAATCATCGACCAATTCCGTTCCAACGGAGGCCAGTTGGGCGGCGGCGGTCTCCCGCTGCTGCTCCTCACCACCACCGGCGCCCGCACCGGCCGCCGCCTCACCTCCCCGATGGCGTACGCCACCGACGGCCCCCACCTCGTCGTCTTCGCCGCCAACGGCGGCCGCCCCACGCACCCCAACTGGCTCCACAACCTCCGCGCCCACCCCGCCGCCCACGTCGAGGTCGGCACCGAGTCCTTCGACGTCACGGCCACCATCACCGAGGGCGCGGAGCGCGACCGCCTCTGGGCGCAGCAGGTGCGCGCCGCGCCGTTCTTCGCGGACTTCCAGCAGCGCGCGGGCCGTACGATCCCGGTCATCACGCTCGCGCGCGTGCAGGCGCCCTGACGCGTCGGGGCTCACCACGGTGCGGGCCCGACGTGAGCCCAGACGAATTTCCCCACGGCGCCCGCGCCCTCCCTGTGCGCGCGGGGGAGGACGCCCCACCGGCCGTCCGTCAGCGCCTCGACCAGGTGCAGTCCCCGGCCCGACTCGTCCTGCGCGGACGCCTGGCGCACGACCGGGACCCGGTCGTCGGCGTCGTGCACCTCGATCCGCAGACCGCCGTCCGGCGTCGGCTGATAACGGGTCTCGATCAGCCGGTCGGCGCCGCGCGCGTGCCGTACGGCGTTGGTGACCAGCTCGGAGACGACCAACTCGGCCGCGTCCGCCAGGTCGCGCAGTTCCCATCGGTCGAGCACATCCCGCAGATGATGCCGCGCGGCCTGCGCCGACCTGGACGTCTTCGGCCACCGCTGCGCCGCCACCGGGACGGAAGGGGGTGCGTTCCTCATGGTGCTCGCTCCGTGATCGAGTGCTGACTTTCCGCCTCCAACACTCGGGGTGACGCTCTACGCTCGATAGAGGACAGCGCGTGACAATGCAGAAGGCACACAAGGGAGTTGCCCCATGGCCATGGCATACGGTGAATGGCTCCGCGAGCAGCGGAAGAAGGCAGCTCTCACCCAACAGGACCTGGCAGGCGTGGCGGTGATGACCCGTTCGCACATCGCTCACATCGAAGCGGGCCGACGGTGGCCGTCGGAGGACGACGCGAAGCGGCTGGACAGGGCCCTGAACACCGGTGACGTGCTCGCCAGCTTTCTGCCGGACAAGGACGGCAGGCCGGTGGGAAGCCACTTCGAGGCGGCGAAGGAGCTCGAACAACAGGCGTCTGTCATCCGCGAGTTCGCGCTGTCGTATGTACCGGGCTTCCTTCAGACGGAGGCATACGCCCACGCGGTGCTGCGTGCTGCGGCATACCCGCCGTTGAGCCGTGAGGAACGTGACAAGGCCGTCGTCACCCGGACCGAGAGGTCGCATCTGCTGGACGATCCCGTCGCGCCGGTCGTGTGGGCGCTGCTGGACGAGGCGGTCATTCGCCGTCCGATCGGCGGTCCCGACGTCATGGCTGCGCAACTCGTTCATCTCGCGGACCTGGTGGACAGTGACCGCATTCGCGTGCATGTGATGCCGTTCGGGGTGGGCGTGCACCCGCTCCTGCAAAGCATGGTGACCCTTATGTGGTTCGAGGATCAGCCGCCGATCGCCTACGTCGAGGGACTGCACACGGGCGTCGTGCACGATTCGCCGGCGATGGTCGAACGCTTCCAGGGCGCATACGATCTTGCCCTGGGCGACGCGCTGCCGTCGAGGGAGTCACTCGCCCTTCTGCGGTCTACAGCGAAGGACTACGGACATGAAGAGCACTGAAGCCATAATCCCGACCGCGTCCGCGCTCACCGGCTGGCGCAAGTCGAGCTACAGCGGTGGTGACGAGGGCAGTTGCGTCGAGGTGGCCGACGGTCACCCCCTCGTCCCGGTCCGGGACTCCAAGGACCCCCACGGCCCCGCTCTCCTCTTCCCGGCGGACGCCTGGTCGGCCTTCGTGGCCGAGGTGAAGTCCGGCCGCTTCCCGGTCTGAGCGCCGCCACGAGCCTGCGGGGCGGGTGCCTGCGCCACGCGGGCCACCCACGAACAGGCACGCCCTAGGCGTGTGATGCCCCGAACGTGCCGCCGTTCGCCGACTTGGTCGGCGCCTGCACCCGCTCGGCCGTGCATCCGGAGATGCGGGACTCCTACGCCGTGGATTACGAGAGGCGGCCGTGGCTCGACCGCGTCGCCGGGACCGTCGCCCGAGGCGTCGTCGTGCGCCGGGCCCGTATCGACGGGTTGGGCTGGCTGATGGGTTCCGCGCCGGAGGCGTCAGGCGGCGTTGACCAGGGCGAGGTAGCGGGGCCAGTCCCAGTTGGCGCCGGGGTCGGTGTGGTCGGTGCCCGGGACCTGGTAGTGGCCGATGATGTGGTCGCGGTCCTTGGGGATGCCGTACCGGTCGCATATCGCGGCGGTGAGGGCGGCCGAGGCGGAGTACATGGCGGAGGTGAAGTAGGCGGGCTGTCCCACCCAGCCCTCGTGCTCTATGCCGATGCTGCGGGTGTTGTAGCCCCAGTTGCCCGCGTGCCAGGCGATGTCGTGCTCGCGTACGCACTGGGCGATCTCGCCGTCTCCGGAGCGGACGACGTAGTGGGCGGAGACCGCGTGGGACGGGCTCTGGAAGATGCCGATGGCGTTGGTGAAACTCGCCTGCGTGACGTGGATCACCACGAGGTCGATCGGATACGACGAAGTGCGCCGGGACGCCGTGTAGTTGTGCGAGGTGGCCGGGGTCCAGACGGCGGAGGGGTGGTCGACGGCGCCGGTCGACGCGCGGCCGGTGGAAGAGGTCAGCTCCGCCGTGAGGCCGACGGCGACGGCGGCACCGAAGGCGAGGCCGCCGCGCAGCAGTCGGCGGCGGGTGCGCGCGCCCCCGTCCACGTCCACGTCCCCGACCGCGTCCACGTCCCCGCTCACGTCCCCGCCACCGTCGCCGTTCCCACCGTCGCCGGAGGCGACATCGCGCCCAAGCTGGCCGGATTCACCGACCCCGTCCAACGGCCCCGACGGGTCAGGGGTTCCGAGGTCGTCGGCGCGTGTCATCGAGGGCTCCCTTGGACGAGGTCAAGGGGGAGGACGCGGGAAGTCGGCACGGGGTTCCTTCGGTCCGGTCCGGACCGCGTGACCTGCCTCGGCGGCGCCTCGGCCACGCCGCCGGGGTCCGTTTCCGGCCGACCCGCATCACGCCATGGTCGACGCCGTACACACGTGAGCGACGCCCCGCCCTGACAGTACGTAATCGAACCGTCCCCCTGTGCATAACAACTGACACACACTCACATCACTACCCGGCCACATCCGGTGCCGGATTTACCCGTATCGCGCACCCCGTGACCGTTTGGTTCCTGACGTCAACTCTTTGATTCGGCTTGGAAAACGACCCCGGCTCTATTAACGTTCGATAACGCAGCGCGGTTGTCACCACCGCCACAGAGGCGGCACCGCGCGCTTGCCGAATCCCGTTCGCGGGAACCGGGGACCCGCCCTCTCGCTCGCCGCACCCTGGCGTACGGGAGGGGTCCAATGGGGTGAATCGGGCAGCGTTCAGGCCCGTAGGAGACCTTCCTGCTCCGAACCCGTCAGCTAACCCGGTAGGCGACAAGGAAGGAAAGGAGTGCGCCCGCGTGGCGTCCAACCAGCCTGCCTACGCTCCCGCCCCGGCGGCCCCAGCGGCCGATCCCCCCGGCGAGTGGGACGACTGGAATTCCCCCGAGGATTCCGCCGCCTCTGCCGCCGAGGGCTCGCCGGGCTCCCAGGGCCCGGCCGCGAACCGCCACCGGCTTCCGCGCCAGCGCTCCGTCGGTTCCGTGGCCCGTGGCTCGACCGTCCTCGGCGTTGCCGCGATGGCCGCTGTAGGGGCCGGGGGCGTGGCCGTCGCGGCCGACGCCGTACCCGCGCCGATAGCCGTCCCGGACGTACCGGAACTGCCCGACTCCCTTGACCTGCAAGCGAGTTCGACCGGTGTCTCGCCCGCAGGCTCCCCCGGCGTCTCGGCCCTGCCGACGGTCGGCGACTACTTCGGCGGCGCGGCGGTACGGGACGCGTCGGCTCCCGCGACCGTGGTCAGCGCCGCTGCGGATACGGCGACGGCTGCGGATACGGCGACGGCTACGGACGTGGCTCCGGCCGCCCCCGCCTCCGCACCTACCCCCGCCTCCGCACCTGCTTCCGTGCCCGCGCCCGTGCCCACCGACCCCGGCGAGGCCCTGCGCGCCCGTATCGTCCACGAGGCGACCCGGCAGCGGGACGCCGCCGCGCAGGCCGAACGCGAGGCGGCCGAGAAGGCCGCTGCCCAGCAGGCAGCCCGCGAGGCCGCCGCGCAGAAGGTACGCGAGCAGGCCGCCGCCGCGAAGGCCGCAGCCGAAGCGCGGGCCAAGGCCGATGCCGAGGCCGCCGCCAAGGCCGAGTCCGAGCGGCTGGCCCTCCTCGCGGTCTCGTACCTCAAGCCGCTCGCCTCTTACACGCTCACCGACAGCTTCGGCGAGGCCAGTTCCCTGTGGGCCAACACCCACTCCGGCCAGGACTTCGCCGCCCCCACCGGCACCCCGGTGCACGTCATCCACACCGGTACGGTCACCTCGGCCGGGTGGGCGGGCTCGTACGGCTACCGCGTGATCCTCACCCTCGATGACGGCACCGAGCTGTGGTACTGCCACCTCTCCACGATGGTCGCCACCTCGGGCAAGGTCACCACGGGCGACACCATCGGGCGCGTCGGCGCCACCGGCAACGTCACCAGCCCCCACCTCCACCTGGAGGTCCGTCCCGCCGCCGGGGCCGCCCCCATCGACCCGGCCGTCTGGCTCCGCGCCCACGACATCGCCGTCTGAGCCGTCTTGGCCATCTTGGCCATCTGCGACGGTCCCGCTCCCGCTCCACCCGAGACCGCACCTCCGGTTAACCCTGACGGCCCTGGCGCTCCCCCCCGACGCCAGGGCCGTCGGCATTCAGCCGTGCCGGTCCGGGGTCGGGGGCGGGGTCGGGGGCGGGGGCGGGGGCGGGGTCAGCGTCGCCGACAGGACGGCGATGTCCGTCTCGCCCTCGTCGGGCCGGAACTGGCGCAGAGCATCGGCCGCAGTGGTGGTGACGAGCAGGGGCTGCGCGCTGTCGTCCCGGACCATGGGCACGAAATCGGTGACGATCTCGCCGCGCAGCAGGATCAGGCGGTCGGCGTCGAGCGGATCGCGGGCGAGCCCGGCGAGGTGCGTCCGCAACTCGTCCGTGGCGTCCAGATCGGCGTCGTCCAGATCGGCTTCCAGCACCGCGTGGTGCGACAGCACGGTGACGGCCAGCCGCTCGCCGTTCCGCTCGTAACGCGCCGAGAGGTCGTCCGGCAGCAGATAGAAGACGCCCTCCTCACCCTCGTGGCCCCGGTTCAGCAGCAGACAGATCATCCGCTCCGCCGGGTCGGCCGACTCCAGGTCGAGGCCCAGGATCACTTCCGTACTGTCCGGATCGAGCGCCGGAATCGCACCGACCCATATCCGCGCGGAGCCGCCGCCCCCGCCCGCTCCCTCGCCTTCCGCCGCATCCTCGTTCATGCGCGGCATTCAAACACGCCGCTTCCAGCGGTGGTTGCCCGTCACGGCCCCGGACGCGGGTTCCGCGTCAGGGGCTTCGTCGGGGTTCGGGCACGCGGGCTCAGCGGCGGCGGCCGGTGATGGCCCAGGACGCGGCGGCCACGCCACCCGCGACCGAGAAGACGGCGGGCCAGGCGCCGACCTTGCGGGCGAGCGGGTGCGAACCCGCGAAAGCCGCCACGTAGACGGTGGTCAGCGTCGTGGCGACCGCCGGTCCCGAGCGCGCGTGCCACTCGCGGGCCGCGAGCGTGCCCGCCGCCGCGAGGGCCACACCCCCCAGGGCCCGCTTTCGCGTCCACCGCGCCACCCCGTAGCCGCCGATCAGCCCGCCCGCCGCCACCACACTCGCCGGAACCCCAGCCATCCCGTCCTCCTCCTCGCGCACCAACCCCGAAGCCCTGCCTTGCCCCCGAGGCTAACCGCCCCTCGTCCCCCGCCCCCGCGAGGGGGCCCGCGACCAGAAGCCACGATTCCGCCAGTCCGGCGTTCGAGGACGGGGGGCCGGTCCCGGCGGGTGTGCCAGAAGCCGTTAATCAGCCCGTCCGGCGTTTGAGGACTAGCCCCAGCGGCAATGAGCGCCCACCCGCCGGCCACGCCCCGCCGTCCGGCACCCGAGGGCGGGTCCGGGACGGTTCCCCGGGCGAGGCCCCCGCCGCCCCTACGCTCGGGGGATGACCGAAGCCGACGCCGACGCCGACCTCCGTACGGAGGCCCGTACCGACGGCCGTACCGGTGGCCGTACGCCCCGCGACTGGGCCGTGGACGTGGCCGCGCTCTGCTTCGCCGTACTGGTCGGCATGGTGGTGTACGGCGTCGCGGCGCAGCACGAGGACCGGCCGGTGTGGATCCAGGCGGTCGACCTGCCGCTCGGCGCGCTCGCGTGCGTGTCGCTGTGGTGGCGACGGCGCTATCCGATGGCCGTGGCGCTGCTGGCCGTACCGGCGTTGGCGCTGTCCAACAGCGTGTTCGGCGCCGGGATGGTGATCACGGCGGGCCTGGCGCTGTACGAGCCGCTGCGCCGTTCGCTGCCGGTGCTCGGCCTGTTCGTGGCCGCGTCCGTGCCGGACGCGCTGCTGCTGTCGGACCCGCACCGCACCGACTGGACGGCGGCGGCCTTCGCGGTGGCGTACTACCTCGTCTTCTTCGCCACGGGCAGCGCCCTGCGCAGCCGCCGCCAACTCCTCGTCCGGCTGCGGGAGGACGCGGTACGCGAGCGCGCCGACCACGCGCGGCGGCTCGCCGACACCCGCCGCGCCGAACGGACCGCCATCGCACGGGAGATGCACGACGTGCTGGCGCACCGCATCTCGCTGCTGTCCGTGCACGCGGGGGCGTTGGCGTACTGGACGAGGAGCGCCGGCGGCCCCGCGCTGGACGCGGCCGAGATCGCGGAGAGCGCCCGCGTCATCCGGGACAACGCCCATCAGGCGCTTGAGGAGTTGAGGGACGTGCTGCTCGTGCTGCGGACGGAGGACGAGGGCACGGCCGCGCCGCAGCCACGGCTCGCGGACGTGGCCGTACTGGTGGCCGAGGCGCGGGCGGCCGGCCAGGACGTGGAGTTCCACGACGACGTGGACCCGGCGCTCGCGCCCGACCTGCGCCCGCAGCTCCAGCGCACCGCCTATCGCGCCGTGCAGGAGGCGCTGACCAACGCCCGTAAGCACGCGGCCGGTTCGCGTGTCGTCGTACGGCTGAGCGGCGCGCCCGGCGCGGACCTCGCCGTCGAGATCACCAACCCGCTGGCGTACGAGGCGACTTCGGGGCCGCTGCGCCCGCTCCCCGGTTCCGGCACCGGTCTCGTGGGCCTCGGCGAGCGCGTCGCCCTGGACGGCGGGACCCTCGAACACGGGCGCGCTGAGGGCGTGTTCACCGTACGGGTACGGCTACCGTGGCCTGCGACATCAGCGCGTGATCCCCGGTAGCGGGGAGGGGCGAGGAGTGAGGGGCGGCGGCATGATCCGGGTACTTCTGGTCGACGACGACCCGCTGGTCCGCGCCGGGCTGAAGATGATGCTGCGCGGCGCCGAAGGCATCGAGGTCGTCGGCGAGGTGGGGGACGGCGCGGCCGTACCCGGGGCCGTACGGCAGCACGGTCCGGACGTCGTCCTCATGGACATCCGCATGCCGGTCACGGACGGCATCACCGCCACCCGCGCCCTCACCGGGCGCGACCCCGCGCCCCAGGTCATCGTGCTGACCACCTTCGGCGCCGAGGAGACCGTCCTGGAGGCGGTACGGGCGGGCGCGGCGGGCTATCTGCTCAAGCACACCGAGCCGGAGGAGATCGTCGAGGCCGTACGGCGGGCGGCGCGCGGCGAACCCGTCCTGTCGCCGTCCGCCGCCCGTGCCCTCATCGCCCACGCGGCTTCTGGGTCCTCTTCCCGTGCCGACGCCGCCCGGCAGCGGCTCGCCGTCCTGTCCGAGCGCGAGCGCGACGTCGCGCGGGCCGTCGCCGAAGGGCTCTCCAACACCGAGATCGGTGCGCGGCTGCATCTGTCGGTCGGGACGGTCAAGGCGCATCTGTCCAGCGCGCTGGGGAAGGCCGGGGTCGAGAACCGGATTCAGCTCGCGTTGCTGGCGCATGACGCGGGGGAGGAGTGAGGGGGCCGGGTCGGTCGGACGTGACGGTTCTGGCCGGTCGGACAGCGGTTCTGGCCGGTGGGCCGGTGACGGGTCTGGCCGGTCGGACGCCGGGTCTGGCCGTTCGGCCGAGGCCGTGAACGGAGCGGGTGCCTAGCGTCGGAGGTATGCCTTCCGATGACGCAGTACGGACGTCTTTGCCGCAGGCCGCCGCTCCCGCCTCGGGCGCGGGGACCGTATCCGACTCCCGGACGGTATCCGACTCCCGGACCGTATCCGCGTACCGGCCGCTGGCCGACCGGCACCCGCACGACCGGCACCCGCGCGACCCTCGCCCGCATGACCGGCACCCGCATGACCGGCACCCGCATCACCGCCTCCGGCTCGCGGTGGGCCTCTTCTTCCTGTCGCCCCTGATCGGGGAGTTCCTGCTCGGCAACCAGCCGGTCACCGCGCTGCCGTCCGTCCTGATCCTCGCGCCGATGTACGGCGGCGGCGCCGTACTGATCCGCGAGTGCGCGCGGCGCCTCGGCCGGGGCTGGCCGACGATGATCGTGCTCGCGGCGGCGTACGCGCTGGTCGAGGAGGGGCCGATCGACCAGATGCTGTGGAATCCGCACTACGGCGGGTTCGACATGGCGGGCGCGTACGCGGGGACGTACGTGCCGTTCCTCGGGACGAGCGTCGGGATGGTCGAGGACGTGCTGTCGATCCACACGGTGTGGAGCGTGTGCGTGCCGATCGCGCTCGTGGAGACCTTCGCGCGCGACTCGGCCGAGAGGCCGCGCCCGTGGCTGGGCAACATCGGTTTGCCGCTGGTCGCCGTGGCCTTCGTCGCCGACTCCCTCTTCCTCGCGGTCGCGCAGCAGCACAGCGAGCACTTCACGGCCTCGCCCGTCCAACTCCTCGGCTGCGGCGCCGTCATTCTCGTACTGATCGCGCTGGCCTTGACGCTCCCAGCCCGCCCGGCGATCCGCCCGGCCGCCCGTACGCCCCGCCCCTGGCTCGTCGGCGTCATGGCCTTCGCCGCCACGTCCCTCTACTGGGCGCGCGACGGCCTGCTCCCCTCCGGCGTCCCCGACTGGATCGACCCCGCGCTGTGGCTCCTGGCCGTCGCCGCCTTCGTATGCCTCGCGCTCCGCTGGTCCCGCAGCCCCGCCTGGTCCGCCGCCCACCGCTTCGCCCTCGCCGCGGGCGCGGTCCTCACCTACGCCTGGGTCGGCTTCACGCAGTCCCCGACCCTCGACGTCTCCCTGTCCCTCGCCCTGACGGGCAGCGCCGTCTTCGCCCTCGCCGCCCTCGTCCTCCTGGGCGCCGCCGCCCGCGCCCTCACGCGTCGCGCAACTCCCGGTCGCCCCGCCCCCAGAAACGCCGGTACACCCGCTGAGTCAGCAGCGGACCGAGAATCCACAGCACCCACGCGTTAGTTGTCGCGAAGAACACCGGAATGGACAGACCGAATCCGATGATGACCCCGTACGAACCCTCGTTCCCGTCCACCCCGGCGCCCGTCCCCGCGGGGTTCAGCGTCCTCAGGTAATACGTCAGGGTGAGCAGCGCGACATTCCCCAGCACCTGCAACAGCGCGTAGAAGCCCCACCGCAGCGCATGCGTGGCGACGGTGTCGTGACCCTCTTCGATCAGCATCTTCGTGGCGAACGGATTCAGGATGATCATCATCAGCCACACCAAGTTGATCTTCCGCAGCCGCGTGTCGACCCGCAGCGCCGTCCTGAACACCCTGTGATGCTCGCCCCACGCCATCGCGATCACCAGGAAACTGATCAAAAACGCCAGATAATGCCCATCATTGGCCCGCACCGAGTGCCAGAACTCCGACACATCGTGCCCCTCCGGCACCGGCAACTCCAGCGCGAGCAAGGTGATGGCGATCGCCACCACCGCGTCCGAGAACAGAATCAGCCGCTCCGCCGCCCGCGTCTCATGCTCCTGCTCGTTCTCCGAAATATCCGTCTCCCCACACGCTGCGACCCATCAGACCCGCACATCCCACCGAAGCGGCCCCAGTAGACCATCCCCGCCCCACCCGAGCCACCTCCACCCGCCGCCGGTCTTCCACCGCCGTGGTAGGAGCCGCCCGGTTGAGCACAGCGCCGCCAGCCGCCTGACATCCACCTGCTCCTCGTTGCGCCGCGGCAGCAGATACGCCAGCACGCCGCGTGCGACGAAGGAAAGTTGGTTGTCCTGGAGCGCCGAGTTGGTGATGACGGTGAATGCGCGCTCGTGCGCGCTACGGATGAATACGCATTGCGGAGGTGATGACTCCCGTGCCGGACCCCGGGGCGTTACAGCGCTGCCGTGGTCATCTACGTAACGATCGCCCCTGCGCCGCAATGGCCGCTCAGCGCCCGGACGGCAGCGATCGCTCTCGCACGTCGGCTATGAACGAGGACCAGAGAGACACTCGACGCAATCGCGTACTCGGAGATTCGGAGCCGTCAGGCTGTGGACGGACCGTCTAGCCCTACCCGAGGCTAGATACGGGAAGAGCGAGCGGCTGATCACGGCTCAGAACGGAACCCTGATTCATGGGGCCAAACAACGGCGATAGACACAGATGAGCATAGAGTGAGGAGATCTGGGCGCGGGCGAGTTGGCAACAGCATGGCGAGGGAAGGGTTTGGCACGATGAAGCGGCGGTAGTCGAAGAGCTGGCCGAGCGCCATCCTCACGGCTTCTCTCGTAACTGATCCCTTCGCCTCAACCAGGACATTGTCTGTGACGTCGAACAGGTCCGTGAAGAGGGGGCGTTGCTCACCCGCCGGGATGATCTTCTTCCGGGTGATCGTATGGCCCATTTCGGATAGGTAGCGCTCATAGTTGGCGGCCAGAGAGGCTTCGCGACGCTCGGCCTCACGCGGCTCGCTGCTGGGGTTGATCGCCATCCGTTCCGTGTTTTGCTGCTCGGTGGCCACGTCTGCAACGATGTCTTGCGGCACCGGTGTATGAGAAATAGTGGGGCCATGAGATGGGGCGGCCGTTACCGATCTGAGCCGGAACATGATTACGCTGCGAATATCTCCGGCGGAATCGGGTGCGTCCGTCGTGTAGAACGGCCTTTTCTTATCAATGACGAACTCACCAAGGCAGGCAACTACACTCCGAGAAACTGTCTCCCAGATGAAGAGTTTACGACCATCCTTCACGTGGTTGAGGACAGCCTTGTTCCCTCGGGTCATCTCCTGGTCGCCGACCTGTCCTTCACCGGCGTAGTAGTAGAACCGATCAACGCCCCACCCATCGAAGTATCCGTGACGATGTCCCCGGGTGGGATCAGTGAAGAGCATGACGCAGTCTGAGGTTCGGCTCGGGCTGATGCCGCCCTGTCCGCTACCGCCGTACCTGGCATGAACCTCTGTGCGTCTGAGTACCGCCCCAACGGTGACGTCCACCCTGTCCCCCATGTGCTCTGTGCCGAAGCCGTGGGAATGATAATCACACTAAAAAGGCTTGATAGCCCGCCCTTTAGCGGACTGCTGCACCGTCGTTGGGCCTGTCCGGCTCCTCAAGTTACCGGAGAGACCGTGTCAAGAGGGATGAATTGGGGCATCGACTCTTGGTCTTCCACGCGAGGACGGCGCCCTTCGAGGATCACGCCGTTGTCGGATACGGCCGGAGGTCCGTTGTGGGAAGCGACCAGGGACCGACAGTGATGGTGTCTCCGAAGGCGTAGTCGTGCTGGGCGCGATAGCGAGGGCCCTCAGGGCCAGGGCCGGGGTCGGTGAAGACCGTGAGAGTGCTCTTGCGGGGGTCGACCAGGAGGTAGTGAGCGATGCCCATCGCCGAATAGTCCCGGACCTTCTCCACGTAGTCGTTGGTGTGGTTCGAGGGGGAGACCACCTCGACGACCAGAGCCACGTCATCGGGATGGAAAGGGTCCATCGTGTCCTCGTCGAATGCCATGTTGGAGACGACGATGACGTCGGGGCGGCGCAATTTACCGAGGGAAGCGTCCTCGACCTCGCCGCCGGTATGGGCGACGAGGTCGGGTGGGAGCTGGCTGTCGAGTTGTTGGCGGATGCGGAGGGCGTTCCGTTCGTGGGGCCTTGAGGGAGACATCATCATGACGATTTGGTCGCCGCTGATCTCAAAGCCGCGCACGGTGTCCGGGGTGTGCTTGGCAAGTTCCTCGGCGACGGCGTGGATGCGCGCGTAGTCCATGCGGCCATCTTCCTATAGAAGCTCCGGGCCTGTGCGGGTAAGCGCGCCCGTCGTCCGCGACCCTCATCCGGGGATCACCGTGCGGTGGGTGGTGGACCGGAGGGTGGTGAGGGCGGAGGCGGGGATAGGGCGTGGGCCGAGGTGGGCGGTGCCGACGCCCGCGGCGACGCGGGCTTGTCGGCGACGTACGGCCGCCGGTACGTCGGTACGTTTGTACGGCCGGGCGCCTTCAGTACGGCGGCCGGGTTGCTCGGGTCCTGCTCCGCCGAGACGTTGCCGTGCGCCGTACCGGCCGCCATGAGGTCCACTTCGGCTCGCGCCGGTGCGGGGGGCGTACGACACGACGGGGGTGAGGGCGCGGGAATTACTGGTGCTTGCCGGGGCCGGGGGCGGCCCACGTGCCGGGGGCGGCCCACTGGGTGGGCGCTTGGGCGCCCCACGGCTGGGGGCCCCACATCGGGGCCTGGCGCGGGTGCGGGAAGGGCGCAGCCCAGACGGCGGGCGGGAGATGCGGCGTCGCGGCCTGGGCGAGCGGGAGTTGCACCAGGGACTTGCGCTGCCAGAGGTGATGGAGGAGTTCGGCTTCGCGCGCGGTGAAGTCCGGCGCGGGCATGCCGCGGGTGGCCGCCGCGCGCAGGAAGGCGAGGTGCGTGGCGAACGCGGTGTAGTCGCGTACCGCGCGCGCCCCGCTCTCGCCGTAGTAGCGGCGCGCGGTGTCGCGGGCCTGGCCGCGGGCCTTCATCGAGGCCAGGGCGGTCGGCTCGGGGAGCGTCAGCCAGCCCGCGGCGGCGTAGACGGGGAGGTTGGTGCGGATGGTGCGCAACTCGCGGGAGCGGGCCCAGAAGGCGAGCCAGACGACGAGGCCGAAGACCGGGATCATGACGGCCACGTAGACGGTCAGGAAACCGACCGGCGAGAGCATCGAGGAGCTGTTCCACAGGCCGTGCAGCACCATCGCGAGCAGCCAGCCGCCGAGCGGCGCGAGCCAGCGCCACACGCTGCGCGGGCGGCTGGTGGCGGCGATGGCGAATCCGATGCCGGTCATCGCCGTGAAGAGCGGGTGCGCGAAGGGCGTCATCAGGACGCGGACGAAGAAGGTCGCGGCGGTCGCGGAGTCGAGCACGGAGGAGCCGAGCGCCTTGTCCTCGCCGAAGGCCGAGCCGATGTACAGGATGTTCTCGGTGAAGGCGAAGCCGGTCGCGGCCAGCCCCGCCAGCACGATGCCGTCCACGACGGACTCGATGTGACGGCGCCGGAAGAGGAAGAGCAGCAGGAGCGCGGCGCCCTTCGCCGTCTCCTCCACCAGCGGCGCGACAAAGGTCGCACCCCACTGGTCGGTCTGCGTCGGGGTCGCGGAGAAGGTCGTGGCGATCAGCTTGGCGCCGTACTCGTTGGCGAACAGCGCGACGAGGGTCGCCGCGCACGCGCCCCAGGTGAAGGCGAAGACGACGTTCTTCCAGGGGCTCGGCGCCACGTGGTCGAGCCACAGGAACGCCCATATCAGCAGCGGCACCGGCAGGATGGCCAGCACGAGGCCGACCAGGAAGCTCTCGGTGCCTATGTGCTGGCGCACGACCGCCAGGATGATCACACCGCAGACGGCCAACGCCGTGAACAGCGCGCCCGTGCGTACCACCCGGCTCTCCCAGAAGGGACGTCGGGGCGCGTACTGCCAGGTCTCGGGGGCGGGCGCGGGCGCGAATCCGGGCGGCGGCCCGGCGGGGGCGGGCTCCGATACGCCGGGACGGGATACGCCGGGACGGGATACGCCGGGACGGGAGACGCCGGGACGGGATACGTCGGGACTGAATACGGCGGGACCAGACACGCCAGGACCCGGCGCGGCGGATCCGGGCGGCGGCGGCCCCGACGCGGGCAGGGCAGCGGCCTCCTGAGGACCGGCGGCCCCGGCAGCCGGGTGCGAAAACGTGGACACCCCTCGACAGTACGGGGGCCGGGCGGCCGTACGCGAGGGTGCGTACGCATCGGTTCGCGCAGGTGACCGCCGCTACCCGGCCTGACAGGGCGGGTCAGGGTGCGGTCGCGGGGGACGGGCCCGGGGACGGTTCCCGGAGCGCGCGCCGGTCGCGTACGCCGGACGTCCCCGCGCCCGTACGCCGGTCGCGCCCCACGCGTCTACGCCGGACGCCTCCCGCCGCCTCCCTCAGATACGGGTGAACAGCAGGTCGCGTACGACGTGCCCCTTCGCCAGCCCCTGCCGCTCGAACTTCGTCATCGGCCGGAAATCCGGCCGCGGGGCGAAACCTTCCGCCGGGTACCGGTTCGCCAGCCCCGGCTCCGCCGCCAGCACCTCCAGCATCTGCTCGGCGTACGGCTCCCAGTCCGTCGCGCAGTGCACGACCGCGCCGGGCCGCAGCAGCGGCAGCAGCATGGCCAGGAAGTCCGGCTGGATCAGCCGCCGCTTGTGGTGCTTGGCCTTCGGCCAGGGGTCGGGGAAGTACACGCGCAGCCCGGCGAGCGACGCGGGCGGCAGCATGTCCCGCAGCAGGACGACGGCGTCGCCGTTGGCCACCCGCACGTTCGTCAGGCCGAGGCGGTCGGCGAGCGACAGCAGATTCCCCTGGCCGGGGGTGTGCACATCGACGGCCAGGATGCCCGTCGCCGGGTCCGCCGCCGCCATCGCGGCGGTCGCGTCCCCCATCCCGAAGCCGATCTCCAGCACCACGGGCGGCTCGGGGTCGCCGAACAGCGCGCCCGGCTCCAGCGGCGCGCCGTCCAGCTCCACCCCCCACGCCTCCCAGTGCCGCTCGATCGCCGCGGCCTGCGCCTGCGTGATCCGTCCCCGCCGGGCATGGAACGACCTGATCCGGTGCTCCTCCCGCGACCCCGCCGGATCGGGCGCGGGCCCGCTGGGAAAGCGCTGCTGCTTGCCGACGGCGGAGGCCGCCTTTCCGGCAACGGTTTCCGGGACGGTTTCCGCGACGGCATCGGCTACGGCTACGGCATCGGCCTCGCGTACGGCGGGCGCGCTCGTACGCGTGGCGGGGGGAGTGGGTGACGTGGACACAATGCCGTCGATTCTACGGGGCGCCCGTGGACCCCCGGAGCGGCCGCCGGCGGCGTACGGGCTCACGTACCTCACGTACCGGTTCGCGGACGCGCCGCGTCAGGCCAGGTCCGGGGGCTGGCCGCGCAAAGGAGACGGCGGCCGGGACCGTACCCCAGAAACCGTCATGCCGCTCGCGGGGCTACGCGGCCCGCGGGGCTACGCGGCGCGCAGGGCCTCCAGGGCCCGGCGGGCGACCTCGCGGCCGATCGGGAGCGAGGCGGTGGCGGCGGGGGAGGGGGCGTTGAGGACGTGGACGAAGGGGGCCGTGCCGGCGAAGAGGAAGTCGTCGACGAGGGTCCCGTCGGGGAGTACGGCCTGGGCGCGGACTCCGGCAGGGGCCGGGACGAGGTCGCCGGGCCGCAGGGCGGGCAGCAGGCGGCGGGCGTCGGCGGTGAAGGCGCGCTTGGACAGCGAGCGGTGGATCTCGCCCGCCTCCTGCCGCCAGTGGCGGCGGGCGATCCGCCAGGTGCCGGGGAAGCGGGCGGTCGCGGCGAGGTCGCGCAGGCCCACGGCGCCGCGCCGGTAGCCCTCGCGGGCGAGCGCGGGCACCGCGTTCGGACCGACGTGGACGCCGCCGTGCACGTCGCGGGTCAGGTGGACGCCGAGGAAGGGGAAGTCCGGGTCGGGCACCGGGTAGACAAGACCGCGCACCAGCCCGCGGCGGACCGGGATCAGCTCGTAGAACTCGCCGCGGAACGGCACGATCCGCATGCCCGGGTCGTCCCCGGCCAGCTCCGCGATCCGGTCGCTGTGCAGCCCCGCGCAGTTGACCAGCACCTTCGTACGGATCTCGGGGCGCGGGCGGCCCTCGGCGTCGGTGCCGCGGACGGCGACCAGGCCGTCGGCGCGGCGCTCGATCGTACGGACCCGCTCGCCGTAGCGGACCCGGCAGCCCGCGTCCCCCGCCAGCCGGGCCAGGGCGGCGGCGACCTCGCGGAAGTCGCAGATGCCGGTGGTGGCGACGTGGATGGCGGCCAGCCCCGCGACCTTCGGTTCGTACTCGGCGATCTGGGCCGGGCCCAACTCCCTTACCGGGATGCCGTGTTCGCGGCCCCGCTGGACCAGGGCGTGCAGGCGCGGGAGTTCGGCCTGGGCGGTGGCGACGATGAGCTTGCCGGTGGTCTCGTGCGGGATGCCGTGCTCGGCGCAGAATTTGCCGATCTCGGCCGAACCCGCCAGCGCGTACTGGGCTTTGAGGGAGCCGGGCCGGTAGTAGATGCCGCTGTGGATCACCCCGCTGTTGCGGCCGGTCTGGTGGCGCGCGGGGCCCGGTTCCTTCTCCAGGACGGTGACGCGGATGCCGGGGGAGGCGCGGGTGAGCGCGTAGGCGGTGGAGAGGCCGATGATGCCCGCGCCCACGACGAGGACGTCCTCCGGACGGGAGGCGGGTGATGTGCTGCGGGTCATGACGCCTCCTGCCTCTGGGCCCTCATTGCCGGGTGGGGCGGTCCTCAAACGCCGGACGGGCTGATTTTGCTTCTGCTCTCCGCCCGGACGGGCTGATGTCGCTTCCGCTCTCCGCCCGGACGGGCTCTTCTATGCCGGCTCTATGCCGGCTCTATGCCGGCGCCGCCAGTAAGGGCCGCGCCCGCTCCCGCAGCTCCAGCACCCGCGGCTCGTCGTTGTACGGCTCCAGGCGGTGCAGCAGGTCGCGGACGTACTCCGTGGTGCGGGCCGAGGAGATCCGGCCCGCGACCTCGACGGCCTTGGTGCCCGCGGCGCACGCGGCGTCCAGGTTTCCGGACTCCAGTTCGGCGACGGCGGAGACGACCAGGCGCAGGCCGTGGGAGCGGACGAACTCCTCGGTGGGCCGGGCGAGGGCCTGTTCGGTGAAGCGCTGCACCTGGCGCGGGACGCGAAGGTCGCGGTAGCACTCGGCGGCGTCGGCGGCGAGCCGGTCGTAGGAGTAGAAGCCGAGCCACTGCGGGTCGGCGTCGCCCTCGCGGGAACGCTCCAGCAGGGCCTCCGCGGCGGCCAGTGAGGCCCCGCAGGCGGCGGCCTCGCCCGCCTTGGCGTGCGCGCGGGCCTCCACGAGATGGAAGAAACTCATCGTGCGGGCGGTCGCCAGACCGCGGTTGCGCTCCAGCGCGGCCTGGGCGAGGTCGACGCCCTCGTCGGAGAAGTTGCGGTACGTGGCCTGGAGCGACATCGAGGCGAGCACGTAACCGCCGAGCGGTACGTCGGCGGCGGCGCGGGCCATCCGAAGCGCCTGGATGTAATACCGCTGGGCGGCCTCCTGTTGGCCGGTGTCGAAGGCCATCCACCCGGCGAGACGGGTGAGTTCGGCGGTCGCGCCGAACAGCGCGCGGCCCACGTCGTCGCTGTAGGAACCGAGCAGCAGGGGCGCCGCCTCGACCCGCAGGCACTCCGGGACCATGCCCGAACGCCAGTCGCCGCCACCGTACTTGGAGTCCCAGCGGCGGGCGTCCTCGGCGGCCTCGCGGAGCTTGGTCACGTCGTTGTGACCGACGTGGTTCATGCCCGGCGCGGGCGCGTCGCGGGCCACAGTGGCGTCCGCGGGGGTGATCAACCAGCGCGACGCGGGGGTCACGTAAGCGCTCACTGCGAAAGATCCGGCCAAGCTCTGCCAGATGCCCGTGCCGCCGGGTCCGCGCCGGCCGGCAAGATCCAACCGCCACAGATCGGTGGCCGATTTCACCGCCTCGCCCACATCGCGCGGGAAGGCCAGACCGACCTCGGGCGCCGGGTCCGCGTCGGCCAGACCGATCTCGTGCAGCGGCACGGGACGGCCGAGCTTGGCGCCTATCGCCGCCGCGATCAGATGCGGCGCGGCGCCCTGCGGGACCATGCCCTTGGCCACCCACCGGGCGACCGACGTCTTGTCATAACGCAGGGTCAGGCCGCGTTGGGCGCCCAAGTCGTTGACCCTGCGGGCCAGTCCGGCGTTGCTGATGCCCGCCAGAGCGAGAAGGGTGCCGAGCTTCTCGTTCGGCCCGCGGTGTTCTCTGTTCACTGCGGTTCACCTCGTGATGCCGCTGGGGGGCAGGCCGGCCGGCCTGGTCTTGTCGTGGGGTACGGGGTCACCTTCCCCTGGAGCCCGATTCAGCCACCGCGGTGACCGCTCGGCGGCCGGTGCGGCGCATGCGCCGGACACCCGAGCCGCGCGTACGTGTGCGAACCGGGTACACCCAGCGTAGTTCGCCGCATCCCGACCGTTAAGAGTCTCGTCCCGGATGGCGAGATTCCTGCCCCTTACTCGCCATCTCATTGGACCGTGCTCCCGGTATATGTGGCCGTGCGCCCGGCCGTGCGCTCTGTGCCGTCCGGGACGGCGGCGCTTGCATAGGGTCCGTGGGTCGGCCCGCGGCCCCGGCAGGCGGCTATGGCGGTGGTACGGCGGGCCAGGGGGTTCCGCTGCCACAATCCCCGCGGGCGGCGGACCGGCCCGGGAGGTGCGTAAGCGCCCTCCCGGGCCGTGGACCTCCCCTTGCGCCGAAGCCTCCCCGCGACGGCGCGCCCGCGCCCGGCCGCGCCTTCGCCGCCCGACGTCCGCGGGAGGTGCTCCACCAGCGGTCCACACCTGCTCCACACCTTCTCCACGGCCCTCACCACTGTCTCCTTCACCACATCCGCCGGCCTCGCCCGCGCCGGAACGCGCCCTTAATGTCCCGCATGCCGACCTCGAACGGTCCTCAACCGGTCCCTGGTCGTGTACTTGGCTTTCCGGCATATCAACTGCGGCATGTGCCGCAGACTTTGGCGCGAATCAGACGTTTCGGCTGATGCGTGTTTCACACTCGCCTCGCGGCTGCCTTCAGCGCGCGACCCGGCGCTCCTTGGTGCACCCATGCGCCGCTTTGCGCGCCTTCACGTGGCAGCATGGTCTTTCGGACGTCAGACGTGGCAGCGAAGCGGTAGAGCAGTGGGGCGGCGGCAGAGCGGCCCCCCGCGTACCGGCTGTCCACAGCCTGTGGAGGCGGCGATGCGGTGGTTGGTGGGGTGGAGCAGTGCCACCGCGGGTCCCGTTCCCGGCAGCAGGACCCGTACGCTCCTGCCCGTCGGTGCCCAACTCCTGTGGTCTGAGCCGGATCCGCTGTGGGCCGTCGGTGACTGGCGGCCCGACGAGGTCCGGGTCGTCCAGGCCGATCCGGGCGGCGCCGCCGCGTACGCCTTCGGCGGCGGCAACGGCGCGGCGTACGGCGCCGCGGGCGCGGCCCACGGGGACGGATACGGCGACACGTACGGCGGGGCGGGCGCCGCGTACGGCGACGGGGGCGCGTACCGCAACGGCGGCCGGGGCGACGGCGGTTCGAACGGCTCCCACGGCGGCTCCCACGGCTCCCGCGGCAACGGCTCCCATGGCAACGGGCACGGCGGGGGCGCCCCGCACACCGTCGCCCGGCTCGCCGTACTCGGCCGATGCGGCGCCAGCGACGCCGAGTTGCGGCTCGGCCTGGTCGCCGCGCGCGGCGGCGCGCTGCGCCATCTGACGGCCTGGTCGGGCAGTTACACCGCCGTACTCCAACTCGGCCGCCGCATCACCGTGTTGGGCGACCTCGCCGGGGCCAGGCCGGTCTTCCACACCCACTGGGCGGGCGGTACGGCGTACGCGACCGCCGCCCTCCCGCTCGCCGACCTCATCGAGGCCGGGCTCGACGTCACCCACCTCGCCGCGCTCCTCGCCTGCCCCGACTCGCCCGAAGCGCTCGGCGACGGCACCCCGTACCTCGGCGTCCGCCGCGTCCCGCCCGGCCACGCGCTCATCCTGCGCGACGGCGCCCCGGAGATCAGCGGCTACGAACAGACCGCCTCGCTGGCCGTCGGTCACCAGCCCACCAACAGCGCCGACGCCACCGCGGCCGTCGAGGGCATACGGGACGCGCTCGTCGACGCCGTACGCGCCCGGCTCTCCCAGGCCCGCTTCGTCCCCGACCCCGGGGACGGGCCCGCGCCCGGCATCGGCGCCGACCTCTCCGGCGGCAGCGCCTCGGCCACGCTCGCGCTGCTCGCCGCGGGACTGCCGGGCAACCCCGGCATGCTGCCCGGCGCACCGGGCTCGCTGGCGGGAGAGCGGCTGCTCGCGGTCACCTTCAACGACCTCGCGGGCGGCGGACCGCCGGGGTCCTCCGGCGGCGGGCCCTGGGGTGCCGGGTCTTCGGGCGGCGGGTCTTCGGGCGGCGGACTCCACTCCAGGGAAGCGCAGTTGGAACGGGCGCGGATCATGGGCGCCGACCCGCGGCTGCGGCACGTCGTCGTCCCCGGCGGCCCCGAGGCACTGCCGTACGCCGACCTCGGCGGCGGCGCGCTCACCGACGAGCCCGCCCCCTCCCTCATCGACGCCGAACGCAACCGGCGGCGGCTCGCCGCCGGCGGCGCCGACCACCTCATCGGATACGGCGCCCGGCAGGTCCTCGACGCGCATCCCGCGCGGCTCGCCGACCTCCTGATGGACCGGCGTCGCCGCCACCTCGTACGGCCGGTGGCCGCGCTCACCCGGGCCGACGGGGTGCTCGGGCACCCCGCGCTCGTGCCCTTCACCGTGCCGGTCACCGTCTACCGGGCCGCCCGGCGGCTCGCCCGGACCCCTTATCAACAGGGTGTGGAGGACGCGGCGGCGCGGCTCCAGCGCTACGAGTTCGGCTCCGCGGGCAGTGGGCCGCTGGCCGCGTCCCTCGCCGCGATGACCTGGGTACGGCCAGGGCCGGCCGCCCGCTGGCTCACCGGGGAGGCGCTGGCCGAGGTGTCGGTCCGCCTCCAGGACGCCGCGCGGCGGCCGTGGCCGATGGACCGGCCGGGGGAGCGGCGCGCCCGCGCCGTGCTGGCCCGTACCGCCGGGGACTTCCGCGCCTTCGAGCAGGCCGCGGCCGTCCCCAGCCAGCGGCTGCACGCGCCCTTCCTCGACAACCAGGTCGTCCGGGCCTGCCGGGCGCTGCCTGGCGCCCTGCGCGTACGGCCCGGCGCTCGGGCCGACGTCCTGCGCGACGTCCTCGAAGGCGCCGGGGTCCGCGACCTGCCGCCGGGGTGGGGCGCCAACTCCCACTCCACCGCTGCGGCGGCGGCCCGCACCGGGTTGCGCTCCGCGCTGGACGACCTTCTGGACCTTTTTGACGCGCCGCTGCTCGCTGATGCCGGGCTCATTGACGCCCGCGTGGTGCGCTCCGCGCTGGTCGCTGTCGCGGACGGGAGTGGGGTGGCGGCGGACCTCGACGGATTGGGGGACCTTGTCGCCACCGAGGTCTGGCTGCGGCGGCTGCTCGCGCGGCGGGGGTCGTGCTGGACCGATCCCGCCACCCCCACCGATCCTCGCGCCCTCTCCTCCGGGGTCCAGCGGCTCTCTCTCTGACCTCGCCTTCTCTTCTTCTTTTCCTGTTTTCTTTCCCGCCCGCCCACCCGTGCGGGTGCTTTGTTCGTCTGCGGGTGCCGCTTGTGCCTGGTCGGTGCCGGTCCGGGGTACCTCCTCGAAATCCGTATCACCTGGCCCTGCGTATCCGGTGCCGTTCCTGTCAACGTATTTCTGCGGGGGCACCCCGGCCCGTCCCCTTCCGGTACGTCGGCGTCCGCATGTCCGGTGGGGGTTGCCGGGGTGGGGGGTGGGTGGGGTGCTTGGGGAAGGGCCCGAGCTTTCCGAGTCACCGGGCGGGGGCACCGGCGCAGGACGGTCCGCCGAAAGGAACCCCCGACCCCCTCAGCCACAGCGGACAGGCACCCGCCGCCGTACCCCAAACCCGCCCACCCCCACCGGACCGTCGGACGCCGCCGTACCCGAGAGCCCGCCCACCCCCTCCCGCCGGACAGGCACCCGCCGCCGTACCCCAACCCCCCACCCCCTCCCCCTCAGCGGACAGGCACCCGCCGACGTACCCGAGCCCACCCCCTCCTCCCGCCCACCCCCTCCCGCCGGACAGGCACCCGCCGCCGTACCCCACCCCCCCACCTCCTCCCACCGGACAGGCGGACGCCGCCGTACCCCAAACCCGCCCACCCGCTCCCGCCCACCCCACCGGACCGTCGGACGCCGCCGTACCCGAGCCCACCCACCCCCTCCCCCCTCAGCCCCCACCGGACAGGCGGACGCCGACGTACCCGGAGGGGACGGGCCGGGGTGCCCCCGCAGAAATACGTTGACAGGAACGGCACTGGATGCGAGGGGCCAGGTGTTACGGATTTCGAGGAGGTACCCCGGGCCGGGACCGACCAGGCACAAGCGGCACCCGCAGACGGAGAAAGCACTCGCACGGGTGGGCGGGCGGGCAAGACAAGACAAGACAAGACAAGACACAGCAAGGGCGGCCAGCCCTGTCAGTGGGGTGACGCAGAATGGTCCCCGGGAGAAGGGAGGTCGACATGACGGTATGGGACGACGTCGTCGGCCAGCACCGCGTAGTCGCGGAGCTGTCCGCGGCGGCGGCAGACGCAAACGCCTTGGTGACGGCCCACGAAGAAGGCCGCCCACAACCCGCGGCGTCCAGAATGACGCACGCCTGGCTCTTCACCGGCCCCCCGGGATCGGGCCGATCCACCGCCGCCAGAGCCTTCGCCGCCGCACTCCAGTGCGTCAGCCCCGACCGAGCCCTCGGCGCCCCCCCCGGCTGCGGCTTCTGCGACGGCTGCCACACCACAGCCCTCGGCACCCACGCCGACGTGGAATTCGTCCGCACGGACCTCCTCTCCATCGGCGTCAAAGAAACCCGTGACCTGGTGCGCCGCGCCGCGCTGTCCCCGGCCGGAGGCCGCTGGCAGGTCATCGTCATGGAGGACGCGGACCGCCTGACGGAAGGCGCGGGCAACGTACTGCTGAAGGCCGTCGAGGAGCCCGCCCCCCGCACGGTGTGGCTGCTGTGCGCGCCGTCGGTGGAGGACGCGCTGCCGACGATCCGTTCGCGGTGCAGGCTGCTGAGCCTGCGTACGCCGTCGGCCGAGGCGGTCGCGGACGTACTGATGCGGCGCGACGGCATCGACCCGGCGCTGGCGGAGCGGGTCGCGCGGGCGACGCAGGGCCACATAGGGCGTGCGAGACGGCTGGCGACGGACGAGTCGGCACGGTCCCGCCGCACGGCGGTCCTGCGCGTACCGCTGCGGGTCGCGGACATCGGCGGGTGCCTGCGCGCGGCGCAGGAGTTGGTGGACGCGGCGCAGGAGGACGCCAAGGCGGTCGCGGAGGAGGTCGACGGCAAGGAGACCGAGGAGATGCGGGCGGCCCTCGGCGCGGCGGCGGGCGCGGGCAGCCGGATGCCGCGCGGCACGGCGGGCGCGATGAAGGAGCTGGCGGACCGGCAGAAGCGGCGTTCGACGCGTACGCAGCGCGACACCCTCGACCTCGCGCTCACCGACCTCGCCGGGTTCTACCGCGACGTGCTGTCGGTGCAGCTCGGCTCGGCGGTCGGCATCGCGAACACCGAGGTCCGCGAGGGCATCGAGCAGATCGCGTCGTCGTCCCGGCCGGAGAACAGCCTGCGCAGGATCGAGGCCGTGCTCGCCTGCCGCGACGCCCTGGACCGTAACGTCGCCCCGCTGCTCGCGGTGGAGGCCATGACCCTGGCGCTACGAGCGGGCTGAGGGCCGGGCCCCGCCTCGGGGCACGCTCCCGGAAGGGCACCCCCGACCACGTCACCACGTCACCACGTTGGTGCGTTCGGGTGATCCCGCCCCCGCCCCCGTAACGTCTCCCACCCCACGGCCCGCAGCCGTTGCAAGGTGCAGACAGCGTTCCCGCGCTTCCGCCGCCGTACGGAATCACCCACCGCCTTGGGGGGCATCCCACCCCGAGGACCCGACCCGACCCGGCCTGGCCCGACCCGGCCCGACCCGGCCCAAGGACCAGCCCCCGTACCCGGCCGCACCGTCCCAGCGGGAGCGCACCCGCACCCGAGGGGTTCCGCCGTGGCCGACGTCGTCCTGTCCGTCCTGCTGCTCGCGGCGACCGCCGCCGCCGTACTGCTGGCTCACCGCGCCCTGCGGCACTGGTGGTCAGAGCGCGCCGGGCGGCCGTACGAACTCCCCGCCGACCGCCTCGGCACCGCCCTGCGCGCGGGTGCGGCAGGGGTCGCGGCGCTCACCGCCCTGGCGCTCGCCGTGCCGCTGCTCAGCGACTCCCGCGACACCGGCCGCGCCGACCTGGCCCCCGCCGGAGAGTCGTCGGCCGAGGCCGCGGCCACCGTGCCGCCCGCCCCCAGCCGTACCCCCGCCCCCGCCCCGCCGGCGCCCGAGATGCGTACGGTCGGCCACCCGGCGGGCGGCACCCTGATGGAGCTGCGCGACGGCATCCGCGTCTGGCTGCCGCCGCGTTACGCGTCGGCGGGCGCGGCGAGCCTCGTGTACCCCGTCGTCCTCGCGCACCTGCCCGCCAGCGGCGCCCCCGACCTCTTCGAGGGCTTCGCCGTACAGGCCAAACGCGGCCTGGCCAATCCGTTCCTGCTGGTCATGCCGCGCGACTGCGGTCAGGACCCGGTCGCCGTCCTGGCGGAGGCCGCCCGCCACTTCCGCGCGCTGCCGGCGAGTGGCGCGCACGCCGTCATCGGCCTCGGCGCGCAG
>NZ_MECL01000177.1 GCF_014596445.1 Streptomyces sp. CBMA29 | reverse complement strand
ACCGCGCGGGCGGCCCGCACCGCGCGGCGGACTGGCCGACGCGCCCGGCGGCGCCGCGGCCGAGGAGGAGCGCCACAGGGGCCTGCGCCGGATGAAGCTGATCGCGACCGGCTTCCTGCTGGTCGCGACCGTCGTCTACGCGCTCGCGAAGTGGGCGGACTCGCGGGGCGCGGGCGGCTGGGCCGGTTACGTGGCCGCCGCCGCTGAGGCGGGCATGGTCGGCGCGCTCGCCGACTGGTTCGCGGTCACCGCGCTCTTCCGCCGCCCGCTGGGCCTGCCGATCCCGCACACCGCGATCATCCCGACCAAGAAGGACGCGCTGGGCGCCAGCCTCGGCGACTTCGTCGGCGAGAACTTCCTGTCGGCCGAGGTCGTCCGCACCCGGCTGCGGGCGGTCGGCATCGGCACCCGGCTCGGCGGCTGGCTGTCGGAGCCCGCCAACGCCGACAAGGTCACCGAGCAGGCCGCCGCCGCGCTGCGCGGCATGTTCACGGTGCTGCGCGACTCCGACGTGCAGGCCGTGGTCAGCGAGGCGATCACCCGGCGCGCGGAGGCCCAGGAGGTCGCGCCGGGGCTCGGCAAGATGCTGGAGCGGATCGTCGCCGACGGCGGCCACCGCCGTATGGTCGACCTGGTCTGCGTCCGCGCGCACGACTGGCTGGTCGAGCACGGCGACTCCGTCATGGACGCGGTGCAGGGCGGAGCCCCCGGCTGGACCCCGCGCTTCGTGGACCGCAAGGTCGGCGAGCGGGTCTACAAGGAACTGCTGCGCTTCGTCACCGAGATGCGCGATTCCCCCGGTCACCCGGCGCGCGGCGCCGTCGACCGCTTCCTCGGCGACTTCGCCGTCGAGCTCCAGTCCGACCCGGACACCCGTGCCCGCGTCGAGCGGCTGAAGAGGGACCTGCTGGCGCGCGGCGAGGTGCAGGATCTCATCGCGTCCGTGTGGGGCGCGGTGCGCACGATGATGGTCGCCGCCGCCGAGGACGAGCGCAGCGAGCTGCGGATGCGCGCCCGCGCCTCCCTGCTGTCGCTCGGCCGCAAGCTGGCCACCGACCCGCGGCTCCAGGAGAAGGTCGACGTCTGGCTGGAGGACGCCGCCACGTATCTCGTCACCACCTACCGTGACGAGATCACCTCGCTGATCTCCGAGACCGTCGCGGGCTGGGACGCCGACCAGACGTCCCGCAAGATCGAGAACCACGTCGGCCGCGACCTCCAGTTCATCCGGATCAACGGCACCGTCGTCGGCGCCCTCGCGGGCCTGGCCATCTTCGCCATCTCCCGCCTCGCGGGGGGCTGACGGGCGGCGCCGTACCGCCGTATCGTTGCCGATGTGACGGTTCGTCAGATACGGCGTGATCGGCGGGGTGCGACGTCCAGGCGGGGGTCGGGCCCGCCCCGGCGGCGGCGCGTGGTCGCCTACGGGCGCGGCTACGGCCGCCGCTACGGGCAGGCGTACGGCCCCGGTTACGGCCGCGGGCCCCGTCCGCGGCGCTCGCCGACCGGGCGGCTGCTGTGGGCGGCGGCCGAACTGGCCATGACCGCCGGGGTTCTCGTACTCCTGCTCGTCGTCCACCAGTTGTGGTGGACCAACGTGCAGGCGCACGCGGCGGCCCGGCGCGAAGTCGCCGCGCTGGAACGCAGTTGGGGCACGCCGTCGCCTTCCCCTTCGCCCGCGGCGCCCTTGCCGGGGGCCGGCGCGCCGAGTGACGATCCGGCCGTCACGCCGAGCGGCCCGGCCTCCTCCGCCTCCGCGCCGCCGCCCTCCTCGAAGGGCGGCACCCGCGATCTGGCCTTCGCCGTCATCCACATTCCCCGGATCGGGATCACCGCGCCGATCGCCGAGGGCATCAGCAAGTCCGCGATCCTCAACCACGGTTACGTCGGCCACTACCCCGGCACCGCGGGACCCGGCGCCACCGGCAACTTCGCCCTCGCCGGGCACCGCAACACCCACGGCGAGCCCTTCCGCTACATCAACCGGCTCCGGGTCGGCGACACCGTCGAGGTCGAGACGGCCGCCTACCGCTACACGTACGTGATCCGCCAGGTCCTTCCCGAGACGTATGCCTCCGACGGCACCGTCATCGCGCCCATCCCCTACAGCTCCGTCCACTCCTCCGCCAGGATGCGCGGGGCCGCGCACTACATCACGCTCACCACCTGCACTCCCGAATTCACCTCCCGCTACCGCCTCATCCTCTGGGGCACCCTCCAGTCCACCGCCTCCCGCTAGGGGTCGCGCCCCTCTCCGGGGCCCGGCCCGTGCGGTTCTCCTGCCAGGGTGGCTGGCCGATCTTTCAAGGGGCGCTGGGGACACCTCCCAGCGGTAGCCAGCTGAGGAACCGCGCGCTCAGCCACAGCGGTGGCGCGGTCAGCTGCCCCCAGTTCCCCGCTGTCCCGCCCCGAGCTGGCTCGACCTGAGAATGCTTGTGGGTCGCGTCGCAGGGGGTCAGTCTCGGGTGGCTCCCGCTGGCCACAGAATCTGAACAGTCACTCCGTTGCTTTCCGCGTAGCGGACGACATCGGCGGTGCCGCCGTAGCCGCGCGCTGGCTGACCGTCCCATACGGCAATCACCTGGTCGACCAAGCCCACGAGGATCTCGCTGCCAGTCATGTGAGCCTGGGAGTTCGAGTGGGCCAAACCCGTAGCGTGAACCTCTGACGCGCGGTTCAGAAGGGCGTCGTACGTGAGGTGGTGCCACTCAGGAAGGGCGTCCCGATAGTCCTCGGAAGGGATGACCACTTCGAGGTGGCCGCCGTGTTCGAGGATCGCCTCGGCGAACCAGGCGTCGGGGCCGTCGGCGATGCACGACACTCCGATGAGTTCCTCGGCGGGAAACGTCGTCACCGTATCGAGGATCGCCGCCTTGACGAGGCTCGCCGACTGCCCGGTCAAGCCTCGGTGTCCCGTTATTCCTACGCGCATCTGGTTTCCCTCCTGATCACAGGTATGCGCCGTGCAGTCGCTCATCGAAGTCACGGACCACCCGAGGCGGCGTCTTCGATGAGTACGCGCGACGGAAGACCCGTGCTCGCTCGACTACGCGACCGGAGCGATACCGTAGCCCAGTCTCGACTGCCCGCGTGGCAAGTAGGTATCCCGCTTCTAGTCGACCGTTAACCAAATGGCCTGTAGCGAGGTCGAGTTGCAAGATGGCGCGTTGTTTGGGGTGTGAGGCTGCGGCAACCAGAGCTGTTTCGTCGTCAGTTTCGAAGACCCATGACGGTAGACCGAGCCTTGCTCCGCACGCGAGGCGGGATGCGGCAACCTTGGACTCGTTGAACGTGAAAACCCAGGGCCAGGGCGGCGGTTCCTCTGCCGAGATACGCGCCACCCCTTCTCGGCTCCTGACGAGAGCCCGATCGCACGACCGCTCATCTCCCGCCGCAGCGTGGGCCAGAGCCTCTACGGTGCCCAACCAGGAGTCGGCGATTGCTATCGCGTCGGAACCTAGGTGTCGTCGTGCGGTGTGAACGAGGGCCAGGGCCTGTGCGGCATTGCCCGTGTCCGCCTCCATCTGCGCGAGGCTGCCAATCTGGTACGAGGCAAGCAAGTTGTTCCCCGACCGCTTGGCCGCCTTGATCGCCGATCCGTACCACGTACGCGCTGATCCGGCGTCTCCCATGTCCCAACTGAGCCAACCTGCCAAGCTCGCCGCCTCGCTGCCGACTGCGGCGAGCCGCACCCTCTGCGCCTCGTCCTCGGCGTCAGCCGCGACACTATGGATCAGCCGAAGGTGGGCGAGTACCACTTCGGAGAGCTGCCGCGACGAAGTCGCGCCATCCATGCGGCGGAACGCGGTAGTTGCGACTCTCAGGGTTGCTGCCTGTCCTGACTCCGCATGGCGCTGGCGTCCCGACAGGGAAGCGAGAGCCGGTGCGGTCGCCACCGCTGCCGCTCCCGCAAGGAATCCTCGGCGTTCCACTTGATCTGTTCCATCCGTGCGCGATGTGGCTCCTGCCGCCGACGTGTCGGCGAGACCGACTAACCGTCGAGGCATGTCCAGATATGTGGCTGCCTTCGCAAGGATGCTCATGTCGTACGGTCCCGCTGCCCGTGATTCGAGTCGTGAGACAGCAGATTGTGTGATGCCGCATCCTTCACCGAGCTGCCGCTGAGTGATCCGCAAGTCCCTGCGAGCGAGTTGGATGACGCGCCCGTAGTTTCCCCCTCTAGAGGCATCGCGGATCGCTTGCTTCGACCAGTTCATTCGTTCCGCTTTCCCGGACGGTACGTCCGTGATCGCTGAGACCGCCGTCCCCGTATGCGCATCGCGAATGTGCGCATGCGTTACGTGCATCAAGTTTGGCTGACGCCAGCGCCCGCCCGCTTTGGTCTAGCCAAGACAACCGCAATTAGGTGGGGGCGAACCCATGACGGACGAGGCAACGTCAGCGCAGGGCGTTTCGGAGGGGCACACAGGCAGCCAGGAAGACGTGGAGGGTACGCGGCTGGTGAAGCGGTGGACGCGTAACCCGCGGTGGGTGGCCGAGGCCAGGAGTGACCTGCGGAGGGAGTTGGGTGGGTGGGGGCTGGGCGGGCTGGCGGAGACGGCCGAGTTGGTGCTGTCCGAGCTTTTCACCAATGCGGTTCGGTATGCGCCGCGTGACCGGAAGATCGAGACACGGTACGAGCCGACGTCGGACGGCGGGGTTCGGATCGAAGTGCATGATGCGAGTGAGGTCTGGCCTGTGCTCCAGGAGCCTTCCGCCGATGCGGAGTCCGGATACGGTCTCGCGCTGGTGGACTCGCTGACCGGTTCCCGGTGGGGTGTCAGTGAGCGGGACGGGGTCGGAAAACGGGTGTGGGCGGTCGTCGGGTGTGCCGACGGAGAGGTGGCGGGCCGGTGAGCGCGCTCGGGGCCGTCGTTGACGCCGACGCAGAAGCGCGGTCCGGCCGGACGTGGGTGGTGGTGGCGGGGCGGACCGCCGTTACCGGTCATCTGCCCGCGTGGGCCGAGGACGATCCCAGTGGCTCGGTGCCGCTGAGCCGGTTATCGGTCGTGCTGGCCGACATCAGTCATCGGGTGCCGTTCGACGGTCAGCGGATGCGGGTGGGGTTCGCCAACGGTTCGGACGCCGCCGAGCAGTGGGTGCTGAGCGGATTCATGCGCTGCACCCCCTATGCCGAGGCTCCCGCGCCGTGTGTTCCGGTCGTGGACCTGCTGATCGTTGACGACTGGTGGGTGAACGACCTCGACCCTGCGGGGCTTTCGGAGGTCATCGCCCTTCTGCGCGCGCAGGCCGACCGCCTTGACCGCGAGGTGCGTCCCGCTCTTGTCGCCGCCCGAGACGCCTGGGCCTCAGACCCTCCCGCGCGTCTCGCGGGAGGGAGCGCGCCGCAAGCGATCAGGCCGACTTGAACTGCTGGCGCTGCGTGCCGAGTCCGTCGATGCTCAGTTCGACGACATCGCCTGGCCGGAGGTACGGCTTGGGCTCGGGCTGGCCCATCGCCACACCGGCGGGGGTGCCGGTGTTGATGACGTCGCCGGGGTAGAGCGTCATGAAGTGGCTGAGATAGCGGACGACTTCGGCGACGGGGAAGATCTGGCTCGCGGTGGAGCCGTCCTGCTTCAACTCGCCGTTGACCCAGAGTCGGAGGCTCAGGGCCTGCGGGTCGGGGACCTCGTCGGCGGTGACGAGCCAGGGCCCGAGGGGGTTGAAGGTCTCGCAGTTCTTGCCCTTGTCCCACTGGCCGCCGCGTTCGATCTGGAACGCGCGCTCGGAGACGTCGTGCGCGATGGTGTACCCCGCGACGGCGGCCAGCGCCTCCTCGTGCGAGGCGGCGTAGCGCAGTTCGCGGCCGATGACGACGGCCAACTCCACTTCCCAGTCGGTCTTTTCGCTGCCGCGCGGCACCAGCACCGTGTCGTCGGGGCCGACGACCGTGTCCGGGGCCTTCATGAACACGACGGGCTCGCTCGGCGCCTGGGCGCCGGTCTCGGCCGCGTGGTCGTGGTAGTTGAGCCCGATGCAGACGACCTTGCCGATCCGGGAGAGCGGCGGGCCGACCCGAAGCGACTGGTCGAGCGACGGCAGCGAGCCGTCGGCCGCGGCTTCCGCGACCGCGGTGAGCGCCGCCGCATCGGCGAGGAGCTTCCCGTCGATGTCGGTCACCAGACCGCTCAGGTCGCGCAGTACACCGTCTCCGTCGAGCAGGGCCGGGCGCTCCGCCCCGGCGGGGCCGACTCGCAGCAGCTTCACTTGGGTACTCCCATTTGTTCTCCGGTCGCCTCTGGGCGGCCTGCCCCGGGCCGGGGCTCGGTCATCGGTTGGGCACCCGGTGGGAACGGTCATCGGATGTCTTGTCCGATCCTCCAACTCCGTCCCCGGCCCGCGCAACCCCCGCCCACCCCGTGGGACAGCCACTGCCTGCGCGGTGCGTTGAGCGCCTGGAGGTGCGGCCTCCGTTCCCGCGCTCGCGCAAGACTTGTGCGGGGACCCGAAGGGGTGCGGGGGACTTGCGCGACACGTCGTGGCGGCGGCGCGCCTTGAGGAGCGGTCCTGGCGGGGCCGTCGCTGTCCGGGCTCGGGCCGGCGGCCCGTGGCCGGTCGCCCGGTCGCCCCTGGAAATGACGATGGCCCCTCGTCGGGGGCCGTGCACCACGCTGGGCCGGGAAGAAGACGCGGCCTCCTGCATTTCCAAGCTATAGCGCATGGGGGGGCTTGCGGCAAGGGCCCCCTGGGGTCGCACAATGGGCGGCCGGAGGCCAGAGGTGCGGTGAATCTGGCGGAATGCACGGCTTTGTGGACGGGGACATCTGATGGTGGACGTGACCGTCGTCGGCAGTGGGCCGACGGGGTTGATGCTGGCGAGCGAGCTGCGGTTGCAGGGCGTGGACGTGGTGGTGCTGGAGCGGGAGGCGGGAGCGGCGTCGTTGGTGCGGGCGCTGGGGCTGCACGCGCGGAGCATCGAGATCATGGACCAGCGCGGGCTGCTGGAGCGGTTCCTGGCGCTGGGGACGCAGCACCGGGTCGGGGGATTCTTCGGGGGGATCGGCAGGCAGTGGCCGCAGCGGCTGGATACCGCGCACGGATATGTGCTGGGGATCTTCCAGACGGTCACCGAACGGCTGCTGACCGAGCACGCGCTGGAGCTCGGCGTGGAGTTCAGGCGCGGCTGCGAGGTCGTGGGGCTGAGCCAGGACGACGAGGGGGTGACGGCGCGACTGGCGGACGGGTCGCGGCTGCGGTCGCGGTATCTCGTGGGGTGCGACGGCGGCCGGAGCACGGTGCGCAGACTGCTCGGCATCGGGTTCCCGGGGGAGCCGAGCAGGGTGGAGACGCTGATCGGCGAGATGGAACTGGACGTCGACCAGGAGACGTTGGCGGCCGTGACGGCCGAGGTGCGCAAGACCGAGAAGCGCTTCGGGGCGATGCCCCTCGGTGACGGGATGTACCGGGTGGTCGTGCCCGCGAAGGGCGTCTCCGAGGACCGGGCGGTCCCGCCGACGCTGGAGGACTTCAAGGAGCGGCTGACGGCGTTCGGCGGCACCGACTTCGGCGTGCACTCACCGCGTTCGCTGTCGCGGTTCGGCGACACGACCCGCCTGGCGGACAGCTACCGCGTGGGCCGGGCGCTGCTGGCGGGGGACGCGGCGCACATCCACCCGCCGACCGGCGGCCAGGGCCTCAACCTCGGCGTGCAGGACGCGTTCAACCTCGGCTGGAAGCTGGCCGCCGCCATCAACGGCTGGGCCCCGGAAGGGCTGTTGGACACCTACGAGACCGAACGGCGACCGGTGGCCGCCGCCGTACTGGACAACACCCGCGCCCAGATGGAGCTGATGTCCACGGAGCCGGGAGCCATGGCGGTGCGCCGACTGCTGTCGGAGCTGGCCGAGTTCGAGAACGTCAACACGTATCTGATCGAGAAGATCACCGCGATCGGCATCCGCTACGACTTCGGTGAGGGGCACGAACTGCTCGGACGGCGCCTGCGGGACGTGGAGTTGAAGCGCGGCCACCTTTACGGGCTGATGCACCAGGGGCGCGGTCTGCTGCTCGACCGGACCGGCGCGCTCTCGGTCGACGGGTGGGCGGACCGGGTCGACCACGTGATCGACGTCAGCGAGGAACTGGACGTGCCCGCCGTCCTGTTGCGCCCGGACGGCCATGTGGCGTGGGTCGGCGAGGACCAGGCGGAACTGCGCGCCCTGATGCCGAAGTGGTTCGGCGCCCCCGCCGACGGAACGAACGAATCTCAGGCGGGCAGCGCCAGATAGCGGGTGAGCGCCGCCACGACCAGCGCGTGGTCCTCGACCTGCGGGAGGCCGGAGACGGCGACGACCCCGACCACGCCGACTCCCGCCACCCGCAGGGGGAACGCGCCGCCGTGCGCCGCGTACAGGTCGGGGTCGAGCCGCGAGGACTCCTCGAAGCTGCCGCCCTTGGCCCGGAACCGCTCGCCGACCAGCAGCGACGAGGCGTGGTAGCGCTCGACGACCCGGGCCTTACGGGTCAGCCAGGCGTCGTTGTCGGGGGTGGTGCCGTCCAGGGCGTAGTGGAAGAGCTGCTGACCGCCGCGCCGGATGTCGACGGTGACGGCGGCGCCGCCCTCGCGGGCCATCTCGACGAGCAGGGAGCCGAGCCGCCAGGCGTCGTCGTGGGTGAACCGGGGGAACACCAACTCTGCTTCCTGGGCCACGAGTTCGGCGACCCGCTCACCGGCCGGGACGCTCGCGGCGGTCACAGCGCCACCGTCCTGCCCTGCGCGGCCGAGAGCTTCGCGGCCTCCAGGACGTCCAGGGCCGCGGCGGCCTCCAGGGCGCTGACCGGCGGCGGGGCGCCGTCGCGCAGGGAGGCCAGGACACCGGCGTAGAAGGCGGGGTAGTCGCCCGGCACGGACGGCACCCGGCGCGCGTTGTCGTCGGTGCCGATCGTGCCCCACGAGGACTCCGGCTCCGCGCCCCACGCGGTGCCCTCGCCGGGACGCAGGCCCTCGCGCAGCGCGGCCTCCTGCGGGTCCAGGCCGTAGGTGACGTAGCCGCCGAGGCTGCCGAGGACCCGGAAGCGCGGCCCGAGGCGGGCGGTGGTGGCGCTCATCCACAGGTGGGAGTGGACGCCGTTGGCGTGGGTGACGGCGATGAAGGTGTCGTCGTCCGCGGCGGCGCCGGGCCGCTGGACGTCGGACTCGGCGTAGACCAGGGCGGCCGGGCCGAACAGGGCGAGCGCCTGGTCGACGAGGTGGCTGCCGAGGTCGTACAGCAGGCCGCCGATCTCGGCCGGGTCGCCGGACTCGCGCCAGCCGCCCTTGGGCTGCGGGCGCCACCGCTCGAAGCGCGACTCGAAGCGCTGCACCTCGCCCAACTCGCCCTTGTCCAGCAGCCCTTGGAGGGTGAGGAAGTCGCTGTCCCAGCGCCGGTTCTGGAAGACGGAGAGCAGCAGGCCGCGGCGCTCGGCGAAGGCGGCCAGTTCGCGCGCCTCGGCCGCGGTGCTCGCGAGCGGCTTGTCCACAACGACCGGCAGCCCGGCGTCCAACGCGGCGGTGGCCAGCGGCACATGGGTGCGGTTGGGGGAGGCCAGGACGATCAGGTCCAGCTCGGACGCGCGCGCCCACAGCTCGTCGGCCGCGGCGGCGAAGCGTACGTCTGGGTGCTCGGCCAGCGCCTGGGCGCGGCGCTCGGGGCTGCCGGTGACGACCGTGTCGAGGACCAAGCCCTCGGTGGCGGCGATCAGCGGGGCGTGGAAGAAGGAGCCAGCCGGGCCGTAGCCGACGAGGCCGACGCGAAGGGGGGTGCCGGGGGTGCGGGTGCCGGGGGTGCTCATGTGCTCCACTTTGGCAACAGTGTTGCCAAAGTGCAAGCACGCGGGACAATGGCGGGGTGAACCCGTCCGCGCCCGGCGCCAACCTCCCCGCCCTCCGCATCCACAACGCCGCACTCGTCCTCGCCCTGCTCCGTACGGCCACGCTGTCGCCCGCCGACGGCGGTACGGACAGTGGCGGTACGGGCAGTGCCGGTGCGGGCAGCGGCGGTACGGGCAGCGGCGCGCGGGGCATCAGCCGTCTGGAACTGGCCGAGCGGACCGGCCTCACCCCGCAGGCGGTCAGCAAGATCACCGCCCGGCTGCGGGCCGAAGGACTGGTCGAGGAGGCCGGCCGGCGCGCCTCGACCGGCGGCAAGCCGCGCACCGAACTGCGGCTGGTCAGCGCCGCCCGGCACGCCGTCGGCGTCCACCTCGACGGGGAACGGCTCACCGCCGTCCTCACCGACCTCACCGGCCGTACCGTCGCCGAACGCGAGGCGCCGCTTGATCTCGGCCTGCCCGTGGAGTCCGCGCTCGCCGCGATCGTCCACGAGGTACGGCTCACCGCCGCCCGCGCCCCCGGCGCCGTCCTCGGCGTCGGCGTCGGCATGCGCGGCCCCCTCGACCACCGCACCGGCACCCTCCACCGCGTCACCGGCTTCCCGCACTGGCAGGACGTCCCGCTCCGCGACCGGTTGGCCGCCGCCCTCGGCCTCCCGGTCGCCCTCGACAAGAACACCAACGCGGCGGCCCTGTCGATCCTGGCCGAGGCCGTCCCGGCCGGGACCGCGGAGGTCCCACCACGTCCGGCCGCCCACTCCGACCCGGCCCCCGACCCGGCCCCCGCCCCCGTCACCGCCGCCCGTCCCCGCCCCGCCTCGGGCGGCCCCCCGGCCTTCGCGTATCTGCACCTCGGGGCCGGGCTCGGCGCCGGGCTGGTGCTGGGCGGGGAGGTGTACCGGGGCGGGCGGACCGGCGCGGGGGAGTTCGGGCACCAGGCGGTGGAACTGGGCGGGGTGCTGTGCAAGTGCGGCAACCGTGGGTGCCTGGAGGCGCTGTGCCTGGCGGCGGCCGGGCGCGGCGACACCGCCGGCGCGGCGCGGCTGCTGGGCGTCGGGGCGGCGAATCTGGTCGCGCTGCTCGACATCGACCGGGTGGTGCTGGGCGGCAGGACCGTACTGGCCGCGCCCGCCGTCTTCGCGGCGCAGGTCGCGGCCGTCCTGGCCGAGCGCGGCCGGAGCGTGCCCGTGGGATTCGCCGCGGCGGGCCCCCGCGCGGTGGCCGAGGGCGCCGCCCTGCTCGTCCTGGCCCCGCTCTTCGGCCATGTCCTGACCCGCGCCTGAAACGTCCCCACCCGCGCCGGGCCGGGGCTCCGGGGGCGGGCGGCCCCGCCCGGTCCGCGGGGATCGGACGAGGGCGGACCGCCGCCCGCCGAAAGGGAGTTGGCGGCCCGCACCGATGTGACCGCCCGCGACCGACGCGAACGCGAACGCCGACGCCGACGCCGCCAAGCTCAAGCAGATCATGGCGGGCCTGGACGTCTTCACCCCCGACTGGTCCGACATCGACGCCCACCCGACCGCCCACCCGACCGCCCACCCGACCGACCACCCGACCGCCCACCCGACCGATTACGTGGACGCGTGGAAGACCGCCGCCGGAGGCTGATCCGTGGCTGACCGTGAGACGGCCGGGGCGGGTGCCATTCGCCCCGGCTACGCTGATGAGTGAACGCCGTGCGCTGAAGCCGCGAGCGCGAGTGGTGCGAGGAACAGGAGAGCGGAACCCGTGTCGACACGCAGGCCCATCGAGTCGTGGCTCACCGACATGGACGGGGTGCTGATCCATGAGGGCACGCCCATCCCGGGCGCCGACGCCTTCATCAAGGGGCTGAAGGAGTCCGGCAAGCCCTTCCTGGTGCTCACCAACAACTCCATCTACACCCCGCGCGACCTGCACGCCCGGCTGACCCGCATGGGTCTCGACGTGCCGGTCGAGAACATCTGGACGTCCGCGCTGGCCACCGCCAAGTTCCTGGACGACCAGCGCCCCGGCGGCACCGCGTACGTGATCGGCGAGGCGGGGCTGACCACCGCCCTGCACGACGTCGGCTACATCCTCACCGACACCGACCCGGACTACGTCGTCCTCGGCGAGACCCGCACCTACAGCTTCGAGGCGCTCACCAAGGCGATCCGGCTGATCAACAACGGCGCCCGCTTCATCGGCACCAACCCCGACGAGACCGGGCCGTCCCCCGAGGGCGTGCTGCCCGCGACCGGCTCGGTGGCCGCGCTGATCACCAAGGCCACCGGCAAGGACCCCTACTTCGTGGGCAAGCCCAACCCGCTGATGATGCGCGCCGGGCTCAACGCGATCGGCGCGCACAGCGAGACCAGCGCGATGATCGGCGACCGGATGGACACCGACGTGCTGGCCGGCCTGGAGTCCGGCATGACCACGTTCCTGGTGCTGACCGGCCTCACCACGCCCGCCGACATCGACCGCCACCCCTTCCGTCCCTCGCGCGTCGTGAACTCCATCGCGGACCTCGTCGCGGAGATCTAGGAGACCCGACACACCGATTCGTCACTCTCCGTAGAGCGTGCGTCACCCTGATGGACGACTGAGGCGCCCCCCGGGGTGCGGGCGGCGGCCGTCGCAGGGATGTTCGTAAGCACCGGGCGCGAGTCCCCGCTCCCGGACGAGCGGAGGTCTCCATGTTCGGTCTGAAACTGCCCGTCATCGCCGCAGCCGGTGCCGTCGGAGTGTTCGCGCTCGGTGGCGCGTCAGGGCTGCCCAGCCAGGCGATCGCCGACTCGGGCGGAGGGGGATCGTCGTCCTCTTCCTCCTCGTCGTCCTCGTCCTCGTCGTCCAGCTCCTCGGACTCGATGGACGTCTCGCCCACCAGCGTGGCGCCGGGCGGTGTCGTGAGCCTGCACCTGGAGACCTCCTGCAAGTCCGGCGGCAAGGCCCGCGCCAGCGCCGAGGTCTTCGTGGACACCGTCACCCTCGCCCCGGCGAGCGACGGCTCCCACTCGCTCGAAGGCACCGCGTTCATCAAGTCCGACGCGGTCGACGGCTCGTACGAGATCTCCGTGGAGTGCAACGGCGCCTCCAGCTCCGCGTCCGCGTCCGTGACGGTCACCGGCGCCAGCACCTCGCTGCCGATCGCGCCCGTCCCCGCGGGCGGCGGCGGTACCGCGCAGCTCGCGGCCGGGCCCGGCACGGCCGGTTCCGACACCAGCGCGCTGCTGGTCACCGGCGGCTTCGCGGCCGTCGGCCTGGCGGGCCTCGTGATCCACCGGCGCCGCAGCTCCGACCGCGGCTGACCGGCATGGCGGAAGGGGCGGAGGCCGCGGGCGGCGGCGAGGACGGTCCACGGCCCGACAACAGGACCTGGACGACCGCGGCCGTCGCCCTCGTGCTGCTCGCGGCCTGGCTGTTCGGGCACGACGGCGGCGGCAGCGGTACGGAAGCCACCCCCGGCGGCCGGGCGCTGGCCGCCGCCGCTGCCGACCGCCCGCGCGAGGTCTACGCCCCCCACCTGCCGATGCCCGCCTCCACGCCGCTGCGCATCGACATCGCCTCGATCGGGCTGCACGCCAAGCTCGTCGGGCGCGGCCTGAAGGACGGCGCGGTCGACCCGCCGCCGTACGCCACCCCGGACGTCGCGGGCTGGTACCGCGACGGGCCGTCGCCCGGAACGGCGGGCGCGGCGCTGATCGTCGGCCATGTCGACACCGAGACCCGCGCGGCCGTCTTCTACGGGCTGAGCACCGTCGAGCCGGGCGCGCTGGTCGAGGTGACCCGCGCGGACGGCACGGTCGCCGAATTCTCCGTCGAGGGCGTCGAGGTGGTGGAGAAGGACCACTTCGACGCCAACCGGGTGTACGGGTCCTCCGGGCGCCCTGAACTGCGGCTGATCACCTGCGGCGGCTCCTTCGACAAGGAGAAGCAGGCGTACTCGGCGAACGTCGTGGTCTTCGCGGCGCTGACCGGCAACCGCACGACCTGACGCACGGACGACCTGACGCACGGACGGCCTGACGCACGGACGGCCCGGCATGCGTACGGACTGGCATGTGTACGACCTGGCATGCGTACGGGGACTGGCATGTGTCGAGACCCGCACCCCTCCCGGGGTGCGTACCGCGCCCGGCCGGTGGCTCGCCTCCCCCGCGAAGCCGCCCGGCCGGGCGCTCCTCACCCTCGGGCGCCTGGACTGCGGGAGGCGTCCGGCGCGGCCGGGGGAGTGGGGGAAGCGTAGGGGCGTGGGGCAGTTGGGTCCTGAAGCGGATGAGCACGGCGCCGTCCACCGCGTGGTGCACCTGGACCCCGTCGATCGTCACCGGGTGGGCCGCGGCCTCGGCGAGCCGCCTGCACAGGTCCCTGGCCTCGTCGCGGGCCGGTTCCGGCGCCGGCTCCGCGCCGTCGCCGGGCGGCCCGTGGTCGTAGCCGTAGTCGGTGACCGCGACCGTGCAGTGCCCGCCGTCCACGCCCAGGGTGACGCGGTAGCGCCGGGCCAGGCTGTGAGCGACCAGGTAGGCGCACGCCAGCGAGGTGGCGTCGGTGATCAGGGCGCCGATCCCGCCGTACGGGCCGCCGAGCGTGTCGAGGGCGGCGCGGGTCATACGGGCCGCCAGTTCGTCGCTGCCGGGCAGGCGGCCGACGGAGAAGGTCCAGGACACGTCGAGCGCCGGGCGGTCGGCTTCGCGTGGGGGGAGGTACGCGGATGCCGCGAGCTTGACCATGGGCAAACCAAGTCCTGCGTCGTCGGGCCGTGCCTGAGCGGACGGGAGAGTACGGGTCTGAGCGCCGCGACCGGGGTCACGGGCCACGAAGTGCCCCACACCCTAGAACACCGAACTCCCGTGCACCAGAGGGAATATGACGGTTGGTTACACATTCTCTACGCAATGCGACGTCATCAGCGACGTCATCAGCGACGTCAGCGTCACCGGCGACGTCACCGGCCGGGGCCCCCGCGTAGCTCCGCCGCGTCCACCGTGCGGTCGAGCAGGCCCTGCGCCAGGTCGGAGAGCCGGATGCGGCGCGTCCTGGCGTGGCTGCGCAGCGCGGTGAAGGCGGCGTCCACGCTCACCTGCCAGCGCTCGGCGAGCAGCCCCTTGGCCTGCTCGACCAGGACCCGGCTCTCCAGCGCGGACTGGAGCTGGTCGGCGAGCTGTTCGCGCTGCCGTCTGACCCGGCGCTGGAGCACCCCGATGGTGGTGACGTCGGCGAGCGCCTGGGTCAGCTCGGCGTAGCCGTCCGGGAGCGGGCCGGGCGCTGTACGGAACAGCGTCAGGGCGCCGATGGTCTCCTCGCGCCAGCGCATCGGGACGGCGAGGACGGCGCCGTGGCCCGCGGCCAGCGCGGCCTCGGTGAATTCGGGCCAGCGGCCCGCCGCCGCGTCCAGCACGTCGGCGCGCACCGGCGCGCCCGCGCGGTGGCACTCGCGGCCGGGGCCCTCGGCGGCGACCAGCGCCCGTACGGCCTCGTCCGTGGCGGCGACCACCTCCGGCTCCCGGCTTCCGCGCGAGTCCGCCACCAGCAGCAGCCCGGCCGCCGCCGCCCCCAGCACCCCGACACACCGCCCGACCAGCACGTCTCCGACCGCGCCGTCCCCGTCGAGCGTGTCGGCCACGGCCACGAAGGCCGCCCCGAGCGCGGCGGCGTACGGCTCGGGCGCCGGAGAGTCCGAGGGAGCGCCGGAGGGAGCGCCGGGCCGGACACCGGAAGCACCGTTCGTGGCAGGGCCGCTCTTGGGAGGACCGGAAGGAACACCTGGCGCGCTGTGGCTCATTCTCGCTGCTCCCCGTTCGTGCCCGGCCCCCGTTGCCGGACTCGCAGCCGAGTATCCGCCGCCGGGTCGGCGCGGCGCCTCCGCCGTAGGTCGGAGACAGCGCGGTAGCGCGGGGCCGCGGGACGAGCGGGAAGCCGGAGTCCGTCATACCTTGGCAAAACGGTGTGCTCGCACCGAGCACCGAGCACCCAGCACCCAGCACCGAGCACCGAGCACCCAGCACCCAGCGCCGACGACCGAGAACCGGAAACCACCACGTCCCACGGTCCGCCCGAGGAGGTCCGGATGCCCGTGCCCGATCCGAAGGGCGAGGCACTGCGCCCTGTGCCGCCCGCGAGCGCCGCGCCCGACCGGGTGGAGGAGTCACGGGCCGCCGGCACACCGCAGGGCCTCAAGGCCGCGCTGACCGAGCTGCTGGGCGCCGGCAAGGTCCTCACCGGCGTCTCCGACCTCGTGCGCTACGCCTCCGACGCCAGCCCGTACCGCTTCGTGCCGCAGGCCGTCGTGCTGCCCGAGAGCGCCCAGGACGTCGTCAGACTGCTGGCCTACGCCCGCCGCGAGCGCCGCCACCTGGTCTTCAGAGCCGCGGGCACCAGCCTCAACGGCCAGGCGCAGGGCGAGGACATCCTGGTGGACGTGCGCCGCCACTTCAGCGGCGTCGAGGTCGAGGCCGACGGCGCGCGGGCCCGTATCCTGCCCGGCACCGTCCTCGCGCGGGCCAACGCCGCCCTGGCCCGGTACGGCCGGGTGCTCGGCCCCGACCCGGCCAGCGCCGTCGCGTGCACGGTCGGCGGAGTCGTCGCCAACAACGCGTCCGGGATGGCCGCGGGCACCAGCCGCACCTCGTACCGCACCGTCACCTCGATGACCGTCGTCCTGCCGTCGGGCACCCTCGTGGACACCGGCGATCCCGACGCCGACGCGGCGCTGGCCGCCGCCGAGCCCGAGCTGTGCCAGGGCCTGCTCGACCTGCGGGACGAGATCGAGGCCGACGAGGAGCTGACCGCCAGGATCCGCTCGAAGCACGCGATCAAGAACACCAACGGCTACCGGCTGGACGCCTTCCTCGACGCCGAGACGCCCGCGCAGATCCTGCGCGGCCTGATGGTCGGCTCACAGGGCACCCTCGGCTTCGTCGCCGAGGCCGTCTTCGAGACGCTGCCGATACGCGGGGCGGCGACCGCCGCCCTGCTGTTCTTCCCGACGCTGCCCGCCGCCGCCGCGGCCGTACCGCTGTTCAACCAGGCGGGGGCCGAGGCCGTCGAGCTGATGGACGGCAACACCCTGCGGGCCGTGGTGGGCGTGCCCGAGGTGCCGGGCGAGTGGGCCGTGCTGCCGCGCGAGACGACCGCGCTGCTCGTGGAGTTCCGGGCCGCCGACGACACGGAGCTGGCCGCGTACGAGCGGGCCGCCGTGCGGGTCTGCGACGACCTCGGCCTGGTCACGCCCGTACCGTCGGCGGACAACGCCTTCACCCGCGACCCGGCGCGGATCGCCGATCTGTGGCGGATTCGCAAAGCCTTCGTCGCGGCGGTCGGGAGCGCCCGCCCTTCGGGCACCACGCTGATCACCGAGGACTTCGCCGTACCGCCGGAGCTGCTCGCCGACGCCTGCGCCGAGCTGCTGGAGCTCCAGGAGCGGCACGGCTTCGAGGCGGCCGTCGCGGGCCACGCCGCGCACGGCAATCTGCACTTCCTGCTGACCTTCGACGCGGCCGACCCCGCCGACGTGGAGCGCTACGCCGCCTTCATGGACGATTTCTGCCACACCGTCGTCGAGCGCTTCGACGGCTCGCTGAAGGCCGAGCACGGCACCGGCCGCAACATCGCGCCCTTCCTCGAACTGGAGTGGGGAGCGAAGGCCACCGCCCTGATGTGGCGGGTCAAGCGGCTGCTCGACCCGGACGGCGTCCTCGCCCCCGGAGTCGTCCTCGACCTGGACCCGCGCGGCCACCTGCGCGGCCTCAAGACGATCCCGGCCATCGAGGCCGTCGCCGACGCCTGCATCGAGTGCGGCTTCTGCGAGCCCACCTGCCCCAGCCGCGACCTGACCACCACCCCCAGGCAGCGGATCGTGCTGCGCCGCGAAATGCTCCGCCAGCCGCCCGGCTCCCCGGTCCTCCAGGCGCTCCTGGACGCGTACGGGTACGACGCCGTCGACACCTGCGCGGGCGACTCCACCTGCGCGCTGGCCTGCCCGGTCGGCATCGACACCGGCGCGATGATGCGGGACTTCCGGCACGCCGGGCACTCCCGTACCGAGGAGCGGGTCGCCGCCTCCGTCGCCGTCCACTGGAAGGCCGCGGAACGCGCCGCCCGCGCCGCGGTGGCCGCCGCGGACGCGGTACGCGACCGGGTCGGCGACCGCCCGCTGACCGTCAGCACCGGCCTGGCCCGCAGAGCGGTGCGCCCGGACCTGATACCCGGATGGCTCCCCGAGATCCCCGGCGCAGCCCCCAGGCTGCCCCGCACCGAGAAGGACGGCGCGACCGCGGTGTACTACCCGGCGTGCGTCAACCGCGTCTTCGGCGTCCCGGCCACCCGGTACGGGTCGCTGCCGCAGGCCGTCGTCAGCGTCTCCGCGCGGGCGGGCCGCCCGGTGTGGATTCCGGACGACGTGACGGGCACCTGCTGCGCCACCATCTGGCACTCCAAGGGCTACCTGGCGGGCAACGCGGTGATGGCCAACCGGATCGTGGAGGCGGCCTGGCTGTGGACCGGCGGCGGACGGCTGCCGATCGTGGTCGACGCCAGCTCCTGCACGCTCGGCCTGGCCCGCGAGGTCGTGCCGTACCTCACCGACGCCAACCGCGAGCTGCACGGCGAGCTGACCGTCATCGACTCCGTCGTCTGGGCCGCCGAGCACCTGCTGCCGCGGCTGACGGTCACCGGCACCGTCGCGTCCGCCGTCCTGCACCCGACCTGCTCGATGCGGCACCTCGGCGACACCGCCGCGCTGGAGACCGTCGCGCGGGCCTGCGCCCGCGAGGTCGTCGTACCCGACGACGCGGGCTGCTGCGCCTTCGCGGGCGACCGCGGGATGCTGCACGAGGAGCTGACCGAGGCCGCGACGCGCGCCGAGGCCGAGGAGGTCGCGGCGCGCGGCTACGACGCGTATCTGTCGGCGAACCGGATGTGCGAGCTGGGCATGGAACACGCCACCGGCGAGGCGTACGAGTCGGTGCTGATCGCGCTGGACCGCGCGACGCGGGGTCTGCCGGCCACCCACGCGGCGGCCGGGCCGGACGCGCCGGACACGACGGCAGCGGTCACACCGGATTGAGCGGCGGGTCCTGCGGGTGGGCCGGCAGCGGCCGTTGCTGGGGCGCGAGCAGCAGCAGGACCACGTCGTCGGTGAGCGAGCCGCCCGCGTGCTCCAGCAGGTCGCTGTAGACCCGCTCCACGGCGTCGTCCAGGTCGTACGAGGCGCCGGCCACCAGCCGGCCGACCCGCTCGGCCAGCGGGTAGAAGGAGTTGTCCCGCGGGCTGCGGGCCTCGATCACCCCGTCGGTGCACAGCACCAGCACGTCGCCCGGCATGAGCGGCACCCGCCACGGCGTGGGCCCCTCGGCCACCATGTCGGCCAGGCCCAGCGGCAGCCACGGCTCGTTCGGGTACAGCGACTCCACCTCGCCGTCCCGCGAGACGCGCAGCGGCGGCACATGGCCGTAGTGCAGCAGTTCCACGCTGTCCGGCTTGTCGAACTGCGCGAACAGCGCCGTGATGAAGTCCCCGCCGGTCACATGCCTGCCGACGCTGATGTCCACCCGCCGCGCCACCTGGTCGAGTCCGCCCTCGTCGAACGCGGCCTCGCGGAAGGCGCCGAGCACCACCGCCGAGGTCTGCACCGCGCCCAGGCCCTTGCCGCGCACGTCGCCGATCAGCGCCCGTACCCCGTACGGGGTCTCGAGCACCGCGTACAGGTCGCCGCCGATCTGCGCCGCGTCGGCCGCCGACACGTACCGCACGGCCAGTTGGACACCGCCCACGCGCGGGGCGGGCGGGCGCATCAGGGCGTGCTGGGCGGCTTCGGCGACGGAGGTGATGGCGCTGAACGCCTTCGCGCCGGTCTCGCGGCGCCAGGCGATGTAGATGCTGAAGAGGGTCACCGAGCCGTACGCGAAGATCTGGCCGAAGAACACGTCGTGATCGGGGATCTCGGCGATGCCGTCGTAGGGCGCGAGCGCCGCCTGGATGATCAGGCCCAGCACGCCGATGAACAGGGTCCGCCGCCAGTTGACGGTGATCGCGGCCAGCGGGGGCGCGGCCACGATGCCCGGCGTGATGAAGTGGTCCCGGCCCGCCGCGAGATCGGCGATCACGACCAGCGCCATGACCAGCAGGGGGAGCGACATACCCATACGTGACAGGTATTCGTCCTCCACATGCTGTAGCGCCCTGACCACGCGGACATTCTTCACACGGTGAACCTATCTGGCCTTTCCGGCCGGGTCAGCCGCTCGTCCAACTCGTCCAGGACCAGCCGGTCGCCGTCCACCTGGCCCGTGCGATACGCCGCACGGCCCACGATATGAGCCGCGACCGGAACAGTCATCAGCTGAAACGTGCCAATCAGTACCAGCGTTCCCAGATCCACCCAGGAACGCAAGCGCAGGGCGACCCCGAGCAGTACCAACAGCAGCCCGAGCACCTGAGGCTTGGTCGCCGCGTGCATCCGGGTGAGGGTGTCGGGCAGCTTCAGCAGCCCGACCCCGGCCACGAAGCTCAGCCCCGCGCCGAGCAGCAGACACACCGCCGCGGCCCAGTCGCCCACCGAGGTCCAGCTCATCCGCCCGTCTCCTCACCGTCAGGGCGGTCCCGCCCGCCGTCTTCCGTTCCGGCGCCCTCCTGTGGCTCCGGTTGTTCCTGAGGTTCCTGACGTTCCTGAGGCTCCGCGCCGCGCGCCGCGATGAAGCGGGCACTGGCCACCGAGCCGGTGAAGCCGAGGAAGGCCAGGACCAGCAGCACCGGCAGGGTGTACGGGGTGCGCGCCTCCGCGGCCCGCGCGCCGAGCCCGGCCACCACGACCGCCAGCAGCGCGTCCACCGCCACCGCCCGGTCCAGCATCGAGGGGCCGCGCGCCAGCCGGACGAAGACCATCACGCCGGAGGCGACCAGCAGGGCGAGCACCACCCCCGTCACCCAGTTCACGGTGCACCCGTACCCGGCTCGGGGGCCGTCAGGTCGGCGATCTCCGCGCGGGTGCCGAACGCCCGTACCACCAACTCCTCCAGCCGTCTGACCTCGGCGCGGGCCTGGTCCGTGCCCGCGCTGTCGGAGCCCATGACGTGGACGAAGAGGGTGCCGGTGGAGCGCTGGATCTCCAGTACGGCGCTGCCCGGCACCGCGCAGACCGCCACGGCCGTCGCGGTCAGCATCAGGTCGCTTCGGGAGCGCAGCGGTACGGCGAGCACCGCGCAGGGCAGCGGCGAGGGGGTGAGGATCTGCCAGACCGTACGCATCCCGGCCACCGTCAGATCGGCCAGGAAGGAGGCGGCGAAGCGGACCAGGCCCACCGGGTGCAGCCGCAGTTCGAGTTCGAGCGGCGGGAGGGGGAAGGCCAGGCAGAGCACGACGCCGACGGCCAGGCCGGTCAGCACATTGCCCGCGGTGACCTTTCCCCACAGCAGCACCCAGACCACGGCCAGCCAGAGCACCAGCGGCCACTGGATTCTCCGCAGGGTACGCACCCGCCGAATGGTCGCAGACCGGACACGTGTGACGGGCCCGCGACACGGGTGTCACGTTCCGGCCGTTGTGTTGCGCCGGGTGAACGTTCTGCGACAGCAGTGAGCACAGGGGTGGCTGGGACGGTTGGGGCTCCTTAGGGTCGCCGTGTACCTGCCACTCGACCGCTGCCACTCGACCGTCGCCATCCGACCGCTGCCACTTGACCGCCGCCATCCGACCGCCGCCACCCGCCTCGTGGCGGCGGCCACGCGGCACCCGCCCCTTGTCGTTCACCGTGCTGGAGGACCCCTGTGCGTAAGAGAGTCATCGCGTCCACTGCCGCCGCCCTCGGCCTGCTGCTGGCGATCCCGGCAGCCGCTGCCGACACGGGGCCGGGCGCGCCCGGCATCGGCGACCCGTACTACCCGACCTACGGGAACGGCGGCTACGACGTCTCCCACTACGACCTGAACCTCGACTACCAGCCCGGCACCGACCTGCTGTCGGGCACCGCCGTCATCACCGCGACCGCCACCCAGGGGCTGACCAGCTTCGACCTGGACTTCGCGCTGACCGTCAGCCGGGTCACCGTCGACGGGAAGCCCGCCGCCTTCGCCACCAGCGGCGAGCAGGAACTGGTCATCACCCCCGCCAGGCCGATCGCCAGGGGCCACCGGATCACCGTCGCCGTCACGTACTCGGGCGTCCCCTCCACCGTGAAGCGCTACGGCTTCACGTCCTGGCAGCGCACCCCGGACGGCGCAGTCGCCGCCAACGAACCCGAATCCGCGTGGTGGTGGTTCCCCAGCAACGACCACCCGGCCGACAAGGCCACCTACGACGTGCGCGTCAAGGTCCCCGACGGCGACCAGGCGATCAGCAACGGGCTGCTGGTCTCGCGGACGTCCGAGGACGGCCGGACCAGCTACCACTGGCGCGAGACCAAGCCGCAGGCCACGTACCTCACCACGCTGGCCGTCGGCCACTTCGACATCACGCACAGCCGCACCCGCACCGGCGTCCCGGTCATCAACGCGTACAGCACCGACCTCCCCGCGGCCACCGCCGCCAACGCCCGCGCCAGCGTGGAGCGGACCGCCGAGATCGTCGACTTCCTCAGCGGCTGGTTCGGCCCCTACCCCTTCGACGCGGCGGGCGGCTACGTGCCGAACGTGACCTCGCACTTCGCGCTCGAAGCGCAGACCCGCGTCTTCTACAGCCCCAGTTCCTTCGCCACCAAGGCCAACACCAACGTCGTCTCGCACGAACTGGCCCACCAGTGGTGGGGCGACGACGTCTCGCTGGAACGCTGGTCCGACATCTGGCTCAACGAGGGCTTCGCCAGCTACGCCCAGTTCCTGTGGGCCGAGCACGAGGGCACCGGCACCCCGCAACAGCTCGCCCGGGACATCTACGACGCGCACCCCGCCGACGACCCGTTCTGGACGGTCAAGCCGGGCGACCCCGGCCCTGACAACCAGTTCGACGACGCCGTCTACGACCGCGGCGCCGTCGCCATCCAGGCGCTGCGCGACACCATCGGCGACCGCGACTTCCGCACGCTGCTCAAGGCGTGGCCGGCCCTGCACCGCTACGGCAACGCCACCATCGCCGACTTCCAGCGGCTCGCGGAGCGGATCTCCGGGCAGCGCCTCGGCACCTTCTTCCGGACCTGGCTCTACACCGCGGCCAAGCCCGCCGTTTTCCCCCCGGCGCCGTGAGGCACCATTGACCGGTGAAGACGCCGACGGGTGAGACGAGTGAGCTGCGGGCCGACTGCGGCGACTGCTTCGGGCTGTGCTGCGTGGCCCTCGCCTTCACCCGCTCCGCGGACTTCGCCGCGGACAAGGCCGCCGGGGAGCCCTGCGGGCACCTCGGCGGCGACCACCGCTGCGGCATCCACCGCGAACTGCGGGGCCGCGGCTACCGGGGCTGCACCGTCTACGACTGCTTCGGCGCGGGCCAGAAGCTCTCCCGGATCACCTTCGGCGGCCAGGACTGGCGCGACGCCGCCGACGGGGGGCGGTCGATGTTCGCGCTGCTGCCGGTCGTCCGGCAGCTCCACGAGCTGCTCCGCTACCTCGCCGAGACGCTGGCGCTGGCCGCCGCTCGGCCGGTGCACGCCGCCGCCGAGGCGGCTGCCGCCCGGATCTCCGGGCTCACCCTCGGCACGCCCGAGGCCCTGCTCGCGCTCGACGTCGCCGCCGAGCGCGCGCCCGTCAACGAGATCCTGCTCCGCGCCAGCGCCCTGGCCCGCGCCGGAACCCCCGGCCGCGACCGCCGCGGCGCCGACCTCATCGGCCGCGGATTGCGCGGAGCGGACCTGCGCGGCACCGACTTCCGCGGGGCCTACCTGATCGCCGCCGACCTCCGGCGGGCCGACCTGCGCCTCGCCGATCTCATCGGCGCCGATCTGCGCGACGCCGACTTGCGCGGGGCCGATCTGCGCGGGGCGCTCTTCCTCACCCCACCCCAGCTCACCGCCGCCCGCGGCGACTCCACCACCCTCCTCTCCCCAACCGCCCCGCCCCGCCCGCCCCACTGGCCCTGACGCCCCGCGTCCGTGCGTTGCCAGGGCGAGTGCGGGGCCCGCTCGGATCGGTTAGAGCAAGGCGGCGCGCACGCGGTTCTTCAGAGTCTCGTCAGCGATCGTGTCCGCGGACCGCCACGCGCACGCGCTGACCTCTTCCTCCTGCGGCCGGATCGACTGCTCACCTACCGCGCGGAACAGATAGCGGAAGTCGATGTGCCGGTGCGCGTCCTCGCCCTTGTGCGGATTCTCGGGGATCGGGTGAACGTCGATGTGGACCGGGACCGGGAACACCGGGGACACGTTCAGCGCGATCCCCGTTTCCTCGATCAGCTCTCGCAGCGCCGCACCGACCAGGTTCACGTCTTCGGGCTCGACGTGCCCGCCCGGGGTCAGCCACGTGTCGAGCGCCACGTGACGGATGAACAGGACTTCTCCCGCGTCGTTGATCAGCACGGCCCCGGCCGTGACGTGTCCCCGGTACTCCTTGCGGTCAGTCAGTTCGGCCCCGTCGTCCAACAGGGCGTTGACAACCGCGAGAGCGGGCTTTTCCTCGGGGTGGGCATCGGTGTACTCCGCCAGCGTCGCGCGGATGTGGTCTGCCGTGATCGTCATGGATTCACCTGTTGTAGTAGTTGAGCCACGTCGCGGCGATGGTCGCACGGTCCTCGGCGGGGACTTCGTGCATCCCCGGGGGCATCTCTCCTCGGGCCAGCAGCCGGACACCCGCCAGGATCTCCGCTTGTACCAGGAAGATGAACGGTCCAACGGACGCGCCGTGAAGGAAGTTCACCGCGTTCCCCTGATTCATCAGATAGAAGTAGTGCCCCGTGGTCTGGAATCGGGTGACATGCTCGCCCGAACTGGCGCGGGTGTAGCCGTCCGGCAGTCCGTCCAACTCCAGTTCATCCTCGGAGCTGGTCACCGTAGCCACGTAGGCACCGTTCTTGAGCAACGGGAAGTCCTCGCCCCGCAGCGACAGGGAACCGGTCGCGCAGAGAACGAGTCCCGCGCTGCCTATCGCGTGGTCGCGGTCACGGGCGACACCGAAGCCCTGCGAGAGCGCTTGGGTGCGGCGTACCGGGTCGATGTCGTAGACCGTGACGTTGACGCCCTTGGCGTGCAGTAGTCGGGCGATGCTCGACCCGAGCTTGCCGAACCCGAGGACCAGCGCGGGACGTCCGTGCAGAATGTCCCCGCGCCCGCGTAACAGGGCTTCCGTCGAGAACACGACGGACTGACCGACGAGAAAGTCTTCCGGGTCTTTGAGCGGCGAGCGCGCGACGGACAGCACCGGGCAGGGCAGTTTGGGCAGTCCGGCGTACCGTTTGTGGCCGTTCTCCGTGTCCTCGATCACGCCGAGCAGCCGACCCGAGAACTGTTCCGCGATGGCGTCGAGCGCCGGGGCGAAATACCCGCCCACGTCGAGCAGTACGACCCCTGCCCCGGCCGCTCTGGCTTCCACATAGGTCACGGCGGCGGCGGGGTCCTCGAACATGTCGCGGGACAACTCGTCGCACGCGGTGGTTCGCTCGATCTCGCGGCGGGCCGCCGAGTGGATCGACTTCGGCTTTGGCAGCACCGCCCGAAGGTCGGAAACGGTGCCCACAGCCCGCACGAAAGCGGGACGCTCGGGCAGCAGATGTGTCACCAGCAAAGACGCGGGCCGTTCAGCGGGGGCGAACGCCTTGCTGATCCTGCCGAAGTAGGTGTCGAGCCGAACCCGGTCCGAGGTCTCCATGGGACCCCCCATTTCTCGTCTGTTGACGGGCACTCAGTCGCCGTCGGCGGGGATTCCGAGCGCCGACAACGGCAGCTCGTTGCCGCAACGGACGGCGTCCACGTGCTGTGGATGTCTCACGGGGTGGTGTTGCGCCCAGTCGGCGCGGGCGGCGGCCAGTTCGGGGGCCACTTTGTTGAGGAGCAGGTCGGCGAAGTCGTGGAATTTCGCGGCCACCTCGGCGACTCCGGGCGGGTCGAGGTTCATGAGCCAGAGGTCGCCGGACATCTGTATGTTCACGACCGGGTCGTGCGGTGCGCAGTCGCCACCGATGTGAGGGCTGCACCGGATTGACCCGGCGAGTGCCACCGAGTCCTGCCCGGGGTCCATGGCAGCGGGCCACAGACGCATGAACTGACCTCCGAAAGTGGTCTCGTGGGTCAGGTCGTCCAGTTCGATGACCAGGCGTTCCGGATCGACGCCGATCCTGCTGGGGTCCTCTTCCGCCCACGGAGGCAGATACCCCGAAACGGTGTATCCGTTGGTCGTGGTGATCGTCCACGTACGGTGCGACGGAACCAACGTGCTTTCTGCCTGCGTCACCGGGCCGCCTCCATGCCGTCGCTCAGGCACACCGCCCACACCATTTTGCCGACGCCCTCACGGTCACTGACGCCCCAGCGCCCGCCCGTGAAAGCGTCCACCAGCGCGAGCCCGCGCCCGGATTCCGCGTCCGCCGAGGCGTTCTGGAGCACCGGGCGCACGTCGTTGGCGTCGTGCACCTCGATCCGTACGCCGTTCTCAAGCCGTTCGAAGTGGGTGGCGATCCTGCGCCCGTCAGGCACCCGCGCGTGCCGCACGCTGTTCGTGAACAACTCGGAGACAACCACTTCGGCGGTGTCCGTGAGGTGAGCCAAGCCCCAGGCGTCGAGCTGGGCGGCGAGTAACTTCCTTGCCCTGCCCACCGAGCGGGGACCGTGCTGCCACTGTCTCACCACGGCGGCGGGACGTTCTCCGGTCGGGGCTGCCGACGTACCAGGGGTCATTGGGCTGCCCCCGTACATCCGAGCGAGTGGCGATTAGGCTGATCCATGTCGGCGCTCCAGGTAAGCGTTGGCCATGCCCCCGGGCCGGTCACACGGTCGCGGGGGTCTGTCTCGCTCTAGGCAACCGGACCGCTACGCACAGCGGTAGCGTTGAAGCGCTAGGTGTTATTAACAGCGTTAAACGCGGGAGTGGGGCCATGGGCAACCGGCAGCCGAACGAGGGGCTGAGGCGGCTGCACGCCGCAACGGGGTGGACGTTCCGGCAGTTCGCCCAAGAGGTCAACAAGATCGCCACCGAGCGGGGCAAGCCGACGCGGTACCAACCCCCATCGGCTCACCAGTGGCTGGACGGGCACATGCCCAAAGTAGAGGTACGCCCCCTGATCCTTGAGGCGCTTGCCCGCCACCTCAAGCGCCCGGTAACCCACGCCGAGGCCGGCTTCCCTGTTCCCGTCCGTGACGGGAAGGACGTCAGCACGGTCGGAGGCTTACTGGACCTGAGCCGACAGGACATGGACCCTTCACGCCGCAGCGTCATAGGAGCAGGAGCGAAACTCTTCTCCGTGGCTCTGTCCATTCCCGGATGGCAAGACGTCGTCGGGCGCATGGAAGCGATTCAGACTGGACGAACGCAGCGTGTCGGTATGCCTGAAGTCGAGTCGGTGATTGCCATGACAGATCGACTCTCCGATCTTGACGACCAATTCGGCGGCCGATATGCACGGCCGATGGCTGCCGCCTTTTTGGTCAACGTCGTCGCCCCCTACCTGAAGGCGGACGCGCCGAGCGAAGTACGTAAGGCGATGATGTCCGCCACGTCCTTCTTGTGTTATCTCACGGGTTGGATGGCGGTAGACGAAGGATTGCACGGCACCGCTCAGCAGTATTACGTCAAAGGTTTGGAGTTTGCGGGTGCCAGTGACGATCACTCAACGTACTGCCACATACTCCGTGGGATGTCGGTGCAGTCAGTGGACTTGGGTCATGGCCCGACGGCGGTGAACTGGGCGAACGTCGCAAGCGAGGCGTCCCCGACGACCAGTCCCAGGATGACGGCGTTCATGGCAGGGCAACAGGCTCACTCCTATGCCGTTGCCGGAGAACGCGCCAATGCTTTGCGAAGCATCCGGGAAACCGAAAGTGCCCTGAGTAAGGCAAGCAGTCAGGGAGGGACTTTCGGCGGCTATAACGCCGCCACACTTGCCTACCACACCGCCCAGGTCAGGCATGCGCTGGGCGACATTTCCGGGAGTGTGGATTCCCTGCAATTATGTTTCCGTTTGCGCAATTCAAAGAATGATTCCCGGCGAGGGGACCTGCGCTTCGGTGCGCTACTGGCCGAGCGTCAACTGGAAGCCGGTCATCTGGATGCGGCGTGCGCCACGTGGGCGAAGATTCTGGATGATTATCCCTCCATGAACTCAGGCCAGGTCGACAAGAGAATGGCAGAGATGTTCCGCCTGATCCGCCCGCACCTCAAGAACCCGGCCGCACGTGATCTTTACGAGCGGGCACGGTTCGTCGCACCAATGCTTGCGGCCTGATCACTTCCGCCGCGCCTTCCTGACCCGGTAGCTCGCCCTTCTCCCCCCCCGCAGACGGTCAGTGGCGGAGGACCGCGGAGATGTACGGGGTGCGGGACAGGAGCTCGGTCGCGGAGCGATCGGCGAGGCCGGTGAGGGGGCCGGCGAGGACGGTGAAGGAGAGACCGAGCGCGACCATGGCGCAGGTGGCGAGGAGCATGGGGGCGGGGAGGGCCGCCGTGGTGGTGATGGGCCGCCCGCTGAGAGACGCGGCGTGGGCGGCCCCGGCGGGCAGCGGCACGGCGGTCGCCCCGGAGTCCTCCCCGGGCGACGGGGGCGACGGGGGCACGGGGGCCGGACTCGAGCCGCTCTCCGCCGCGTCAGCGGAGTCCTCGTCGGATTCGAGGACGGTGCCGTCCTCGCACAGATCGGGCGGGGCGGCACGCCAGAAGGCCAGGTTCCAGACCTTGGCCAGCGCGTACAGCGTCAGCAGGCTGGTGACGATGCCGCCCGCGACCAGGACGTAGGACCAGCCGGTGTCGTAGGCGATTCCGGCACGGAGCAGGCCGAGTTTGCCGAGGAAGCCGGACAGCGGCGGAATACCGGCGAGGTTCATGGCGGGGACGAAGAAGACGACGGCGAGCAGCGGCGAGATCCGGGCGAGGCCGCCAAGACGCAGCAGATCCGTCGTGCCGCCGCGCCGTTCGATCAGCCCCGCGACGAGGAAGAGCGTGGTCTGCACGGTGATGTGGTGGGCCACGTAGAAGACGGAGCCCGCGATGCCGCCGCGTGAGGCGAGCGCGATACCGAAGACCATGTACCCGATGTGGCTGACGAGCGTGAAGGACAACAGCCGCTTGAGGTCGGTCTGGGCGACCGCGCCCAGGATGCCGATCACCATGGACAGCAGGGCGACCAGCATCAGCGGGTCGGCGAGCCGCCCGCCGGGGAACAGCAGCGTCTGGGTCCGCAGTATCGAGTAGACGCCCACCTTGGTGAGCAGACCGGCGAACACGGCGGTGACGGGCGCGGGCGCGGTCGGGTACGAGTCCGGCAGCCACGCCGCCAGCGGGAAGACGGCGGCCTTGATGCCGAAGACGGTCAGCAGCGCCAGTTGCAGCACCAGCCGTACGCCGGAGGGCAGTTCGGCCAGCCGCCCGGCGAGCAGCGCCAGATTCACCGTACCGGCCGCCGCGTAGACCATCCCGATCGCGACGAGGAACAGCACCGACGACAGCAGCGACACCACCACGTAGGTGGCGCCCGCCCGCATCCGGGCCGCCGTACCGCCGAGCGTCAAGAGCACATAGCTGCTGGTCAGCATGATCTCGAAGCCGACGTAGAGGTTGAACAGGTCGCCCGCGAGGAAGGTGTCGCAGACCCCGGCGACCAGGATCAGATACGCCGGGTGGAAGACGGACAGCGGGGTCGCCGCGTCCTGGTCGGCCATGCCCTGGCCGATCGAGTAGATCAGCACGCACAGCGTGACCGCGGCCGACACCACCAGCATCAGCCCCGACAGCCGGTCGGCGACCAGCGTGATGCCGACCGACGCGGGCCAGGTGCCGGTGTGCATGACCTGCGGCCCGTCCCGGTCGGCGGCCACCAGCAGGGCGAGGGACGCGCCGAGCACCGCGCACAGCACGCCCGCGCTGATGAACCGCTGCGTGCGCGGCAGCCGTTGGCCGATCGCCAGCTTCACCCCGGCCGCGAGCAGCGGCAGCGCCACCGGCAGCGGCAGCAGGTCGGACGCGGTCACCGGTCGGCCCCCAGTACGTGGTCCCAGACCTCGTCGTCGAGGTCCTCGGTCTCCTCCGCGCGGGCCTGCCGCACCCGGTCCGCCCGCAGCACGGCCCGCAACTCCGCCCGCGTGCCCTCGTGTTCGGCGCGCAGCGCGATCCGGATGTCCTCGACGTCGTCCTGCACGTCGTCGTTCCCCGACAACTGCCAGCTCCGGTACGCCATCGCCAGCAGGAAAGCCGTCAGCGCCAGCGTGATGACGATCGCGGTGAGCGCCATCGCCTGCGGCAGCGGGTCGGTGACGTCCTTCGGGTCGGTGCCCGGATACAGCAGCGGCGGCTTCCCGGCCTTGCCCGAGGTGGCGAGCACCAGCAGATTCGCCCCGTTGCCGAGCAGCACCGCGCCCAGCAGGATCCGGGTCAGCGGTCTGGACATCAGCAGCGCGGTGCCGCAGCCGAACAGCACACCGCCCGCCGCGATGAGCGCGATCGTCGCCTTCACATGACCTCCCTCTCCTCGCGGCCGTCCCGTTCGATCTGGAGGTCGATCTCGGCGCCCAGGCCGCGCAGCACGTCCAGGACGACGCCGAGCACCAGCAGGTACACCCCGAAGTCGAAGAGCACCGGGCTGGCCAGATGGACCGAGCCGAACAGCGGCAGCCGGGCGTGGTACGTGCCCGCGTCGAGCACCGCGCGGCCGAACACCAGCCCGCCCAGGCCCGTACCGACCGACACGACCAGGCCCGCGCCCAGCAGGAAACCGGCGTCGACCGGGGCCGCGGCGGCCAACTCGTACCGCCCGCCCGCCAGATAGCGCACCACCAGGGCCAGGCCCGCGACGAGCCCGGCCGTGAAGCCGCCGCCGGGCAGATTCTCCGCGCAGAACAGCAAATACAAGGAGAGCACCAGGATCGGGTGGAAGGTCAGCCGGGCCACCACCTCGAAGACCACCGAACGGCGCTCCTCCGCGAGGGTGCCGCTCGCGGCCAGCCACGTCCGCTCGGGGGCCAGCGACGCCGGGCCCGGTGCCTCGCGCGGCCCCGCCCGCCATACGGTGCCCGGCTGCTCGCCGTCCGCTGCCCGTGGCAGCGAGCCCGCGCGGCGGCGCAGGAACAGCAGACTCGTCACGCCGACCGCGGCGACCGCGAGCACCGCCGACTCGCCCATCGTGTCCCAGGCGCGCAGATCCACCAGGATCGTCGCCACCACGTTCTTCACGCCGTCGTGCTCGGTCGCCTCGATCAGCGCGGCGCGGGCGTCGCTCGCCCGGCGGGCCGCCGCCGTCAGATACGTCAGGCCCGCGACGAGGGCGCCCGCGGCGGCGCCCACCGCGTAGTTCGCCGCGCGGCGGCGCGGGGCGGTGCGCGGGAAGCGCGCCGGGAGGCGGCGCAGCACCAGCACGAACACCACGATGCTGGCCGTCTCCACGGTGAACTGCGTCAGGGCCAGGTCGGGGGCGCCCTGGAGGACGAACAGCACCGCCGTGCCGTAGCCCGTGGTGCCCGCCAGCACCACCGCCTTCATCCGCAGCCGGGCCGTCACGCACAGCGCCGCCGCCGCCATCACCGCGACCGCCACGGCCGCCTGCGCCGCGTCGTCCGCCAGCCGGGGGCCGCCGCCGGGGGTGTGCCAGGGGGCGTCGTGGACCAGGGCGTACGACTCGGCGCCGGTGAAGACGAGGAGGGCGGTGGTCAGGTACACCGCGAGCGAGCCGCGTTGCACCGTGCCGGTGAGCTGGAGGGCGAACCATTCGGTGCCGCGGATCATGCGGGCGAAGGCCGCCTCGGCGGTGGGGAGGGCCGTTTTCCGGGCGAGCCGGAGCAGGGGGGTGTTCGCGGCGAAGAGGGCTGCGCCCAGCGCCCAGGCGACCAGGGACAGGGCCAGGGGGGTGCCCCAGCCGTGCCACAGCGCCAGGTGGTACGGCGTGGCGCCGGCCGCTTCCGGTACGGAGTGGGCGTACCGGCCGAGCAGCGGTTCGAGGTGTGCGACGTAGGGGCCGAGGACGGTTCCGGCGAGTGCCAGTGCTCCCACGGGGAGCGCCTTTTCCCAGCCCTTCAGGTGGGCGCCTGCCGTGTGTGCGCGGGTTGTGTGTGCGCGGGTTGTGTGTGCGCCTGCCGTGTGTGGGCTGGCCGTGTGTGCGCGGGTCGGTGCCGGGCCGGGGTACCTCCTCGAAATGCGTCCACCTCGTCTCGCGTATGCGTCCCCCACTTGTTGACGCATTTCTGCGGGGGCACCCCGGCCCGTCCCCTCCGGTACGTCGGCGGTTGCGGGGGGATGGCGGTCCGCCGGTTCCTCCGGGCCGGTCGCGGCTGCGGGGGGACCCTGGCCCGCGGCCTTCGGCGCGTCGGCGGCTGCGGGGGGATGGCCGGCAGGGGGCTCGCTCGTGCTTGACGGTGCCTCGCGGACCGCCTCACTCGGTCCGAAGGCGCCCCACAGGAAGCGCAGGGTGTACGCGACGGTCAGGGCGGAGCCGAGGACGGCGAAGGCGAGGGGGAGGGGGGTCAGGGCGTCGAAGGCGGCCTCTTTGGCGGGGAAGCCGAGGAAGGGGGGGAGGCCGGTCATGGAGGCGGCGGCGAGGGTGGCGGCGGCGCACAGGAGGGGGGAGGTGCGGGCCAGGCCCGACAGGCGGCGGATGTCGCGGGTGCCGGCGGTCTGGTCGACGGCGCCGACGACGAGGAAGAGGGCGGCCTTGAAGAGGGCGTGGGCGAACAGGAGGGTGACTCCGGCGAGAGCGGCGTCGGGGGAGCCGGTGCCGACCAGGGCGGTGAGGAAGCCGAGTTGGCTGACGGTGCCGTAGGCGAGAATCCGTTTGAGGTCGAATTCGCGCAGGGCGCGCCACCCGCCGAGGAGCATGGTGGCGAGGCCCAGGCCGACGGTGAGGGCGCGCCAGGGGCCGACCGGGGCGAAGGCGGGGGAGAGGCGGGCGACGAGATAGACACCGGCCTTCACCATGGCCGCCGCGTGCAGGTAGGCGCTGACGGGGGTGGGCGCGGCCATCGCGCCGGGCAGCCACAGGCTGAAGGGCCACACCGCGGACTTGGACAGGGCGCCCGCGAGGACCAGGACGAGGGCGACGCGTACGGCGGGACCGGTGGCGGGCGGGTGGGCGATCAGCGCGGACAGCCGGTAGGTGCCCGCGCTGTGGCCGAGCATGAGCAGCCCGACGAGCATGGCGAGGCCGCCCGCGGTGGTGACCACCAGGGCCTGGAGGGCGGAGCGCCGGCTGGCCTTCTTCTCGGCGCTGTGGCCGATCAGCAGGAAGGACAGGACGGTGGTCAGCTCCCAGAACACGTACAGGAGCATCAGGTCGTCGGCCAGGACCAGCCCGAGCATGGCGCCCGCGAAGGCGGTCAGGGTGCCCGCGAAGCCGCCGAGTCCCGGCTCGTCGTCGCGGAAGTACCCGGCGCAGTAGACCAGGACGAGGGCGCCGACGCCGCCCGCGAGGACGGTGAGCAGCAGGCTCAGCGCGTCGAGGCGCAGCGCGATCTCCAGATCGAGGGCGGGCGCCCAGTGCCAGGTCTGTTCGCGGACCCGGCCGTCCGCGACCGCGTTCCACTGGAGGGCCGCCCATACGGCGGTCGCGGCGGGCGCGGCGGCGAGCACGAGGAAGGCCCGGCGGCCCCACCACCGCGTGAACACCCCCGCGAAACCCGCCAGCACGAAATGACCCACGATCAGCCCCAGCACGGGCCGACCTTCCTCCGCCCGCCCCGCCCCGTACGCCCGCCGCGCCCGCCACCGCCCAGGACCACCCGTGCGGAGCACACCGGCGGGCACACGGAGAAGGCCCCCCGCTCGCGCGGAGGGCCTTCACAGCAAGTGCGCCGCCAGGGACTCGAACCCCGGACCCGCTGATTAAGAGTCAGCTGCTCTAACCAACTGAGCTAGCGGCGCTTGCGGGGACCATCATACGTGGTCGGAGGGGGTGATCGAGACCACCCCCTCCGGCCATCCCCTCCACTCGGCGGGTCAGCCGGTCACCGGGGACCGGGTCACTTCAGGCCGAAGGCCCTGATGATCTCCTGGCTCACCGAGCCGCCCGCGCCGTCGGACGCGCTCGCCCTCAGCGACACGGAGCCGCCGGGCTTCCGCGGAGTCCAGATCAGCGTCGTCCAGTGGCCCTTGCGGTCCTTGAGCAGCAGCGTCGGCAGCCAGGTCCTGCCGTCGTCGTAGGAGACCGACAGCTTCGCCGAGGCCGCCTTCGTCGCGCCGTCCAGCCACTCCTGCGTGGTGGACCCCAGGCCGACCGGGATCAGCCGGCCGCCGGGCACGTCGCCCGCGGTGTCGGTGGGCACGTCGTAGTCGAGCTGGAGCAGCCTGACGTCGTCCTGGCCGACCCCCTCGGGCAGCGGCCCGGAGACGAAGTTCCACTCCGTGTGCGTACGGATCGAGGTCCGCCACTCCTTGGCGTCCCGCGCCGAGTCGAGCACCAGCCGGTAGGGCAGCTTCTTCGCGGGCTGGTCCCAGATGCCGCCCGCCCGGCCGACGCCCTGGGCGACGAGGGTGTCGCCCTGGTAGGCGGCGTAGGTGGTGCGGCCGTCGTACTCGTCGGCGGGCATGTCGCCCGAGTGGCCCGCGCCGCCGTCCGTCCACGGCGTGATGTTGAACTGGATGTCGTTGTACGACGAGCGGTTCGGCCCCCAGAAGGCGGAGCCGAGGCGCGGCCGGACGATCCCGCCGAACCAGGAGACCGCGTACGAACGGCCCGGTGCGAACAGGTCGTTGCCGCCGCGCTCCTCCAGGAGCTGGTCGCTGTAGTCCGCGTCGTAGACGCTGTGGTCCTCGTACCAGAACCCTGAGCCGTGCTCCGGGGAGACGTACTCGGTACGGGTGCCCGGGTAGGACTCCCGCTCGGTGAAGCCGATGCCGTAGCCCCAGGCGGGGATGTCGTAGCGGAAGCCCCCGCCGTTGCGGGCGCGGTCGCCGTTGTAGGCGGCGGTGACCTTGGCCAGGTCGCGCTCGGGGTCGGGGGTGTAGGCCAGGGAGCGGTCCGGGATGGCGCCGTCGTGCTGGTCGAGCAGGTCGTAGACGACCCGGGTGTACGCGCGCTGCTCGACGCTCAGCGAGAGCGTGCCGCCCTTGGCGTCGGCGACGAGCTTCGCGCCCGCGTCCCGCTGGACGGAGACCACGGTCAGCGGCGTGTCCCGGTAGTCGTCGTCGGGGTCGGCGTAGGACTCCAGCAGCCTGCCGCGGCCGTCGTTGACGACGATCAGCAGCTTCGCGCCCGCGGCGGTCGCCGCCGCGGCCCGCTGGACCGGCGTGACGGCGTCGGAGCGCTCGACCACCACGACCTTGCCCCTGGCGTCCAGACCCCGGTAGCCGGCCGCGCCGCCCTGCCCGGCGTAGACCGCGCGGAGCGTGCCCTTGCCGTCGGTGACGGTGGCGCCGGGCTGCGGGGTGGTGTCCAGATCCTGCCCGCGCCCGGTGACGGCGACCTGCCGCTCACCGAGCCGCCAGCGGGTCAGGAAGTCGAAGGTGCCGTTGCCGACCTTGGCCGTCGGCGACGCGTACAGCGTGTCGTACGTCAGCGGCAGGATCGCCGCGTCGCGGATCACCTCGCCGTCCGCGAAGGTGCGGGCGATGTCCACGTGGAGCTGCCGCGTCTGGGTCCGCCGGCCCGGCACGGCCGCGCTGACCTCGCGCGCCTTGCTCGCGTCGAGCGTGACGGTGGTGTCCTTGCTGAGCACCGTCTCCGGGTTGACCAGCACGGCCAGGCCCAGCGAGTCCGGCGCGTCGCCGGCCACGTCGATCTCCGCGTACGCCATGTACGTGCCGGGCGCCAGCCGCAGCGTGCGCTCGCCGTCGACCGCGACCGGCGACGGGTACGGGTCGCCGTCCCGCGCCAGTACGACGGTGCCCGCGGCGGGCTTTCCGTCCCGGCCGCGCAGCTTGACCGTGTAGTCGTAAAGCTCTTGTTCCTTCTCCAGCGCGAAGCCGGTGTGCGCGACGACGTGTCCGGTCGCCGCGTCGGTGGCCAGCACCTGGCCGGAGAAGGTGGTCGCCGACGGCACCCCGGCCGGGTCGAGCGTCAGCGTGACGTCCGCGCTGCCGCCCGGGGGGACGGCGACCGACGGCGCCGACAGCGTGTACGCCCGGTCCTCGGTGTCCGTCGTCAGATCCAGCGTGACCGGGTCCTTGCCGCTGTTGCGGTACGTGATCACGCGGGTGGCCGCCGCCGCGCCGTCGTGCGGCCAGGAGTAGACGGCCGTGTCGACCGAACCGGTGGCCTGGACGGGGGAGTCGACCGCGGCCAGGACGTCGACCCGGCCGGTGCCCTGCTCGAACGGCGTGTAGTCGGCGAGCACCTTGGACGTGCTCATCAGCGCGTCCTTGAGCCGCGCCGCCGTCCAGTCGGGGTGCCGCTGCTTGAGGATCGCGGCGGCGCCCGCCACGTGCGGGGTGGCCATCGACGTCCCCGACATCGTCTGGTAGCCGCCGCCCGGCATGGCCGCGGTGATGTCGACGCCGGGCGCCGACAGGTCCGGCTTGAGACCGTAACCGCCGCTGAGCGGGCCCATGCTGGAGAAGTCGGCGCGCTGGTCGGACTTGTCGACGGCGGCCACGGTGAGCGCGTCGCGCGCCGAGCCGGGGGCGCCGATGGTGCCCGCGCCGTAGGAGTTGCCCGCGGCGATCACGTACAGCGGACCGCCGTCCGCCGACAGGGAGTTGACGGCCAAGGCCATCGGGTCGGTGCCGTCGTCGGGTATCGAGGAGCCGAGGCTCATGCTCACCACGTCGGCGCCCTGGGCCTTGGCCCACTCCATGCCCGCGATGATCCAGGAGTCCTGGCCCTCGCCCTCGTTCGAGAGCACCTTGCCGACCAGCAGCTTCGCGCCCGGCGCGACGCCCTGGTAGCTGCCGTCGGAGGCGGCGCCGCTGCCCGCGACGGTGGAGGCGACGTGCGTGCCGTGGCCGTTGCCGTCGGCGACGGCCTGGCCGGGCACGAAGCTCTGCTCGCCGGCGATCCGGTCCTTCAGGTCGGGGTGGGTGTCGTCGACGCCGGTGTCCAGGACGGCGACCTTCTCGCCGGCGCCGTCGTAGCCCTCGGCCCACGCCTGCGGAGCGTTGATCTGCGGCACCGAGTCCTTGAGGTCGGCCGTCACCCGGCCGTCGAGCCACAGCCTGTCGATGCCGGTGGCGCCGTTGAGCGAACGGGCGTTGCCCGCCGGGCCGGTGGCCGCCGGGCCCGCCAGGCCGGTCCAGAAGGCGCGGGACCGCTTCTTGTCGGCCCTCAGGGCCGCGCCGCCGATGCTCGGCAGCGTCCGTACGGTGCTCGCGCCGGCCGGCGCCACCGGCTGCGACCGCGCCGTGCGGGCGGCCTCCGTCCAGGTGGCGATCAGCGGCAGTCCGGCGCTGTGCGCGTCGTCGTAGCCCATCGCGGCCAGGGCGGACACGTCGAACAGCCGCCGGTCCAGCTTCCCCGCGGCCAGCAGCGGCTCCGCCTCGTCGGGAATGACGTACGTGTCACCGCCGTACTGCTGGATCCGTACGATCCCCCGCGCTCCGGGCGCGCGGTCGACGGTGACGGTGTCCTGCTTGCCCGGTCCGTCGGCGATGTGCACGACATCTCCGGTGAGCAGGGTGACGGTGGTCGAGGTGGCGGAGGGGGTGGAGTTGGCTGACGAGGGCGCGGACCGCGGCGCCGCCGCGGGGGTCGCCGCGGCGGCGGGGCCCGTGGGCAGCAGCAGTGCGGTACCGAGGGCGAGCACGGTGGTGCCCGCCGGTACGGTGATCCGGCGTCGAGTCGAAGTCATGCACATGATCTACCGGCCGTACGCCCGCCTCCGCACGGATCGGCGGTGGCGCGATTCCGCCTGGCGGCAATCCGCCGCCGCTTTGAGCCCGGCCCCGGCCATCGGGTACGATCTCCCACGTCAGCAGGCGCCGCTAGCTCAGTTGGTTAGAGCAGCTGACTCTTAATCAGCGGGTCCGGGGTTCGAGTCCCTGGCGGCGCACATGCTCACGAAGGCCCTCCGTTCACGCGGGGGGCCTTTGTCGTACCGAACTTTCTTCGTACCGAACGTTCGTCGTGCCGGGCCTTCGTCGGACCGGACCCAGATGCCTGACGGTCGTGCCGGATCAGATGCTGAACGAGAGCAGGACCGGGGCCGCGCGGGTGTGGAGGGTGTCCACGGCCGGCTTGAGGCGGTGGGCCTGGGCGTACGGCATCGACAGCGCGAGGCAGGCGACCGTCTTGCCGATGGTGACCGGGATCGCGGCGCAGACGGTGCCGACCGCGTACTCCTGGAGGTCGAGCGTGGGCACCGAGGTCGGCTGGCGTTCGAGCTTGGTCAGCAGGATGCGGTCGTCCACGACGGTGCGCGAGGTCAGCCGGGCCGGGCGGTGCCGGGAGAGGTGCTCCAGCCGGCCGTTGTGGTCGAGCTGTGAGAGCAGGCACTTGCCGACCGCGCTGGCGTGGGCGGAGGAGCGGAAGTCCACCCACTCGTTGACCTTCGGCGCGTTGGGGCCGTCGGCGAAGTCGATGACGTGCACCTCGCCGTCGTCGTACCGGCTGAAGTAGACGGCCGCGCCCACCTCGTCGCGCAGTTCGGCCAGCACCGCCTGAAGCTTCTCCGCGAGGGCGTGGTCGCGGTCGGCGGCACCGAGGAGCACCATGGACTCGCCGATGACATATCCGCCGCCGGGCAGAAATCCGAGATAACGCTCACGGCGCAGCATTGCCAGCAGATGGGAGAGATAGTCCAGCGGCACACCGATTTCGCGGGCCAACTGTTCGGCGGTGACGCCGTGCCGATGGGTGTCGACGGATTCGAGCACGCGCAGCGCGTACTGGACCGCGTACACCGGCTCGATCTGTCGGTGCTCAAGCGCCACGGTAGCCCCCTGCAGGTATGACCGTTTGCGTCCTGGCTGTCGCCGCCGGTCACGGACGGGGATCAGAAACGGCCGGACCCGGCGGCTGGGCCGGTCTCCACGATAGCCCCAATCCCGTTTCAGGTAGAGGCGGTTGGCCAGTTATCCGGGGCTCTTCAAGCGTATATGCAGGAAGGGGCCACGCTGGCATATGCCAACGTCATTACCCGAAAAGGAAACGGCGGGGGAACCGTACAATCCGCGCCCGGGAATAACCGGACGCGGGCTCCGGTTGTCGGTCGCGCGGGGGTGGGACAGACATGGGCACGGAGACGATCGAGGAGGCGCCCGCAGTGGGTGACGAACGACAGGGCGAACAGCGGGGCGAACGAACGGACGGGCGGTCCGGTTCGGACGACCGGTCCCGTACGGACGGGCGGTCCGATACGGGCGAGCGGTCCCGTACGGACGGCCGGTCCCGTACGGACGGCCGGGACGGCGACACCGGTACGCTCCGCGGCCGGGGCATCCGCGGCCCGGTCCGCGGCACCGCCCCCGTACCGCTGTCCGTGCTGGACCTGGCCACCGTCGGCAGCGGATTCACCGCCACCGACGCGCTGCGCACCAGCGTCGAGATCGCCAGGACCGCGGAGACCCGCGGCTACCACCGGATGTGGGTGGCCGAGCACCACTCGATGCCGGGCGTCGCCAGCTCCTCGCCCGCGGTGATCCTCGCCCACCTCGCGGCCCACACCCGCACGCTGCGGCTCGGCTCCGGCGGGGTGATGCTGCCCAACCACGCGCCGCTGGTGATCGCCGAGCAGTTCGGCACCCTGGAGGCGCTGGCCCCCGGCCGGATCGACCTCGGTCTCGGCCGTGCGCCCGGCACCGACGGCGCGACGGCCGCCGCGCTGCGCCGCACCGACCGGCTGCACGAGGGTGCGGACGAATTCCCGCAGCAGCTCGCGGAGTTGACCCGGTTCCTGGACGACGACTTCCCCGACGGGCACCGCTACGCGCGCATTCACGCCATTCCTGGCCCGGTGCAGGGCACGGCGCCCGGCGGCGTCCAGTCGGCGGGCCGCCCGAGCGTGTGGCTGCTGGGCTCCTCCGGCTTCAGCGCGCGACTGGCGGGCACGCTCGGCCTGCCGTTCTCCTTCGCGCACCACTTCTCGGCCGCCAACACCGTTCCCGCGCTGGCCCTTTACCGTGAGTCCTTCCGGCCCTCGGAGATCCTGGACCGCCCCTACGCCTCGATCGGCGTGGCCGCCCTGGCCGCCGACGACCCGGCCGAGGCCCGCCGCCAGGTGCTCTCCGGCGCGCTGAGCATGCTGCGGCTGCGCACCGGCCGCCCCGGCCTGGTACCGACGCCCCAAGAGGCCGAGGGCTACGAATTCAGCCCGGCGGAACGGGACTTCGTGGACTCGTGGCTGGTGAACATCGTCCACGGCGACCCGGAGACGGTGCGTACCGGACTCGACCAACTCGTGGACCGCACCGGCGCCGACGAGTTGGTGATCACCGCCAACGCGCACACGCCGTCGGTCCGGCTGCGCTCCTACGACCTCATCGCGGACGCCTACGGCTTCCCCAAGGACATCGCGACGGCCTCCGCCGATGCCCCGTCCGATGTCTCCTCCGGTGTCTCCTGCGAGGTCGCCGCCGGTTAAAGACTCGTTTCCGGCCGGTGGGTGGTCCAACGTCGAACGACAGCCCCTGACCAGCCTTAAGTCAGCGTTAAAGCCGCTTGTCACCCGGTTGACGAGCGGCTTTGCCGTTGTCGCGGAACGCTACCGGCCGGTCGCCTTCCGCAGGATTGGTCTAGTCCTAAGTCTGGTTCAGACCATTGACGTGCACTTGACGAGGGGTTATCCATTCACCAGCCCCCTGTTGTTCCTCCCTCTCCCCCCGGAGGTACTCGTGCAGTCCAGGAAGAGAGCGATCGTGGCCGCCGTCACGACCGCCGCCCTCACCGCCGGAGCGCTCACCGCGCTCGTCGCCGGAGTGGGCACAGCCCAGGCGGACACCACCGCCGCTGCCAAGCCCGCGGCCGCCGCCGCGAGCAGCGGCGGCGTGAAGATCGCCTATTACGACCAGTGGAGCGTGTACGGCAACGCCTACTACCCCAAGAACCTCGACACGTCGGGGGTGGCGGGCAAGCTCGACATCCTCAACTACTCGTTCGAGAACATCGATCCGACGAATCTGACCTGTTTCGAGGCCACCAAGGCGTCGGACTCCACCAACGAGTCCAACCCCAACGCCGGTGACGGCGCGGGCGACTCCTTCGCCGACTACCAGAAGTCGTTCGGCGCGGACATCAGCGTGGACGGTGTCGCCGACACCTGGAACCAGCCGATCGTCGGCAACTTCAACCAGCTCAAGAAGCTCAAGGCGAAGTATCCCAACCTGAAGATCGTCGCGTCGCTCGGCGGCTGGACCTACTCCAAGTACTTCTCCGACGCGGCGGCCACCGACGCCAGCCGGAAGAAGCTGGTCAGCTCCTGCATCGACATGTTCATCAAGGGCAATCTGCCCGTGCAGGGCGGCTACGGCGGCACCGGCAGCGGTGCCGGGATCTTCGACGGCTTCGACATCGACTGGGAGTACCCCGGCTCGCCCAACGGGCACACCGGCAACCACTACAGCCCCAACGACAAGGCCAACTTCACCGCGCTGCTGGCCGAGTTCCGCACCGAGCTGAACGCGTACGGCGCGGCCAACGGCGGCAAGAAGATGCTGCTGACCGCGGCGCTGCCGGCCGGCCAGGACAAGATCGCGCAGATCGAGACCAACAAGGTCGGGCAGTACCTCGACTACGCGAACATCATGACGTACGACATGCACGGAGCCTGGGACGCGACCGGTCCGACCAACCTCCAGGACCCGCTGTACCAGTCGCCGACCGACCCGTCCACGGCGATCCCGCCGGGCACCGAGAAGTACAGCACCGATCACGCCATCAACGCGTGGATCAACGGTAATTCGGCCTACGGCATCGCGGGCGGCTTCCCGTCCAACAAGATCACCATGGGCTACCCGTTGTACTACCGCGGCTGGACCGGCGTCCCCGCGGGCAGCAACCACGGCCTGTACCAGTCCGCTTCGGGCCCCGCCCCGGCGCGCGGCATCAGCCAGGTCGCGGGCACCGCGTACTACAAGGAACTCACCTCGATCGTCGGCAACGCCTCCACGACGTTCTACGACCCGAGCACCCAGGCCAACTGGTTCTACAACGGGACCGAGTTCTGGACCGGCCTCGGCGCCCAGGCGATCCAGGCCAAGGCGGACTACGCGCACTGCCACAACCTGGCCGGCTCGATGATGTACTCGCTGCTCGACCTCGATCCCGCCGCCACCCTCTTCAACAAGATCGTGACGGCGACCAACGGGTCCGCGTCCGGCTGCGGCACGACCACCACGCCGCCGACCACGCCTCCCACCACCCCGCCGACGACGCCCCCCACGACGCCGCCGACGACCCCGCCCACCACGCCTCCGACCACCCCGCCGGGCGGCACCTGCACCCTGCCGTCCTGGTCCGCCTCCGCGGTCTACGTCGGTGGCAACCAGGTCTCCTGGAAGGGCCACAAGTGGAACGCCAAGTGGTGGACCACCAATGAGGAGCCCGGTACGACCGGGGAGTGGGGCGTGTGGCAGGACCTCGGGGCCTGCTGACCCCGCTCACCTCCTGACCGCATGACCCGGGGTCCGCGTCCTTACTCCCCCCAAGGACGCGGGCCCCTTCCGCCTGCCACCGTCGTCCGGCGGCGCGCGCCGTCCGCGGGCTCAGTCCAGCAGCGCGGAGATCGCCGCCGCCGCCACAGGGCGCGAGTAGTGCCAGCCCTGGCCCGTGTCGCAGCCGATCCGCCGCAGGCGCTCCGCCTGCTCCGCGTTCTCCACGCACTCCGCCGTGACCGTCAGGCCGAGCCGGTGGGCCAGTTCGACCAGTGCCTCGACGATGGTCTCGTCGGCCGGGTTGGGGTGTTCCGCGGAGCGGAAGCCCTGCACGAAGGAGCCGTCCAGCTTCAGGGCCGAGACCGGCAGGCGGCTCATGTAGGCGAGGTTGGAGTAGCCGGTGCCGAAGTCGTCGATGGCGATCCGCACGCCCATCTCGTCCAGGGCGTGCAGCGCCTGGAGGGGACGGCCGGCGGAGCCCATCACGGCGGACTCGGTGAGTTCGAGCTGGAGCAGCCGCGGCGGCAGACCGGTGTCGGCGAGGATCGCGGCGACGTCGGCGACCAGGTCGGAGTCCCAGACCTGGCGTACGGCGACGTTGACGCTGACCACCAACGGTGCCTCGGGGTGGGCCAGTTGCCAGGCGCGGGCCTGGCGGCAGGACTCGGCGAGCACCCAGCGGCCGAGCTGCACGATGGAGCCGTCCTCCTCGGCGAGACCGATGAAGCGGTTGGGCGCCAGCCGCCCGAAGTGCGGGTGCTCCCAGCGCACCAGCGCCTCGACGCCGCGCAGTTCGCCCGAGTCCAGCGCCACCAACGGCTGGTAGTCCAGGACGAATTCGCCGCGCTCGACGGCCTGCCGCAGCGTACGGGACAGGGCCTGACGGGTCATCCGGTGCTCGTTGCGCTCCGGGTCGAAGAGCGTCCAGCGCGCCTTGCCGTCGGCCTTGGCCCAGTACAGCGTGGTGTCGGCGGCCTGCATCAGACCGGTGGCCGACGTGCCCGCCGCCTCCCGTTCGACCACGCCGATGCTGGCGGAGACCGCGAGCCGGTGGCCGCCCACGTCGAACGGCGGCTGGAGCGCGGCCAGTACGGCCTCGGCCAGATCCGTCGCCTGCCCCGTACCGGTGGAGTCCCGTACCAGCAGGGCGAATTCGTCGCCGCCGAGCCGCGCCACCAGGTGCCCGCCGGGCTCGGCGCAGGCCAGCAGGCGGCGGCCGACGGCGGCCAGCAGTTCGTCGCCGACGCGGTGGCCTAGCGTGTCGTTGACCGCCTTGAAGCCGTCCAGGTCCAGATAGCACAGGCCGATCCGGCCGGTACGGCTGCCGTGGTCGCCGACGGCTGCCGACAGCCGCTCGAAGAACAGCGCGCGGTTGGGCAGTGCGCTGACCGGGTCGTGCATGCGCAGGTGGCGTAGCTGCTCGCGCAGGGTGTTCCGCTCGCCGACGTCCTCGACGGACAGCAGCAGCGGGCGGGCGCCGGTGCGCGACAGCGTGATCTCGGCGTGCACGGTGCTGCCGTCGGGCCGGGTGATGCCGCGCGTGCAGCGCAGCCGTTCGCGGCGGCCGGTGAGCACGTCGTGGAAGGCGGCGCGGGCGTGCCGGTCGCCGCTCAGGCCGAGGAGCGCGGCGGCGCCCGTGGCGCTCATCCGCTCGGGCGAGGCGCCCAGCAGCGCGCCGAGCGCGCCGTTGGCCTCCAGGACCGTGCCGTCAGGGGCGAGCAGCGCCATCGCGGTCTGGGCGATGGCGAAGGCGGCCCGGTAGTCGCGCAGTTCGGCGTCGTCCGGCCGCGCGGCCGTACCTCCCTGCGCGGCCGTACCTCCCTGCCCGGCCGGCCGTCCTCCCGGCTGCGGGTCCGTGCCGCCGCCGGAGCGTGGGGCAGAGGTGTGACTGTGCGTGATGACTTGTGCTGTGCTTTCGGGCTCGACACCTGGGCCGCCCGAGGGTCCGCCCATGGCCCGCTCCCCGCTTCGCGCTCGTCTCGGTCGCGATCATATGGGCTGGCGGAGTTGGTGTTCCAGCGCCCTGGTGGTGATTCTCCGCACGTGTGCTGACGGATCGACCGAACGTGTCCGAACGGTTCGCTCACGTGATCGCATCCCCGGGGACATTACGCACCGTAATGACCTTCGTGCGACGCCCGTACGCCTCCCGCGCACCGCCCGCCTGGAGCAGTCGGACAGGACATCTCGCCACATTCCATAGCAATGTGGGGGAGGTGTCCCGAACGGGTTCACGAATCCTCCCCGGAGGTCCATGTGCGGCGGTCAGCCAGCTCGTCAGGCTCCTCAGGCGTCTCGATAGGCGTACCGCCCCGCGCGCGGCGGCGTGTCCTGCGCTCCGTCGCGGCGGCGCTCAGCGTCTTCAGTGCCGTGGTGGCCTGGACCCTGACGACCGGCCCCGCCGCGTCCGCCGCCGTCGGCAGCGCCTGCCTCCTGCCGCGCACCGCCGCCCACCACTCCGAGGGCGTCGACACCTGGGAGAGCGGCTACGCCCGGCCGACCGGCCACATGAAGGCCCTCATGGTCTTCCTCGACTTCCCCGGCACCGCGCCCGACCTCACCACCCAGCAGGTCGCCGCCGACCACTTCCCGGCCACCACCCGCTTCTTCGACCGCGCCTCGTACGGCCGCTTCGACCTCGGCGTCCACCCCGTCAGCCGCTGGCTGCGCATGCCGCGCCCCGCCACCGACTACGCGATCAGCCGCGACTGGAACGCCGCCGACCGCAGCGCCTACCTGCGCGACGCCATCGCCGCCGCCGACCCGGTGGTGGACTTCCACGGCTACGACGTCGTCTACCTCGTCGCCGACCCCGACGCGCCCGGCGTGGACTCCGACGCCACCAAGGTCGTCAACCTCGCCACCCCGATCACCGTCGACGGCACCCCGCTGCGCCGGCTCGTCACCGTCTTCGAACGGCACCCGCCGGACCGCAACGTGCTCGCCCACGAGACCGGCCACGTCTTCGACCTGCCCGACCTGTACTACCGGCCGCCCGCGGGCAGCAACGCCGACTGGGACACCCACGTCGGCGACTGGGACCTGATGGGAAGCCAGTTCGGCCTCGCCCCCGACCCCTTCGCCTGGCACAAGTGGAAGCTCGGCTGGATCACCTCCGACCAGGTCGGCTGCGTCACCCGCGCGGGCACCACCTACCAGGACCTCAGCCCCGACGAGACCCCCGGCGGCACCAAGCTCGTCGTCGTACGCACCGGGCCCGACACCGCCCTCGCCATCGAGGCGCGCACCGCCACCGGCAACGACCACGCCGCCTGCCGCCAGGGCGTCCTGCTCTACAAGGTGCGCTCCGACATCGAGTCGGGCGACGGACCCATCACCGTGATCGACGGCCACCCGCACACCTCCGCGTGCCGGGCCACCTCCGTCTACCCGCCGCTGGCCGACGCGCCGCTGGGCGTGGGGGAGTCCTACGCCGTACCCGACGGCTCCACCCGCGTGACGGTCACCGCCCACCATGCGGACGGCACCTGGACGGTCAAGATCGTCGAGGGGTCGCCCGCCGGCGACGACACCGGCCACAGGAGCTAGCGCCATGGCCTCCACCAAGGGGTCTGGACCGCGGCGCCCGGCCACGACCGGGTCAGGACCGCGCCGGCTGTCCCGGACCGGACTGCGCTGCACCGCGCTCATCGCGCTCGGGCTGCTCGCCGTCGGCAGCACCGTCTCCGCGGGCCCGCGCACCGCCGCGCTCCACGCCTCGCCGCCGCCCGCCGCCCGGCCCTGCGCCCTGCGGGCCGTCCCCGGCGTCGCCATGTCCGAGGGCTTCCCCGACAGCTCCAGCCGCGGCCCCAACGCCGAATTCGCCCCCTCCACCGGCACCCTGCACGCCCTGACCCTGCTGATCGACTTCCCCGACGCGCCCGCCCAGTACAGCGCCGCCGACCGCTACGGCGAGTTCTTCCCCGCCGTCAAGAAGTGGTATGCCGTCAGCTCGTACGGCCGCCTCGACTACGAGTCCACGCCGGTGCTGCGCTACATACGGATGCCGCGGCCGTTCAGCGCGTACGGGATCGGCCGCGGCTACGGCTGGGACGCCCACACCGAGATGATGCGCGACCTGCTGAAGGTCGCCGACCACTCCATCGACTTCCGCGGCTACGACCTGGTCAACATCCTCGTCACGCCCAACGCGGGCCCGCCCGCCGACGAGGCGGTGCTCTCGGTCACCTGGACCGGCGCGTCCGCCGCGACCACCGACGACGGCGCCCACCTCGACAAGGTCTCCCTCATCTACGGCCACGACCAGTCGGGCCCGCGCGTCCTCAGCCACGAGAACGGCCACGCGCTCGGCCTGCCCGACCTCTACGCCGCCGACGACTTCCCGCGCACCGACACGCTCGCCGGGCAGTGGGACAGCATGTCCCTCGACTGGGGGCTACAGGGCGACCTGTTCGCCTGGCACAAGTGGAAGCTCGGCTGGCTCGACGACAGCCAGATCGCCTGCGTCACCGGCCGCACCGACGCGACCTACGAACTCGGCGCCGTCGAGATCCCCGGCGGACGCAAAGCCGTCGTGATCCCGTACAGCCGCACCGGGGTCTTCGTCCTGGAGGCCAGGCAGCAGCTCGGCAGCGACAAGGACGCGTGCCGCGCGGGCGTGCTCGCCTACCGGGTCCGTACCGACGTCGACTCGGGCAAGGGCCCGGTGACCGTCGTGGACGCCCATCCCCGCACCTCCGCCTGCGACTTCAGCAGCGGCGCCTTCAACTCCCTGAACGACGCGCCCTTCGGCGTCGGTGAGAGCTACACCGACAAGGCGTCGGGGCTGACCTTCAAGGTGCTGGGAAGGACAGCGGCGGGCGCGTGGCGCATCCACGTCACCCGCCACTGATCAGGCGTCAGAAACCTTACTCAGTCCAGCAGTTCGGCGTTGAGCGTGATCGTCGTGCCCGCGAGCGCCTTGCTGACCGGGCAGTTCTCCTTGGCGCCCTGCGCCGCCGCCTCGAAGTCACCGGCGGAGATGCCGGGGACGCGCGCCTTCACCGTCAAGACGATGCCGGTGATGCCCTCACCCGGCTGGAAGGTCACGTCGGCCTGCGTCTGCACCGACTCGGGCGGGGTGCCCGCGCCCGCGAGCGCGTGCGAGAGCGCCATCGAGAAGCAGGAGGAGTGGGCCGCGGCGATCAGCTCCTCGGGGCTGGTCTTGCCGTTCGCCTCCTCCGCGCGGGAGGCCCACGTCACGTCGTACGAGCCGACGCCCGAGGTGTCGAGCGAGACGGTCCCGGCGCCGCCCATCAGCGGGCCCTTCCACTGGGTCGTCGCGGTGCGGGTGGTTGCCATGGTGAAGCCTCCAAGAGGTACCGACGGATGGCGGGAACGCCTCCTGAACGCTACCTCGCGCGCACCCCGCTCAGCGCGCGGGGAAGCTGTATGTCCAGCCCTGCGCGTCGAGCCTGTCCAGCAGCCGCGACAGCGCCCGCACCGTCTGGGAGCGGTCGCCGCCGCCGTCGTGCATCAGCACGATGGAGCCGGGGCGCAGTTGACGGTCGATGTTCGCCAGCACCTTGGCGGTGCCGGGCCGCTCCCAGTCGCGGGAGTCCACCGTCCAGCCCAGCGGGCGCAGCCCGTGGCCGGCGGCGATGTGACGGATCGTCGGGGTGAAGTCGCCGCCGGGCGCCCGGTAGTACCAGAGCTTCGCGCCGGCGCCCGCGGCCTTGGCTATCTCGCGCTGCGCGTCGACGATCTCGTGCGTGTTGTACGCCGCCGACCTGCTGCTCTGCCGCTCGTTGTGGTGCACCGAGTGGTCGCACAGCCGGTGGCCCGCCGCGGTGATCCGCCGGACCAGGTCGGGGTGGGCGGCGGCGTTGGGGCCGATCTCGCAGAAGGTCGCCTTCGCGTGGTGCGCGGCCAGCAGCGCCAGGACCTGCGGGGTCCAGCGCGGGTCGGGGCCATCGTCGAAGGTCAGCGCGACGGACCTGCCGCCGTCCTCGGTGGAGTGCTGGATCGACTCGCCGGCCGGGGCGCCGGTGGCGGGGCTCCCCGAGGGGTCGGCGGGACCGGCCGAGGGGTCCAGGGGCCCGGTCGGCTGCCCGGGGACCGTCTGCGACGGGACGGTCCCGGACGGATCGGTCGGTACGGGACCGGTCTGCGACGGACCGGTCTGCGACGGATCGTTCCGCGTGGGACCCGCACCGGACGGACCCGCCCCGGCCGGATCGTCCGGCGCGGAGGTCCGCTGGGACGGGATGCCCGCGGCCGGTCCTGACGCCTCGCCCGACGCGGTCGACGACGGCCCGCGCGACGAGGCCCGCGCGTCGTCCGCCCCGCTCGCCGCGGCCCCGCCGTGCTGTGAGCCGCAGGCCGCGAGCGCGGTCCCGGCGAGCGCCGCGGTGGCCACCGCGGCGGCGGTCCGCCGTACGGCCGTGCGGCTCAACATCCCAGATCGTCCGGTTTTGTACCTCATGCGCACCACCGTAAACATGCTCCGAACGGGTGACGCAAGGCCCCCGCCCCGCGCCCGGCCCCTCGGAACCCGCCCCGCACCCCCGCGCGACCGGCCGCGAACCCGCCGCGACCCGCCGCGCGGCACGGTCAGCGGCGACGTACCAACGGGAAAGGCAGCGTCTCACGGATCGTCCGGCCCGTGAGGAACATCACCAGCCGGTCCACCCCGATCCCCAGCCCGCCGGTCGGCGGCATCGCGTACTCCAGCGCCGTCAGGAAGTCCTCGTCCAGCTCCATCGCCTCCGGGTCACCGCCCGCCGCCAGCAGCGACTGCCGGGTCAGCCGGGCCCGCTGCTCCACCGGATCGGTCAGCTCGGTGTACGCCGTGCCCAGCTCCGTGCCGTACGCCACCAGGTCCCAGCGCTCGGCGAGCCGCGGATCGGTGCGGTGCCGCCTGGTCAGCGGCGAGACCTCGGCCGGGAAGTCCTTGTAGAAGCACGGCGTGGTGGTGCGCTCCTCGACCAGCCGCTCGTACATCTCCAGCGCCACGTCGGCCGGCCCGTCGTCCGGGCCGTACGGCACCCCCGCCCGGTCGCACAGCGCGCGCAGCCGCGCCAGCGGCGTCCCCGCGTCCACCTCCTCGCCCAGCGCCCGCGAGATCGCCCCGAACACCGTCCGCACCGGCCACCGCCCCGACAGGTCCACCTCCGCGCCGTCCGGCCGCCGGGCCGTCTGCCCCCCGTTCGCCGCGACGGCCGCCGCCTGGATCAGCTCCCGCGCCAGATCGAGCATCACGTCGTAGTCCGCGAACGCCTGATACGCCTCCAGCATCGTGAACTCGGGGTTGTGCTTGTACGACACGCCCTCGTTGCGGAAGGTCCTGCCCAGCTCGAAGACCCGCTCCACCCCGCCGACGCACAGCCGCTTCAGATACAGCTCGGGCGCGATCCGCAGATACAGGTCGAGGTCGTACGCGTTGATGTGCGTGGTGAACGGGCGGGCGTTCGCGCCGCCGTGCACCGGCTGAAGCATCGGCGTCTCGACCTCCAGGAAGCCGCGGTCGGCCAGCGTCGTACGGACCGCGCCGACGGCCGCGCTGCGGGCGGTGAGCAGGGAACGCGCCTCGGGGGAGACCACCAGCGCCAGATAGCGCTGCCGCACCCGCGCCTCCGGGTCGGTCAGGCCGCGCCGCTTGTCCGGCAGCGGGTGCAGGCACTTGCCGGTCAGCGTCCAGGAGTACGCCTCCGCGGTCGGCTCGCCGCCGCGGCTGACCGCCATCGCGCCCTCGACCCGGAGCAGGTCGCCGAGGTCCACGCCCGACGCGAACGCCCGCAGACCGTCCCGTCCGAGACGATCCCTGGTCAGCATGGTCTGGAGGTCGCCCGACCAGTCCCGCAGCGTCACGAAGACGACGCCGCCGTGGTCGCGCACTCGCAGCACCCGGCCCGCGACGGCCACCGCGCTGCCTGCCCCCGCCGTACGCGCCGCCGCCAGCGTATGCGTCGGACCCGCGCTCACCGGATACGGGTCGACGCCGTCGCGCCGCATCCCCTCGACCTTGGCCAGGCGTACCCGGACCTGCTCGGCGGGGGCGTGCGGGTCCGCGGGGGCGTGACGGCCGCGCTCGGCCGCGGCGGCCGTCACGCTCGCCGTCGTCACGCCTGTCGCCACACCGTCCGCCACGCCCGTTCCCGTACCGCCCGTTCCCGTCCCGCCCGCCGCGGACCGGCGGCGCCGCCGCAAGCGCAGGCTCGGGAGTTCCACGAAACCCTCCGCGATGCCCGAGGCCAGGCCGATCCTCGCCATGTCCTTGCCGTCGGCGTAACACAGGAACCGCGGGTACCAGTGCGGCTGGTACTTCACGTTCGAGCGGTACATCGCCTCCAGCTGCCACCAGCGGGAGAAGAACAGCAGCAGCCGTCGCCACATCCGCAGGACGGGCCCCGCGCCGATCCGGGCGCCCTCCTCGAAAGCGGACCTGAACACCGCGAAGTTCAGCGAGACCCGCCGGACACCCAGCGCGCCCGCGCCCGCGGCCAGCTCGGTGACCATGAACTCCATGATCCCGTTGGGCGCCGTACGGTCCCGCCGCATCACGTCGAGCGACACCCCGTCGTGCCCCCACGGCACGAACGACAGCAGCGCGATCACCCGTCCCCTGTCGTCCAGCGCCTCCACCAGCAGGCACTCGCCGTCCGCCGGGTCGCCGAGCCGCCCCAGCGCCATCGAGAAGCCGCGCTCGGTGTCGGTGTCCCGCCAGGCGTCCGCCAGCCGTTCGACCTCCCGCAGCTCCTCGGGCGACAGGTCGTGGTGCCGCCGGACACGGGTGGTCGCCCCGGTCCGCCGCACCCGGTGCACCGCCTGCCGGATACCGCGCATCTCCCGGCCCGCGAGGTCGAAGTCCGTCACGTCGAGAATCGCCTCGTCGCCCAGCTCCAGCGCGCCGAGCCCCGCCCGCGCGTACGCCTTCGCGCCCTCCTCGCCCGCGCCCATCACCGCGGGCACCCAGCCGTACGCCCCCGCGTGCGCCAGCCACGCGTCGATCGCCGGACCCCACGCCTCCGGGTCGCCGAGCGGATCACCGCTGGCCAGACAGACCCCCACCTCCACCCGGAACGTCACCGCGGACTTGCCGCTCGGCGAGAACACCACCGACTTGTCGCGCCGCGTCGCGAAGTAGCCCAACGAGTCCTTGTCCCCGTACCGCGCCAGCAGCCCCCGGATCCGGCCCTCGTCGTCCCCCCGCAGCGCCGCCTCCATCCGCTGCGACCTGAACAGCGCCGCCGCCGCGCACAGCAGCGCCGCCGCGCCGAACAGGCCGAGCCAGAAATTCGTCCAGTACGGCGGCCTGCCGATGTCCGGCAGGTCGTTCACCCCGCCGACCACCTTGTTGACCGCCCACCGCAGCCGGTTCCCGCCCTCCAGCGTCCCCGGGAACAGCGTCAGCAGCCCCCAGCCCAGCAGCACGCCGATCGCCAGCCCGCACACCAGCACCAGCAGCGCCCGCCAGAACGCCCCCTTGCGCACCCGCGCCGAGAACTCCCCCCGCGCGGCGATCACGGCGCCCAGCACCGTGCCCGTGATCAGCAGCGCCGGGATCGCGCTCCAGTCCCGCACCGCGATCAGCACCAGATTCGCCACCACGGTCAGGCCGAGGAAGACCGCCACGATCCAGTACGCCACCCGTTTGCGGGCCGCCATCGCGCCGCCCAGCAGCACCAGGAACGCCGCGTACGCCAGATTCGCCGACGCCGGCACCGTCAGGATCTCCACCCACCGGCGTACCGGGTCCAGCAGGGGCCGCAACGGGGAGACGACGGCCAGGGTGGCGCAGAACAGGGCCAGAATCCCGAAGAATTCTCCGAACCAGCCCGGAATTCTGGGCGCCACCCGCCCCCACGCCACCTTCCCGGGCATCGGCTCCGCCTCTCCTCCCACGCACCTGGCGCTCCCAGCTTTCCCCAACCCGGCGGCATGCGCCTCCGCAGAGCCACGGGGAAGGTGCCCCCCAGTGCCCCTCAAAGCCACGCCCCGCGCTAGGGGGCGCCGTCCTCCGGGGTGAGGAGGGTGCCGCGGTGCCGGAGACGGGGTCCGGTGAGGAAGCCCTCGGCGATGGCATTGGCGGCGGCCACCCGCGGAAGATCGGCTCTCCGCTCGAAGAGCACGTAGCGGGCCTGCCAGCGCGGCGCGAACGCCGCGTAGCCCCGCTCGCGCGCGGCGACCTGCCCGAGACGGGCGAGAAGCCGCAGCGGCGCGCGGCGCAACCGCGAGGTCAGGGCACCGCGGAAGGCGGTGAAGTTGAGGGACACGCGGGTGACCGCACCCAGCGGAGCCGTACCGGCGGCGGCGCGCAGCAGCACCTCGGTGAGGAGGAAATCCACCGGGGCCCGCCCGGACTCGCGGTCGCGCCGGATGAGGTCGAGCGTGAGCCCGTCGGGCCCCCAGGGCACGAACGTGACCATCGCGCAGGTCCGCCCGTGCGGATCGAGGCACTCCGCCAGGAGACAGTCCCCGTCGGCCGCGTCACCGAGCCGCCCGAGCGCCACGGAGAAGCCGCGCTCGGCGGGGTGCCGCCGCCACTTGTCGGCCAGATGCGCCAGCCGTCGCAATGCGTCCGGGTCGATCTCCCGGTGCCTGCGCAGCACCACCGAGTAGCCCGCGCCGCCGAGCACCCCGTGCGCCTGCCGCAGCGCGCTCAGCCCGGCGGAGCCCGTATCGGCGAAGACGGCGGCGAAGGAGGCCGTCTCCACCACCGCCTCGTCACCGGACGGCAGCGCGCGGAAACCGGCCGCCTCGTACACCACGGCCGCCGCGGGCCCCGCGCTGGTGACGGCCGGGACCCAGGCGTGCCGCCGCGCCGTGTCCAGCCAGTGGTCGACGGCCCGCGGCCAGGCGGCCCGGTCGCCGACGAGGTCACCGGAGGCGAGCGCGACACCGTTCACCACACGGTAGAGGACGGCCGCGTCCCGCTCCGGCGTCCAGGACACCGCCTTGTCGCGGCGCAGCGCGAAGTAGCCGAGCGAGTCGCGCCGCCCGTACACCCGCAGCAGCGCCCGCAGCCGCCGCTCGTCCGCGGGCAGCAGCCGGTCCCGGCCGCGCGGCGAGCGGAAGAAGGCGAGCAGGATGAGCAGCATCAGAGCGACGCTCAGGACGTTGATCGCCAGGTCCGTCCAGCCGGGCACCTGGATCTCGGGCAGGTCGAAGAGACCGGACACCGTCAGCACCCGCACCAGCGTGTACCGCGTACTGGCCCCCCACTGGCGCGGCGGCAGCTCGTCCGTCGCGTGCACCAGCAGTGTGCCGAGGCCGATCGCCACCGCGCCGCCGACGACGAAGGTCGTCAGCCCCAGAGCCACGTTGCCCCGTTCGCCGCGCACGTTGAACACCGTCCTGGACACCAGCAGCGCGACCAGCACCAGCCCGGTCACGCCCAGCGACACCCAGTTGAACGGATGCCCGCGCGTCACCGGCAGCGCCGCCACACCGGCCAGGCACAGCAGCGTGTATCCGCTGGTCAGCACGGTCGTGACAATCCAGGCGGCCCGCTTGCGGCGGCGCAGGCTCACCGACAGCACCAGCGCGAGCACCGCGCCGGTGAAACCGGGGCTGACCAGGAAGGCGGTGAAGAACTCGCCGTCCGAGGCGGCCCGCACCCGGTTGCGGAACGGCGCGATCACCCCGGTCACCGCGTTGACCGCGCACACCACCCGCAGATACCAGACGGTGAAGGCCGCCCCCGGCTGCCGCAACGGCCGCAGCACGTCGGCCAGCAGCGTCTCGATCCTGGACGGCGGCAGCTCCACGATCGTCGGCCGCCGCGCGGGTTTGCGCGCGGACGTCGCCGACGGCAGCGGCGCGCCCGCCACCGCGTCCATCATGGCCGTCTTCATCACGACCATCCGCCGGTGGATCCGGTCCTCGCGCCGCTCGGCCCTGGCCATCCGGCGCGGCCGGGAGGTGTACCGCCAGCGCGCCCACGGACTGGCCGGGCGGGCCAGCCGCAGCGCGCCGACGATCGCCAGCACCGGCACCATCACCCCGAGCAGCCCCGTCCACACCTTGCCCTTGGACAGGCACACCACCACGAAGCCGATCAGCACACCGGCGGTCAGATACTGCGCGTACGACTCGCCGCCGCTGAATCCGCCCAGCGGCGCCTGGCCGATCAGCAGCAGCCCGATCACCGCCACCGCGAGGATCACCGCGTCGACCGACTGGCGGCCCTGCTCGCTCCAGTAGACGTCCTTGAGGTGCAGTACCAGCGCGAACTCGTCCAGCACCAGGCCGCAGCCGATCCCGAAGACCAGCGCGAGCACGTCGTGCACGACCGGGCCGCCGCGTACGGCGAACGACCCGATGCCGCCGATCAGCATCATCGCCTGGCCGAACACCACATGGTGGATGTGCAGGCCGCCGGGCTGCACGTTGCCCGGCCACCACTTCACCCCGCGCCGGATCATCCGCACGCTGAACCGGATGAAGAGGAAGGAGCCGATCAGTCCGACCAGCAGCAGGAAGAGCGGCTCACGGCCGGTGTCCGCGATCCGCGTCCGGTACGCGTCGGCCAGCCAGTCCACCATGGCTCCAGGGTCGTCGTGGTGCGGGCCGCCGGCCACCCGGACGGCGCGTCCGTATGCCCGGACGTGCGTACGAAGGGACGTTCATACGAAGAAGGCCCCCCGCTTCCGCGAGGGGCCTTCGACCGTCTGTGCGCCGCCAGGGACTCGAACCCCGGACCCGCTGATTAAGAGTCAGCTGCTCTAACCAACTGAGCTAGCGGCGCTTGCTGACGTCGTAGACCTTAGCATCCGGCCACGGGGAGCGGAAATCGATATGACTCAGGCCGTTCCAGGGGTGCTGACCAGGGCGGGAACGGTCTTCGCGGGTGCCGACCTGGCCGCCCGTACGCACGCCCAGAGCACCACGTCCGCGCCCGGCAGCCAGGGGTGCCGGGTGTCGGGCGCCACCAGCCAGCGGGACAGCCCTGCCCCCGGATCGCAACCGGACCCCTGGCCGGCCCCGGCAGCGTCCTGCGGCGCGTACAGCGGGGGTACGGTCACCGCGTCGCCGCTGCCGTGACAGAGCATCGGCGGCACGGCCTCGCCCCACTCCTCCCAGTCCAGCAGGTACGGCAGCCGCTGCGCCGTACCGGGCGCGACGAGCAGCAGCAGCCGCCCCCGGTGCACGGCCACCGGGCCGCTGCCGGGGCCCGACGCCCATAACTGCTCCAGAAGTCTGCGGCCGAACAGCGCCGACAGGTTCACCACGTCGAACGCCGTACCGCACGGCAGCACGCTCGGCGCCGTCGGACGCGCCGACCACAGGGCCCGCACGCTGCGCGGGAAGGCGCTGGCCGAGGCCAGCCACTCGGCGCCTTCCGGCGTGACGTACGACGTGTGCCGACGCCGCTGGGCTTCGGTGACGACCTCGGTGACGGCATGCGTCACGGCCGCGATGCTTCCGGTCCCTTGCCATTCGTCCATGGCATCTACAGGTACCGGCCGCTTCCGGCGCGCTCGGCGGAATCGGCCGAATTCGGGACAGGAGGGTGAGAGAGGGGGTACCTTGCCGCAACGCATATGCGGGGCACAGTTGCGGCGGGCCGTGGCCGCGTGACAGTCACGGCCGCCGCCCGGGAGCCAAACCCGCCGGACACGCCCTAGGAGGCCGCGCCGCCCGCGATCAGGCCCTCGCCGTACTCGGCCATCCGCTTGGCGTAGTCCTCGGTCCACCCGGCGCGCTCGGCGAGAACCGCGTAGGTCAGCCGGTCGAAGCGGCGCGGATCGGTGAGCTGCGCGGCGGCTATCGCCTGGAAGTCCGTGGCCCGGTCGGCGGCCGTACGGAAAGCCGTCGCCAGCTCGGTCGCCCGCGCCAGCATCCGCCCCGGATCGTCCATCGACTCCAGGTCGAAGAAGTGCTCCGGGTCCTCCACCGTCGCGGCAGGCTCGAAGCTCAGCGACGCGGGCCGCCTGGGCCGCGGCGCCGCCTCCCGCGACCCACCGCCCTGCGCGCTCTGAGCCGACTGCGGCTCTGTCATACGGCTACCTCCGGAATCGATCACGCACACCATTGTCCCGCGCCCACGCAAGACCCCCTCCATTCGGGTGAGCGACCGCGCTCACGGCCGCCAGCTCACCCGGTGTTCCGCGAGGTGCGCCAGGACCGCGTGATTGGCCTCCCAGCCGTCGGGGAACTTGACCGTGACACCGAGCTGGACCGGCTCGGAGGACGGGTGCTCGTCGAGGAGTTCGGCCACGCCCGCGCGGCACACCACGATGCACGCGTGCCGGTGCCGGGAGGCCAGCACGCACAGCCGACCGGTCTCCAGATGGAACGCCGTGGCGTCGGGGCGGCCGGACAGCGGGTGCAGCACCACGGTCACGTCGAATTCGCGGCCCTGGAGGCGGTTCGCGGTGTCCACCGTGACCCCGGCGACGCCGACGTCGGCCAGCGCGGCGCGCACCGCCGCCGCCTGGTCCCGGTGCGCGGTGCCGACCGCGATCCGGTCCGCGGTCAGCGGCGCCGGGTCGGGATCGGGCGCTGAGTACGTCAGACCCCCGCGGTCCAGCAGCCGCCGCACCACCGCGGCCACCGCGCGTACCGCCTCCGGGTCGGTGCGCGGGGTGTGCCGGGCGGGCAGCTCCAGCAGCCCCCAGCCACTGGCCGCCGCCTCGTCCAGGACGCGGTCGGGCCCGTCGCCGTCGCCCGGCACCCCGAACACCAGCCGCCGGTCGCCGTGGTCCGTACCGCTCCTGAACGGGGTGTACGGGTAGAACGCGCGCGACACCAGGGGCGCCGCCGAGGCGGGCAGCCGCCAGGACACCGGCAGCCGGTGCTGCGGCAGCCCCGGATTGTGCGCGAGCAGCGTCACCACCGCGCTCGCCGACGGGTCGTAGCTCAGCCCCGCCCACTGCTCCGCGCCCACCACGCTGAACGGGTCCAACTGCCCGGGGTCGCCCACGAACAGCGCCCGCTCGAACAGCCCCGCCACTTGCAGCAGCGCGTCCGACCGCATCTGGTACGCCTCGTCCACGATGGCGTGCCGCCACGGCTCGGCGTCCTTCACGTACGCCCACTTCGCCGCGGTCGCGATCACCACCTTGCAGGCCCGCAGGTCCGCCACCGAGCTGGACTTCATCAGCGCCGGGTGCCGGTCGAGGGCCTTGTCGGGCGGCGACTCGGCGCCGTGCAGCCGGCCCACCGGCAGGTCGGGCTCGGCGGTGGCGAGCCGGTCCGCGAGGTCGTCGACCTGCGCGTTGGTCTGCGCGACGATCATCAACGACTCGCCCGCCGCGGCCAGTTCGCGTGCCGCGCGCACCACGAGCGTCGACTTGCCCGCGCCGGGCGGCGAGTCGACCACGACCCCGCGGGCCGTGCCGTGCAGCGTGCTCTCCAGGATCGCGGCCGTCGCCTCGGCGGCGGCCCTTCCCGCGTCCCACCTCTCCGACACGTGTCCGTCCGTGTCCGGGCCGTCGGCTCGCACGGGCTGCGTCACAGGAAGTCCTCCGCGGTCACGGGGTCGGGCGGGTCAGCGGTCGGCGGTGTGCCGGGCGGCGTCCCGGCGTCGGGCGGGCCGCCGTGCGTCCACGGTGTCCGCTCCGGCTCCGGCAGCCCGGGGCCGCCGCGCGGATCGTGCTCGAAGAAGGTGAAGTCCACCCGGTCACCGGCCCCCGGCACCGACCCCTCCTTCGGCGTCCGCCCGCTCCCCATCCCCCCGGTGAGCCGCACCACCACCAACCGCCCATCCGGCCCGGCAGCACGACCGCCTTCCGTCGCGGTGGTGACGTCGCCGTCCGCCGCGAGGGCAGGGGCGCCCTCGGCCCCGGTCGCCCGGTCGGGCTGTGCCCCGGGCGCGTGGACGGGTTGCGGCGCGGTCGAGTCGTCGGGGTGCGGTCCGGTCGCCAGGGCGGCCTCGGGGCGGCTCGCGGGGGCGAAAGCCGGTGCTACCGAGACGACTTCGGCGCTCTGGGCGGACTTGGCGCCCGGCACTGAGCGGTACGCCTTGGTGCCGGGCTCGGCTTGGGGGAGGTCGTGGGTGCGGATGGTCAGGAGGGGGCGGGGCATGGGCCGCTTGCCCTCGGAGTACGTCATCTCGACGCCGGTGACCTCACCGGCGAACGCCTCGCCCGCCAGCCGCCTGGCCGCCATCGTCAGGGGGTCGTCCAGCGCCTCCTGCGCGGAGACCCGCGCCTGGGCGGTCTCGCGGCCCGCGAGCTTCTGCGCGGCGGCGATGGCGCCGTCCCGCTTGGGCTGCGGCGGCTCACCCGCGCGCAGCCGGTCGCGGTGCCCGGTGAACGACCAGCGGTCGCGCTTCCACCGGTCGGCCACATGCGCGCCCTCGGGCAGCGCCCGCAGCAGGTCGAGGCCGCGCC
>NZ_MECL01000176.1 GCF_014596445.1 Streptomyces sp. CBMA29 | reverse complement strand
AGCGCCACCGCGAGCGCGGCCAGGTCGCGGGCCTCGATGCCACCGCCCGCGCCGTGGCCGAGCGCGAGGACCGCGCGGGCGGCGCGGGCGCGGTGCCAGGTGACGCGGGCCTCGCCCGCTGGGGTAGCGACCGTTTCCACCGACCGCTCGGGGGACGGGGACGCCGTGCGGGACGGGGACGCTGTGCGGGCTGTGTGTGCTGTGCGTGCTGTCATCAGAACAGCGTCTCCTCCTCGGGTGCCTCCAGCTCCGTCAGCAGCTCTGGTCCGTTGTTCTTCACACTGCTGACCGCGGTGCCGACCGGATAGGCGCGCATCAGGCCGCCGGGCGGCGGGGCGAGCAGGGCGCCGAGCATGTCGGGGTCGGTGGTGGCCGGGTCGAGCCAGGCGTTCCAGCGGTCGGGGGTCATCATCAGCGGCATCCGGGGGTGGATGTCGGTGAGCGAGCGCGGACCCTCGCCCGCGTATCCGGCCAGGGTGTCGGTCTCGGCCGCCGTGGTGATCACCGTGCAGGTGGCCCACCAGGCCCTCGGGTGGTCGTCGGGCAGCGTCCGGTCGCGCCAGAACTCGTACAGCCCGGCCATCGCCATCACCGAGCCGTCGGCGGGCGTCACGAAATACGGCTGCTTGCGGGACCGCTTCTTCCTGCCCTGCTCCTCCAGCGCGCGCTCCTCGGGCGCGGTCACCCACTCGTAATAGCCGTCGGCGGGTATCAGGCAGCGCCGGGCGGTGAGCGCGCGGCGGAAGGACGGCTTCTCGTGCACCGTCTCGGCCCGCGCGTTGATCATCTTGGCGGCGCCCTCCGGCGACTTGGCCCACGACGGGACCAGGCCCCAGCGCAGCACGCGCAACTGTCTGACCGGTTCGGGGGAACCGGAGTCGCGCACCGGACGGTCAAGCACCGTGTAGACGTCCTTCGTCGGCGCGACGTTCCAATCGGGGGCGATGGTCTCGGTGGGGTCCCACTGACGGACTTCAAAGAGTCCTGCGAGATCCTCTGGTTTCCGGCTCGCCGCATATCGACCGCACATAGGTGCCAGACTGCCACGACCGTGGACCCGAACGGCCCACTGTTCGCCCTTTCGCAAGCCCCCGCCACGCCCACCGGCACTCCCCCCGCCACTCCCGCCGGTACTCCCCGGCACTCCCTTCCGCAGCCCCCTAGTAGCAAGGACTGGCCACGTCATGAACGTCGCGAGCGTCACCGAGATGTGGGACCGGCTGACGGGGACACAGCCCGATCCCTCGCGCTGGCTGATCGGCGCGACGGCGCTGATCGCGCTGGCCGCCGTACTGCTGCGGCGGGTCTGGCACGTCACGCGCAACGCGGTGACGATCGCGCACGAGGGCGGCCACGGGCTGCTCGCGCTGCTGACCGGGCGGCGCCTGGAGGGCATACGCCTGCACTCGGACACCTCGGGCCTGACCGTCTCGCGCGGCAAGCCGCACGGCGTGGGCATGGTGCTGACGGCCGCCGCCGGGTACACCGCGCCGCCGCTGCTGGGCCTGGCGGGCGCGGCGCTGCTGGCATCCGGCCACATCACCGCGCTGCTGTGGGGCGCGACGGCGCTGCTGCTGGTCATGCTCGTGATGATCCGCAACGCGTACGGGGCGCTGACCGTGGTGGTCACCAGCGCGATCTTCCTGCTGGTGTCCTGGCTGACGAAGGCGCAGGTACAGGCGGCGTTCGCGTATCTGGTGGTGTGGTTCCTGCTGGTCGGCGGCGCGCGGCCGGTCGCCGAACTGCAACGTACGCGGCGCCGTGAGCGCTCCGGCACCTCGGACGCCGACCAGCTCGCCCGGCTCACGCACACTCCGGCCGCCCTGTGGCTGCTCCTCTTCTACGCGGTCGCGATCTGCTCGCTGGTGGGCGGCGCCCGCTGGCTGCTCCTCCAATAGTCGCGGTGACCGTCATAACGGGGGCGACGGGAGCGACGGAAGTGACGGGGAACATCCACCGTGACGGCCGTGGCGGGCCCGACGGAGAGAACGGCCGGCGAACGGGGGCAGACCGGCGCACAGACCCGCGGCACTGGCCCCTCGCACGAGCCCGGCGCACGACCCCGGCGCATGTGGCCGAGAGTGACGGCACCTGTTTCCGGCAGATTTCGCCGCATTCGGCGTCCTATCTCCCTGTGCCTGAGCCACTACGCTTGGGCCCCATGAGCGACAGCACCGCGCAGACCGCCCTCTGGCCGGCCCCGACCGCGCCCCGCGCCGTGGACGCGACCGTCACGGTGCCCGGCTCGAAGTCGGTGACCAACCGCGCTCTGGTGCTCGCCGCGCACTCCACGGAACCCGGATGGGTGCGCCGTCCGCTGCGCAGCCGCGACACGGTCCTGATGGCCGACGCGCTGCGCGCCATGGGCGTGCAGATCGACGAGACGGTCAACCCGTCCGGCGGCGAGGCGTGGCGGATCATCCCGGCCGGGCTGCACGGCCCCGCGCGGATCGACGTCGGCAACGCGGGCACCGTGATGCGTTTCCTGCCGCCGGTCGCCGCGCTCGCCGACGGCCCGGTCCGCTTCGAGGGCGACGCGCGGGCGTACGAGCGTCCGCTGCACGGCGTGATCGACGCGCTGCGCGCGCTGGGGGCCAGGATCGACGACGAGGGCCGCGGCTCGCTGCCGCTGACCGTGAACGGCGCGGGCTCGCTGTCCGGCGGAAGCGTGTCGGTGGACGCGTCGTCGTCCTCGCAGTTCGTCAGCGCGCTGCTGCTGTCCGCGCCGCGCTTCAACCGGGGCCTCGAACTGCGGCACACCGGCCGTACGCTGCCGTCCCAGCCGCACATCCGGATGACCGTGGACATGCTGCGGAAGGCCGGCGCCAAGGTGGACGCCCCGCAGGACGGCGGCGCGCGCAATGTGTGGCGGGTGGCGCCGAGCGCGCTGCTCGGCCGGGACCTGACGGTGGAGCCCGACCTGTCCAACGCGGCGCCGTTCCTGGCCGCCGCGCTGATCACCGGCGGCCGGGTGACCATCCCGGACTGGCCGCGCCGCACCACCCAGCCGGGTGACGCGCTGCGCACGCTGTTCACCGCGATGGGCGGCTCGTACGAGCTGACCGAGCAGGGGCTGACCCTCAGCGGCACCGGCCGGGTGCTCGGCGTCACCGCCGATCTGCACGAGGTCGGCGAGCTGACCCCGGTGATCGCGGCGGTCGCGGCACTGGCCGAGGGCGAGAGCGTGCTGACCGGCATCGCGCATCTGCGGCTGCACGAGACCGACCGGCTGGCCGCGCTGGCCAAGGAGATCAACGAGCTGGGCGGTGACGTCACCGAGACCGAGGACGGCCTGCGCATCCGGCCGACCCCCCTGCACGGCGGGGTCTTCCACACCTACGAGGACCACCGGCTGGCGACCGCCGCGGCCGTCCTGGGCCTGACCGTGGCCGGTGTCCAGGTGGAGAACGTGGCGACGACCGCGAAGACCCTCCCCGAATTCCCCGAGCTGTGGACGGCGATGCTCGCGGGCCGCGCGCCCGCGCCGGGGATCTCCACGCCGGGCGCCGTCACACCGGGCGCCGCCGTACCGGAGACAACGGACACGGCGGATACGGCGGATACGGCAGACGTGGCGGACGTGACGGATACGGCAGACGTGGCGGACGTGACGGATACGACAGGCGCGGCGGATACGACAAACACAGCGGACACCACCGCACCGGGCCGGGGCTGAGGACCGCCGTGCGCCGCTACGGAAAGAACCCCGACGAGGACGACGTCAGAGTCCGCCCCAACGCCAAGGGCAACCGGCCGCGCAGCACGATCAGGCCCAAACACGAGGACGCCGCCGAGGGCATGGTGCTGACCGTGGACCGCGGGCGGCTGACCGTGCTGGTCGACGACCGCGAGGTGGTCGCGATGAAGGCCCGCGAACTGGGCCGCAAGTCGATGGTGGTCGGCGACCAGGTCGCGGTCGTCGGGGACCTGTCGGGCGCGAAGGACACCCTGGCGCGGATCGTACGGATCGAGCCGCGCACCTCGGTGCTGCGGCGGACGGCCGACGACGACGACCCGTTCGAGCGGGTGGTGGTCGCCAACGCCGACCAGCTCGCGATCGTCACGGCGCTGGCCGACCCCGAGCCGCGCCCCCGGATGATCGACCGCTGCCTGGTCGCGGCCTTCGACGCGGACCTGAAGCCGCTGCTGGTGCTCACCAAGTCCGATCTGGCCCCGGCCGCACCGCTGTTGGAGACGTACGGCGCACTGGACCTGGCGTATGTGGTGACCAACAGGGACGACTTCCTGACCGGCGGGGTCGACCAGATCCGCGAGCGGCTGGCCGGGCATGTGACGGCCTTCGTCGGCCACAGCGGCGTCGGAAAGACCACGCTGGTCAACGCGCTGGTGGAGCGTCAGCGCACCACCGGCTCGGTGAACGCGGTGACCGGGCGCGGCCGGCACACCACCACCTCGGCGCTCGCGCTGCCGCTGCCGGGCGACACGGGATGGGTGATCGACACCCCGGGCGTACGGTCGTTCGGCCTGCACCACATCGATCCGTCGCGGGTCATCCACGCCTTTCCCGACCTGGAGCCGGGCACCGAGGAGTGCCCGCGCGGCTGCTCGCACGACGAGCCGGAGTGCGCGCTGGACGCCTGGGTCGCGGCGGGGCACGCCGAGCCCGCCCGGCTGGACTCGCTGCGGCGGCTGCTGGCCACCCGCGAGCGGCGCGAGGGAGACTGACGCCCTTTCGGCGACCGGAGGGGCGGTTTCCGGGCAGGCTGTGTGATGATCGACAGCGCACACAGGTTTCGGAGACGGAGTGGGAACGGGAGGCACCCGATGGCCTGGCTGCTCGTGGTGGTCGCAGGCATCCTTGAGACGGGGTTCGCGGTCTGCCTCAAGCTGTCGCACGGCTTCACCCGGATCTGGCCGACCATCGCCTTCGCCCTGTTCGCGCTGGGCTCCTTCGGTCTGCTGACGCTGTCGCTGAAGAAGCTGGACGTCGGCCCGGCGTACGCCGTCTGGACCGGCATCGGCGCGGCGGGCACCGCGATCTACGGCATGATCTTCCTCGGCGACATCGTCTCCACGCTGAAGATCGTGTCCATCTCGTTCGTGATCGCGGGCGTCATCGGCCTCCAGATCTCGGGCTCGGCGCACTGATCGCGCACCGATCCCGCGCTGATCCCGCGCCGATCCCGCGCTGACCCCGCGCCGACCCCGCGCCGACGGCTTACGGGCGGCGCCCCCCCCCCGGAGTCCGCGCGGCCGGGTCCGCGCCGTTACGGCTCCTCCCCCGTCGCGGGCCACGACAGCAGGCTGCGGACGAGCTGCGCCACCCGCAGGCACGCCTCCTCGTCACTGGCGGCGGGCGCGATCACGTACGACAGGGTGAGCCGGATCGCCGCCTCGCAGGCCCATCCGATGTCCTGGGGCCGCAGCCGCGGGTAGCCGCGGACGAGCGCGTCGACCGTACGGGCCTTGAGCGATTCGACCAGCCCGCCGTCGGCGCCGGTGAGGGCGGCGGCGACCACCGGGCTGCGCCGGGCGGACAGCAGGGTCCAGCCCGCGGCGCCCGCGAAGCACTCCCCCGCGTCCGCGCCGACCCGGCCCGCGGCGGCCAGCTCGCGGTCGACACCGGCCAGATATCCCTCGGTCTCGCGCCGGGCGAGGGCGCGCGCGAGCCCTTCCTTGCTGCTGAACTCGTTGTAGAGGGTCTGCCGCGACACCCCGGCCGCCGCCGCGACCTCGACCATCCGTACGGCTTCCCAGGGCCGGTCGCCGAGCGCGGCGAAAGCCGCGTCCAGGAGCGATTCCCGCGCTGTAGGCATCCTTGCCTCCAAGGCGCCACGAGGTGTCCGCGCGATGACGCGGACGGCGGCCGTGCGGAAAGAATTGACGCGCTGTCCTGGTCTGTCAAGGTTCCGCGCAGGGCGGAGATGACCGGGACCAGGCGAGATCGCTACTGTTCGGCTTATGCCCGAATTCAACGACGATCTGCGCCTGGCCCACGTGCTGGCCGATGCCGCCGACGCCGCGACCATGGCCCGCTTCAAGGCGCTCGACCTCAAGGTCGAGACCAAGCCCGACCTGACGCCGGTGAGCGAGGCGGACAAGGCGGCCGAGGAGCTGATCCGGGGCCAGTTGGCACGGGCGCGCCCGCGTGACGCGGTGCTCGGCGAGGAGTACGGCAGCCGGGGCGCGGGGCCGCGCCGCTGGGTGATCGATCCGATCGACGGCACCAAGAACTACGTGCGCGGGGTTCCGGTGTGGGCGACCCTGATCGCCCTGATGGTCCGCGGCGAGCAGGGCGACGAGAGCGTGGTCGGCGTGGTCTCCGCGCCCGCGCTCGGCCGTCGCTGGTGGGCGGCGAAGGGCGACGGCGCGTACACCGGCCGCAGCCTGTTGTCGGCGACCCGGCTGCACGTCTCGGGCGTGAGCCGGCTGGAGGACGCGTCGTTCGCGTACTCCTCGCTCAGCGGCTGGGAGGAGCGGGGGCGGCTCGACGGCTTCCTGCACCTGTCGCGCAACGTCTGGCGCACCCGCGGCTACGGCGACTTCTGGCCGTACATGATGGTCGCCGAGGGTTCGGTGGACATCTGCGCGGAACCCGAGCTGAACACGTGGGACATGGCGGCCAACGACGTGATCGTGCGCGAGGCCGGCGGTCGCTTCACCTCGCTCGACGGCGAGCCGGGCCCCTTCGGCGGGAACGCGGCGGCCTCCAACGGCCTGCTGCACGAGGAGCTGCTGGGGTACGTGGGCGGTTCGGACGGCGTCGCTTAGCAGGTCGGAGCGGCGCGGCGGGAGCTTCGCGCGCCCCCTTGCCGGTCCTCCGGGGGCGTGTGACTATGAAGGTGCCCCCGCTTGTGAACTTGTGAAACCGTTCACGCGAGCGTCTCCCGGCTCGCCGGACGGCGGTCCCGTGTGAGGGCTTCACACAAGGAGGTGCCCGCCCATGCTGGTCCGCGACGCGATGAGCACGGTGGTACTCACCATCGGCCCCGCCCACACCCTCCGCCAGGCCGCCCAGTTGATGTCCGCCCGCCGAGTCGGCGCGGCCATCGTCCTCGACACCGACACCTGCGGTCTCGGCATCCTCACCGAGCGCGACGTCCTCGACGCGATCGGAGACGGTCTCAGCCCCGACCGCGAACTCGCCCACGCCCACACCACGACCGATGTCGTCTTCGCCGCCCCGCAGTGGACCCTCGACGAGGCCGCCGCCGCCATGCTGCACGGCGGTTTCCGTCACCTCGTCGTCCTCGAAGGCCGCGATCCGATCGGCGTGGTCTCCGTCCGCGACATCATCCGCTGCTGGTCCGGGCAGCGTACGCCGACGCCGTCCGCGACCGCCGCGACCCCCGCGACAGCTCTGACCAGCGCGTAACGCGCCTCAGGGTTCCGCACGCGGACGCGCAGAAGAGGCCGGAGCCCTTTGGCGTCCGGCCTCTTCGGCCAACGGCGAGCGACGGGTCAGGTGCGGAGGGCCTGGACCGCTGCCTCCAGTCGCTTGCCGTAGTCGGGGTCGGCGCGGCGGAAGTTGTCGACGGCGCGCTCGACGACGTCCTCGCGGGTGACCTTGGCGATGAAGCCCGCCAGGTTGTCGATCAGCCGGGTCTTCTCGTCCTCGGACATGAGCCGGTACAAGGTGCCCGCCTGCCCGAAGTCGTCGTCCTCAGCGTGCGACGGCGCGGCGGAGTACTGGGTCGCGCCGGACACCTCGACGGGCTCCCACAGCGGGCGGCCGGTCTCGGCCGGGCCGCCGAAGCTGTTCGGCTCGTAGTTCTTGGCGCCCTGGTGACGGCCGTCGTAGAGGGCGCCGTCCCTGCTGTGCGTCCGCGCCTCGGTGGCGTGCGGACGGTTGACCGGCAGGTGGTCGGCGTTGACGCCGACGCGGTAGCGGTGCGCGTCGCCGTACGCGAACAGGCGGCCCTGGAGCATCTTGTCCGGGGACGGGCCGATGCCGGGCACGAAGTGCGCGGGGCTGAAGACCGACTGCTCGACCTCGGCGAAGACGTTCTCCGGGTTGCGGTTCAGCTCCAGCCTGCCGATCTCGACCGGCGGGTAGTCCGCGTGCGGCCACACCTTGGTGAGGTCGAAGGGGTTGAAGCGGTACGTGGCCGCGTCCGCCGCTGGCATGATCTGCACCTGCACGGTCCAGGACGGGAACGCGCCGCGCTCGATCGCCTCGCGCAGGTCGCGCTGGTGGGAGTCGGGGTCCATGCCCGAGACCCGCACCGCTTCCCCGGTGGCGAGGTTCCTGATCCCCTGGTCGGTCTTGAAGTGGTACTTGACCCAGAAGACCTCGCCGGCCTCGTTGTTCCACTGGTAGGTGTGCGAGCCGTAGCCGTTCATGTGCCGGTAGCTGGCCGGGATGCCGCGGTCACCGAAGAGCCAGGTCACCTGGTGTGTCGACTCCGGGCTGAGCCCCCAGAAGTCCCAGACGTTGTCCGCCTCCTGCGAGCCGGTGTACGGGTCGCGCTTCTGGGTGTGGATGAAGTCGGGGAACTTCAGGGCGTCCTTGATGAAGAACACCGGGGTGTTGTTGCCGACGAGGTCGTAGTTGCCCTCCTCGGTGTAGAACTTCAGCGCGAAGCCGCGCGGGTCGCGGACGGCGTCGGCCGAGCCGAGGTTGCCCGCGACGGTGGAGAAGCGCAGGAACGTCTCGGTCCGCTTGCCGACCTCGGACAGGAACTTCGCCCGCGTCCAGCGCGAGACGTCGCGGGTCAGCGTGAAGGTGCCGTACGCACCGGCGCCGCGCGCGTGCACGACCCGCTCCGGGATGCGCTCGCGGTTGAAGTGCGCGAGCTTCTCCAGCAGGTGCTGGCTCTGGACGAGCACCGGGCCGCCGAGGCCCGCCGTCTCACTGTTCTGGTTGTCCGCGACCGGCGCCCCGGCCTCCGTGGTCAGCGCACCGCCTTGCGGACTCGTGGTCAGCGGACCCGTCTCCTGAACCGTCACGTGCTTCTCCTCCAGATCGTCCGGTCCCCCGGCATGCCCATCGGCTCGCGCCGGAGCCGATCCTACTCTGGACAATGTCTAAGTCAAGAAGAGAGCCAATAGAGGATGGGAGTCAGGAACAGACCCTTTCGATCCAGGTTGCCCCGCTGTTACGCTGACCCGCATGAGCGACCTGCTGGAACGACTGCGCGAACGCGGCTGGCGGCTGACCGCCCAGCGGCGCGTGGTGGCCGAGGTCCTCGACGGCGACCACGTCCATCTCACCGCCGACGAGGTGCACGCGCGTGCCATCGCACGGCTGCCGGAGATCTCCCGCGCCACCGTGTACAACACGCTGGGCGAGATGGTGAGCATCGGCGAGGTCATCGAGGTCGCCACCGACGGCCGCGCCAAGCGCTACGACCCCAACGCGCACCGGCCGCACCAGCACCTGGTCTGCTCCCACTGCGGCACCATCCGCGACGTCCACCCGCACGGCGACCCGCTCGCGGCCCTCCCCGCGACCGAACGCTTCGGCTTCGCGGTCCAGGCGGCCGAGGTCACCTACCGGGGACTGTGCCCGGACTGCTCGTAGGCACGGTCCGCTCGCACGCCCTGCCGCCGATCCGCTCGGCGGCCCTGCGTACGGCCGGTTCCGTACGGGTCCTGCCGACCCACAAGGTCTCCACCGGGACGTCGGCCGGCACCCGGGCCAGCGCCTCGAAGACCTCGCGTGCCACGCCCGGGTCGGGGTCGGTCGCCAACGGGCCGAGCAGGCCGACCAGTTCACCGGGCTTGGCCAGCCGCCCGATCGCGCGGGCGGCGGCCCTGCGCACCATCGGCGGCCAGTTCTCGGCCTGGTCGCGCTCGCGGGGCCCGAGCAGCCGCGTCAGCAGCGCCGCGTCGGAGGCGTCCCCGCACTCACCGAGACCGGCCGCCAGTCCCGCGGCGAGCCGGGGCGCGGTCGTCCTGCCGACCTTGCGGAGCTGCCTGCGGTAGACGTCGGCGGGCGGCTCCCCGCGCCGGTACAACTGCCAGCGGGCCTGCGCCCGTACCATCCTGGCCCGGTCGGCCAGCGGCGCCACCAGCCGCGTGGCTGGCACATCGCCCGGCAGCGCGGCCACCGCCAGCTCCCGTACGCCCGCGCCGCGCGCCCACATCAGCCGGCCCGCCTGGTCGGGGTCCAGCTCCAGCAGCCGCTGGGCGCAGAGCCTGCGGCAGACCTGGTCGCGGTCGTGCAGCGCGGTCCGCAGCAGGTCGCCGCGGACGTAACTGCCGAGGTCCAGGGCGAGTTCGACGCCGAAGCGGCGGGCCAGCGGGTCGGAGTCGGCGGCCAGCGCCCGCACCGCTCGGCGGTGCGGGGGCTCGCTCAGC
>NZ_MECL01000175.1 GCF_014596445.1 Streptomyces sp. CBMA29 | reverse complement strand
GCAGAAATGACCGACGGCTTCATCGCCTACGCGGCGGCCCGCGCGACCCAGGCGGAGGCCCTCGCCGCCGCGGTCACCCGGCTGACCGGCGCGGTCACGGCGTCGGCGGCGGCGGGCCGGCTGTCGGGGCCCGGACCGGTCTTCGTCGGCATCGGCGCCAGCCTGGCCGCCGCGTGCGCGCCGGTCTGGGCGCTGCGCAGCCGCGGCGTCCACTCCTGGCGGCTCGGTGCGGGCGACCACCCGCTGCCCTTCCCCGCCAGCGCCCACCCGGTGGTCGGCGTCTCGCAGAGCGGACGCAGCGCGGAGACGCTCGCGGTCCTGGACTCCGTCGACCCGGCGCTACGGTTCGCGGTGGTCAACGTCGTGCCGTCGCCGATCGCGAACCTCGCCAGCGGTGTGCTCGGCCTCGGCAGCATCCCCGACAGCTACGCGTCGACCATCGGCTACACCGCGACCGTCGCCGCGCTCGGCCTCCTCGCCGACGCCTGGGACGGCGGCCGGATCGACGACGGCTGGGCCCGCCTCGGCGAGGTCTTCGCCCGTACCGAGCGCGTCCTGACACCCCAACTGCGCGCGCTGGCACCGCTGTTCGCGTCCGCGACCTCCGCGGACTTCGTCGGCACCGGGCCCGCGGTCGGCTCGGCGGAAGCGAGCGCCCTGCTCTTCCGGGAGGTTGCCAGAATCCCGTCGACCGGCATGAGCACCCGGCAGTATCTGCACGGTTCGATGGAGTCGGCGGGCGGCGGGGTGCACGTCATCTTCGGCGACACCCGCGAACTCGCCGTCGCCGAGACCCTGGCGTACTCCGGCCACCGGGTCGTCCTCGTCACCAGCGAGCCCGTCCGGGGCGGCCCGCTGCTGCACCCCGTGACCGTGCCGCGCCTCCCGGCCGCGCAGCGTGCGATCATCGAAATCCTGGTCACACAGATCCTCGTCGAAGCGGTCGCCGAGGTCAGGGGAGTCGAGGTGGAGGAATTTGTGTTCCACAACTCCGACATCAAGGTCGCGGCCGAACGGCCGGGCGTATGAAAGTCGTTGTCGGCGCCGACGTGGGCGGCACCAAACTCGCCGTCCGCGTGGCGCCGCTGGACGACCCGGCGGCGCCGCCACGCGCTGACCGCACGCTGCCGGCCGACGGCTGGGAGGCGGCGCCGGTCGACACCGCCGCGCGCTGGCTGCTGGAACGGCTGACCCGCGCGGTGCCCGAGGGCGACGAGATCGCCGCCGTCGGGATCGGCGCGCAGGGCTGCGACACCCAGCGGCACTGCGCGCACCTGGCGGCGGCCGTCGAAGCCCTCGGCGTACCCGCCGCCGTGGTCAACGACGCGGCGCTGCTGGTGCCCGCGGCCGGTCTCGACACCGGCATCGGCGTCATCGCGGGCACCGGCTCGATCGGCGTCGGCGCCGACGCCGCGGGCGTGCTGGGCGACGAGGGCGGTGCGCCCGCGATCGTCAGGGACGCCGTCAGATCGGCGCTGGCCGCGTACGACGCCGGGCGGGCCGACGACGGACTGCTCGCGGCGCTGCTCGGCCACTTCGGCGACCCGGACCCGCAGACGCTCGCCCGTACCGTCAACGACCAACCTACGCCCGGCCATTGGGGCCCGGCCGCGCCCGCCGTCTTCCGCGCCGCCGACGCGGGCTCCGCGCTCGCCGCCGCGGTGGTCGACGAGGCGGGCCGGCAGTTGGCGCTGCTGGTCACCCGGCTGGTCGGCCGGGGCGCGGTCGGGGACACGGTGGTGGCCGCGGGCAGCGTCGTCGTGCGCCAGCCGCGGCTCGCCGACGCCTTGCGCGCCCGGCTCGCCGCCGTACATCCTTCGCTGACCCTGCGCCTGCTGGACGTCCCTCCGGTGGCGGGCGCGGTGGCGTTGGCCAGGGCCCGGCACCGTACGGACTGACATGCGCCGGGGGCGGCGGCGCGTGGGAGGGATACGCGCCGCCGCCCCGGGTCGTGGGCGGTCAGGAGCAGATGAGCTTCGCGTCCGCCCAGTCCGCGTGGTCGCTGTCGTTGCCGTCGCCGCCGTCGTCCACGACGAGCCGCACATTCTGCGCGCCGGTCACGTCGGCCGTGAGCGCCTTGCCGCCCATGGCGTTGGTGACCACGCCGCTGTCGGCGACCGTCGTGCCGTCCGCGACGACCGTGAAGCGGACCGTGCCCTTGCCGTTCTTCTCGTCGTCCACGCCGACCGTCGCCGTCACCGTGGAGCAGATGCCGCCGAGGTAGTAGGCGATGTCGCTCGGCGCGTGCACCCCGAGGCCCTTGGTGTAGACGGTCCCGCCGAGCGTGATCGGATTGCCGTCGTCCGCCCCGGTCTCACCGTTGCTGCGGTCGCGTTCGACCGGGCCCCACCCGTTGCTCGACGTCGTCCAGGGCAGGTCGCTGAGGTAGCTGGTCCCCGCGGGCGGCGGCACCTTGACGGCCACGCTGCCGACCAACGGCACCGTGACGGTTCGGCCGTTGACCAGATTGCGGTAGCTGACCGTGCCGGTGACCGGATACGCGCCGGGCTGCGCGTCGGCGGGCACGGTGACCGTCCACGGTGTGGTGAGCGTCCTGCCACCGGGCAGCAGCAGGCTGCCGGTGGCGCCGGTCGCGCGGACCGTCCAGCCGTCGGGGCCGGTCAGCCGTACCTTCACCGTCGCGGCGGGCAGCGAGCCCAGGTCGGTGGCGTACGTGGACACGGTCGCGCTGTGGCCCGGCTCGATGTGGTCGGGTCCGGTGACCCCGGTGTCGAACAGCGGCGGCGCGAGGACCGCGCGCGGGTCGGTGCCGACCCGCAGCAGGACGGTGCCGTGCGCGGGCACGGTCGCGGACAGGCCGCCCGCGCTCTGGTAGTCGGTGTGCGACCACAGGTCGCGTACGGAGTAGTTGCCGCGCTTGGGCAGCCCCGCGGCCTGCGCGGTGGTGGAGATCCGCTGCGCCTGGTCGCCCGAGTTGAACAGCGCCACCGCCCGCTCGCCGTTGGCGAGCTTCTTGCTGAGCACGTACCGGCCGCCGTCGGAGGAGACCACGGTGGCCTGGCTGCCGAGCGAGTCCTGGTCGAGGGCGATGACGTCCTTGTTGCCGAGGATCGCCAGCGTCTGCGGGGTCGCCTTGCGCAGGTCGGTGCCGATCAGCAGCGGCGAGTTCATCATCGACCAGAGCGAGAAGTGCGTGCGGTACTCGGTGTCGGTCATGCCGCCGTTGCCGACCTCCAGCATGTCGGGGTCGTTCCAGCGGCCGGGGCCCGCGTAGGGCGCCAGCGGCATGTTGTCCTTCGCGATGGACAGCATGCTCGTCCAGTTGTCGCTGATGTCGTCCGTGGTGCGCCATGAGTTGCCGACGTCACCGGCCCACTCCCACGGGTTCTGCACACCCCACTCGCACAGCGAGTACACGATCGGGCGGCCGGTGGCGGCCAGCGCGTCGCGCATCGCGGTGTACCGCCTGACGTAGTCCTCGCGGGTGCCGTCGCTGGTGTTGTTGCAGTTGTCGTACTTGAGGTAGTCCACACCCCAGTCCGCGAAGGTCCGCGCGTCCGTCGTCTCGTGGCCGAGGCTGCCCGGGTACCCGGCGCAGGTCGCGGTGCCCGCGTCCTCGTAGATGCCGAGCTTGAGCCCCTTGCTGTGCACGTAGTCGGCGGTGCCCTTGATGCCGTCGGGGAACTTCACCGGGTCGGGGACCAGGCGGCCGTCGGCGTCGCGGGTGTGCGTCATCCAGCAGTCGTCGATGTTGACGTAGGTGTATCCGGCGCTCTTCAGTCCGGAGCTGACCAGGTAGTCGGCGGTCTGCTCGATCAGCGCCTGGCTGACGTCGCAGCCGAAGGCGTTCCAGTCGTTGAAGCCCATCGGGGGCGTACGGGCGAGGCTGTTGTCGAGTGCGGCGGCGGGGGTGGCGGTGACCACCGCACCGGCCGTGACGGCCGCGCCCGCGAGGGCGCCGCCCCACAGGGTGCAGGCGGTGGCGCAGGCGAGCAGCCTGCGGACGAGTCGTGGCATGGAGAATCCTCTGCTCGCGGGGTGGGCGAGGCGGACCGGAGGTCCGCGGATGCGCGCCGTGGAACTGATCGTGTGCGGATCGCTGGCATTTCGACGCTTTGACTCAACGGAACTGAACAGAGTCGAGCAAATTTCTTCGCGGCGACACGTTAGGAGCCGTGCGAGGCCATGACAAGACTTCGGCCAGATTCACCAAAAGTGTCGACACTTCACCGTGTGGGAGCGGGTCGCTGATCCCTGGACAGGAAGTATCCGCACTGCTTCAATCGGGTCCTGACGTTGAGTGTCGACACTTCGCGGGAAACGCGGTGCTCGGTCACCTGGAAGAGGAGGGACCCGCGCATCCTCAGGCGCAGCGGCAACGGTGACAGGCAACTCGCCGCATACCCTTACGACTTCTTCGTCCTTCATCGCGTCGCACTACACATGAGAAAACAGGAGGCGAGTGGCGTGAGGTCCCTCGACGACGTCAACGACCTGAGGACCTGGCTCGAACTGGCCGGGGAACTCGGTGAGGTCCGCACCATCTCCGGCGCGCACTGGGACAAGGAGATCGGCGCCGCGTCCGAGGTCAACTACAAGCGCCCCTCGCCGCCCGCGCTGCTCTTCGACGACATCGAGGGCTACCGGCCCGGCCAGCGGGTGCTCACCGCCAGCATGGCCAACGCCCGCAGGCTCGGCATGACCCTGCGGCTCGGCACCGGCCTGGACGACCGCGGGCTGGTCGAGGCGCTGCGCACCCGCCCCAACGAGTGGGTGGAGAACGCCGGGAAGTACCCCGTCGAGGTCGTCGACCGGGGCCCCGTCACCGAGAACGTGATCACCGCGGCCGACGCCGACCTGCTCGCCTTCCCCGTGCCGAAATGGCACGAGAACGACGGCGGCCGGTACATCGGCACCGGCTGCGCCGTCTTCACCACCGACCCGGCCACCGGCGTCCTCAACGCGGGCGCGTACCGCATGCAGGTGCAGAACGGCGGGCGGGCGGCGAGCATCAACATGGAGGCGGGCAAGCACGGCGCCGCGCACGTCCGCGAGTGGTTCGCCCGCGAGGGCCGGGCACCGGTCACCGCCTCGCTCGGCCACGACCCGCTGCTGCTGGTCGTCGCGGGCACCGAGGTGCCCACAGGACTGTCGGAACTGGAGTACGCGGGGGCCGTGTTGGGCCGCCCCGTCGAGGTGATCCGCGGCGAGGTCACCGGGCTGCCGATCCCCGCGACCGCCGAAATCGCCGTCGAGGGCTGGCTGTATCCCGAACGCCGGGAGCAGGAAGGGCCGTTCGGCGAGTGGACCGGCTACTACAGCGGCGGCACCGAGGCCGTGCTCACCATGGACGTCGAGCGGATCTACCACCGCCACGACCCGATCCTGCTCGGTGCCCCTCCCGGCAAGCCGCCGCACGACTACTCGTACATGCGCAGCGTGATGAAGTCCGCGATGATCCAGGACGCGCTGGTGCGGTCGGGACTGCCCGGTGTCGAGGGCGTCTGGGCCCACGAGGTCGGCGGCGGACGGCAGTTGCTCGCCGTGTCGATCCACCAGAACTACGCGGGTCACGCCCGGCAGGCGGGCTACCTCACCTCGCAGCTCCCGCAGGCCGCGTACATGAACAAATTCGTGGTCGTCGTGGACGCCGACGTCGACCCGCGCAGCCTCAACGACGTGATGTGGGCGGTCTGCACCCGCACCGACCCCGCCGACGACATCGAGACGATGCGGCAGACGTGGGGGAGCAGGGTCGACCCGCTGCGCGCACCCGGCCTGCCGCCGTTCAACACCCGCGCCGTGATCGACGCCTGCCGCCCCTGGACCCGGCTCAAGGACTTCCCGCGGGTCGCGGAGGCCAGCAGGGAACTGGTCGACCACGTGATACGCCGCTGGCCGGACATCCTGGGAGGTGCCAGGTGACAGCCGGGCCGGTCCTCGCCAGAGGACCGGGACGCCGATCTCGCCGCCGCCCTCGCCCAGCCACTGGTCCCCGGCGCACTCGCGGCGGTCGAACGCTCGGGCCGGACGCGTGACCGGACATGACACCGACACGAGGGAAGGCCATGGCGGTCCCGCTGCGCTTCACGCTCAACCACGAGGACGTCGAGATCCACGTCCAGGACCCGACCGCGACGCTGCTCGACGTGCTGCGCGACGACCTCGGTCTGACCGGCACCAAGTCCGGCTGCGCCATCGGCTATTGCGGTGCCTGCACGGTCATCGTGGACGGTGAGGCGGTCCCGGCCTGCCTCCAGATGGCCGGCCTGCTCGACGGCCGCGAGGTCCGCACCATCGAGGACCTGAGCGGCCCCGACGGCCTCGACCCGGTGCAGACCGCCTTCGTGACGTGCGCCGGACTCCAGTGCGGCTTCTGCACACCCGGCCATGTGATGGCGCTGCGCGCGCTGCTCGACCGGGACCCCGATCCCGGCGAGGCCGCCCTGCGCGACACGGTCGACGGCAACTACTGCCGCTGCACGGGCTATGTGAAGATCGTGGACTCCGCTGTCGAGGCGGTCGCCCTCCACAAGGCCCGCGAGGCCCGCGAGACCCGCACCGCGGCGGACGCCCCCGGCGGGGCCGCGCGGTCCACGGGCGCCCACGACGGGGAGGCCCGCTGATGTCGACCACCGAACTGCCCGCCACCGCAACGCCGTTGGAGCGCGCCGTCCTGCCCCCGCTGATCGGCAGCGCCGTCGAGCGGATCGACGCGGTGGAGAAGGTCACCGGCAAGGCCGCCTACGCGGGCGACATCCGGATCTCCCGGATGCTGCACGGCGCCGTGGTCCGCTCCCCGCACGCCAACGCCCGCGTGCTGGCCGTCGACACGACCCGCGCGCGGCGGCTGCCCGGCGTCCACGCCGTCGTCACCGGCGCCGACACCGCCCACGTCAAGTGGGGCGCCTTCCGCCCCGACCTGTACCCGCTGGCCGTCGGCCGGGTCCGCTACGTCGGCGACGAGGTCGCGGCCGTCGCCGCCGTCGATCCCGAAACCGCCCGCCGCGCCGCGGAGTTGATCACCGTCGAGTACGACGTGCTGCCCGCCGTCCTGGACCTGGACGCGGCGCTCGCCGACGGCGCGCCCCTGGTGCACGACGACGCGCCCGGCAACCTCGCGCACGAATTCGCCTTCGACCGCGGCGGCGCCGACGCCTGGTTCGACCGCAGCGACGTCGTGGTCGAGGGCGTCTGGCAGAGCGCCCGTCAGTGGCACGCCTCCATCGAGACCATCGGCTGCACCGCCGAGTGGTCGCGGGACCGGGTCACGATGTGGGTCAACACCCAGACACCGTTTCTGGCCAGACAGCGGTACGCGACCGCGCTCGGCCTGCCGCTGCGGGCCGTCCGCGTCGTCCAGACCGAGGTCGGCGGCGGCTTCGGCGGCAAGTCGGGCGACGACAACACCTCGGTGATCTGCGCGATCCTCGCCCGCGCCACCGGCCGCCCGGTACAGCTCGTCAACACCCGCGAAGAGGAGTTCCTGGCCAGCCGCCCCCGCATCCCGATGCGCTACCACGTCCGCCTCGGCTTCACCTCGGACGGACTGGTCACGGCCAAGGACATCGACCTCGTCGCGGACAACGGTGCCTACACCGGCAAGGCGCAGGCCGTGCTCGGCGCCGCGACCGTACGGCACGACGCGCTGTTCAACTACCGCGCGGTCCGCGCCCGTTCACGCCTCGTCTACACCAACCTCGTGCCCACCGGGGCCTTCCGCGGCTTCGGCAACCCCTCCGCCGACTGGGCCGTGGGGCAGGCATGGGACCTCGCCGCCACCGAACTGGGCATCGAGGTGCCCGACCTGTTCCTGCTCAACGCCGTCGAGGCGGGCAGCGTCTCCCCGCACAACCACCGCATCGGAAGCTGCGAACTGAAGCAGTGCATCCGGCGCGCCGCTCGGGCCATCGGCTGGTACGACAAGCGCGCCCGCCCCACGCCGGGCCGCGGTCTCGCGATGGGCGTCAGCGTCCACGTCTCGGGCCGCCGCAGCTTCGGCGACTACGACGGCAGCTCCGCGATCGTCCGGCTCACCGAGGACGGCCGCGCCACCGTCATCGTCGGCGAGGGCGAGATCGGCACCGGCGCCCGTACCACCCTCGCCCAGATCGCCGCCGCCGAACTCGGCCTGCCCGTCGCCGACATCAGCGTCACCCGCCCCGACACCGACCTCACCACACACGCCCTGGGCGCGCTCGCCAGCCGCGTCACATACGTGGCGGGCAACGCGGTCAAGCGTGCGGCGGAGCAGGCGTGCGTCCGGCTGCTGGACGCCGCATCCCGCCAACTCGGACGTCCCGCGTCAGAGTTGTGGGTCGAGGACGGCATGGTGCACGCGCCCGCCGCCGCCCCCGGAAGCGGTGACGGCGACGGCGGTCGGATCCGCGAGCCCGTCGGGGCGGTCGTCCGCGCCGAGTTGTACCGGCCCGGCGGCGAACCGATCGTCGGGCTCGGCTCCTTCGACAACCCCTCGGAGTTCCCCGACGGCCTCCGGTACGGCAACGAGTCGGGCGCGTACAACTTCGTCGCGGAAGCCGCCGAGGTCGAGGTCGATCCGGCGACCGGCGCCGTGACCGTACTCGAACTCGCGGCGGCCGTCGACTGCGGCACCGTCCTCAACCCGCCGCTCGCGCAGGGCCAGGTGGAGGGCGCCATCGCCCAGGGCCTCGGCATGGCCCTCACCGAACGCTTCGACTGGCACGACGGCGCCCCGACCCGCCCCACCTTCATGGACTACAAGCTCCCCACCGCCGGGTTCATGCCGAAGCTCCACATCGAATTCGCCGACTCCTACGAACCCACCGGGCCCTTCGGCGCCAAGGGCGTGGGCGAGATCGCGCTCGACCCGGTCCCGTCCGTCGTGGCGAGCGCGGTCGCGGACGCGGTGGGCGTCCGCGTCCACGAACTGCCGATCACGGCGGAGAAGATCTTCTGGGGCATGCGGACCGGAGCCGAGGACCTCGGGAAGGCGGGCGGCCCGGACGCCGGCTCACCGGCTGGGGCGGACGCCGGGGCCCGCACGGAGGAAGGCGACCAGCGATGACGACGCTCGACAGCGGACCCGCGCCCGCCGCGTACGACCGCCCGCAGGTCAGGGTGCTGATCCCGCGGACCCTCGACGAGGCGCTCGGCCTGCTCGCCGCGGACGGCGCGGCGGTGCTCGGCGGCGGCGTGGCGCACACCCTGCGCCGCCACGACCGGCACCCGTCGCGGCCTGACACCCTGGTGTCGGTGGCCGCACTCCCCGAACTGGCCGCCGTCACCTGGTCGGAGCGGCACGTCACGATCGGCGCGGGGGTGCGGCTCGAAGCGGTCGGGGCCGACGCGCGGCTGGCGCGGGTGTGGCCGGTGGTGACCGAGGCGGCCGGTTCGGTGGCGACCGCCCGCATCCGCCGCATGGTCACCCTCGGCGGCAACATCCGCGCCGCGGACGACAGCCACGACCCGCCCGTCGGTCTGGCGGCGGCGGGCGCCGAACTCACCGTCCGCAGCGCCCGGTCGACCAGAACCCTGCGCGTCACGGACATCGCCGACCTGCGCGCCGACGAGCTGATCCAGGACGTACGGCTGCCGCTGCCGGGGGACGACGGCACCGGGGAGTCGACCGGCTCCGCGTACGAGAAGTTCCTGGTGCGCGGGGTGTGGGAGTACGCCTGCGTCAATGTGGGGGCGGTCGTACGGGTCGGCGGCGCGGGGGAGTCGCGCGGGCTGAGGCTCGCGGTCGGCTCGGTGACGGGCGGTCCTGTGCTGATCGACCTGGCCGGCCTCGCCGCCGGCCACGCGGGACCGGTGGACGCCGCCCTGGCCGAGGAGGCCGCCCGGCGCGCGGCGGCGAGCGTGCGCCCGTACAGCGACGTACGGGGCTCGGCGGCCTACAAGTCGCACATGATCGCGGAGTTCGCCCGCCGGGCCATCACACGAGCGGCGCTGCGCGCCGCGGAAGGAGCGGACCGATGACCGTCACCGACCACGCCCACGAGGGCGAGGCCAGGACACGGGACGGCGTCACCTTGTCGTTCACCCGGCACCCGGTCCCGAACGGCCAGAACGCCCCGGACGCCCCGCGCGTCGTCTTCGTGCACAGCCTCGCGCTCGACCGGTCCCTGTGGGCCGCGGTGACGGACGCGCTGCGCGGCCGGGCCGACATGGTGACGTACGACTGCCGCGGGCACGGCCGCTCCGACCGGCCCCAAGGCCCGTACAGCACCGGCCAGTTCGCGGACGACCTCGCCGATCTGCTCGACCACCTCGGCTGGCGGGACGCCGTCGTCGTGGGCTGCTCGATGGGCGGCTGCGTCGCGCAGCACTTCGCCGCCCGCCACCGGGACCGCACGCGCGGCGCGCTCCTCATCGACACCACCGACTGGTACGGGCCCACCGCGCCGGAGGACTGGGCGGACCGCGCCGCCGCGGCCCGTGACAAGGGCCTGGCCTCGCTCGTGCCCTTCCAGCTCACCCGCTGGTTCGGCGACGAATTCCGCGCCGCGCGACCGGAGTTGATGACCCGGCTCGGCGGGATCTTCACCGCCAACGACCTCGCGGCGTACGCGGCGACCTGCGCCATGCTCGGCGCCGCGGACCTGCGCGGGACCGCCTCCGCGATCCCGTACCCCGCCACGGTGCTGGTCGGCGAGGACGACGCGGCGACCCCGCCCGCGATGGCGGCCGACCTCGCCGCCCGCATCGGCCAGGGACCCGCCGTCGTGGTCCCCGGCACCCGGCACCTCACCCCGCTGGAGAATCCGGCGGTCGTGGCCTACGCGCTGACGGAGCTGCTGGACCGCGCGCCGGCGGGGACCAGATCATGACGGCCCCGGAGACCGGCTCGGCGGGCAGCGCCCCGAGGACCGCCCCGGTGATCGATGTGCACGCGCACCACGTGGGCCTGGAGGCCGTCGAACGCATCCAGGCGGAGGGCGCCGAGCACGGCGTACGCCTCATCACCTCCGCGAACGGCTCGGGCGGCGTCACTCGCGTCGAGGTCAACGGGCGGCCCAGCGGCCTCCCCCTGATCCCGCCGCTCAACGACGTGGCCGCCCGCCTGGCCTGGATGGACGCCGCGGGAATCGACGTCCAACTGGTCGCACCGTGGATGGACTTGGCGGGCTACGACCTCGACGGACCGGCAGGGCTCTGGCTGGCCCGCGTGCAGAACGACTCGCTGGCCGCGCTGGCCGCCGCGCACCCCGGCCGGTTCATGGCCGCCGCGGCCGTACCGTTGCGGCAACCCGCCCTGGCGGCGGCCGAGTTGCGCCGCGCCGTCACCGAGTCCGGCCACCGGGCGGTGCAGATCGGCGCCCGCGTCAACGACCTCGGTCTCGACGACGCCGGTCTCGACGTCTTCTGGGACGCGGTGGAGGAGCTGGACGTCCCCGTCATCGTGCACCCGGCCGAACTGGACGTGCCCGAGCGGGTCCGGCGGCTCTTCCTGCACATCCTGGTCGGCAACCCGGCGGAGACGACCCTCGCCGCCGCGGCCCTCACCCTCGGCGGCGTCCTGGAACGCCATCCGGGGCTGCGCGTCCTGCTGGTGCACGGCGGCGGCTTCGTCCCGTACCAGATCGGCCGCCTGGAGCGCGGCTTCACCGCCGCCCCGCCGGCCTTCCGCGCCGCCGGAACGCTCGGGCCGCGCGCGCTGCTCGACCGGCTGTGGTTCGACACGGTGCTGCACGACACCGACGCGCTGCGGCACCTGCTGGGCTTCGCGGGACCCGGACACGTCGTCCTGGGCAGCGACTACCCCTTCCCGATGCGGCTGGACCGGCCGGTCCGCGCGCTGGACGCGGCGGGCCCCGACGCCGCCGGGCGCGCGGCCGTACTGGGCGCGGCCTCGCTCTTCGGCGCCGGCCCGGTCGCCGGGACCGCCGGGACCAACGGAACCGACCGGCAGGTCAGTCCGGCGAGCCCGGCCACCCCGAGCGCTCCACCGCCGCCAGACCGCGCAGCACGATGGACCGCGTGAGCGCGGCGGCCAGTTCCGCCTCGCCGTCGGCGTACGCGCGCACCAGCCTGCGGTGGTCCTCCACCGACGTGCCGAGGCGGCCCGGCAGGGAGAGGCTGAGGTGACGCAGGTGCAGGGTCCTGATACCGACCGAGTCGAGGACGGCCCGCACGGTCTCGTTCCCGGCCAGCCGCGCCTCGGTGTTGCGGAAGTCCACGACCAGCCAGAAGTACCGCTCCAGGTCCCCGGCCGCCGCGGCCTCCTCAAGACGGGCCTGGACGCCGTCGAAGACCTCGATCTCACCGGCCGTGCGGTGGGCGATGATCCGGCGGCTCACCAGCCCGTACAGCTCGGACCGCAGCTCGTAGATCTCCCGGACCTCGGTGAGGCCCAGGCGGCGCACGCGGGGCCGCTTGCGGGCCGCGATCTCGACCAGGCCCTCGCGCTCCAGGGTCTGCAACGCCTCGCGCACCGGGGTCCGGCTGCTGCTGAACTGCCGGGCGAGTTCGACGGAGTTGAGGTCGTCGCCCGGCTTCAGCCGGCCCTCGATGATCGCGCTGCCGACCGAGACCAGGATCCGGGCCGCCACGCTGTCCAGGTCCTCCGACCGGCGCAGCACCCGCAGGATCTCCCGCTCACCGGCCGTCAGCGCCGGGCCGGTCGCACGCTGGGCGTCCCGGCCCTCCCCGTTGACCGCCATCGCGTCACGCACCGCCTCTCCGCTCACGGCCGCCCGCCCTCGCCCGCGGGTTCTCCCGGCACTTCGCGGGCTCTCCTCGCGACTCATGGAAGGGTCTGTCATGGATCACCACATCACACCACGGGTGCCATGGGTCGTCGGAATCACCGGAGCCAGCGGCACGCCGTACGCCGCGGCCGTCATCCGCGGGCTGCTCGACGCGGGTGAGGCCGTCGACCTCGTGGTCAGCCGCGCCGCCCGGCTGACGATGGTCGACGAGACCGGGCAGTCCTTCCGCGAGGCGCGCTGGCGTACCGACATGAAGGCGTTCCTCGGGCGCGACCCCGGCGACATGACCGTCTGGCGCGCCGACGACTTCGCCGCGGGCCCGGCCAGCGGCACCTATCCGACCCGGGGGATGGTCATCGTGCCCGCGACCACCGCCGCCGTCGCGGGCGTCGCCACCGGCATGAGCAAGGACCTGATCCAGCGCGCGGCGGACGTCACGCTCAAGGAGCGCAGACCGCTGGTGATGGTGGTCCGCGAGACGCCGCTGCGCCGCGTCTCGCTCCAGCAGATGGCCGACCTCGCGGGGGAGGGCGCGGTGATCCTCCCGGCGTCCCCCGGCTTCTACGCGGGCGCGCGCGATGTCCGCCAGCTCGTCGACTTCGTCGCGGCGAAGGTCCTCGACGTGATCCGCGTCCCGCACACGCTCTCGGTCCGGTGGAGCGGGCGGCTCGGCGCGGGCCGGGACGCCGACGCGTTCGCCGACGATCCCTACGACCCGGACCCGGACCCGGCTGGGGCTGCGGCTGCGGACGCGGAGCCGGGCCCTCGGCCGCAGGGGGAGGCGCGTACCGGTGCGTGAGATCGGCCTGAGCCACAGATTCGGACAGGTCGTGCCCGGCCGAAGCTAAATAAAGCAACAAATATTGACGGGGTCGAACAGGGGGCGTACTTTCCGAGCCGGTCGACCCCGCGTGTTCTTCCCGTCCCTCCCGCACCCGTCACGTCCCCAGGCGTCCGATCCGGGCCCCCACGCCCGCCTCGGGCCGCCCGGCCCCGCAGGCACCGCTCGTCTCCGCTCCACCCCCACCCCAAGGAGCACCGCATGCGCAAAAGGAGATACACCGCCCGCTGGAAAGCCCTGCTGACCTCGGTCGTGGCCACCCTCGGCCTGGTCCTCGGCGCCTTCGTCAGCCTGCCGGGCACCGCGCAGGCCGCCGGTTCGCTGCCCTGTGACCTCTACAGCGCGGCGGGCACGCCGTGCGTCGCCGCGCACAGCACCACCCGCGCCCTGTTCTCGGCGTACAACGGCCCGCTGTACCAGGTCACGCGCGCCTCGGACGGCGCCAAGGCCGACATCGGGCTGCTGGCCGCGGGCGGTTACGCCAACGCCGAGCAGCAGGACATCTTCTGTGCCAACACCACCTGCCGCATCTCCAAGGTCTACGACCAGACCTCGCGCCACAACGACCTGCTGCCGGGCCCCGCGGGCACGGCCGGCGGCGCGGACCGCGGGGCGGACGCGAGCGAGATCGCGGTGCACGCGGGCGGCCACAAGGTGTACGGCATCTGGATCTCGCCGGGCGTCGGCTACCGCTACACCGGCGCGGCCTCCGGTGTCCCCGTCAACGGCCAGCCCGAGGGCGTCTACATGGTCGCCAGCGGCACCCATGTCGGCTCCGACTGCTGCTTCGACTACGGCAACGCCGAGAGCACGCCGTCCGACACCGGCAACGGCCACATGGACGCCGTGAGCATCGCCACCACCTGTTACTTCGCGCCGTGCAACGGCTCGGGCCCCTGGGTCGAGGCCGACATGGAGAACGGCATGTTCCAGGGCGACAACGGCTCCAACACGGCCAACGCGGGCAACAAGAGCGCCTACGTCACGGCCGTGCTGAAGAACAACGGGCAGACGACGTACGCCATCAAGGGCGGCGACTCCCAGTCGGGGGGCCTGTCGACCTGGTGGAACGGGTCGCTGCCGACGCGGGGCGGCTACAAACCGATGCACCAGGAAGGCGGCATCATCCTGGGCACCGGCGGTGACAACAGCAACCGCAACATGGGCACCTTCTTCGAGGGCGTGATGGTCGCCGGCTATCCGACCGACGCCGCCGAGAACGCCGTCCAGGCGAACATCGTCTCCGTCGGCTACTCGGGCCAGACCAATGTGCCCAACGGCCCGCAGGGCACGATCACCGGCCCCGGCGGCAAGTGCGTGGACGTCGCCGCCGACGACACCGGCGTCAACGGCGCGGCCATCCAGCTCTGGGACTGCCAGACGTACGCCGAGGACCAGCACTGGACGCACAACGCCGACAACTCGCTGAGCACGATCGGCCGTTGCCTGGACATCAACGGCAACGGCACGGCGAACAACACGCAGGTCGAGCTGTGGGACTGCAACGGCGTCGGCGGCCAGAAGTGGATCCAGCGCTCGGACGGCTCGCTCCTCAACCCGCAGTCGGGCCGCTGCCTCGACTCGCCGAGCGGCGCCACCGGGAACGGCACCCGGCTTCAGATCTACGACTGCAACGGCAGCGCGGCGCAGAAATTCGCCGTCAAGGGCGGCGCCCCGGTGCCCGCGCCCGGCGGCAAGTGCGTGGACGTCGCCGCCGACGACACGGGCGTCAACGGCACCGCCGTGCAGCTCTGGGACTGCCAGTCCTGGGCCGCCGACCAGCACTGGTACCACAACGCCAACGGCTCGCTGAGCGCGATCGGCCGTTGCCTGGACATCAACGGCAACGGCACGGCGAACAACACGCAGGTCGAGCTGTGGGACTGCAACGGCGTCGGCGGCCAGGTCTGGCAGCAGCAGGCCGACGGCTCGCTGCTCAACCCGCAGTCGGGCCGCTGCCTCAACGACCCCAACAGCGCCACCGTCAACGGCACCCGGCTCCAGATCTACGACTGCAACGGCAGCGCCGCGCAGAAGTTCACCCTCAACTGAGCCAGCGCGCGACGCACATGTGACGGAGGTGGCGCGGGACTGGCGCCCGCGCCACCTCCGTCACGCTCACGTCCGCGCGGACGGGCCGGCCGCTGCGTGGACGGGGAGCGTACGGCCCAGACGGGCGAGCGGGGACAGGGAGATCACCAGCGGGGAGAGCAGCATGCCCGCCGCCGCCACCAGGAAGCCGGTGCGCAGACCGCACTGCGCCGCGAGGAGACCCCCGAGCAGCGAACCGAGCGGGGCCGTCCCCATGCCGACGAAGCCGATCGTCGCCGCCGCGCGACCCTGCATCCCGTCCGGAGTGACGGTCTGCCGCACCGCCATCAGCGTCACACTGACCAGCTGACCGCACGCGCCGAACGTCAGGTTGACCGCCACGAGCACCGGAACGGTCAGCGCGGCGCCGCCGTGCAGCGCGGGTACGCCGATCATCACGCTGTCACCGATCACGGCCGCGCACGCGAGCACCGCTCCGTGGCCGAACCGGCCCGGCAGCCGGGCCGCCAGCAGCGAACCCACCAGCGCGCCGGGCCCCGTCGCCGCGAGCACCAGCCCGACGACAGCGCCCGACAGGCCCAACTCCCTGGGCAGGAACAGCAGATAGACGGTCATCGCCGCCGCGAACGCGAACTGGAAGGCGGCGGAGGCGAGGCACACCGCCCGCAACGACGGCTCGCCGACGACGAATCCGACCCCCTCGCGAATCCGCCGCCGGACAGCGGGCGCGGGTCCCGAGCGCCGAGGCACCGCCTCGCCATGCCCAATCCGCCGGATCGACAGGAACGACAGGGCGAAGAACAGCGCGCTGGACGCGAGCGCGACCGGCGCCGACAGCAGCGACACCAGCGCACCCCCGAGCGCCGGGCCGCCGATCTGCGCCGCCGACCTGCTGCCTTCGAGCGCGCTGTTGCCGCTGACCAGCTGGTCGCGGTCCAACAGCCGTACGACAGACGCCTGATACGCCACGTCGAAGAAGACCGACAGCGCCCCGACGCCGAACGCGGCCACCAGCAGCACCGGCAGACCGAGCCCGCCGAGCAGGCACGCCACGGCCACCGCTCCCAGCGCCAGCGCCCGCCCGCAGTCCGCCGCCACCATGACCGTACGGGTCCGCCACCCGTCCACCCACGCCCCCACGAACAGCGACAGCAGCGGTATCGGCGCCTGCCCCACCGCCCGCAGCACCCCGACCTCGGCGCCGTCGGCGCCCAGCAGCAGCACCGCGATCAGCGGCAGGGCCACCGCGCTCCCGTGCTCCCCGAACTGCGAGACCGTCTGCCCCACCCACAACCGGCGGAAATCCCGGTCCCGCCAGAGCCCCGGCGACCCCGGCGACCCCCGCGATTCCGGAGCCGCGGGCGGCACGGCGGCCTTCCGCGGCGGCACGCGTCCCACGTCACCGCGCGCCAGAACGACCGACCATCCCTTGTCTCCCCGGAACTTTGGGACCCTGGAACCTTGGGCCCCTGAAACCCCGGGACCCTGGAGCCCCGTCGATATTCGGCCCCGGAGACCCTAGCCCCCGGGCGGCGAAGGGCGCACCCGGATTGTTCGTGGGGCCGGCCTGACCCGGCGTACCGGCAGGTCGGGGCGCGTCGCGGCGGTCCGGCCTGCCCTGTGACGCCCAGGTGAATTCCCGGCCATGGGAGATCCGCCTGGGCTGCTATATGCACTCATGCAGGATTTGCGGCATTTATTATGCGCTAGAGTCTTGACCAGCGCTTTACGTATGTCGCAGAGGTGAGCTGAGGAGGATACGTCATGGAACGGGATGTCCTCGTCGTAGGCGCACCCGCGGCCATGTCGGAAGTCCTCCCCACGGCATCGCCGTATTTTCCCCGGGTCGCGCGTGTCGAGAACGCGCCCCGGGACGCCGTACCTGATACGGACCCCCTTCCCGCGTCTTACCGCTGACAGCGTCCGGCTCCCGCGCCGGGCGCTGTCAGCAGGAGCGCCGCGGCACGTCACCGCATACGTGCGTCGTCACCCGGCACAGAACGCTGCCGGGTGACGCGCATGCCGGCGTCCGCGACCGGCACTCCCGCACCCGCGTCCCGATGGAGCACGTTCATGGAACCAACCGCCCGCGCCCGAAAGACTCCGCTGCCGGGAGTCGGGGCCCGCTATGACATGACGACCGAGTCCGGCCGGCACCTGTCGCTGGTCGTGCACCAGGACGGCAGGCGGTTCCTGGCGTTCCATGACCCCGAGGACGACGACGCCTGCAAGGACGCGACCGCGCTCGTGCCCCACGAGGCGGCCGCACTGGCCGAACTGCTGACCCCCGACCCTGTCGGCCACCTGCGACAACACCTTGAGATCGACCTGGTCACCGAGCACATCACGGTGAGCAAACGCTCGCCGTACGCGGGCCGCACGCTCGGCGACACACAGGTACGCACCCGTACCGGCGCCTCGATCGTCGCCGTGCTCCGCCGCACCTCCGCCGTGCCCTCACCCACCCCCGACTTCCGCTTCGCCGTCGGCGACACCCTCGTGGTCGTCGGCACCCGCGAAGGCGTCGGCGCCGTCGCCGAACTGATCACAGGAGGATAGAAACCTGTGCACAACACGACCGACATGCTCATCGAACTCGGAGCGATCATCCTCGCCCTGGGCATCCTCGGCCGCCTCGCGGGACGTGTCGGCTTCTCGCCGATCCCGCTCTACCTGCTCGCGGGACTCGCCTTCGGCAAAGGCGGACTGATCCCGCTCCAGGCCAGCGAGGAATTCGTCGCGACCGGCGCCGAGATCGGTGTCGTATTGCTGCTTCTTCTCCTGGGCCTGGAATACAGCGCCTCGGAACTCGTCACCAACCTCAAGACCCAATATCCGTCCGGCGCGGTCGACTTCGTCCTCAACGCGTTGCCGGGCGCCGCCGCCGCGATCCTCCTCGGCTGGGGCCCGGTCGCCGCCGTCGCGCTCGCCGGAGTGACCTGGATCTCCTCCTCGGGCGTGATCGCGAAGGTCCTCGGCGACCTCGGCCGCCTCGGCAACCGCGAGACCCCGCTCATCCTGGGTGTGCTGGTCCTCGAAGACCTGTCGATGGCGGTCTATCTGCCGATCCTGAGCGCCCTGCTGGCGGGCGTGAGCCTGGCGGGCGGCACCCTCACACTGCTGATCTCGCTCGGCACGGTCGGGATCGTCCTCTATGTAGCCCTGCGCCACGGGCGGCTGATCAGCCGCGCCGTCTCCTCCGACAATCCCGAGATGCTGCTGCTGGTCGTGCTCGGCCTGACCCTGCTGGTGGCCGGTGTCGCCCAGCAGCTCCAGGTCTCCGCGGCCGTCGGCGCCTTCCTGGTCGGCATCGCGCTCTCCGGTGAGGTCGCCGAAGGGGCCCGCAACCTCTTGACTCCGCTGCGGGACCTGTTCGCGGCGGTCTTCTTCGTCTTCTTCGGCCTGAGCACTATCCCGTCCGACATCCCGCCGGTCCTGGTCCCGGCGCTGATCCTGGCCGTCGTCACGACGTTCACCAAGATCGCCACCGGCTGGTACGCGGCGCGCAGGGCCGGAATCCGGTCGGCGGGGCGCTGGCGGGCGGGCGGAATGCTGGTCGCGCGCGGCGAGTTCTCCATCGTCATCGCGGGGCTGGCCGTGGGCGTCGAGCCCCGGATCGGGCCGCTGGCCACCGCTTATGTGCTGATCCTGGTCGTCCTCGGCCCGCTCACCGCCCGCTGGACCGAGCCGATCGCCCGCAAACTCACCGAGGCCGTCCGCCGTGCGGAACCCGCGCCCGCGCCCGCCGCTCCCGCGGTCGGGTCGGTCGAGTTGGTCAAGTCGGTCAAGTCGGTGGAGCCCGTGGAGCCGGTGGAGCCCGTCGAGCCGGTGGAGATCGACGTGGACGCGGATGCCGATCCGGCGCCCAGCCGTACCTGACCTCCGCGCGGCAGGGGGCCGGGGCGTGGCCTGTCAGGCCCCCAGCCCGCGGACGTCACGCGAAGGGGCGGAGCGGCGGTCGAGCTGACTGACCATCACCCGCACCACCGTCACGACATCGGGGTCGTCCACCAGATAGACCTGCCGCCGGCCCTCGCGCCGTGAGTGCACGAGCCCGGCGAGCTTGAGCTTGGCCAGGTGCTGGCTGACCGCGGGCAGGGTCGCGCCGACCCGCTCGGCCAGCCCCGTGACGTCGCAGTCGCCCTCGGACAGGATCCAGACGATCTGGAGTCGCATGGTGGACGCCAGCAAACCGAAGGAAGCGGCGGCGTTCTGGAACAACTCCGGGCTGGGGTCGCCGAACTCCGCGGCAGACCTCGTCACGTGAACCTCCCTGACCGCAGCGGCTTTTCCGAGCACCAGAGTACGCATTCGGCGCCCGCGGTCCGCGCCGCTGGCATGATACTCTCAGTCAGTTGCGTAATTATGCAATCATGCAACTGGGTAGATTATCCTGATGCGTACGCGCGGGCAGACAAGGTGACTTGCCGCGCGTCGACACACCGGGGCGGGGAATATGGACAGCGGCAAGCGGCCGGACGACATCTACCGGGCTGACTTCGCCCAGGTTCTCGATCAGGCGCTGCGCGGCGAACGCGTCCGGCGTGCGCTCCGCGCCCTGCCGGGCGCGCCCAACACCGAGCAACTGCGTACGGCCGCCCTGGCCGACGCCGACGCCATCGGTGCCACCGCGGCGCCCGAGTACGAGCGGTACACCAGCCTGCGCGCGTACTCCCGCGGCCGGGTCCGCCCGGTCGTGCGCGCGGTCGGCGGCCCCGGCGTCCTCGCCACCCTGGCCGTACTGGTGCCGATGCTGAGCGGTATCGCGGCAGCGATCTTCCTGGTGCTGGGGTACGGGATCAGGGCCGTCGCGAGCGGCGCGGGAATCAGCGCCCCGCTGATCGACATCGGTTTCCTGTGCGCGGCGGTCTTCGGCGTCAGCCTGCTGATCGGCCTGGCCGGACTGGCGCTGACCGCCCGGCGCGACGGCGCGGTCACGCGCGAGAGCCGGGACGTGACCGAGGCCCACGAGGCGTGGCGGCAGGCGTTGCTGGTGCGGGGCGTACTGCCGTATCTGCTCGACCGGTTGGCGCGGGAGGCGGGGGCCGCCGCTCCCCGCGCGCTCGGCCCGCCGCCGGTCGGCGTCGACCTGGTACGCCAACGGCCGCGCCTGGGGTACAGCAGCCCGAGCTTCAGCTCGGGCGACGGCGTCAGCCTGGTGCGGCAGCGGCCCCGGCTCGGCTACAGCAGCCCCGGCTTCAGCAGTCCGAACGACGGCGACCGGTGACAACGGCCTGACCCGCCAGGGCGCTTGACCCCTGAGCGCGCTCGGTGCGCCAGCCGAAGGACCGCGTACGCGCCGGGTCCCGGCGCGGGCCTGCGCGCCGGTCCTACGTGGCCTCGGTGTCATACGCGACGGGCTGGTGCGAGAGCGGCTCGGACGCCTCGCCCGCGCCTGAGGCGACCGGCGCGGCGGACGGCTTCGTGAGGTCCACACCGTCGCTGAGCGTCCGCGCCACCTCGCGCAACTCCTCGGCCTCGCCGTCCAGTCGCAGGCTGTCGCGGATCTCGCGCAGGCCGAGCGCGTCGCCGTCGCCGAGCAGATTCTTGGCGATGAACGTCCGCGGGTTCAGGTCCTCGAATTCGAAGTCCTTGAACTCCGGGCCGAGTTCGCGGCGCACGTCCTCCTTGGCGTCGTCGGCGAAGGAGCGCACCGCGCGGATGAGGTCTCTCGCCCGCGTGATCATGTCGGGCAGTTTGTCGCCGAAGACCAGCGTGGCCAGGATGAGCAGCGTCAGCAGCTTGAGCGGACCGATGTCGAAGATCACCTTCGGTCACCTCCGAGAAGGGTGCGTGCACGGGCGGGGACGGTCCGGACGGGGGCCCGTGCGGGCATTGCGCCTCGGTACCGCTACTCTCATAATTGCGCAATGTAGCAACTGTTGGGGCCGGGGCGGCACATCGCCGTCCGGCAACGGCAGACCGACGGATGTGGAAGCGGAGACGTTGATGCTCAGAAACGGACTTGAGCCCTGGCACCTGCTGGTGGTGGCGCTTGTGGTCATCGTGCTGTTCGGCTCCAAGCGGCTGCCGGACTCCGCGCGGGCGCTGGGCAAGTCGCTCCGCATCCTCAAGAGCGAGACCAAGGCGTTGAAGGACGACCCCGGACCCGGTACCGCGACGGCCGAGACGAGCGCGGACCCCGAAGTCCGTACGATCAAGTCCGCGCCCGGTGAGACCGTCGGCGCGCGCCCCGTGCGCGAACCCGAACGCGCGCCGCGGGACTGACTGACCTCCCTCCCGTGGCGCGCCACGGGCCCGCGTGATCCGGGGCGCGGGCCCGTATGACGTCAGGGGCTGGCGTGGTCCCAGCCGTAGCGCAGTGGCTGGCCGTGCTTGAGGCGGTAGACGTACAGCGCCTCGACGCGCAGTCCCCGTCCGTCGCTGTCGCCGTCGCCGTCGCCGTTGCCGTCGGCCTCGGCCGGGCATCCGGATGTGACTTGGAGCACGCGGGGCGGGCCTGTCACCCGTACCCGCATGCCGTCCGCCGGGCCTCCGTCGAGATGCGCCCACTCCCAGGCCACAGGTGTCCTTCCGGTTCGTCGTAGCGTTTCTGGCATAGCAGACACTTTAAAGGTTGCGTAAACCAGGAACTGTGTCCGGTGGGCAGGCCGGTCGCGGGTGCGACGCTCTCGGTTACCCCACAGAGCCATGATTTACCCTTGCCGCGTTGCGCAACCATGAAGCCTTGGGTGAAGCGCCGCTTCACCCGTCGAATCCGGCCGCACCACCCCACGGGGGCCGCCCGGGAGAGGGAGCACGGGAGATGACCGAGCCCTGGAGCGGCCGAGCGGCCGCGCGGGCGGCTGCCCGCGCCGAGAGCGGGCGGTCCCGGTCGTCGGGCCGCAGGGGCAGGCGCGCCAAGCAGGCCGGCCGGGGCCGGCGGTTCCTGAAGATCGGCGGCATATCCCTGGCCGCGCTCCTGCTGGTCACCGCGGGCGGCGGCTACTGGCTCTACCAGCACCTCAACGGCAACATCACGAGCGTCTCCCTGACCGACGGCGCGGGGAAGGGCAGCGCGGGCCAGGAGAAGGCCGACGCCTTCGGGCGGACGCCGATCAACATCCTGGTGATGGGCAGCGACGGCCGGACCTCCGAGGCCGACTGCAAACTGGGCGGCGGCTGCGCCAAGACCGGCGTCCAGACCGGGGGCAACGCGGATGTCGAGATGGTCGTGCACATCTCCGCCGACCGCTCCAACGCCACCGTGATGAGCATCCCGCGTGACACCCTCACTGACGTGCCCGCCTGCGAGAATCCCAAGACCGGCGCGTCCACCCCCGGCTACCACGGCATGATCAACAGCGCCCTGTCGTACGGCCAGGCGTGCCAGGTGGCCACCGTCCACAAATTGACCGGAATTCCGATCGACCACTTCATCCAGGTCGACTTCTCCGGCGTCGTCAGCATGTCCGACGCCGTGGGCGGGGTGTCGGTGTGCGTGGACGCCGACGTGTACGACACCTACTCGCATCTGAAGCTCTCCAAGGGCGCCCACACCCTCAAGGGCGTCGGGGCGCTGGAATTCCTCCGCTCGCGGCACGGCTTCGGCGACGGCAGCGACCTCGGCCGTACGTACGCGCAGCACATCTACCTCAGCTCGCTGATCCGCAAGTTCAAGAGCGCGGGCACCCTCACCAACCCGACGGCCGTCTACAAGCTCGCCAACGCGGCGACCAAGGCGCTGACCGTCGACACCGGCCTCGGCAGCATCAGCAAGCTGGTCGGCCTGGCCTCCGACCTCGACAAGGTCCCGTCCAAGCGGATCACCTTCACCACCATGCAGACCGGGCCCGACCCGACCGACCCCAACCGGGTGGTGGTCGGCCCCGGCGCGAAGACGCTGTTCGCCACGATCGCCAACGACCAGTCGCTGACCACCGCCTCGGGCGGCACGTCCGCCGCGGCCTCGGCGACCGCGTCGGCGAGCCCGACCGCGACGTCCGTCCCCGCCTCGCAGATCACCGTGAGGGTGCGCAACGGCACCGGCATCGGGGGCCGCGCCTCCGAGATCGTCGACACCCTGACCGGCAAGGGGTTCAACCCGGCCACCGCGGGCGGCAACGCCCCGGCGCCCGCCGCCACCACGACCCTCACCTACGGCCCCGGCCAGCGGTCCGAGGCGGGGACCGTCGCCCGTACGCTCGGCATCGCGTCGTCCCATCTCAAGGAGGGCGCCGTCGCGGGGCTCACCCTCGTGATCGGGGCGGACTGGCCGAGCGGCACCACCTTCCCCGGCGGGAAGTCCTCCGCGCCGCCCGCCGACACCAAGGTGGCGCTGGACAACTCCCACGCCCAGACCGCCGACGACTCCGACACCTGCGCCAAGGTCAGCCGCTACAAGACCGTCCAGATCAACCGGGTCCCGATGACGCCGACCCAGGCGTACGCCGCCGCCCACGCCAAGCCCGACTCGGACGACTGACCTGCGCACACGCCCGTAACGCTTAAGCTATTACGCAACCGTGGAACTGTTGTGGCGCGCACGCCGTTGACCTGGCAGAGGCGCACAGACAAACAACGACATACCGGCAGTCAACAACCGGTAATCACCGGTAATCACCGGTAATCAACAGTCGGCAACTGATTACCGACTACCGACTACCGACAACCGACAACCCCCAAGCAACCGGAGGTAATTTCGTGGGCGTGACTCTGTCCAAGGGCGGCAATGTCTCTTTGAGCAAGGAAGCTCCCGGACTCACCGCGGTCACCGTCGGCCTGGGGTGGGACGTACGGACCACCACGGGCGCCGACTACGACCTGGACGCGTCCGCGCTGCTGTGCGACGTGGGCGGGAAGGTCCTCAGCGACCAGCACTTCGTGTTCTTCAACAACCTCGGCAGCCCCGACGGCTCCGTGGTGCACAGCGGCGACAATCTGACCGGTGGCGGCGACGGCGACGACGAGCAGATCAAGGTCAGCCTCGCCACCGTGCCCCCGCAGGTCGACAAGGTCGTCTTCCCCGTGTCGATCTACGACGCCGAGAAGCGCGGCCAGAGCTTCGGCCAGGTGCGCAACGCGTTCATCCGTATCGTGAACCAGGCCGACGGCCGGGAGCTGGCCAGGTACGACCTGACCGAGGACGCCTCGACCGAGACGGCTATGGTCTTCGGAGAGCTGTACCGCAACGGCGCGGAGTGGAAGTTCCGCGCCATCGGCCAGGGGTACGCCTCGGGCCTTGCGGGCATCGCCACCGACTTCGGCGTCAACATCTGACGTCCTCGGCCGGGCCGGGGCCGCCCGAATTCCCTTCGGGCGGCCCCGGCCCGACTCCGCGCACGCCGTCACCCGCTTCACCCACCCTCCCCTCGAACTCTCCCCGGAGCACCCCGCCGTGTCCTGGTTCACCGCCGCTGTCCTGGGCCTTGTGCAGGGTCTGACCGAATTCCTGCCGGTGTCGTCGAGCGCGCACATACGCGTGGTCTCCGTCCTCGCCGGATGGGACGACCCCGGAGCGGCCTTCACCGCGGTCACCCAACTGGGCACGGAGACCGCCGTGCTGATCTACTTCCGCCGCGACATCGCCGCCATCGTCAAGGCGTGGACCGCGTCGCTGTTCCACCCCGAGCGCCGCAAGGACCACGACGCGCGGATGGGCTGGTTCGTGATCGTCGGTACGATCCCGATCGCCATCCTGGGCGCCGGTTTCCAGCACACCATCGAGACCAGCCTGCGCGACCTGCGGATCACCGGCACCGTCCTGATCCTGTTCGGACTCGTCCTGGCGGTCGCCGACCGCACCCGCGCCGTGCGCCGCCCCAAGCCGATCACCGAACTGACCTTCCGGCACTCCCTCTGGTACGGCCTGGCGCAGTCGCTCGCCCTGATCCCCGGCGTCTCCCGCTCCGGCGGCACCATCAGCGCCGGACTCTTCCTCGGCTACAGCCGCGAGGCCGCCGCCCGCTACTCGTTCCTGCTGGCCATCCCCGCCGTACTGGCCTCCGGCGGTCTGGAGCTGTTCAAGCTCGGCAGCGGCCCGGCGCCCGCCTGGGGCCCGACGATGCTGGCCACGGTCATCGCCTTCGCGGTGGGCTACGCGGCCATCGCCTGGTTCCTGAAGTACATCTCCCACCGCAGCTTCACGCCGTTCGTGATCTACCGGGTGCTGCTCGGCGTGGTGATCATCGCTCTGGTGGCGACGGGCGCGGTCGCGGCGGGCGCGGGCGCCACCTCCGGCTAGAGCGCGGACCTGACCGGGTCAGGACGCGTTCGGCACCGCCCGCTGCCCCTGACCGTCGTAGGACGCCAACGGTCGGATCAGGGCGTTGTGTTCGAGCTGCTCGGTGATGTGCGCGGTCCAGCCGGTGATGCGGCTCATCACGAAGATCGGCGTGAAGGTCGGGATGTCGAAGCCCATCAGGTGGTACGCGAGCCCCGCCGGATAGTCGAGGTTGGGGTGGATGCCCTTGCCACTGACCATGGCGTGCCGCAGCGCGGCGTGCAGGGTCGCCAGCCGGGCCGTCCCGGGGTCACCGGCGCGGGCGACCAGCCGGTCGGTGGCCTCCTGCATGATCGGGACGCGGGAGTCGCCGTGCTTGTAGACGCGGTGCCCGAAGCCCATGATCTTGCGCTTGGCGGCCAGCGCCTCGTCCAGCCACGCCTCGGCCTTTAGCGGGTCCCCGATCTCGTTGAGCATGTGCATCACGGCCTCGTTGGCACCGCCGTGCAGTGGCCCCTTGAGCGCGCCGATGGCGGCGGTGACCGCGCTGTAGAGGTCGGAGAGCGTGGAGGTGACGACCCGCGCGGTGAACGTCGAGGCGTTGAAGCTGTGCTCCGCGTACAGGATCAGCGAGATCTCGAAGCAGCGCACCACCTCGGGCTCCGGCACCCGGCCGAAGCACATGTGGAAGAAGTTCTCCGCGTAGCCGAGCGACGGATCGGGCTGTACGGGGGCCAGGCCGTGCCGCCTGCGGTGGTCGGCGGCGACCACGGTCGGCAGTTTGGCCAGCAGGGAAAGGGACTTGGCGCGGTTGGCGGCCGGGCTGCCGTCGTCCTCCGCGGGGTCCTCGGCGCCGAAGAAGCTGACGGCGGTGCGCAGGACGTCCATCGGGTGACAGCTCTCCGGCAGCCGGACCAAGAGCTCCGCGGTGGTGCGGTCCAGGGGCCGCAACGCCCTTTCGCGCGCCCGGAATTCGCCGAGCTGCGCGGCATCCGGCAGCTCTCCGAACCACAGGAGGTGGGCGACCTCCTCGAACGACCGGCGGGCGGCGAGATCCTGGACCGGATAGCCGCGGTAGGTCAGGGAGTTGGTCTCCGCGATGACGGTCGAGATCTCGGTGGTGTCGACGTAGACACCGGCGAGACCGCGGCGGATGTCGGGCGTGACGGGCACGGCGGTGGTCATGGGGGCTCCTCGGGAAGAGGGTGCGGGTGAGGTGAGCGGGGCGGTGCGGAGTTCAGGCGCCGGGCGGCAGGCTGAAGTCGAAGACCGCGGAGTCGAAGGCCGTGTAGTCCTCGTATCCGAGGACTTCGTAGAGCCGGGAGCGGGTCTGCATCCTCGGCAGCAGGGATGCCTGGGTGCCCTCGGCGGCCAGCGTCCGCAGGCCGTCCTCAATGGCGCCGTTGGCGAGCCGGAAGAGCGTGACCGGGTAGAGCGCGATGTTGTAGCCCAGGCTCTCCAGCCTGCTCGCGGACAGCAGCGGACCCTTGCCGAATTCCGTCATGTTGGCCAGCAGCGGTACGTCCACGGCCTCGCGGAAAGCGGCGAATTCGGCCTCGTCGGCGAGCGCTTCGGGGAAGACCGCGTCGGCGCCCGCGTCCACGTATGCCTTGGCGCGCTCGATCGCCGCGTCCAGTCCCTCGACACCGCGCGCGTCGGTGCGGGCCATCAGCAGGAAGCCGTCGTCGCGCCGGGCGTCGGCGGCGGCCCGTACCCGCTGCACCATCTCCTCGCGGGACACGAGCGTCTTGCCGTCGAGGTGCCCGCAGCGCTTGACGCCGGTCTGGTCCTCCAGGTGCATGCCCGCCAGGCCCGCGTCCTCGAAGAGCTGCACCGTACGGGCGGCGTTGACCGGCGCGCCGAAGCCGGTGTCGGCGTCGACCAGGACCGGCAGGTCGGTGACCCGGGTGACCTGCTGGGCGCGGGCGGCGACCTCGGTCGATGTCGTCAACCCGATGTCGGGCAGGCACAGTTCGGCGGCGAGTACGGCGCCGGACAGATACGCCGCCTCGAAGCCGTGGTCCTCGATGAGCTTCGCCGAGTACGGGCTGACCGCGCCCGGCATCTGCAACAGCCGCCCTGAAGCGAGCCGTTCACGGAGCGCCTGACGCCGCTCGGCAGGAGTGGTGCGGGTGTGCAGCATCAGAACAGGCCCTTCGGGAGCTGCGCGTCGTACGCGGCGACGGCGGCGGTGTCGACGGCCGGGAAGAGACCGGCGAGTCCCGCGGTGTCGAGGTCGGCGAGCCGGCCCGCCGCGTCCAGGAACGCCTCCTGCGCGCCGGGGGAGACGACGCCCTCGGCGAGCGTGCGGAATTTGCCGGTGTAACCGGCCCGGTCGAATGGCCGGGCGCCCGCCGGGTGCGCGTCGGCGACGGCCAGCTCGTCCTCGATCACGGTGCCGTCGGCGAGGGTGATCACGGCCCGGCCGCCGAAGGCCCGGCGCCGAGGGTCCGGGTCGTGGTAGCGGCGGGTCCACTCCGGGTCCTCCACCGTGGAGATCTTCCGCCACAGCTCCACGGTCTGCGGCCGCCCCGCCCGCTCCGGCGCGTAACTGCGCTCGTGGTGCCAGGCGCCGTCCTCCAGCGCGACGGCGAAGATGTACGGCACCGAGTGGTCGAGCGTCTCGCGGCTGGCCTTCGGGTCGTACTTCTGCGGGTCACCGGCCCCGGAACCGATCACGTCGTGCGTGTGGCGGCTGGTGTGCAGCACGATCTCCCGCACCCGCGCCAGCGGTCCGGCCTTCTCCCGCATCCTGCGGGCCAGATCGATGACCGCCTGCGCCTGGTACTCGGCAGAGTGTTCCTTGGTGTACGTCTCCAGGATCGCCCGGCGCGGCTCACCCGGCTCCGGCAGCGACACCGTGTACGACGCCTTGGGGCCGTCCAGCAGCCAGGCGAGGAAACCGTCCTCGCCCTCGTAGATCGGCGACGGGGCGCCCTCGCCGCGCATCGCTCGGTCCACCGCCTCGATCGCGGCCTTCCCCGCGAAGGCCGGGGCGAACGCCTTCCAGGTGGAGATCTCGCCCTTGCGGGACTGCCGGGTCGCCGTCGTGGTGTGCACCGCCTGCCCGACGGCCTGGTGGACGACCTCAGTCGGCAGCCGCAGCATCGCGCCGAGCCCGCAGGCGGTCGCCGCGCTCAGGTGCGCGACGTGGTCGATCCGGTGGGCGTGCAGGCAGATGGCCTTCACCAGGGCGACGTGGATCTCGTACGCGGCGACCACGCCGCGCAGCAGATCGGCCCCGGAGCGACCGGTGTGCTGGGCCACGGCCAGCAGCGGCGGGATGTTGTCCCCGGGGTGGGAGTAGTCGGCGGCGAGGAAGGTGTCGTGGAAGTCCAGCTCGCGCACCGCCGTGCCGTTGGCCCAGGCCGCCCATTCGGGGGAGACGCGGCGGCCGGGGTCCGTGCCGAAGACCGACGCGCCGGGCGCGGCGGTGTGTGGAGCCGCCTGCGCCCGCGCCACGGCGACCGGCCTGCGGCGCAGGGACGCGGTCGCGACCGCCGCGTTGTCGATCACCCGGTTGACGGCCATGTCCACGGCCGCCGGGTCCAGCTCCGCGGCCTCCTGCGTGCCGGTCGCGACGGCGGCCAGCTTCCACGCGAGCTGCTCCTCGCGCGGCAGCCGGTCGGCGCTGGGATGGACACGTACCTGGTGGTCGATCACGGGACTCCTCGCGGGTTCGTCACTGTCAGTTCATCGCCGGCTGTTCGCCGATGCCCGTACGCGCCGAGGCTCCGCCCCGCTCCTCGCGCGACGTACGCACCGTCACGAGTCGAGCATTCCCCCTCGCGCGGCGCGGTGCGACGGCTCCACGCTGCGGAATCCGTACCGTCGTGTCCTGCGGATCTGCGAATTCTGCGAATTTTGCGGATGATAGCTTCGCAGGTGCCGGGCGCGTGCGACACGCCTTCGGAGGGCACACGGAAGCGGCGGAGAGGCACGGGGCGAGCATGGCGGTACGGAAGATCTACGCACACGCCAAGCTGCGCAGGCTGCGGGCCGAGCGCGGTATGAACCAGGTCGAACTGGCCCGCGCCCTCGGCATCTCGACCAGCTATCTCAACCAGATCGAGCACAGCCAGCGCCCGCTGACCGCCCCGGTGCTGCTGCGCATCGCCGAGGTGCTGGGCGTGGATCCGGAGTTCTTCTCCGAGGCCGCGCAGGAGCGGCTCGGCACGGACCTGCGGACCGCGCTCGGCGACGAGGCCACCGGCGTGTCCGTCCCTGCCGACGAGGTCGCCGAGATCGTCCGCGACCACCCCGAGGTCGCCCGCGCCCTGGTCGCCCTGCACCACCGCTACCGGGACGCCGCGGAGCAGGTGGCGGCGCTGGCCTCCGCCGACACCGGCGCGTCCGGCGCCCCGGCCCCGCTCAGCACCCTGCCGCCCGCCGAACCGCACGACGAGGTCAGGGACTTCTTCTACGCCCACCACAACCACTTCGAACAGCTCGACAGCGCAGCCGAGGACGCGGCGCGGGCCTGGGGTCTCGACTCGGCGCGTACGGCCGCCGACGTCCTGCGGCGGCACTTGGCCGAGCGCCACCGCGTCACCGTGGTCGAGGCCGCCCCCGAACGGTCCGCCGACGTACGCCGCTTTGACCCCGCGCACGGCCTGCTGTTCCTGTCGCCCTGGCTGACCGACGGCCGCCGGGCCTTCCAACTCGCCACGCAGATCGCCCTGTTGGAGCACCGCCCGCTGCTCGACACCCTGGTCGGCTCCGCCGCCCTGACCTCCGCCCGGTCCGCCGACCTGGTGAGGATCGGCCTCGCCAACTACTTCGCGGGCGCCCTGCTGATGCCGTACACCGCGTTCCGGAGCGCCGCCGAGGAATTGCGGTACGACATCGAACTGCTCCAAGCCCGCTTCGGCGTCGGCTTCGAGACCGTCTGCCACCGCCTCAGCACCCTGCAACGCTCCGGCGCGCGCGGCGTCCCCTTCTCCTTCCTGCGGGTGGACCGGGCGGGGAACGTCTCCAAACGCCAGTCCGCCACCGACTTCCACTTCTCCCGCTTCGGCGGCACCTGCCCGCTGTGGACGGTCTACGCGGCCTTCTCCGCGCCGGGCCGCGTCCTCACCCAGGTCGCCGAAATGCCCGACGGCAAGCGCTACTTCTGGGTCGCCCGCACCGTCACCCGAGGCGGCGCGGGCCACCGCGCGCCCCGCGCCGAATTCGCCGTCGCCCTCGGCTGCGAACTGCGGCACGCCCACCGCCTCGTCTACGCCGAGGGCGTCGCCCTCGACGACCCCCGCGCCGCCACCCCGATCGGCCTGGGCTGCCGCAGTTGCGAACGCCGCGACTGCGCCCAACGCGCCCGCCCCCCGGCCGGCGGCCGCCTCTCCGTCGACCCCGACCGCCGCACCTTCGTGCCGTACCCGGTGGAGACCTCCGCCGGCGGCTGAGGTCACGGTCCGGAATGTGGGCCGAGGTGACCGCAGGGGGGTCCGCGCTCTAGCCTGGCCGGTGCGACAGGTTCGCGTCCGTCAGCCAGGCGGTCGCGTCGTAAGAGGGAACCCGGTGGGAATCCGGGACTGCCCCGCAGCGGTGAGTGGGAACGACCGCCGTCATACGCACTGGGTCCGACGTACCGGACCTGGGAAGCGACGGTCAGTAGGTGTCCGCCTCAGGCGGACGTGCCCGCGAGTCCGAAGACCTGCCCGTCGCCCGTGCGCGACCGTTCGCGTACGGATATCCCGGTGACCTCGTGGGCGGGTCGGCGTGCATATCGGACGGACCGCTGCCTTTCCACGGCACTGTGGGTCCGTCGGGTCTGTCACCTCCCTTTCGCGCTCGCGTCCCGTCGCCGGGAGGCCAGGAGTCATCTCGCGAAGGAGATTTCCGTGACAGCGAAGTCCGCAGCCGCGGCAGCACGGGCCACCGTGTACGGCTACCCCCGTCAGGGCGGGAACCGTGAACTGAAGAAGGCCGTCGAGGGCTACTGGAAGGGCCGCGTCACCGCCGACGCCCTCCGGGAGACCGCGGCGGACCTGCGCCGCTCGAACTGGCGGAAGCTGGCCGAAGCGGGCATCCACGAAGTGCCGACCGGCGACTTCTCGTACTACGACCACATGCTGGACACCAGTGTCATGGTCGGCGCCGTCCCCCCGAGGCACCGGGCCGCCGTCACCGCGGACCCGCTCGACGGCTACTTCGCGATGGCCCGCGGCACCCAGGACGTGGCGCCGCTGGAGATGACCAAGTGGTTCGACACGAACTACCACTACCTCGTCCCCGAACTGGGCCCCGACACCGTCTTCACCGCCGAATCCGCCCAGCAGGTCGCCGAGTTCAAGGAGGCCGCCGCGCTCGGCCACACCGCCCGGCCCGTCCTGGTCGGCCCGGTCACGTACCTGCTGCTCGCCAAGCCCGCCCCCGGCGTCGCCGCCGACTTCGAGCCGCTGACGCTGCTCGACCGGCTGCTGCCCGTCTACGCGGAAGTCCTCGCCGACCTGCGCGCCGCGGGCGCCACCTGGGCGCAGCTCGACGAGCCCGCGCTCGTCCAGGACCGCACCCCGGCCGAACTGAACGCCGCCGCCCGCGCCTACCGCGACCTCGGCGGCCTCACCGACCGGCCGAAGCTGCTGGTCGCCTCGTACTTCGACCGGCTCGGCGAGGCGCTGCCCGTCCTGGCCAAGGCCCCGGTCGAGGGCCTGGCGATGGACTTCACCGACGCCGCCGCCGCGAATCTGGACGACCTCGCCGCCGTCGGCGGACTGCCGGGCAAGCGGCTCGTCGCGGGCGTTGTCAACGGCCGCAACATCTGGATCAACGACTACGAGAAGTCGCTGGCCACCCTCGCCACCCTCCTCGGCTTCGCCGACCGGGTCGACGTCGCCGCGTCCTGCTCGCTGCTGCACGTCCCGCTCGACACCGCGCCGGAGCGGGACATCGACCCGCGGATCCTGCGCTGGCTCGCCTTCGCCGCGCAGAAGACCGCCGAGATCGTGACGCTCGCCAAGGGCCTGGCCGGGGGCACCGACACCATCGCCGCCGAGATCGCCGCCAACCGCGCCGCCCTCGCCTCCCGCGCCGCTTCCCCGATCACCCGCGACCCGGCCGTACGCGCCAGGAGCGCGGCCGTCACCGACGCCGACGGCCGCCGCTCGCAGCCGTACACCGAGCGCGCCGCCGCCCAGCGGGCCCGGCTCGGCCTGCCGCTGCTGCCGACCACCACCATCGGCTCGTTCCCGCAGACCGACGAACTGCGCGCCGCCCGCGCCGACCTGCGGAGCGGCCGGATCGACACCGCGGGGTACGAGGAGCGGATCAGGGCCGAGATCGGCGAGGTCATCTCCTTCCAGGAGAAGACCGGCCTCGACGTGCTCGTACACGGCGAACCCGAACGCAACGACATGGTGCAGTACTTCGCCGAGCAGCTCACCGGCTACCTCGCCACCCGGCACGGCTGGGTGCAGTCCTACGGCACCCGGTACGTGCGCCCGCCGGTCCTGGCCGGGGACATCTCCCGGCCGGAGCCGATGACGGTGCGCTGGACGTCGTACGCCCAGTCGCTCACCGACCGCCCGGTCAAGGGCATGCTCACCGGTCCCGTCACCATGCTGGCCTGGTCCTTCGTCCGCGACGACCAGCCGCTCGGCGACACCGCGCGACAGGTCGCCCTCGCCCTGCGGGACGAGGTCACCGACCTCGAAGCAGCGGGCGCCGCCGTGATCCAGGTGGACGAGCCCGCGCTCCGCGAGACCCTGCCGCTGCGCGCCGCCGACCGGCCCGCGTACCTGGACTGGGCCACCGAGGCGTTCCGGCTCACCACCGGCGCCGTCGCTCCCGGCACCCAGATCCACACCCACATGTGCTACGCCGAGTTCGGCGACATCGTCCAGGCCATCGACGACCTCGACGCCGACGTCATCAGCCTGGAGGCCGCCCGCTCCCACATGCAGGTCGCCACCGAACTGGCCGGGCACGGCTACCCGCGCGAGGCGGGACCCGGCGTGTACGACATCCACTCGCCGCGCGTGCCCGACGCGCGGGAGGCGGCCTCGCTGCTGCGCAAGGGCCTGCTCGCCATCCCCGCCGAGCGGCTGTGGGTCAACCCCGACTGCGGCCTGAAGACCCGCGGCTGGCCCGAGACGAAGGCGTCGCTGGAGAATCTGGTGGCGGCGGCCCGTACGGTGCGCGCGGAGCTGTGACGCTCCGGCCGACGGCTGCGTGACGCGGTGACGGCCGGGAGGGACGCGCGGATCTTTCGCCGTCTCTCCCGGCCGTCGCCGGCGGGCTCGGGAGCCGTCAGGAGGGGAGCGGGGCGCCCCACCAGGACCGGTGGAAGGGGTCGTCCGCGCCGATCGAGCCCCGGGGGACCGGGCGGCCGGTGGCGGCCGACTTGTAGAGGGCGGTGACGAATTCGGTGGTGCGGCGCGCGTCGGCCGCCGTGTGCTCGGGCGGCTCGCCCCGCCGCATCCGCGCGACCAGGTCCGCGAGCTGCGGCGCCTGGTGCGCGGGCACCTCGGCGCCGATGGTGTCCCAGCCGGGCGTGGCCGGCGGCCGGTCGGGCGCGGGGGTGAAGGTCCAGTGCTCGTTGCCGTACGCGTACAGGTGGCGCAGCTCCGTACTGGCCCGCGCGCAGTCGATCCGCAGGTACGACTCCTGGCGCGCCGACACGACGCTGTTCACGATCGACGCCTGCGCGCCGGAGGCGAACGCGACATGGGCGAGGGACACGTCCTCCGTCTCGATGTCCCGGTCGACCGTCGCGATCCGCGCGCTCACCTGCGCCCAGTCGGGCATCAGCCACAGCATCAGGTCCATGGCGTGGATGCCCTGCGTGACGGTGGCACCGCCCAGTTCGGTGGCGCGCCGACCGCGCCACGGCGCCGCGTAGTAGTCCGCGCCCCGGTACCAGGTGGTCTGGCACAGCGCCAGCAGCGGCGGCCCGAGCACACCGTCGCGCAGCAGACCGCGTACGTGCGCGGCGCCCGACCCCGCGCGCCACTGGAAGACCGGCGCGCAAAAGCGGCCGGTCGCGCGCTCCGCGGCCAGAATCCGGTCGTGGTCGGCCAGCGAACCGCACAGCGGCTTCTCGCAGTAGACCCAGGCGCCCGCCTCCAGCGCGGCCACCGTCAGATCGGTGTGGGTGAACGACGGGGAGCAGATCACCACCAGGTCGGGACGCTCGACGGCCAGCATTTCCACCGGGTCCTCGTAACCGCGCGCGATGCCGTGCCGCGCCGCGAAGTCCCTGGCTCGCGCCGGGTCGGAGTCCGCGACCGCCACCAGGTCGAGTCGCCCGGACAGCGCCCGGATCGCGGGGAGATGGGCGTCGTCGGCGATGCTGCCCGCGCCGATCAGCGCCGTACGGTACGGCAGGTCTCGTGTCGGGCGGGTCATGCGGTGCCCCCCTGGGCTGTCATGCCGCGCGCGAGCCACCGCGCGGTCACGGAGATCGCCTCGGACTCGTGTTCGGGGGAGTGGAAACCGTGGCCCGCGCCGGGCAGCGGGCGGAATTCCCAGTGCGGGAGCGTCGCCGCGACGTCACGGGCGATGTCGAAGGAGACGCAGTCGTCGCGGTCGCCGTGCAGGACGAGCGCGGGCGGGCCGCCCGCGGTGAAGGCGTCGACCGGCCGGTGGGCCGCCAGTTCCGCGAACAGCACCCGGCCCAGGGCGAACCGGCCGCCGATCAGCAGCTCCCCGTGCTCGGCGAGGCCCTTCACGGGTCCCGGGCCGAAGTTCGCCACTCCCCAGGGCAGTTCGGGTTCGAGGAAGGTCCGCCGCAGGTCGAGCACCGGATTCCACAGCACCAGCCGGGCCAGCCGCTGGGCGAGCCGCATGAACGCTCCGCCCTCGTCCAGATCCGCGCAGATGCCGTGCACCAGGAGGACCGTGCCACGAGAGCCGTCCGCTCCGGGCCCTGACGCGGGCCGGTGCACGACGGTGTCCAGCTCGATCCCGTCGGGTGCGACCACCCGCACCCGTTGTACGTCCGTCACGGAGACTCCCTGCCTGCGCGGCTCGTCGACTTCACTTCGGCATGTGTGTGCTGACGTGCGCGGGCGGTGCGGCCCGCCCGCGCACGTCAGCGCCGCTCACGGCGTCCAGCGGTACAGCAGCACCTTGTTGAACAGGTCGTCCTCGACCTGGACCAGATAGTCGCCGTTGGACCTGCGGGTCGCGGTGATGCCGTACGGCACGTCGACCCACCCCGTACGTTCCACACCGCCGACGTCGGCGCCGGGCTGCCAGGTCCCGACCGGGCTGGCGTCGGCGGCCTTCCACACCCAGATCTGCCCGCGCGTCGCGATACCGGAGACGAAGACGTAGTCGCCCGCGAAGGCCAGACTCACCATGGTCACGATCGGGCTGGCGGCGGTGTCCCAGGGCAGCAGCAGCGTCCAGGCCGGGGTGCGGTTGCCGGTGCTCCACTTGTCGTAGCGCACCAGGACCTTGCCGCACTCCTTCCAGTGGGCGTTGTCGAAGACCTGGTCAGGGGTGTAGCCGACCATGTACATCACGTCGGTGGCCACGTCGTAGTGCAGGCGGCGGACGACGCTGAACGGCGCGGGCAGCGCGATCGTCTCCCGGCTCGCGTACGTGTAGACCGGGTTGCCCTGCGCGTCGAAGCCCTGCAACGGGTAGCGGCGCAGGTCGCGGTCGCCGCCCTCCCAGATGTCGCCCCGGTCGTCGACGTACCAGACCCAGCAGTTGCCGGGGGAGTTGCTGCCGTCGCCCGGCTGGATGAACTCCCCGGCCTCGAAGGCGCCGTTGCCGCTCAGGTCGCGCCAGATCCACTGCCCCGAGGCGGGCTGGTTCGGCGGCCAGTTGGGGTCGTCGCCCGGATCGGCGCCCGACCAGTGCGCCTTGAAGATGGCCCCCGACGGCTTCGCGATCTCGCCCTGGAACCGGTAGATGAGCAGGTGGCCGCAGTACATGCCCGTCACGTACATGTACATCTGCCCGTTGAGCCGCTTCAGGAAGGGCGATGTGGCGTGGTGGTGATGGCCGGGCAGGAACAGCCGGGCGTCCTGCGGGTAGTTGACCGAGTCGAGGGTGTAGCCGCGCCAGGTCGCGTCGGTGCCGGGCTGCCGCGTGTAGTTGACGGTGTAGTGGTTCTGCTTGGTGTAGACCTCGACGCCGTCGGACGCCGGGTCGAAGTCGGCGGAGTCGACGAAGGCGCTGCCCTGGAGCTGCCACACCACGGCTCCGGCCGCGGTGAACTTCCGCAGCCACGTGCCGAATTCGTACATCGCGACATAGACGTTGCCCGCGGAGTCGCCGCCGACGCCGACGATGCCGAAGAACTTGTCCGCGGTGACCCGGCCCGGTGTCCCCGCGCCGATGCCGCCCGCCTGGCCGAGGCTGCGGGCCCGGGTGGGCGTACCGGACAGGCCGGTGTACGTGTGCACTTGGCGCAGCGGGCCGTTGTCGCCGACGAGGAGGTCGCCGTGGACGTCGACGGCGAGCGAGGTGGGCAGCCAGTCGGCGGAGGGGCCGCTGATCGTTCCGGCCAGCGCAGCGCCGGTGTTGGAGAAGTGCAGGATCTGCGCCGGGTGCGCGGGGTCGGCGTGCCAGAAGTGGCCGTCGTTGGCGTCGCGCGTGACATTCGCGACCACCCAGATCTCGCCGTTGGCGCCGATCGCCACCGCGCCGGGCTTGTTGACGCTCCAACTGCGCAGCAGCGACCCGCTGGCGGCGTCGAAGACCTTGACGAGGTTGGCCGCCCGGTCGGTGGCCACCACCTGCGTCGCCGAGGCCGCCGCGGCGGCGGGCGAGCTGCCCACGGCGTAGGTCAGCGAGGTGGCGGTGCCGGTCAGGCCGAAGCGCGTCAGGCCGTTGCCGACGCTGAGATAGACGTACGAGTCGTTGACCGCCACCGCGTCGCCGTTCGCGCCGTGGCAGTTCCCGATGAGATGGCCGTCCTTGTAGATACCGGCGTAGTTCCCGCCCTCGTCCCAGAAGCTGACGGTGTAGACGGTGCCGTCCTTGGCGACGGCGATGTTGAAGACGAAGTCCTGCACCCACTCGGTGGCCCCGGAGAAGGTGTTCCCGGTCCAGGAAGTGACCACGTTCGGCAGGGTGTTGGTCGGGATCGCCGTGGCCACCGGGGGCGCGGCGAGCGGTCCTGACGCGCCGGTGGGTGCGGCGACCGAAGGGGCGGCGGCCTGCGCGGCGGCGGTGACAGCGGCCGGAAGCGCCACGGCGGCTCCGGCGACGATCGCGGCGTTCCTGCCGTAGGCCAGCATCCGCCGGCGGGAGACCGCGCCGGTGGCGCGCGGGGTGTGACGGGGTGCGGGGGGATTGTCTGCGGGTTCCTGCTCGCTCATGTTCGGGGTCCTCCGTCGTGGGGCCGACACCTTCGAGCCGGTCTGGCGGTACACGAGTGACCGTTCACTTGACGGGAGGTAAAGCTAGGTCTCGCCGCACCGGGCGTCAATGGCAAATGCCTCTTCCGCTCGGCGGCGATCGGTTCTACGATGAGTGACGCGTCATGTGAACGGTCACTGGAAGACAGTCACTGAAGAACGGTCACTGAAGAATCGAGGATGCCGCGTGTCGGACCGGCCGACCCTGCGTACCGTCGCGGCCGAGGCGGGTGTCTCCCACCAGACGGTCTCCCGGGTGATCAACGGCGACCGTACGGTCACCGACGCCGTACGCGACCGGGTGCTGGTCGCCATGCGGACGCTCGACTACCGGCCGAGCGCCGGCGCCCGCGCCCTGGCCAGCGGCCGTACCGAGGTCATCGGCGTCGTCCTCCCGCACAACCCCGGATTCGCCTTCTCCAACGACCACTTGATCCGCCTGGTGCAGGGCGCCGACCAGGAACTGACCTCGCGCGGCTACGGGTTGCTGCTCTCCACCCGCGAGGTGGCCGACGAACCCGCTTCCGCCTACCGCCGGTTCGTACAGCGCCGCCAGGTCGACGGCCTGCTGGTCGAGGCCGGAACCGGCGGGGAGTCGCTGCCCGCCCTGCGGTCCGCCGGATACCCCACCGTGGTCATCGGCTACACCGCCGAGGACCTCACCTGCGTCCACCCCGACGACGAGGGCGGCGCCTACGCCGTCGCCCAGCACCTGCTGGCCCTCGGCCACCGCCGGATCGGCGTGGTCAACGGCCCGCGGGAGAACCGGCTCGCGATGGCCGCCCGGCTGCGCGGGCTGCACCGCGCCCTGGCCGACGCGCACCGCGCCGTCCCCGACGACCTCATGGAGCACGGCGACTTCACCGCCGCGTCCGGCTACGCGGCGGCCGAACGGCTCATGGCCCACCCGGAGCCCCCCACCGCGATCTTCGCCTTCAACGACGGCATGGCCCTGGGCGCGGTGCGCTGGCTGCGCGAGCACGGACACGCCCTGCCCGCCGACGTGTCCGTGGCGGGCTTCGACGACACCGAGGCCGCCGACCTCGTCGACCCGACGCTGACCAGCGTCAACCTGCACAGCGTCGACGTGGGCCGGCGCGCCGCGCAGATCCTGCTCGACCTGCTGGACGGCCGCCCGCCGGCCCAGCGCGAGAACGTCATGCCCAGCACGCTCAAGGTCCGCGCGTCCACGGCGCCGCCGCGCGCGGCCGGTTGAGAGCCCGCCGCCGCGCGTAAGCCTGCCCTGCGCCAGCCCCGACTCGTACACCTCAACGGGTACGCCCCAGGGCTCCGAACCCCCAGAGCCTCCGAAGCCCCAGTGCTCCAGACCCCCCAGAGCCCCAGACCCCCGGAAAGGACCGGTCGCACCGATGGACCACGCCCAGAACCGGAGCGAAAGCCCGGACGCCTGCGCCTACGTCGAGGACGTATCGCCCGGCAACGGCCGGATGCGGCCCCGCGCGTCGTTCGACTCCGACGCACCCGCCCTCGACCTGGACGGCGACTGGAACTTCCGGCTCGGCGACGGACTCCACGACGTGACCGTGGGGTTCGAGGCCCCGGAGTTCGACGCCGCCGAGTGGACGACCATTCCCGTGCCCTCGTCCTGGCAGATGGACGGCGTTCCAGGACCCGGCCGCTTCGGCACACCCGCGTACACCAACGTCACCTTCCCGATCCCCGTCGACCCGCCGCGCGTGCCCGACGAGAACCCGACGGGCGAGTACCGCAGGGAGTTCGACGTCGCGGAGGGCTTCGCCGACGGCGGCACCGCGGTGCTCCGCTTCGAGGGCGTCGACTCCGCGTTCGCGGTCTGGCTCAACGGCCGGCCGCTCGGCGACGGGAAGGGCAGCCGGCTGCCCACCGAGTTCGACGTCACCGACACCCTGCGGACCGGCCGCAACGTGCTGGCCGTACGGGTCCACCAGTGGTCGTCCGCAAGCTACTTGGAAGACCAGGACATGTGGTGGCTGTCGGGCGTCTTCCGCCCGGTACGGCTGCTGGTCCGGCCGGCCGGCGGCATCGCCGACTTCTTCGTGCACGCCGACTACGACCACCAATCCGGCACCGGCACCCTGCGGGTCGACGTCGACGGCGCGGGCGACGCGCGCCTGAGCGTTCCCGAACTCGGCATCACCGACGCCGATCCCGCCGGTCCGCACACCCTGCCGGGCGTCACCCCCTGGAGCGACGAACAGCCCCGGCTGTACGCGGGCGAACTCGTCACGGCCACCGAACGCGTCCCGCTGCGTATCGGCTTCCGCCGGGTCGGGGTCGAGGACGGGGTCGTCACCGCCAACGGCAGGCCGCTCGTCTTCCGCGGGGTCAACCGGCACGAATGGGACCCGGTCCGAGGCCGCGCGCTGACCCGCGAGACGATGCTCGCCGACGTGCTGCTGATGAAGCGGCACAACATCAACGCCGTGCGGACCAGCCACTATCCGCCCGCCGCCGCCTTCCTCGACCTCTGCGACGAACACGGCCTGTGGGTGGTCGACGAGTGCGACCTGGAGACCCACGGCTTCTCGGAGAACGGCTGGCGCCGCAACCCCTCCGACGAGCCCGAGTGGCGCCCCGCGCTGCTCGACCGGGCCGCGCGGATGGTCGAGCGCGACAAGAACCACCCCAGCGTCGTGATGTGGTCGCTCGGCAACGAGTCCGGCGTCGGCGCGAATCTCGCGGCCATGGCCGAGTGGATCCGCGACCGCGACCCGGACCGGCTGATCCACTACGAGGGCGACTGGGACGACTGCGCCTACACCGACGTGTACTCGGTGATGTACCCCGACTACGCGTTCGTGGCGGCGGTCGCCGCGCGCCAGGAACCGCTCACCGGCGACCCGGCCAACGACGCCCGCAGGCGCGCGATGCCGTTCCTGCTGTGCGAGTACGCCCACGCGATGGGCAACGGACCGGGCGGACTGCGCCAGTACCAGGAGCTGTTCGAGAGCAGCCCCCGGCTGGCGGGCGGCTTCGTCTGGGAGTGGATCGACCACGGCGTCGCCCAGCGCGACGACGAGGGCACGCTGTTCTACGCCTACGGAGGCGACTTCGGCGAGCCCGTCCACGACGGCAACTTCGTCGCCGACGGCCTGGTCTTCCCCGACCGCACCCCCTCTCCCGGACTCCTGGAGTACGCGAAGGTCATCGAGCCGGTCAGGATCACCGCCCGCCGCGACGGCGGCGGCGTCGAGATCCGCAATCTGCACCACACGCGGGACACCGGCTATCTGCGCTGGGTCTGGCTGCTCGAAGTCGACGGCGAGCAGGCGGGGGAGGGCGCGTGGGAGATCCCGGTGACCGGCCCCGGCGCCACCCGCCGCGCGGACTGGCCCGACAGCCTGGCCAAGGCGCTCGCCGCGGCGGGACCGGGGGAGCGCTGGGTGACTCTCAGCGCGCGGCTCGGCGGGGACGAGTCGTGGGCCGGGGCCGGGCACACCGTCGCCTGGTCCCAGTTCGCCCCGGACGGCGACGGCGCGACCACGCTGACGACGGGACCGACGGGATCGACGGTCGGGACTTCCCCCACGACCACCCCCCAGGCGCGCCGCCGCGGCACGATCACCCTCGGCGCCGGACGGTTCGACGCCGCCGACGGACGGCTGCGCCGCCTCGGTGACCTGGCACTCGAAGGCCCCCGCGTCGACCTGTGGCGGGCCCCGATCGACAACGACGGCCGGTCGCCGCTGCTCGCGGCCTGGCACCGCAGCGGCCTCCACCGGCTCCGGCACAAGGTGCTGGACATCTCGGCGGGCGAGGCGAGCCTCACGGTGCGGACCAGGATCGCCCCGGCGGGCCTGGACCTCGCGATGCTGGCGGACTACCACTGGACCACCGCGCCCGGAGACCGGCTCGTGCTCACCGTCGACACCCGGCCCGTCGGCACCTGGGACGTACCGCTGCCCCGGCTCGGCGTCGCGCTGACCCTCCCGGCGGCGCTCGACCGGCTGAGCTGGTTCGGCCTCGGTCCCGGCGAGTCCTACCGGGACAGCGAGGAGGCCGTCCGCGTCGGGAGGTACGCGACCACGGTCGCCGAGGCGCAGACGCCGTACGTGTACCCGCAGGAGAACGGCAACCGGCGCCATGTGCGCTGGGCCCGCCTCACCGGTCCCGAAGGCGACTGCGCGGAGCCCGGTCTGGAGATCACCGGCAGCCCCTGGTTCGACCTGACCGCGCGGCCCTGGTCCACCGCGGACCTGGCGGCGGCCCGGCACACCGCCGACCTCAGGCCCGACGGCCGTATCCACCTCAATGTCGACCTCGAACACCACGGCCTCGGCAGCGCCTCCTGCGGACACGCGTTGCAGCCACGGCACCACCTGGCCGCCGTACCGGGCCGCTTCACGCTCGGGTTCGGTCTGACGCAACGGGAGGCGGCGGCCGATGGCGTAGGGTGATTTCGGCGACCCCGGTGCGGAATGACCCGAGTGTGAGACAACGTTGGCCTCCCCTCGGCGCCGTGTCGCCGAGGGGAGCAGCACGTGAGTACACCGAGCCCGAGCGCGGCTCCACGGCGGCCGACGATGACCGACGTCGCCCGGGAGGCCGACGTCAGTCTCAAAACGGTCTCGCGTGTGGTCAACGGCGTGTCCACCGTCGATCCGGAGATGGCCGAGCGGGTCAGGGCCGCCGTGGTGCGGCTCGGTTTCCGCCGCAACAACATGGCCAGGGACCTGCGCACGCAGTCCACCTCGGCCACGGTCGGCCTGCTCATCGAGGATCTGGCCAACCCGTTCTACGCGGGCATCGCCGCCGCCGCGGCGCAGTGCGCCCTGGAGAACGACACCCTGCTGATCACCGCGAGTTCCGAGGAGGACGCCGAGCGGGAACGGCGACTGTTGTTGCAGATGTGCGAGCGACGCGTCGACGGGCTGCTGGTCGTACCGGCCGGCAACACCGCCGACCACGTCTACCTGCGCGCGGAGATCGACATGGGCACCCCCGCGGTGTTCCTCGACCGGCCGCCCACCAACCTGCGCGCGGACACCGTGCTCATCGACAACGCGGCGGGCGCGCGGTCCGCGATCGAGCATCTGACGGCCCGCGGCCACGAGCGGATCGGCGTGGTCTCTGACTGGCTGAGCATCCACCCCATGGTCGAGCGGCTGTCGGCCGCCGAGACCGCGCTGGAGCGGGCCGGGGTGCCGTACCGCCCCGACCTGATCAGATACGGCCTGCACACCGTGCGGGACACCGAGGCCGCCGTCGAGCGGATGCTCACCGGGCCGCAGCCGCCGACCGCGCTGTTCGCGCTGAACAACCGGCTCACGCTCGGCGTGCTCAGCGCGCTGAACCGGCTCGGCGGCGAGGCGGGTGCGGTCGGTGCGGTCGGTGCGGTCGGTGCGGGCAGCGCGGGCAGCGCGGGCGGCGCGGTTGAAGTAGTGGGCTTCGACGACTTCGAGACCGCCGCGCTGATGGCCCACCCGCTGACCGTGGTGTCCTACGACGCCCGCGCCATCGGCCGGATCGGCGCGGAACTGCTCTTCAGGCGGATCGCGGGGGACAAGTCGCGGCCCCAGACGGTGGTCATCCCCACCACCCTGGTCGAGCACGGCGTGGCGCGGCCGGGCGCCGGACGGTGACGGGCGCGGGGCCGCCGGGTCCCGCGCGGGACCGAACCGGGGCGCCGTCGGTCCTGTTCAGGCCCCGACCCACGGTCCCGGTCGCGTTCCCGCCGCCGGCCCGCCGTATCTCCCTCCGCACGCTCACCCCGTGAACGTCCCCACCGGAACCCCGCCGTAGCGCGTGCCCGGCAGCGCGAAGACGGAGCCGGCCGACGGCTCGGCGCCCGGCCGGATTCCCTCGGCCGCCGAGGTGACGTAGAGCGTGCCGTCCGGCCCGAACGCGCAGGAGGACGGCTGCGACACGGGCATCCGCAGGACCGCGAGACAGCCGCCGCGCGGGTGGTAGCGGCGTACCTCGCCCGCGCCCCAGACGGCGATCCACAGGCAGCCGTCCGCGTCCACGCACAGGCCGTCCGGCATGCCGTCGCGGTCGTCGAACCGCAGCAGTTCGCGCAGCGGCCCGAGGTGTCCTTCGGCGACGTCGAAGGGCGCCTCGTACACCACCCGCCGGACGCTGTCGGCCAGGTAGAACCGGGTGCCGTCCGGGCTCCAGCCGAGCCCGTTGGGCAGGGTGAGGCCGCGCAGGACCGTACGCACGGAGCCGTACGTGCCGTAGGTGCCGTCCGCGCCGTACGTGCCGTCCGCGCCCGCCGCGCCCGAGGGGCCGGCCCGCCCGGCCGGGTCCCAGCAGTGCAGCGCGCCGCCGCCCGCGGGGAATCCCAGCGTCGTGCTCCCGGCCCAGAAGCGGCCCGCCGCATCGCACTTGGCGTCGTTCATCCGCCGCTCGGACTCCGGCAGTTCGGGGTGTACGACGGTCAGGCCCGCGCCCTCTGCGTCCCCCGCGGCCCCTCCGCTCTCGCCGATCACCCCGAACCCCGCGCCCACCGCCGCCACGTACCCGCCGCGGTCCCGTACCGCGACCGCGCCGAGGCTCATGCCGATACGGGCCGCCTCGTACGCCGTTCCCCGGCCGGTGAGCGCGGCGCGCCACAGCGCGCCCGACGGGATGTCCACCCAGACCAGTTCGCCGGTGCGGTGGTCCACGACGGGACCCTCGCCGACCACGGCCCTGCCGGGGACGAGGATTTCCGGGGCGGGCAGGTAAACGGTTTGTGACACGGTCGCTCTCCGGATCTCTGCGCAGGATTTCTCTGTCACTCGCGCGCAAACTCTAGGCAACGTTGTCTCAGGTGGCTAGGGTTCAGCACGACCGCCAGCGGAGGGCGGCCGGGTCGGACCTGCTGCCCCGGTTCTCCTTCCGGTATGCGGTGGTTGATGTGCCGACAGCAGTCAGGACGTATCTGACCAGGCATGAAGGTGCCATCTGTCGGTGTGCGCGCGCGGCCGGAGCCGTGGCGCGGGCGTCGCGATCCCCTCCAACCCCCTGGGGGAACGCCGTTTGTCTCGTCAGGCAACGTTGTCTCAGCTGGTCAGACATGTTTCCCCACCTCGGAAAGGAGCGGTGATGGCCGACTTCGCCAGTCCGGCGCAGTTGTGGGCCGCACGCGACACGCTGCGTGTGCGGGGCGCCGCGGTCAGCCTGCTGACGGACGGCGCGCGGCTGAGCGTCGGGCCCGCGGGCGGCCGCATGGCCGGTGAGGACGGGGACGCCGGGCGTCCGGTGGACGCCGACGTGCTCGAACTGCGCGCCGACACGGCCACAACGGCCGTACTGCGGCTGGACGTTCCACTCGGCGACGCGGCGGGGTACTGGCATCCGGGGGCGGGTTGGGACCGGCACCTGGTGGCGGACTGGGCCAGCCCCTGGCGCACCGTCGGCCTGGTGGACTCCGCGCCGCTGGGCTGCCTGTACGACACGGCGGCCCGCGCGCTGCTGGCCTTCGCGTCCGACCGGATCGTGGCCACCACCCGGGTCAGATTCGGCGTCGGCGAGGAGTCGGCCCGCTTCGGGGTGTGGCTCTCCATGGACCTCGCGGCGGGCGAGACCTGTCGTATCCGCGTCCAGGCCCCGGGCCGCCCGTGGGCCGACGCCGTACGGGAGGTGACCGGCGGTCTCGCGGACGCCGAGCCGCTGCCCGTACCCGACGCGGCCCGCGCCCCCGCGTACTCGACCTGGTACTCGATGCACCGCGAGCTGACCGCGGCGGGCGTCGAGGCCGAGGCCGTGCTCGCCGCCGAAATGGGCTGCGGGGTGCTGCTGTTGGACGACGGCTGGCAGTTGCACGCGGACGGCCCCGGCTACTCCGGCAGCGGCCAGTGGACCCCGGACCCGGCCAAATTCCCGGACTTCGCCGCGCACGTGAAGACCGTGCAGGGCCTGGACCTGCGGTACATGGCCTGGATCGCGCCCCTGCTGGTCGGCGAACGCACCCCGGCGTACGAGGAGTTGGCGGAGGTCGCGCCGCACAAGGTGACGCGGCTCGGCTGCCGGGTCCTCGACCCGCGCCGCCCGGCGGCCCGGCGGTTCGCCGTCGACTCCTGCGTCGACCTCGTCCGGCGCCACGGCCTGGACGGACTCAAGATCGACTTCCTGGACTTCGCGATGGCGTACGCGGCTGAGGAGGACGCGGCCATGGATCACGCGGCCGAAGTCTATGTCGCCGACGGGCGGGCCGCCGAAGCGATCGCCGCCGAAGCGAACGCCGGAGCTGAGAACGCCGCGGCTGAGAACGTCAGGACCGGCCGCGATGACGGCACCGGTGCGGGCCGTGGTGCCTCCACAGACGCCGGTACCGGTGCCGCCACCGCCGCCGGACCTCGTACCGGTGCCAGACCTGGTACCGCCGCCGGACCTGGCACCTGCGGCGGCACCGGCACCGGTAAGGACGCCGGTCGGGGCGTCACCGCGGAGGCGACCGCCGACCTCGCCGCCGCGGACGTCACCGATGTGGGCCTGGGCATAGGGCTGTTGCTCACCGAACTGCGCGAGCGGCTGCGCGAACTGCGCGGCGACGAGCTGCTGATCGAGCTGCGACAGCCCTACACCGGCCCCGGCATGCGGCGCTTCGGCAACATGCTCCGGGCCGCCGACTGCCCGGCGGACGCCACCGCCAACCGGGTCCGCACGCTGGACACCGCGGTCCTCGCCGGATCGGCGGCGGTCCACTCGGACATGCTGATGTGGGACCCGGCCGCACCGGCGGAGGCGGCGGCCCGACAACTGCACTCCGCGCTGTTCTCGGCACCGCAGATCTCCGTCGCACTGGCCGGACAGAGTGCGGAGCACCGCGCGATGACCGCCTTCTGGCTCGGCTTCCGGCGGACGTACGCCGATGTCCTCAGCCGGGGCGAGATCCGCGCCGGGCGCCCCGACCAGCTCCACCAGACGGTGGTGGCCGCCCTGGGCCGGCGTGCCGTCATCGCCTGCTACGCCGAACACCACGTCGTCCCGATCCGGTTGGCGGAGTTCACCGACGTCGCCCTGGTGAACTCCACCGCCGGGTCGCGCGTGGTCCTGGACATCGAGGACCCCGCCGTCGAGCGGCCGGGCGTGGCGGACCCGGACATCGAAGCTCCGGGCATCGAAGCTCCGGACGTCGAAGCTCCTGGCGTCGAAGTTCCTGGCGTCGCCGGGCTCGGGCTCCGCGTCCGGCTGGACGTCTTCGACGCCTGCGGCAGACCCCTCGCCTCGGGCCCGCGCACGCTCGGCCCCGGACTCACCCCGATCGCCGTCCCGCCCTCCGGCCTCTGCGTCATCCGGCCGGTGGCACCCGAACAATCCCCGCGCTGAACCCTGGAGAGGACCGACCGTGACAGACAGCCACGCCAGATCCGACCGCACCACCCCGGCAGCGCCGACCTCGGCCGCGGTCACCCCCGCGGAGGTCTCCCGGCGCAAGGTCGTGGGCTACGGAGCAGCCGCCGTCGCGGGCGCCGCCGCCGCGAGCGCCATGGACTGGGGCCTGGCGCCGAGCGCGCGGGCCGCGGCGCCCGAGGGCACGGCGGCAGCCGCCGCACTGCCCGTGGTCGCCTTCGGATTCTCCGACCCGACCGGCCTCTACCCGGTCACCGGTACGGCGAAGGCCGCCCCCGACCTGCTCGTGGTCTTCAACCCCACCACGGCGCTGAGCGGTTCGGTCACCTGGTCGATCGCCGCCCGCGCCGGGGCGCCGCTGAACAGCGGCACCACCGCGTTCACCGCCCCGGCCGGTACGCAGACCACCACCACGATCCCGCTGGGCTCGTACGATCCCGACCACTACGCCGTCACGGCCACCGTCACCACCGCGTCCGGTAGCCAACTGCTCGCGCAGACGCTCGGGTTGGGCGTGATCCGGCCGACCGTGGCGGGCCGCAGGCCGAACTCGGCGTTCGGGTTGGGCATCCGCTCGGAGTCGACTACCGCCATCACCCGTCAGATCGCCCAGCGCATCGGCGTCAAGTGGTGCCGGGGCATCGACGCCGTGCAGCCGGACACCGTCTGCCCGTCCCCCGGTGTCTTCTGGCAGCAGCCGCAGATCGACGCGGCGCGGGCCGAGATCGCCGACTGGCACGCCCACGGCATCGAGGCCCTCGCCGGCATCAACTACAACATGTCGTGGAATGTGCAGCCCGGCCCGGACGGCAAACCGGTGAAGACGTATCAGAACCGGCCCAAGGACCTGGTCGCGCACGCCGAGATGGTCTACCACTGCATCGCGCCGCTCCAGGACCTGGTCCCCAACTGGGAGGTGTGGAACGAGCCGTGGGTGCACGGCTGGGCCTGGATGACCGGTGACGCCCAGGACTACCGCGACATGTGCAAGCTGATCTGGGACCGGGTGAAGCCCGAGTTCCCCGACGTGAATCTGATCGGCGGCGGCTCCGTCACGTACAACCGCGACATCGTGTACGCGCGGGGCTCCAAGGACACCGGCTACATCGACGGCTCCGTGAACCACGCCTACGGCTACCCGGACGCGACGCAGTACGCGATGACCAAGACGCAGGTCACGATGGACCGCCTCTGGTCGCGTACGCACGGCCGCGCCGGGCAGTGGCAGACCGAACTGGGCAACGCCGACGCCAACTTCACCCATCTGCCGGCCGGACAGGCCGGGTACGGCGTGGCCCGCACGGTGGCGCCGACGTACCTGCTGCACATGCTCGCGGGCGCCGAGGAGGACTCGCCGATCCGGATCTTCTGGTTCTCGCTGTCCTACGACAAGACCTACTCCGGCGTCGAGTTCAACATCTACGACATCGCCACGAAGTCCCCGAAGCCCGCCGTCGTCGCCTACGCGACCATGACGAGCCTGCTCGAAGACGCCACGCTGGAAGAGGAGTTGTACCCGAACGCCAAGTCGACGTGGGGCTTCCTGTTCCGCGGCGCCGACGGCAGGGGCCGCGCCGCCGTCTACGCCGACCAGCTCTACGACGGCACGATGGAGGACCAGAGTGCCGGCTACAAGGGCACCGTCACCCTCAACGGCGCGCAGGGCGTCCGGGTCTACGACTACCTCGGCCGCCGGCTCGCCGACGGCGGTTCGTCGTCCGTCACGCTCCAGGTCAAGCCGTGGGAAGTCCTCTACTTCGACAGCGATCTGAGCCCCGAGGCGCTGAAGTCGGTGCTGACCACGGGCGCCGGCTTCGACTACGACACCCCGCTGAAGGTCGAGGTCCCGTCCTTCACCAGGCCGCTGGGCGCGAGCAGCACCATTGACGTCCTGGTGGAGAACGTCTCGCCGCAGACGCAGAACGCGAAGGTGCTGATCACCCCGCCGTCCGGCTGGCAGACGTCGCTGTCGGTCTCGCCGTGGATCAGCCTCAAGCCCGGCCAGTCGAAGACGCTGACCTTCCCCGTGACGTCGTTCACGGCCAACTCCGCGAACCAGTACGAGATCGGCTACGACATCACGGTGCCGCGCGGCTCGGCGCAGGTGCACCAGACCGGGACGCGGAAGGTGCAGCTCGCGTATCTGCCGTTCCGTCAGATCACCGTCGGCGCAAGCGCCAGTCAGTGGAACGACGTCGTCCCGGTGACGATGACCAGCACCGGCACGGCCGGTGACACCAGGACGTACAGCCTCCAGGCCGCCTGGGACGACAGCTTCCTGTACTTCAGGGCGCTGATCGAGGACGACGTCCAGCTCTCCAACGTGCCCTTCGCGGCGAACGAGTACCTCTTCCCGTTCAAGGCGGACAGCATCCAGCTCGGCTTCGACGCCGTCGCGCACAAGACCGAGGATCTGCTGGTCGGGGACGCGCACTACGAGAAGTGCCTGCGGTCGCTCTCCCACCTGTACGTCGTCACGCTCGCCACCGGAGGCGTCCCCGAACTGCACCGCCAGCTCGCGCCCGGCACCAACTACCAGACGTACTACCCGACCAACGCGGCGCTCCCGACGCCGCTTGGCCCGATGGACGCGACGACGGACAGCGGCACCGAGGGCCGGGTGCTGGTGTCGCGGGACGACGTCAACAAGGTGACCAGGTACGAGGTCGCGCTCGCGTGGAGTCAACTCCCCGAGGTGGCAGCCGCGGTGAAGAACGCGCAGCCCGGCGCCGTCACCCCGATGTCCTTCGCCTTCCAGGTGACGGACGCGGGAACCGGCGGTCACGGAGCCACGTACTGGACGACCGTCGCGGAGCCGCCCACGTCGGGCTGCTACAACTTCGCGCCGTTCTGGGGCACCGGCGCCCAGTTCACCGGCGGTCGCGTGGACACCCGCTGGGGCATCGGCGGTTGACCGTCACCCGTACTCCGTAACGCCTCTTCGCACAGAACCAGGAGCACCCTCCCGTGACCGACCACGCCGCCGATTCCGCCGGACCCGTCGAGGAGTCCGTGCCCGCAGAGCCACCGTGGGCACAGCCGTCCGGAGTCCGTATCACCGGGGTCAGGACGATCCTGACCGCGCCCGCGGGCACCACGCTCGTCGTGGTGCGGGTCGACACCAGCGAGCCCGGCCTGTACGGACTCGGCTGCGCGACCTTCACGCAGCGGGCGAAGGCGGTCGCCACGGCGGTCGACGAGTACCTGGCGCCGCAGCTCATCGGCCGCGACCCGGCGGACATCACGGACATCGCGTCGACCCTGCACGTCAGCGGCTACTGGCGGTCGGGTCCCGTGCTCAACAACGCGCTGTCCGGCGTGGACATGGCCCTGTGGGACATCAAGGGCAAGCAGGCGGGACTTCCGGTGTGGCAGCTCCTCGGCGGGCGCTGCCGCACCGCGGTCCCGGTGTACGCGCACGCCGCGGGACGGGACGCGGCGGAGGTCACCGACGAGGTGCTGGCCCTGATGGCCGACGGGTACGGGCACGTCCGCTGCCAGGTCGCCGTGCCCGGCGCGGGCACCTACGGGGCGCCGGCCGCCGCGGCCACGGCGGGCGCCGCCAGGGCGCTGACCCCCAACGCCTGGGACCCGGCGGCCTATCGGCGTACGGTACGCGGCCTCTTCGAGCACCTGCGGGAGCACGCGGGCTCCCAGGTCGAGCTGATCCACGACGTGCACGAGCGGGTGCACCCCACCGACGCCGTACGGATCGCGGCGGACCTGGAACCGTACGACCTGTTCTATCTGGAGGACCCGGTCGCGCCCGAGGACATCGAGTGGCTGCGCGTCCTGCGCGGCCGCTCGGTGACCCCGATCGCGATCGGCGAGCTGTTCGCCAACCCCGCCGAGTACCGCCCGGTCGTCATGGAGCGGCTGTGCGACTTCATCCGGGTCCACGTGTCGGCGATCGGCGGCATCACCCCGGCCTGGCGGCTCGCCGCCGCCTGCGAGATGTTCGGCGTGCGCACCGCCTGGCACGGACCCGGCGACGTCTCGCCGGTCGGGCACGCCGCCAACCTCGCCCTCGACCTGGCCGCCCCCAACTTCGGCATCCAGGAACAGCACCTGTTCGGCCAGGCCGCGCGGGAGGTCTTCCCCGGCTGCCCCGAGATCCGCGACGGCCACCTGTGGCCGAGCGACGCGCCCGGTCTCGGCGTCGACCTCGACGAGCGGCTGGCGCTGAAGTACCCGCCCAAGGCCACGGCGGAGCCCGGCCAGGCGTGGAAGCCGCCGCGGCGGGCCGACGGCGCGCTCCAGCGCCCCTGACGCGCACCCACCTGCCCGGCACCGACCCTCGCACCGCATCTCGCACCGAACTCACCGCATCTCGCACCCCACTCGCACCGCATCTCGCACCCCACTCGAAACGAAGGAGCCCCACCCTCATGCGACCCCGTACCTTCGTCACGCTGCTGGCGGCGACCGCCTGCGTGTCGGCCGCGCTCACCGGCTGCGGCTCCTCCTCGTCCGACAGCGGCGGCGCCACCACCACGCTGACCGTCGCCGAGTGGACCAACCCGGGCGCGATCGAGTTCACGCAGGACCTCAACGCCAAGTTCGAGAAGGCCCATCCGGGCGTGAAGGTCAAGCTCCAGCAGGCGCCGAACAACAACGGCGCCTGGCAGCAGCTCTGGAACAGCCTGCTCCAGTCCAAGTCCGTTGACGTACTGGCCCTTTCCGCGCCGACCCAGGCGGGCTTCGCGCCCAGCTACACCAGCCTCAAGCCCGCGGGCGCCGCCGCGCTCATCGACGCCGGGCAGATGACCGACCTGTCGGCGCAGCCGTTCATGAAGAACTACGACGCGACGGCCCAGGCCGCCGCGGTCGGGCGGAACGGGAAGGTCTACGGCGTCATGGCCGCGCAGTACGCCGCCGCCGGGTCGATCTGGTACAAGAAGGACCTCCTCGACAAGTACCACATGAGCGTGCCCACCACCTTCCAGGAGTTCCTCGACGACTGCGAGACGCTGAAGAAGGCGGGCAAGACCCCGATCTTCGTGGCCGCGAAGGACAACATGCAGGGCGGGGTGTGGCAGGGCTCGGTGAACCAGACGCTCATGCAGGGCCGCCCGGCCACGGACTCGGTCAAGGTGTCGAGTGAGCGGGCCGACGCGTTCTGGAAGGGCACGCAGTCCTGGACCGACCAGGTCTACAAGGACGCGGCAGGCCGCTACGAGAAGGTCATGAAGTACATCGAGCCCAACGCGGCCGGTGTCGCGCAGCTCACCGCGCCCGGCGTCTGGGCCGCGAAGTCCGACGACTACCCGTTCCTGCTGGACGGTTCGTGGGACGGCGCGCTCATCCAGAAGGCCAACCCCACCCTCAACCTCGGGTTCTTCACCATGCCCGGCACCGACACCCCGGCGGCCAACCGCCTCATGCTCAAGCCCGACCTGACCTGGATGGTCCCGACGACGGGCAAGCACAAGGACCTGGCCATGGAGTGGCTGACGATGTTCTCCGACCCGGAGAACTACAAGGAGTGGCTGACCAAGACCGGTTCCATCTCCACCCAGCCCGCGCTGAAGAACACCGGACTGCCGTGGATGGACTGGCAGAACGCCCATATGGACGACGCCTTCCAGCAGCTCAGCAACCCGTGGGTGCCCGCGGGCGCGCCTGTGGACGCGGGCGGTCCCGACTTCTCCAAGATGACGCCGATCGGCGGTGACGGCGCCGACACGATCCTCAGCCGCTCGGCGAGCGCGTACCGCAAGTCGGTCGGCAACTGACCACCGCCTCCCAGGCACCTTCAGGCACCACGAGAAAGGAGGCGCGGCGTGGCACGCTGTCCCTTCGGAACCCAACGGACGCGGCGGTTCATTCCCTGGGCCAGCATCGCGATTCCGGGAGCGGGCTGGCTGCTGTTCGGGCTCTACCCGTCCCTGGCCACCATCGGATACTCCTTCACCAGGTACTCCGGGCTCCCGGGCACGCCGCTCAACTTCTGCGGACTGTGCAACTACGACGCGGCGTTCACGTCGCTGTCCACTCAACTGTGGGCCGCCGTACGGGTCACGCTGATCTACGTGATCGGCGTGACCGTGCTCCAGAACGCGATCGGGCTGGGACTGGCCCTGCTGCTCAATCGGCCGGGCCGCTCCCTGACCTTCTACCGCGCGCTGATCTTCATGCCGCAGATCTTCTCCGTCACCGTGGTCGGCGCGGTCTTCTCCCTCATGCTCGACCCGTACTCGGGACCGGTGGAGAAGGTCGTGCACGGCCTGTTCGGCGTCGACTCCGCGTTCCTCGGGTCGAGTTCACTGGCGCTGTGGCTGGTGATGACGGTGAACGTCTGGATGTTCTCCGGCTACTCGATGCTCATCTACATCGCGGGACTGCGGAACATCCCGCGCTCGGTGTACGAGGCCGCGGCGATGGACGGCGCGGGGCGGTTCCGGGTGTTCCGGCATGTGACGTGGCCGCTGCTGGCCCCGGCCACCACCGTGAACGTCTTCCTCACCGCCATGGCGACGCTGGGCGAGTACGCGCTGATCATGGTGCTGACCGCGGGCAACTTCGGCACCAAGACCCTGGGGTTGTACATGTTCCAGTCCGCGTTCGGCAGCGACAGCCAACTCGGCTACGGCTCGATGCTGGCGATGATCCAGTTCGTGCTGACCGTCGCGATCGGCGGCGTCCTGCTGTACGGCCTGCGCAGGCGGGAGGTCTCGCTGTGACGACGGCGCAGATGGCACAGACAGCCAAGTCCCCTTCCAGCGCTCCGAATCCGCCCGCGACGCCGACCCGGCTGCAACGGCTGATGTCGGCGAAGACCACCAAGGCGGCGGGGCTGAATCTGCTGTGCTTCGCCATCGCGGCCGGACTCTTCGCCCTGCCGCTGGTCTACGTCCTGCTCCAGGCGTTCAAGACATACACCGGATTCCTCCAGAACCCCACCGGGATGCCGCACCCGTGGACCACCGAGAGCTTCTCCGCGGCCTGGAGCCAGGGGCACTTCGGGCGGCAGATGATCAACAGCCTGGTCTACGCGGTCATCCCCGACGTCGTCACCCTGATCCTCGGTGTCTTCCTGGCCTTCCCCATCTCCCGCGGCTACTTCAAATACTCCAACGGGCTGTACACCTTCTTCATCTTCTCCGGCTTCCTGCCCGGCGGCCTGATCCCGCTGTTCATCGAGGCCAGGACGCTGGGCCTGTACAACAGCATGGTCGGCTACCTGATCCTGACCAGCCTGTCCGGCGCGGGGTTCTTCTTCTTCGTCGGCTACATCAAGGGCATCCCGCGCGAGATCGACGAGGCGGCGGCGCTCGACGGCTGCGGCTACATCCGGTTCATCTTCACCATCATCATTCCGCAGATGAAACCGGCCCTGGCCACGTTCGCGATCTTCGGCTTCGTGCACGCCTGGAACAACCTGATCCTGCCGCTGGTGATGCTGTCGGACTCCGCGCTGTGGCCGGTCACCCGGGGGCTGTACTCGTTCTTCGGCGAGTACTCGCAGAACTGGCCGCTGATCGCCGCGGGCACCTTCATCGTCGCGGCGCCCATCATGCTGCTGTTCATCCTGCTCCAGCGCTACCTCGTCGAAGGCGTCGCGGGCGGCGCGGCGTTCGGCACGCAGGGTGTCGCGCCCGGCTCGTCGGGCGCCGGGGGCGCCGAAGTGGGAGGGGGATCGTGACGTCCGCCGTCACGCACTGGCCGGCGGACGGCGACGAGGTGCGGTTCGTGCTCGGAGACCCCCTCGACCACCCGGACTTCGCCTGGCCCCGGACCCTGCTGCACTACCCGGTGCGGTGGGCGGCGCCCTCGGTGCGCGCCGGACAACTGCGGCTGCTCGACGCGTCCGGCGCGCCGGTGCCCTTCCAACTCTCCGAGGTGACCACGGACTCGGCGGGCGACGACGCGTTCCTGACGTCCGCCGCTGTCTGCTTCTTCGCCGGCCTCGCGCCCGGCGCCCGGCACGAGTTCACGCTGCGGGCGGACGGGACGCTGCCACCGGCGCGGGGCGCGGGGCCGGTCGAGGTCACCGAGGACGGCGACGGCATCGTGGTCGACGGCGGGGCCCTGCGGGTCCGGCTGCCGTCCGCCGGCCGGTTCGCCGCCGGGGACGTGCCGGGGCCGGTCCGGCAGCTCGACCGCGGGCACGGCTGGGTCGGCAGATCCGTACTGCGCTGCGGCGCCGAGCGGCTGGACCGCCTCGACGTCCAACTCACCGAGGCCGGACCACTGTTCGCGACCCACGTCCTCACGTACGCCTTCACCGGCGGCGCCCGCTACACCGCGACCGTCCGGGTGCTGCGGGACTGCGACTTCCTCGAACTGTCCGAGGAGATGGTGTCGTTGGACGCGTCTGCGACGACGACCGCGACCGCGATGGCGTGGGAGCTGGACTGGGAGGGGTGCACGCCCACTCACCGGTTCTCCTCCGCCTGGCCGCTCTCGCAGTCCGCCGCCGACCACGCCGACCCCGGTTCGCCCGAGCTGTACCACTGGCTCGGCATCGACGAGCCCGTCGTCGTCGGCGACTGCGGCGAGGACCCGTCCTTCTCCGGGCCGGGCGGCAGGGAGCACCCCGGGACCGACATGGCCTTCACCGTCGGCCCCTACGCCCCGAGCTTCGCATGGGACATCCGGCCGCACGCCGCCTTCTGGGACGCCGAACAGCGCGACGCCATGGGCGTGTTCGTCCGCGACCACAGCCGGTGGGACGACCGTGCGTACGCCTCGTGGGCGTCGGCCGACACCCTCCGGATCCGCTTCCGCCACGACGGCGTCCTGCGCTGGACCTGGCCGCTGCGCACCGGCGCCCGCAGCACCGGCATCGCCTTCTACGACCACGAGCGCGACCTGGAGGTCCTGCGCGCGCAGCGGTCGACGGCCTACCAGTCCACGTACGTCCGCCACCTCCAGCACTGGCAGGGCACGCTCAGCCTCGACCGGGTCAAGGACTGGAAGCTCACCTACACCGGCAAGCGGCCGGAACCGCTGTGCCGGGAGGGCGAGTTCGGCAGCGCGCGGGAGTTCGCCGACGCCCTGCTGGCCGGCCCCGAGGGACCCCGGCTGATCGCCCACGGGGTCAACGACGTCGCGGGCTATCTCAACATCGGCCAACGCCCGCTCTACGACCGGCTGCTGGACGGCTACGACCGGTTCGCCGGACAGCTCGACAGCGCCGAGCATGAGCGCGTGGACGCCCTGCTCCTGCTGACCGGATACGTCTCGGCGGGCGAGGAGATCGGCCCGCTGCTGCGGATGGCGGGCGGCCACCCCAACTTCATGGCCGACGGCAAGGCGGCGCTGGCCTGCCTGGCCTGGCTCTTCCCCGAGCACGAGGCGGCGGGGGAGTGGCTGGACCAGTTCGAGCGGTTCGCCGAGCTGTCCGGCGTGTTCCACACCCGCCCGGCGCTGCCCTCCCGCCGCGCCCGGCCCGGCCGTTGGACCGAGAGCCTGGCCACGTACGTATGGGCGTATCTGCGGCCCCTCGGCCAGGGCAACCACCTGGCGCGGGAGGTTGACGGCCGCAACCGGGCCGTCACCCCCGAACTCGCCGCCCTCGGCGACTGGTTGGTCAACGCGCTGACCGCGCCGGTCGACGTGACCGGTACCGGCGACATGCGGCGGCTGCACCCCGCGCAAGGCGCGCACGCCTACTGGCCGCGCCGCCCTCCCATCGAGATGCGGCTGCTCGGCGAGACCCTGCACCGCTACCGCCCCCTCGTTGCCGAACACCTGTTGTGGGGCAGCGATCCCGCCGCCCGGCGCCTGGACAGCCCGCACCACGCACCCGACCCCTGGCGCGTCACCGTGCGCACCGAGGGCAACCCCGGCACCAACCCCCGGCTGCGCAGCGCCAAATACACCGGATACGGGATCACGCTGCGCGCCGACGTCGACCGGCCGGGCGAGGTCGCCGTCTTCCTCCAGCAGGTGGACCGCGGCCCCAACTACCGCTGGGGCATCGCCGACGACAACGGGAGCGGCCACCTCTACTACTACGCGGCGGGCGCTTCCTACAGCGGCCACGGCCCCGAGGACGCCGGGGACCGCCGCGTGCCGGACGCGACCTTCGCGACGTCCTGCGCGGTCTGGAAGGACGGCGCTTTCCGCGGCATCGGCTGCCACACCCTCGACCGGCCGATGTACGACCTGGGCGGCGCGCAGTACGCGGAGATCGTCCCCGATCCCGACGGTCCGGTCGGCGACCTGTACCTCGGCCGCAGCGTGCTGCTCGTCGGCAGCGACTACCTCGTCACCTACGACTCCTTCGCGCCCAACCAACGCATGGTGTGGACCTGGTCGGTGCTCACCGAGGCCACCGGGCACGACGCCAACAGTTACACCCACCTGCCCGAGCGGATGCCGTTCATCCACCTCGTGCGCGGTGTGCGCGAGGACGGCGCGGTGGGGGAGGGCGGCGCGGCAGGTCAGGGCGGCGCGGTACGGGAGGCCGGCGCGCTCGGGGGCGCCTTCGCCACCGACGTCACGCACGGTGTACGCCTCGAAGGCCGCGCCGACGGGTCCGACGGCAACACGCTCGCGGTCGTCAGCCACCGCGACGACCTGGTGGTCGACCCCGCGGCCAGCACGCCCTGGGGCGCCAGGATCCGCACCCCGCACAGCCTCGACCTCGTCTTCCGCCACCAGTCCGCGAGGCCCTACGAACCGGCCGCCGTCGAATTCGCCGAGGACGGGCTGCGGTTCACGGGGACGGCGGGCACGATCCGGCTCTTCGAGAGCGGGCGGCGCGAACTGACGCTCTTTCACGGCACCGCCATCGGCACCCCGGACGTCCTGCTGACGACCGACGACCGCGACCTGGGCATCAGTCTCGGATACCTCCACCCCACGGAACTGCGCGGCACGTACGACGCGCGGACGGACACCGAGATCACCCTGCGCCTGCCTGCCGGGCTCGACACCGCGGCGGACTTCTCCGTGGACGGCGCGCCCCTGCGCCCGCTCGGCCGGACGCATGACACCGTGCGGCTGGCACTCCCACGGGGCCGCCACGCGTGGGAGTCGACCGCGCGCCGCCCGGAACCGGTACCGCCGCGGGTGACCCGTACCGAGACCGTCCCCGGCGGCGCCGTCGTGCACTTCACCGCCGTCGCCGCGGCCGACTCCTACCTGCTCGAAATCAGTACGGACGGCGGTCTGACCTGGGCACCGGCCGTCACCGCCGCCGACAGCCCCGGACTGCTGAGCGGACTGTCCGACGGCGTGAAGTACCACGTCAGGGTCGCCGCGAGGAACACCGACCGGCAGGGCCTTCCCGGCGCCGACTACCCGGTCTACGCGACCGACCGGGCACCGGAGCCGCCGGACGGTCTGAAGGTCAGGCTCAACGACGGTGCGGTGAGCGTCAGTTGGGGCGAGGTACTGGGCGCCGGACGGTACCGGCTGTACCGGCGGCGCCAGGGCGAGGCCGACTACCGTGAGGTCTTCGCGGGCACGGCCTTCGCGTACGTCGACCGCGTGCCCGGTGTCGTACCGGCGACCGGCGATCCGCGCGGGTCGGACGGTTCGGACAGGTCGCACGGATCGGATGGATCGGACAGCGCTCGCGGTAACGGGAGGCCGGGACCGGCACCCGTCCTGGAGTACGCGGTGGCCGCCGAGAACGGAAACGGTACCGGCCCCACGTCGCCCCCCGTCGACACCGACCCCGGCAGCTGGCGGCACTGGAATCCGCCGGTCGACGTCGCCTTCCGCCGCCACCACACCTACAACCAGCCGCCGTACGCACCCGCCTCCGCGACCCCGCGGCCCTACGACGAACAGCGCCCGCCCGCCCAACTACCCGACTCCATGGACCCGTTGGAGCGGACATGGTGACGGCGCAGCGCATTCTCGTCACCGGGGCCGCGGGCCGCATCGGCCGGGCGCTGCGCCCGCGCATGGCGCGGCCGGGACGCACACTCCGGCTCCTGGACATCGCCGAGATCGAGCCGCCCGCGCCGGGCGAGGACGTGGAGACCGTACGGGCCTCGTTCACCGACCCGGACGCGATGGACGCCGCCTGCCAGGGCGTCGACGCGGTGCTCCACCTCGGGGGACTGGCCGGGGAAGCGCCCTGGGAGCGCATCCAGGAGATCAACATCGACGGCACGCGGCGAGTGCTGGAGGCCGCGCGCCGCCAGGGCGTGCCGCGGGTGGTGCTCGCCTCCAGCATCCACGCGGCGGGATTCCGTACGCGGGACGACGCCGTGCCCGTACGCGAGGATGGCGCCGCCGCAGGGACCCCCGCCGCTGAGCGCGCCGAGCTGCCCGCGGACATCGCCCCGCGCCCCGACACCTACTACGGCGCGGGGAAGGCCGCGGTGGAAGCGCTCGGCGCGCTCTACCGGAGCCGCTTCGGCATCGACGTCACCTGCCTGCGGATCGGCGCCTTCCGGCCGCGCCCGCTCGCTCCTGAGGATCTGGCCGCCTGGCTGTCGCCGGACGACGCGGCCCGGCTGATGGAGGCGTGTCTGCGCGCGGAGCCCGCCGGATTCCGGATGCTGTGGGGCATCTCCCGCAACACCCGCCGGTGGTGGTCCCTTTCGGAAGGCGAAGCCATCGGCTACCACCCGCGGGACGACGCCGAGGAGCACCTGGCCTCGCTCCTGGAGTGCGGGGCCTTCGGTCCCGCGGACTTCGACCCGGCGGCCGACCGCAATTTCCGCGTCGGCGCCAATTTCTGCACTATGCCGTTGGGCTGACGACATGGGCCTGCCGTCGGCAGCAAGCTCGGACGGCAACAGTTTTCGGTCATCCGGCCGCGCAGGCGCCCCGGTTGGCGAACAACGTGGGACTGGAGAGGGAACGTATGAGTGAGGAACACGCCGGTCGCGTCGCGCTGGTCACCGGCGGATCGAGCGGTATCGGCCGCGCCGCCGCGGAACTGCTGGCCGCGTCGGGCGCCGCTGTCGCCGTCTGCGGTGTGGACGCCGACGACACGGAGAAGACGGCCGCGGCCATCGCGGAGGCGGGCGGCCGGGCGCTGCCCGTCGTCGCGGACGTCTCGGACCCCGACGCGGTCGCCGAGGCGGTGGCACGGACCGTGAGCGAGTACGGCGGTCTCGACGTGCTGGTGACCTCCGCGGGCATCCAGCGTTACGGGACGGTCGCCGACACCGACGAGAAGACCTGGGACGAGGTGTTCGCCGTCAACGTCAAGGGAGTGTTCCTGACCGCCCGCGCCGCCCTGCCCCACCTGCGGCGCAGCGCCTCCGGCGGCTCCGTCGTCGTGGTCTCGTCCGTGCAGTCGCGCGCCGCGCAGTCCAACGTGGCGGCCTACGCGGCGGCGAAGGGCGCGCTGAACGCGCTGGTCCGGTCGATGGCCGTGGACGAGGCCCCCTTCGGGGTACGGGTCAACGCGGTCTGCCCCGGCTCGGTCGACACCCCGATGCTGCGCCACTCGGCGGCCCGGTTCAGCGACGGCAGCGACGAAGGGGTGCGGCGGCTGCTCGGCGAGTGGGGCCGCAGCCACCCGATAGGCCGCATAGCCCAGCCCCGCGAGGTCGCCGAGGTGATCGCCTTCCTGGCCGGCACCCGCGCCGGATTCGTCACCGGCACGGACATCCCGGTCGACGGCGGCGTCCTCGCGGCCCTGGCCGTCACCCTCCCCCAGGACACCCCGGAGCCCTCCACGACAGCCTGACCCCACGGCCGGACCGATGACGGCGACGAGGGGGCGGGGGCCCTTGTCGGCACGGCGAGGCTGGTTGCCGTGCGCTGCGCCGGGCGCGGCGGGGCGGGCCCATCGGCGTCTCGGCGGAGCGCGAGCCGTCGTTCTCTACGTCCTGCGGGCGGGCGGCGGTTGGAGGGTGGGCCAGCGCGTGAGCATTGCTTCGCGCATCGCGGGAGCCAGGTGGCCGAGGGCCGGCAGACGGCCCTCTTGGGCGGTCATGCGGCCGACGACGCCGAGACGGTGGACCAGACGCTGACGCGCCGTCACCGTGCCCCACTCCCAGTCCTGGTGAGGAATCCGGGCCAGGTGGTCGGTGGCTCCGCGCTCGGCCCGCTGCACCAGCGCGTCACCGCGCAGCAGCCAACCGGCGCAGGCGTCGGTGAGATCGCCCTGGACGTCGGTTCCCGTCGCCCGTCGCCAGGCGTCGCGATACGTGGCCTCCGCCGCTTCCAGCAGCGGGTGAGCGGGGGCGGTGACGCACCAGCAGGTCGGGAAACCGACGCGCAGATAGGCGAGTTCGACGATTCCGTCACCCAACGCGGCCTGTTCGAAGTCGATGAACCTGACGCCGTCGTCGGTGTGCATGTCGTTGCCGGGGCACGGGTCGCCGTGCAGCAGGGCGCGGCCCCGCGCCTGCGACGTACGGTCCACGAGGTCGTCCAACTCGCCCCGCACGGCGGGTGGTACGGCGACGCCGAGGGCCTGGGCGAGCGTGAGGAAGGAGCCGACGTCCGCCTGCGCCGGGCCCGACCAGGCGGCGAGTACGCCCAAGCCGTCGCTGCCGTCGCTGCCGTCGCTGCCGTCGCCGTCGCCGTCGCTGCCGTCGCCGTCGTCCGCAGCGCCGCTGGTCGCCGCGTGGAGCCGGGCCAGCGCCCCGGCGTAGTCGACGATCCACTCCTCGCGCGGCGGCCGGTGCTCCACGTACTCCAGCACCAGCACGCGCTCCCGCGCGTCGGTGCCCAGCAGCGTCGGCACGACCCGCGGATCGACGCGGCCCGCGAGCCGCAGCGCGGCCACCTCGCGGGCGTACCTCTCGTCGGCCTCGGGCGCGTCGACAAGTTGCTTGACGACCACGGGAGTTCCGGCCAGCTCGGCCCGCCACACCCGCGACCGCGGACTGCTCCCCAGCCGGCGGCCCCGCCGGGGCGCCCCCAACTCGTCCCGCAACTTCTCCCCGAGGGGCAGCCGTGACCGCATGGCGGCATCCTCGCACGGGCGGGGACGACGCCCGGAGCGATGTGCGGCGCGGCGGCCCCGCCCGGTTCGTGCGGGCCCCCGCCCATGACATTCGTCATGAACAGTCATGACAGACCACACGGCCACAAGCGCCGACGGGCGGACAGCCTTGAGACATGGACACAGTCATCGAAACCACCGGCTTGCGGCGGAGCTACAGCGGCTTCGAGGCCGTACGCGGCGTCGACATCAGCGTGGGGCGGGGCGAACTGTTCGCCCTGCTGGGGACGAACGGCGCGGGCAAGACCTCGACGCTGGAGATCCTGGAGGGGCAGGCGGCCGCCAGTTCGGGAACGGTACGGGTGCTGGGCGCCGACCCCTACCGCGAGCGGGCCGCGGTGCGGCCCCGGATCGGAGTGATGCTCCAGGAGGGCGGCTTCCCCACCGAGCTGACCGTCGCGGAGACCGTCGGCATGTGGGCGGGCTGCACCAGCGGCGCCCGGCCCGTGGCGGAGGCCCTGGAGCTGACGCGGCTGGAGCAGCGACGCGGGGTCCGGGTCAAGCAGCTCTCCGGCGGTGAACGGCGCCGCCTCGACCTCACGCTCGCGCTGCTGGGACGGCCGGAAGTGCTCTTCCTCGACGAGCCCACCACCGGTCTCGACGCCCAGTCCCGGCACGACACCTGGGAGCTGATCGGAGAGCTGAAGCGGCAGGGCACCACGGTGCTGCTCACCACGCACTACCTCGAAGAGGCGGAGCAGTTGGCGGACCGGCTGGCCATCATGCACGCGGGCCGGATCGCCAGCACCGGACGCGTCGCGGACGTGGTCGCCGAGCGGCCCGCGCGGATCACCTTCGAACTGCCCTGGGGCCGCTTCCCCGCCGACCTGCCGCCGCTGCGGTCGATCGGCGTCACCGCACACGACGTCACCGGGCAGAAGATGCGCCTGGAGACCCGCGACCTCCAGCACACCACCACCGAGCTGCTGTGCTGGGCCCGTGACCAGGGCGTCGAACTGACCGGCCTCGACGTCCGTTCCGCGTCGCTGGAGGAGGCGTTCATGGACATCGCCAAGGACCTCGACCACCGGGACCGCGACCGTACCGACCGCCGAGCTGACCGCTGGGACGAGCACCGAGCCGACGACCTCCAGGAGACGACGCGATGACCTCCGCGACCACGACGACCACCGCGCCCGCGGACAGCGCCCGCCGGTCCCGTAAAAGCACCGAACGCCTGGCCGCGCTCGCCCGCGCCGAACTGATCCTGCTGGTCCGCAGCAAGGCCGCCCTGATGACGGCCCTCGTGCTGCCCGGCGTCATCGCCGTGTCCATGCGCAGCGCCGTGAAGAGCCTGGACCTGGGCGGCACCGGCCTGTCCGTCGCCACCGTGCTGGTGCCGGGCGCCCTGGGCATGGCGCTGTTCTTCGCGGTCTACACCAACATGGTCGGCGTGTACGTCACCCGCCGCGAGGGCCTTGTCCTCAAGCGGCTCCGCTCGGGAGAGGTCCGCGACGCCGAGATCCTGACCGGCGGCGCGCTGCCCGCGGTCCTGATGGCGATCGCGCAGTCCCTGCTGCTCGGCGTCGGACTCGCCGTCCTGCTCGACATGCCCGCCCCGGCAGCGCCCCACCTGCTGATCCTCGGCCTGCTCCTCGGTATCGTGCTGCTGGTCGTGGGCGCCGCGCTCACCGCCGCCTTCACCCAGACGGCTGAGAGCGCCCAACTGACGTTTCTGCCGTTCATGCTGCTGAGCATGGCCGGTTCGGGGATGTTCCTGCCCCGCGACACCCTGCCGGACACGATGGCGCGCATCGGTGCGTTCCTGCCGTTCACCCCGGTCATGGACCTGTTGCGCGGCGGCTGGACGGGGAATGTGGACGGGACGGACCAGCTCCGACTCACTCTCACGGCGCTGGTGTGGATCGGCGTGGCCGTCCTCGGCGTACGCAAGTGGTTCCGTTGGGAACCTCGGCACTGAGCGCCGCGCCGCCGGAAACGTAGGACTCGAAGGACCGAAGGACCGAGGGACCGTAGGACCGAGGGACCGTAGGACTGAAGGACCGTAGGACTCGAAGGACGAAGGGACGAAGGGGCGACGGTGACTGCGGGAACCACAGGGACCACGACGGGACCCAAAGGAACGGCCGGGCTGGCGAGCGTGCAGAGCTGGGTGGAGTGGCTCGGCCACCGGCACGGCACGGACCGCTACCGTCGCTACACCCTGAACTCCCTCACCTGCTTCGCCTTGTTCGAGGGGGGCCTGTGGACGCTGTGGGTCGTCACGAACGACGTGGGCCCGCTCCGGATCGCGGTCGCGGTCCTGGGCGCGGCCCACGTCGTCGTCCAGGTACTGCTCTCCCGCGCCGGACTCCGCGCCTACATCGGCCTGGCGCCCCGCCCCTACCCGCTGGCCGCCCTCTACACCGCCGTCACGGTCGCCGCCGTCGCGGTCGGCTGCGTGTTGCAGGCGAAGGACCGCGTCGAGGGGAAGGACCTCGCGCCCTACCTGCTGTGGCTGATGATGTTCTACGCGGGCCCGCCCATGCTGGCGCTGTCCCTGCGCGCGGGAACGGCCCTGGTCTCGACCGTCACGCTGGGCTCGCTGGCCGCCGCCTTCGCGACCGGACTGCGCGGGGAGTCGCTGGCGGTGGTCGTCGGCGGGAGCCTGTTCCTCGTCCCGTTCATGGCCCTCGCCCTGCGGGCCTCCGGCTGGAGCGTGCTCCTGATCGAGGAGCTGGCCGCGGCCCGCGGGACCCAGGCCCGGCTGGCCGTGGCCGAGGAACGCCTGCGCTTCGGCCGCGACCTGCACGACATCCTTGGACGCAACCTCGCCGTGGTGGCGCTCAAGAGCGAACTGGCCGCCAAGCTCGCGGAACGCGGCAGCCCCGAGGCCGTCGACCTCATGTACGAGGTGCAGCGCATCGCGCAGGACAGCCAGCGCGAGATCCGTTCCGTCGTGCGCGGATACCGCACCGCGGACCTGCACACCGAACTCGCGGGCGCCCGCGCGGTGCTGAAGGCCGCCGGGATTCCCTGCCGTATCAGCGACGGTCCCGCCGCCCGCCTCCCGGACGACATCCAGGCTGCGCTCGGCTGGGTCATCCGCGAGGCCGTCACCAATGTGCTGCGCCACGCGCAGCACGCGACCCGCTGCGAGGTGTCCCTGCGCGACACCGGCGAGGGCGCCGTCACGCTGGTCGTGGAGAACGACGGCAGCGACCACCGGGGCAGGCGCGGCCACCGCGCCGGGAACACCGGAGACCGGAGCGGGCCCGTCACCACGGCGGGAAGCCGTACGGCGGACGGGACCCCGCCCGCCGGAAGCGGTCTCGCCGGACTCGAAGAGCGCCTGACGCAGCTTCAGGGCACACTCACGACCAGCGAACGCTCCGCCGGCGTCTTCCGCCTGACCGTGACCGTCCCGTGGGAGGAAACACCATGATCAGGGTCCTGCTCGCCGACGACGAGCACCTCATCCGCGGAGCGCTCGCCTCGCTGCTCGCCCTGGAGGACGACATCCTCGTCGCCGCCGAGGCGGGCTCCGGCGACGAGGCCCTCGCCATGGCACGGGCCCACCGGCCGGACGTCGCCGTCCTCGATCTCCAGATGCCGCGCGGTGACGGAATCAGCGTCGCGGAACACCTGCGCACCGAACTCCCCGACTGCGCGACGATGATCGTGACCAGCCACGCCGGGGCCGGGGCGCTCAAGCGCGCCCTGAGCGCGGGCGTGCGCGGCTTCGTACCCAAGACCGTCTCCGCGCAAGAGCTCGCCCGCATCATCCGTACCGTGCACGACGGCGGACGCTACGTCGACCAGGAGCTGGCCGCCGACGCCATCACCGCGGGCGACTCCCCGCTGACGCCCCGCGAGGCGGAACTGCTCGCCATGGCCGAGGAGGGGGCGCCCGTCGCCGACATCGCCGCCCGCGCCATGCTCTCGGTCGGCACCGTACGCAACCACCTGTCGTCCGCCGCCACCAAGGTCGGCGCCGAGAACCGCCATGTCGCGGCGCGCCTCGCCCGCGAGCGCGGCTGGCTGTGACCGCACAGCCGACCGGGAACCGCGGGCAGGGGCCTCCACGACCGGGCCCACCGCCTCAAGGACACCGCTGAGGCCGGGGCCGGCCGCGCTGCCGCCTCCTGAGCCGTGGTCTGTACCGGCGCTCACGGGGAAACCGCCGTGACAGGGACCAGGCCGCGTGAGGTGCGGCGGCAGGCCCGACGACGACGAATTGGTGGCGATCGTGGGCATGGTCCGAAGATTCGACGCCTATCAGCGCGAGCACACATGGCTCGGGCTGCCGCTGGCGGTGGTGTACAAATTCGCCGAGGACCAGGGCGGCTACCTCACGGCGCTGATCGCCTACTACGCCTTCCTGTCGGTCTTCCCCCTGCTGCTGCTCCTGGTGTCGGTGCTCGGCTTCCTGCTGCACAACGACGCGCACTTCCAGAAGCAGGTCGTCGACTCGGCCCTGCACCAGTTCCCGGTGATCGGCGACCAGATCGGTGAGAACGTCCAGTCGTTCCACGGCAACACGCTCGCGGTCGCCACCGGTGTGATCGGCGGCCTGTACGGCGCCCTCGGTGTCGCCCAGGCCGCGCAGAACACCCTGCTGAAGATCTGGGCCGTGCCGCGCCACGACCGGCCGAACCCCCTGCGCTCCCGGCTGCGCAGCCTGCTGGTGGTGGGGGTCTTCGGCGTGGGCCTGGCCGCCACCACCGCGCTGACCTCGCTCGCGTCGGACGCGCGCGCGTTCGGCATCCACCCCGTCGTCCTGCTGCGGATCGCCGCGACCGTACTGTCCACGGCCGTCAACACCGGCCTGCTCCTGTTCGCGTACCGCTACTTCACGGTCGGCACCGTACGGCTGCGCTCCTCGGCGGGTACGGCGCTGGCCGCCGCGCTGGCCTGGCAGTTCGTGCAGTGGGCGGGCACGTACTACGTCCGGCACGAGCTGCGCGGGGCGACGGCCACGTACGGGCTGTTCGGCATCGTCCTCGGCCTGATCACCTGGATCTACCTCGGCGCGCTGATCTTCGTCCTCACCGCGGAGGTGGCGGCGGTGCGGGCCCGGCGGCTCTGGCCGCGCAGCCTGCTCACCGCGTTCACCGACAATGTGGTGCTCAGCCGCGCGGACCGCGAAGTGTACACCTCGTACGCCGCCACGGAGGTCTTCAAGGGCTTCCAGCACGTCGACGTCAGGTTCGACCCGCCGACCGTGCCCTCGCCGGCCGGTACGGCGACCAGTCCGGCAACCGGTGCGCCGCCGCCGGCGCCCGGCGTCGCGCTTCCCGCGCAGGACGGTTCGGGGGACGCGAGGGACGTCGTCCCGTAGCGGGTGCCTCAACTCCGCCGATCGGGGAAGTCGGCCTGTGTGAAGACGCAAGCAGCGGTATCGACGGGCCGGCACAATGCCAGACGCGCGGCCGACAGCAAGGCGGTCGCCGTCGCGGGCCGCGCGGGGTTCGCGGCCCGAGGGGTGATCTACGTCCTGGTGGGCGCACTGGCGGTGCGCATCGCCTTCTCCGACGCCGGAGGCCAACAGGCCGACCGCGGCGGCGCGCTCGCCGAGATCGCGCACAAGCCGTTCGGGGACGTCCTGCTGTGGCTGCTGGGGATAGCCCTGGCCGGAATGGCCCTGTGGCGGCTGTCGGAAGCGGCCTTCGGACAGGCGGGACCCGACGGCGACAAGCCGACCAAGCGGGCGATGGCCGCGGGCCGCTGCGTCTTCTACGCCTTCGTCTCGTACTCGGTGCTCGCCTACGCGGCCGGCGAGAAGGGCAGCGGCAGCGGGTCGACCGACAAGAGGACCGACGACGTGACGGCCAAGGTGCTCGACTGGCCGGGCGGCCAGTGGATCGTCGCCATCGCCGGTGTCGCCGTGTTCTGCGCCGGTGTGTGGATCGCGGTCCGTGCCCTCATGCGCAAGTTCCACAAGCACCTGAAGATGGGCCGGATGTCGCGGCGCCAGCGCCAGGCCGTGGACTTCCTCGGCATGTTCGGCGGCACCGCGCGGGGCGCGCTGTTCGCCACGGCCGGCGGATTCGCCGTGGCCGCGGCGGTCAAGCACCAGGCGGGCAAGTCCAAGGGCATGGACGACACGCTGCGCTCGTTCGCCGACACCCCGGTCGGCCCGTGGCTGCTGGTGCTCATCGCGGTCGGCCTGATCGCCTTCGGGCTGTTCTCCTGGGCCAACGCGCGCTGGCGCGAGCTCTGAGCGGCGCCTCGCGGCTCACGTCTGGCTGATCACGACTGGCGGCTCACGCCTCGCGGCTCACAGTTCGCGGATCTCCTCGGGCGGGCGGCCGACGGCGTCCGCCACCTCGTGTTCGTCGCCGCCCCTGGCGAGGACCGCCGCGCTCTCGGCCTTGAGGTCGATCGCCGCCGCCTGGAGGGCGTCCTCGGCCTCGGCGTAGCGATGCGCGGCCAGTTCAAGTTTCGCTGTATCCACAGCGCAAGCATGCCACTACTCACCGCTGTCGCGGCGCACGGCCGGGGCAGGTGTCGGCCGGTCCGGCCGTCCGCAGATGTGTCCGTACATATATCCGTACATCCGTACATCCGTTCACGAAGAGGAGAAGTCGATGAGCACGCCGATGTGGGTCGTCCTGGGCGCCGTGGTCGTCGTCGCGCTGGTGGCCGCCGTGGTGGCGGGCGGGCGCCTGCGGCGCGGCGGAGGAACCCCCGCCCGGCGGACGGGCGGTGCGTCCGCCGGTGGCGCCGCGCCGCGCAGGGGCGAGGTGTGGTGGGCGGACGTGCCGTACGAGGACACGGCCGGCTCGAAGGACCGTCCTTGCCTGGTCGTCTCGGTACGCGGCGGGACCGCGCGGGTCGCCAAGATCACCTCTCAGCACCACGAGGAGCTGCCCGGAGTCGTACCGCTTCCCGCGGGCACCGTCGACGACGCCCGGGGTCGGCAGAGCTACCTGGAGACCACCGAGCTGCGGCGCGTCCCCGTCTCGGCCTTCCGGCGCCGCGCGGGCGCTCTCGACCCGCGGGTCATGAAGCGGCTGAATCTGCGGTGACGTGCCGCCGGGCGAGCGGCCGTCGCGGACGCGGGGCCGGTCCGGCGGTCAGCTCAGCCACCAGATGAAGAAGCCTCCCGCGAAAACTAGGAGGCAGATGGTGAGATTGGTGCGCCAATACGTCATGAGCATCGCGACGAATTCGCGGATGGTCGCACTCGGCCAGAAATACGCGGCGGTCGGCGCCCCCACGACATGTCCTCTGACGCCCAGCCGCCGCGCGGTCACCGCGGCGCGCAGGACATGGTAGTTGTTCGTGACGACGACGCAGCGGTAGTCCGCTTTGTTCCGCTCCATGATGGACTTGCTGAATCGCAGATTCTCCTCGGTGGTCGTCGACCGGTCCTCGCGTTCGATCAGATCCGCCGGAAAACCCTGCGCCACAAGGTAGTCGGCCATCGCGTGCGACTCCGGCAGCTTCTCGTCCGGGCCCTGTCCGCCGGAGGTGAGCAGCACCGGCCGCCTGCCGCGGGACGAGAGCCTGCGGTGCACCGTACGGGCCCGGTCGAGGCGGCTGGCCAGCAGCGGCGGCACCTTGGTACCGCCGATGAGCCCCGAGCCGAGAACGACGACGAAGTCGGCCTTGCGCCGGACGGTCAGCCATCCGTAGAGCGACCCGTAGACGATGAAACAGAGGAAGAGGAAGACGACATAGCCCGCGAGGACGGTGGCCGTCCCCGCGACCACGAGAAGTGCGCGGGTGTGCATCACCGCCGCGGTCACCAACAGCGCTATGAGCGCCAGCAGCGCGAACCCGGCCAGCAGGGACAGCAGGTTGGCGGGGCTTCTGCCCTCTTTGCGTACCATGGCAACGCCGTTGGACATCAGAAACCACGACATGGCGACCACGCCCACCGCCATGAGCGTCAGCAGCGCCACCCCGAGATCATTGCCCAGCGTCGGGTGTTCCCTGCCTATGTCAAAGAGCCACGCACCCAGAGCGAAGACGGGTGAAAGCCCGAGCAGAATCGCATTGCTGAACCGACGCCGCTCCCGCAGCACTCCGACACAGAACCCCAGAAAGAACAACACCGCCGGAAGGTACGCCCACATGCCCACATGTTAGTGGCCCGCCCGGCCCCCCTCGCCGCCCGCCAACCCGCCCGGCCCCCCTCGCGGTTCAGGTCAGGCCCGCTTCGATGGCGCGGCGGACGGCGTCGGCGCGGTCGCGGATCGCGGCCTTGGCGAAGAGGTTGTTGATGTGGGTCTTGACGGTGGCCTCGCTGATGAAGAGCTTCTCGGCGATGCCCCGGTTGGGCAGGCCCTGGCCGATCAGCGCGAGCACCTCGCGTTCGCGGGGTGTGAGATCCTCCGGCAGGGCCTGGCCCACCATCGGGGCCTTGGTCCTGACGGAGGCGAGCAGCCGGTTCTGCACCTCGCGGTCGAGCACGGACTGCCCGGCGGCGGCGGCACGGATCGCCCGGATGATGTCCTGGCGGCCCGCGTTCTTGGTCAGATAGCCGCGGGCGCCCGCGCTCAGCGCGCCGAGGATCGAGTCGTCGTCGGCGAAGGTGGTCAGCACGACCACCGCCACGTCCGGGTGCTCCTCGCCGAGCCGCCGGGTCGCCTCGATCCCGTCCATCACCGGCATGCGCAGGTCCATCAGCACCACGTCCACCGGCCCGGCGGCGACAGCCGCCAGCACCTGGCTCCCGTCCGCGGCGGACGCGACGACGTCGATGTCCTCGGACAGCCCGAGCACCGCGGCGAGCGGTTCCCGTACGGCGGCCTGGTCGTCGGCGACGACCACCCTCAGCCGCTGCGGCTTCCCGGTCGGTTCGCTCATACCGGAATCACTGCTTCCACCTTCCAGCCGCCCTGGTCGGGGCCGGCTGTGACCGGGCCCGCCGTCACCGTTCCGCCCAGCAGGGCGACGCGTTCGCGCATTCCGATCAGCCCCATGCCGCTGCCGACCACCGCGTTCACCTCGCGGGCGGCGGGGCCGTTGCGCACCGCCAGCGTGATCGACGCGGCGGCGTACGTCAGCTCCACGCCGACATCGCCGCCGGGAGCGTGCCGGGCGGCGTTGGTCAGCGCCTCCTGGGCGATACGCAGGAGATTCTGGACCACCCGGGCCGGGACCTCGCGGGCGGTCCCGGTGACGGTGAGGACATCGCGGTGCCCCGACGACTCCAGCATCGCCGTCAGGCTCTCCAGCAGCGGCAGCGAGTCCTCGCGCAGCGCGTGTACGGTCCACTGCGCCTGTTTCAGGCTCTCCCTCACCAGACCGTGGGCCTTGTCGTTGGCCTCCCTGACCTTCTCCAGGTCCCCGGTGTCGAGCAGCGCGTCGGCCAGTTCCAACTGCATGTTGATCCCGGCCAGCGAGTGCGCCAGCACATCGTGCACGTCCCTGGCGATCCGGCTGCGCTCGGTCAGCGCGGCCGTCCGCGCCTCGGCCCGCGCGGCGCGTTCCGCCGACTCGGCCGCCGCGATCACCGCCCGTACGGCCTGGCGCTGGCTGCGGTTGAGTATGCCCACCAGCACCGGAGTGCCGCTGGCCAGGCCGAGCACCCAGGGCAGCTCGTCGTGCCCGGGACCGAGACGGAAGTACAGCACCCCGCCGCAGAGCAGACTGCAGATCCCGGCGAGGACGAGAGCCGGTCTGGTCTCCAGCCGGTATCCGATGTGGCCGGAGAGGAAGAAGGCGAAGAGATAGCCCGTTCCGCTGCGGCTGACGCCGATCAGGGCGACCGCCGCGGCGATGCCGACCGTCAGCCAGAGAAGAACGAGGCCCTGGGGAATCCTGTCCTCGGGCAGCCGCCGGGCCAGCAGCACCAAGGAGTTGATGACGAGCAGGACGGCGACGAGCAGACCCCGGCCGCTGAGGCCCAGGGGGCGGATCGTCAGGATTCCGGCGGCGATGACCGCGAGGGTCATCGCCCACTGCATCCACGGGTCCTGTCCCGGCACCTGCCGCGCCCCCGCCTCCTGGGCCAGGGTCCTGCCAGGAGGCGGGGGGCTGTCTGTCGCGGGCACGGGGAGAACATAACGCACGGTCAGGCGCGGTGGGTGAGGGCGGGTGCGGTGTGGGGTGTGGGCTGGATGCGGCTGCGGAGGAAGATGGTGGCGAGGCGTGTCACGACTTCGGTGAGGGCCATGAGGACGAAGGCCGCGACCCATGCCTGATCGCTGGTGATGTGGTGGGCGATGCTGAAGCGGGCGACCTGGTGGGCGCCGCCGGCGTGTTCGGTCCACAACTGGAAGCCCATCCGTGCGCCCATGCCGACCACCCACAAGATCGCGGAGACGGCGCCGGCCTTGATGAGGATGTGCTCGCCGGCGGTCCGGATGCGGGTGTAGACGCCGCCGGCGATGCCGAGTGCGGCGCCGACGCCCATCAGTGTTCCGATGAGCACCAGGTCGTTGCCCGCGGTGGGAATGGTGTCCAGATACGAGTGGGCGACGAACGCCACGATGCCCAGCGGGATCAGGAAGGTCTTGAGGTCGAGCCGGCCTTCCCGCAGTTGCCGGAAGACGACGAGGAGGAGAGCGATGTCGGTGATCCACTCGGTCGATGTCATGCCCCAAGACTGCTGCGACCAGCCACGAAACACCTGGACCCACGGGTGGAACCACGGGTGGAGACGACTCCCGCCCCGCCCTCCACCCCCTACGGGGCCGCCGCGCACCGGACACCGAAAAGGGCCGCCCGAAGGCGGCCCTGTAAGGAGAGAATATGTGTCCGAGGGGGGACTTGAACCCCCACGCCCGATAAAGGGCACTAGCACCTCAAGCTAGCGCGTCTGCCATTCCGCCACCCGGACCGGGTGTGTCACCTCGGCCTATGGGCCGTGGCGACGAGGTAAACCATAGCAAAGATCCGGTCACGTCCATCACGGGCGCGGAGCGGGCCGAGGGGGCCGATACCGAGGCTGCGCGCGGGGTCCGGGATGCGGTCCGGGATGGGGGCCCAGGGGCGGGGCCCGGAGGGGAGCCTTGGGCGGGGTGGGGGTGTCGGGGGAGGATGGGGGAGGCATCGGCCGCGGTCGCCCGGGTGGTGGACGGACGCGGCAGGCAACGAGCGAGGAGACAGCGTGAGCGAGTCGGGGCCGGGCAGGGCGGAGAACGGGACGGTCACGGGCGAGGACGAGGTCGTCGACCTGTGCAGTGAGCTGATCCGGATCGACACCAGCAACTACGGCGACCACTCGGGGCCGGGGGAGCGGGCGGCGGCGGAGTACGTCGCGGAGAAGCTCGCCGAGGTCGGCCTCGAACCGCGGATCTTCGAGTCGCACCAGGGCCGGGCGTCCACGGTGGCGCGGATCGAGGGCGAGGACCGGTCACGGCCCGCGCTGCTGATCCACGGGCACACCGACGTGGTCCCGGCCAACGCGGACGACTGGACGCACCACCCGTTCTCCGGCGAGATCGCCGACGGCTGCGTGTGGGGCCGGGGCGCGGTCGACATGAAGGACATGGACGCGATGACGCTGGCGGTCGTACGCGACCGGCTGCGCGGCGGGCGCAAGCCGCCGCGCGACATCGTGCTCGCCTTCGTCGCGGACGAGGAGGCGGGCGGTGTGTACGGCGCCCGGCACCTGGTGGACAAGCACCCCGACCTCTTCGAGGGCGTGACGGAGGCGATCGGCGAGGTCGGCGGCTTCTCCTTCACCGTCAACGAGAACCTGCGGCTGTACCTGATCGAGACCGCCCAGAAGGGCATGCACTGGATGCGGCTCACGGTGGACGGCACCGCGGGGCACGGCTCGATGACCAACAACGACAACGCGATCACCGAGCTGTGCGAGGCCGTCGGGCGGCTCGGCAGGCACAAGTTCCCGGTCCGCGTCACCAAGTCCGTACGCGGCTTCCTGGACGAGCTGTCGGACGCCTTCGGGGTGGAGCTGGACCCGGAGGACATGGAGACCACGCTCGCCAAGCTCGGCGGCGTGGCCAAGATGATCGGCACGACGCTGCGGAACACCGCGGCCCCGACGATGCTCGGCGCCGGCTACAAGGTGAACGTGATCCCCGGGCAGGCCACCGCCCACGTCGACGGCCGCTTCCTGCCGGGCTACGAGGAGGAGTTCCTGGCCGACCTCGACCGGATCCTCGGCCCGCGCGTCAAGCGCGAGTCGGTGCACTCCGACAAGGCGCTGGAGACGGACTTCGACGGCTCCCTGGTGGACGCCATGCAGCTCGCCCTCAAGGCGGAGGACCCGATCGCGCGCGCCGTGCCGTACATGCTCTCCGGCGGCACCGACGCGAAGTCCTTCGACGACCTGGGCATCCGCTGCTTCGGCTTCGCGCCGCTCCAGCTCCCGCCGGAGCTGGACTTCGCCGGGATGTTCCACGGCGTTGACGAGCGGGTGCCGGTGGACGGCCTGCGGTTCGGGGTCCGGGTGCTCGATCGTTTCATCGAGAACTGCTGACGCTTCGGCCGCCCGTACGAGTACGGGCGGCCCGGATCGCTGGGACGAGTGAATGATCCAGTGCTTTCGTAGCTCTATTCCTCCGGCTTCGTTACGACGTGTGTGGTCCGCGGCTGGGACCGCACTTGTCAATCAGGAGGAAGAAAATGATCAAGAAGGTCGTAGCCACTGCGGCGGTCGCCGGCGGTCTCGTGCTCGCGGGTGCGGGCCTGGCGGTCGCCGACTCCGGCGCCCAGGGCGCCGCTGTGCAGTCGCCGGGCGTGCTGTCCGGCAACCTGATCCAGATCCCCGTGCACGTGCCCGTGAACCTCTGCGGCAACACGGTTTCCGTGATCGGTCTGCTCAACCCGGCCTTCGGCAACTACTGCGTCAACAAGTAGTCCGAAGGCGTTCGGAACCCCAGTGGTCCGAACCGCCGGAACCGGCCCCGGAGGCGCGTATGCCGCGCTCCGGGGCCGGGCCGTGTTTCCGGCGGACCGCGCGTCTGACCGTCGCGCGTCTCACCACGTGGCCCGCACCTGGCGGATGATCCGGCGGCGCAACCGCACCCTGCGGCTGCCGTCGGGGTAGAGGCGCACCCGGTCCAGTTCCCAGTGCCCGTACTCGGCCTCGTCCGTGAGCAGTCGTGTCGCGTCCTTGCGGGAGACCCCGCGTGCGACGTACATCTCTCTGAATTCGTATTCCGGCATCGCATCTATTGTGCGGGCAACGCCCCGGTGCGGATAGCGTCTGCCTCATGTCTGATGACGTGCAGCCCACCGTTGCCGAGGTCCGAGCCGCTGTCGAGGCGGTCAAGGCCGCGCTGGACCGCCACCTCGAGGCGATCGAGAACCGTACGGGCGAAGACGATCCCGCCGTCTACGCGGCGTTCGAGTCGCTGGCTTCGGCCGCCGAGTCGTATGACGAGTTGCTGTACGACACCTATGACGAGGTGACTCCCTTCGAGGTGCCCGCGGGCGACTCGCTGCCGGAGTACACCGGTCCCGAGGACCCGGAGGCCATCAGTGTGCTGATCCGCCGCGACTACACGATCGTTGAGCCCGATCGGCTGTTCGCGCAGGCCAGAAGGGCCGATGACGGCGACGGCGCGGCGGACGCCACGGTGAACGCGGCGGTCGGGGTGATCTTCGGCGAGTACGAGCCGGACGAGATCGCCCAGCGCCACAAGGAGTTCGGCCTGGAGGAGGGCGACTCCACGGTATGGGTGTCGGCCGTGCCGGAGGCCGCGGAACCGGGGGAGTGGCTGGACGCGCCCTTCGAGCAGGCCGACCCGCAGCTCGTCATCTGCCGCTTCGACGTGAGCGCCGTCTTCGACGACGAGCTGAGCGTGCTCGACCCGGACTGACCGGACTGACCGGGTCACCCGGGAGCCAGGAGGGGGCGGACAGCGGGCGCTGTCCGCCCCCAGGCGCGTCCGGAGCCGGTGGACGGCGGATGGTCCCGTACAGGCCGGGTGGGCCGCGGATGAGCCGTACGGGGCCCGCGCCGCACCCGTCAGTCGGCGGCCAGCTCCCGCAGTACGGTCACCAGCCGGGTCGTGCGCGGCGCGGCCTGGGGACCGGCCACGGCCTGGGCCAGGCCCTGATCCGCGCCCTGGACGACCGACAGGTGCCGCTCGCCGCGCGCGAACGCCGTGTAGACCCAGGACCGGGTGAGCAGCGGCCCCGCGTCGCCCGGTACGACCACCACGACCGCCGGCCAGCGCATCCCGGCCGCCTGGTGCCCGGTGATCGCCCAGGCGTGCCGTACGGTCGTCGCCACGTCCGCGCGCGGCACCAGCACCGGTCCGTCCTCGCACTCCAGCCGCAGTCCGTCGGGCTCCGCGCCGACGACCGTGCCGGGCAGCGTACGGCCGGGGACCGGCACGTGGACGACGCGGTCGCCGGGGTCGAAACCGGCGAAGCGGCCGGGGCCGGGATTCAGCCGTTCTTTGAGCGCCGCGTTGAGCACGCGGGTGCCGACCGCGCCGCCGTGGCCGGGGGTGATCACCTGGGTCCGCTCCGCCGGTACGCCGATGGCGCGGGGTACGGAGTCGGCGACGAGCTGCACCGTACGGTGAACGGCCTCGCGCGGGTCGCGCACGGGTACGACGACGACCTCCTTGTCCGGAGCCTCGACCGGGGCCAGTTCGCCGATGCCGATCAGCGAGACCAGCTCCCCGATCGGGCCGGGGTCCGGGGTGCGGGAGGCCACCCGCGGGCAGGACTTGGCGGCCAGCATGTCGGCGAAGGCCATACCGGGTCCCGCCGACCACATCGCGTGCTCGTCGCCGCTGAACACCAGCCGGGCGCCGTCCGGCACCGCCTCCACCAGCGAGGCGGCCTCCTCGATGCCCAACTGCTGGGCGTCGAGCACCGCGAGCAGGTCGAGGGCGAGGGCGCCGTCGCCGGACCTGCCGGGGCCCTGCGTACCGGCCAGCAGCGCCTCGACCGTCACGGCCGCGTCCTCGCCGAGCGCGTCGGCCAGCCGCCGCCTGCCGTTCGCCGTGTACGCGGCGGCG
>NZ_MECL01000174.1 GCF_014596445.1 Streptomyces sp. CBMA29 | reverse complement strand
GCGTCGGCCAGCCGCCGCCTGCGGCGGGCACGGCGAGCAGCGGGAGCAGCAGCGGCGCCCAGACGGCGAGGTTCACGGGCCCTCCGCCTCGGGGGAGTCGTCCTCCTCCGCCTGGACCAGCAGCTCGCGCAGCAGCCGTTCGTCGTCCGGGTCGAGCTGGGAGACGAAGCGGGCCAGGACCGTACCGCGGTCGTCCTCACCGGACTTGTCCAGCTCGGTGCGCATGCGGCGGGCGGCCAGGCCCGGCGAGTCCTGGACCGGCAGGTACGCGTAGCCGCGCCCCCAACGGGTGCGGCTGACGGACCCCTTCTCGTAGAGGCGCGCGAGGATCGTGGTGACGGTGGTGCGCGCGAGGGCGGTGCCCAGATCGCGCTGGACGTCGGCGGGGGTCAGGGCGCGGCCGTCGGCCGCCCACAGCGCGGCCAGCACGCTCGCCTCGAGTTCACCCGAAGGCCGCCGGGCCGACGCGTTGGCCTCCGTCATGGATCGCCCCTTCCGGCTCGTTCGTCTACAGTTCTGTAGACCGACTACACGACTGTAGTCGGGGAGGGTGCCGCGCGGCACCCCAGGACCCATTATGGGAGGGCCCCACCGTCATGCCCCTGCCCGCGCTCGATCAGGCCGTGAACGTCCTGGACGCGACCTCCCTGCTGTCGTCCTTCGGGGCCGTCGGCATCGCGGTCATCATGTTCGCCGAAACCGGCCTGCTCATCGGCTTCTTCCTGCCCGGCGACTCGCTGCTCTTCACCGCCGGGCTGCTGTGCGTGCCCGGCGCCTCCGATGTGGTGCATCTCTCGCTGTGGCAGGTGCTGCTCGCCGCCCTGGCCGGGGCGCTGCTGGGGGCGCAGACCGGTTACGTGATCGGACGGCGCGGCGGCCCCGCGCTGCTGAACCGTACGAAGAACGCCAAGCTGCACGAGGGCGCGGCCAGAGCCGCGGAACTCCTCGAACGGTACGGGCACGCCAAGGCCGTCGTCCTGGCCCGCTTCATCCCCATCGTGCGCACGGTGCTCAACCCGCTCGCCGGGACGCTGAACGTGCCGGCCCGCACCTTCACCGTCTGGCAGATCGCGGGCGGCGCCGTCTGGACCGTCGGGCTGGTGCTCGGCGGCTACGGACTCGGCTCGTCGATCCCGCACGTGGACACGTATCTGCTGCCGATCGTCGCGGTGATCGTGGTCGTCTCGCTGGCGCCGCTGGTCCTGGAGGTACGGCGCAGCCGCCGCAACGGCGCGAAGGCCGCCGGCGCCGCCTCCGACGTATCCGCACCCGGCGTGACGAACCCCGCCGTGACGAACCCCGCGGTGAGCACCCCCGCCGCCGTCTCCTCCTCCGACCCGGAGCGCCCGTGACCTCGCAATTCGACGCGGGCCTGTACCGCTGGATCACCGACCTCGCGGGGCGCACCCCGCAGCCCCTGGACGACACCGTCCGCTTCTTCAGCGACTACGGGATCGGCCTCTTCGCCGTCCTGATGCTGATCGTCTGGTGGCGGGCCCGCCCCGCCGGGTCCGCCGCCATGGCGGCGGCGCTGTCCGTGCCGCTCACCGTCGTGGTCGCCTTCCTCGTCAACGACGGGGTCAAGGCGGTCTTCGACGAGCAGCGGCCCTGTCAGACGCTGCACACCGTCACGGTCGAGACGTGTCCGGCGCTCGGCGACTGGTCCTTCCCCAGCAACCACTCCGCCATCGCCGCGGCCGCCGCCGTCGCCCTGCTCCTCGCCGACCGGCGCCTGGGACTGCGCTACGCCGTCCCCCTCGCCCTCCTCATGGCCGCCTCGCGCGTCTGGATCGGCGTCCACTACCCGCACGACGTCGTCGTCGGCCTCCTCGTCGGCGCCCTCGTCGCCTGGCCCGTCTCCCTCCTGGCCCCCCGCGCCGCCCCCGCCGTCGACCGCCTGCGGTCCACCAGACTCCGCCCCCTGGTGTACGCCCTGCGGGCCGCCGAATAGCCGGTGCGCCACCCCGGCGCGGGCCCTGCTTCAGGGTCGGGCCCGCGGCCTCACACGCGGGATTTCAGCACGTCGACCTCGCAGCCGGGCGCGAACGGGTCGAAGCCGTGCTCGACCAGCCAGCGGACCCCCAGCAGGCCGCGCACGGACCACCACGCGCGCAGCACGTCGAGATCGACGTCGGCGCCGTAGCCGACGAGGAGGTCGCCGAGGCGCGCCTCGTGTCCGAGCGTCAAGGTGGCGAGGTCGAAGAGGGCGTCGCCCCGGCCCGCCTCGGACCAGTCGATGACGCCGGTGACCTCGGCGCCGACGACGAAGACGTGATCGATCTGGAGGTCGCCGTGCGCGAACACCGGGGTCCACGCCCGGAGCGCGGCCTCGGCGACCCGGCGGTTGCGGGTGACCAGGTCGGCGGGCAGGACGCCGCTCGTCACGAGCGCCTCGCACTCGGCGTCGAGTTCCGCCGCCAACTCGTCGGGGTCCCGGCGGCGCCGGCCCGGCCAGGGCGGCAACGGCGCGTCGTGCAGCCGCCGGACGGCGG
>NZ_MECL01000173.1 GCF_014596445.1 Streptomyces sp. CBMA29 | reverse complement strand
GGCGCGCTCATCGGCGCCGCCGCCCTGGCGTGGCACGCCGGGGCCGCCGGGCGGACCTTCGCGCAGCTCAGCGGGCCGCTGGCCGGACAGCTCGCCGTCCTGCTCGTCGCCGTCGCGCTCGTCCCCAACCTCGCCGTCTGGGGGGCCTCCTACGCGCTCGGGCCGGGGTTCGCCGTCGGTGTCGGCAGCGGGGTCGCTCCCGCCGGTGCTTCCGGCTATCCGCTGCTGCCCGGATTCCCGCTGCTCGCCGCGTTGCCGGACGAGGGGAGCGGGGGGCTCGTCGGGTGGGCCACCCTCGTCGTGCCCGCCGCCGCCGGGCTGCTGGTCGCCTGGTCCGTGGGGCGCGCCGCCGACGCGTGGAGCCTGCGGCGTACGGCCTCGGTCGCCTCCTCGGCGGCCGTCGCCACCGGGGTCGCCTTCGCGCTCCTCGCCGCCGTTTCGGGCGGGCCCCTCGGCGCCGTCACGCTCGCCGCCTTCGGACCCTCCTGGTGGACCACCGGCCTCGCCGCGCTCGCCTGGACGCTGCTGCTCGGTGCGCCCGGGGCCGTGGCGCTGCGCTGGCACCGGGGCGGCGCCGCGGTCTTCCGTCCCCGGACCTGGGCCGGCCGGGTCCGGGCGCTGCGGCCCCTCGGCTGGCCTTCCGCCGCCGCGCGCGCCGCGCGTGGGCTCTGGGGGCGGGGCGGCCCCGCGGTGCGGCGCTACGCCGCCGCCTTGCGGTGGACCCGCACCGTTTCGGCGTCCGCCGAGGTCCCGGTATCTGCGGAGCCGCCGCCTCCGCCGCTGCCTCCTCCGGTCGCTCCTCCCATGCCGGCCTTGCCGCCCGCTCCGGTCGCTGCCCCGGACCCCGTCGTCCCCCGGCCCGAGCCGGATCCCGGGCCCGAGTAGGCCCCCACCGGGGCTTCAGCCCGAGAACCCACGGCATCTGCCCCGCCGAGGCCGGTTCTTCCCTGCGCCCCCGGTGGGGGGCTTGTCGCGCAGTTCCCCGCGCCCCTTAAAAGATCGGCGTACCGCCCAGGTTTTGGCTGCCCCCCACCGGGGTCGGTGAGGGGCGGGGAGGCCAACGCGTTCGGGTGCCGGCCCGGAGGGCGGTCAGCGGAGGCCGGGGAAGTCGCGGAGGGGGCTGGGGAGAAGGTTCTGGCAGGAGTGCGACGCGGGAGTGGTGAGGGCGTCGCTCTTGCAGGTGAAGTAATCGCGGTAGGCGTACTGCAAGGAGTACGTGGTGACGACCAGCGCGAGCGTCACGGCACTGGTGATGATGCCGCTCCAGGCCGCGGTGACGAAGGAACGCTGGGCGTCGGGCCCGGGAGCGGGCGGGGCGGGCCGGGGCTTCTGGGTGGCGTCGGCCAGGGCGGAGGCCGCCTCGGCGCGGGCCTTGGCCCGGTCCTGCGGGCTCATGCGGAGCGCGGAGATCCCCCAGTAGAGGGCGAGGGCGCCGAGCAGGAGCCCGACCGGCGTCCAGCCCAGGAGGGCGAAGATCAGTCCCCAGCCGCCGCAGACCAGCGAATAGCGCGACCGCCGCTGGGCGGGGTCGGTGGGGTCGAAGCGCGGGCCGCTGCCCGCGGGCCCGGTGGGACCGCCGCCCTGCTCCGGCCTGCGTCCGAACGGGTCGGGGCGTCCGCCCTGCGGCTGCTGATTGCTCCACCCGTGGCCCCACGCGGTGGGTGCGCCGTGCGGTGGAGGGGGCGGCCCCTCCGGCTTGTCGCCGGAGCCGCCTTCTGACGAGCCTTCCGACGAGCCCTCGGACGAGCCTTCCTTCGAGCCGTCCGACGGCTGCTGTCGCGGCTGCCACGGCCGGTCGGGCGCGCCCTCCGGCGGCGGCGCGAAGGGATTGTCCTGCTGATCGCCCTCGGGCGCGCGCAGCGCGAGACGAATACGGCCGCTGCTCATGATGTGATGCGCCATCCCCTTGGGCTCGACTCCTTCTTCGGCTTGTACCGACGTGTATCGAACGTGTACCGACGTGTACGGACGTCTTGTGACGACCGTACGACGATGTGCCATCCCTGTCAGATGCGTCACTCACGCCCGCGTGCGGGGCGCGCGAAGTGCCGCTCCCCCGGCAGACGCTACCGTCCGCGCGCTCCCCCGTCCCGTGGGGGCCGCCGGGAGTGCCGGTATCGTTGCTGACGGTCGGCGGCCTCGTAGGGTTCCCCATCATCCGATCGGCCTCCGACTCGTACGATCCTCTAAACGAGAGAGCACCGCCAGTGGCCGCGCCCGCACCCGCCTCCACCCCCGCCCGTCTCGTCGTCCTCGTCTCCGGTTCCGGGACCAATCTCCAGGCGCTGCTCGACGCCATCGAGGCCGATCCCTCGTACGGGGCCGGGGCCCGTGTGGTCGCCGTCGGCGCCGACCGCGACGGCATCGCGGGCCTGGACCGCGCCGTCCGCGCGGGCCTGCCGACCTTCGTCGTCCGCGTCAGGGACTACGAGGACCGCGCCGCCTGGGACCTCGCGCTCGCCGAGGCCACGGCGCGGTACGCGCCCGACCTCGTCGTCTCCGCGGGCTTCATGAAGATCGTCGGAAAGGCGTTCCTGGCCGGGTTCGGCGGCCGGATCATCAACACCCACCCCGCGCTGCTGCCGAGTTTCCCCGGCGCCCACGGCGTACGCGACGCGCTCGCGTACGGCGCCAAGGTGACCGGGTGCACCGTCCACTTCGTCGACGACGGCGTCGACACCGGCCCGGTCATCGCCCAGGGCGTGGTCGAGGTCCGGCCGGACGACACGGAGGACGCGCTCCACGAGCGCATCAAGGACGTCGAGCGACGACTGCTCGTCGAGACCGTGGGGCGCCTGGCGCGCCACGGCTACCGCATTGAGGGACGAAAGGTTCATGTCGGTGAATAAGCCCATCCGTCGCGCGCTGATCAGTGTCTACGACAAGACGGGTCTCGAAGACCTGGCCCGCGGTCTGCACGAGGCGGGGGTGGAACTGGTGTCGACCGGGTCGACCGCCGCGAAGATCGCCGCCGCGGGCGTCCCCGTCACCAAGGTCGAGGAGCTGACCGGCTTCCCCGAGTGCCTGGACGGCCGGGTCAAGACGCTGCACCCGCGCGTCCACGCGGGCATCCTCGCCGACCTGCGGCTGCCCGACCACCAGCGGCAGCTCGCCGAACTCGGCGTCGAGCCGTTCGAGCTGGTCGTCGTCAACCTCTACCCGTTCAAGGAGACCGTCGCCTCGGGCGCGAGTCCCGACGAGTGCGTCGAGCAAATCGACATCGGCGGCCCCTCGATGGTCCGCGCCGCCGCCAAGAACCACCCGTCGGTCGCCGTCGTCGTCAGCCCGGACCGGTACGCCGACGTCCTGTCCGCCGTCCGCGACGGCGGCTTCGACCTCGCCGCCCGCAAGCGGCTCGCCGCCGAGGCGTTCCAGCACACCGCCGCGTACGACGTGGCCGTCGCCTCCTGGTTCCTGGATTCCTACGCCTCCGACGACGAGTTCCCCGAGTTCAGCGGGCAGACGTACGAGCTCCAGCAGACCCTGCGCTACGGCGAGAACCCGCACCAGGGCGCCGCGCTCTACAGCGACGGCAGCGGAAAGGGGCTGGCCGGGGCGGAGCAGTTGCACGGCAAGGAGATGTCGTACAACAACTACGTCGACACCGACGCCGCCCGCCGCGCCGCGTACGACCACGAGGGCGTCTGCGTCGCGGTCATCAAGCACGCCAACCCCTGCGGGATCGCGGTCGGCACGGACGTCGCCGACGCCCACCGCAAGGCGCACGCCTGCGACCCGGTCTCCGCGTACGGCGGCGTCATCGCCGTCAACCGGCCCGTGTCGGCGGCCATGGCCGAGCAGGTCGCGGAGATCTTCACCGAGGTGATCGTCGCTCCCGGGTACGAGGACGGCGCCGTCGAGATCCTCGCGCGCAAGAAGAACATCCGCGTCCTGCGCTGCGCCGAAGGGCCCGGCACCGTGACCGAGTACAAGCCGATCGAGGGCGGTCTCCTCGTCCAGGCCAAGGACCGTTTCCAGGCCGAGGGCGACGACCCCGAGACCTGGACCCTCGCCACCGGGGACGCGCTGACGGCGGCCCAGCTCGCCGAACTGGCCTTCGCCTGGCGCGCCTGCCGCGCGGTCAAGTCCAACGCCATTCTGCTCGCGAAGGGCGGCGCCACGGTCGGCGTCGGCATGGGGCAGGTCAACCGCGTCGACTCCGCCAGGCTCGCCGTCGAGCGCGCCGGGGCCGAGCGCGCCGCCGGCTCCTACGCCGCCTCCGACGCCTTCTTCCCCTTCCCCGACGGGCTCGAGGTCCTCACCGCCGCCGGGGTCGCCGCCGTCGTCCAGCCGGGCGGGTCCATCCGCGACGAAGCCGTCATCGAGGCGGCGGCCAAGGCGGGAGTCACGATGTACCTGACAGGGACGCGGCACTTCTTCCACTGAGCCCTGGCGGTACGCCGGTCGTTCAGGGGGCGCTGGGGACACCTCCCAGCGCCCCTAGGAGCGCCCCCTGCGCAGGGGGGCGGGGTATCGCGCGGGTCAGGACTGGTCCTTGATGACCACGGTGTGGACCATCTTGTCGGCGAAGGTCTGCTTCTTGGCGTCCCACAGCGGCCAGAGGAATCCGAGGTAGCACGGGAGGCCGTCCAGGAAGTGCAGCAGGCGGCGGCCGAAGGCGAGGCCGAAACCGAGGGTGGAGCCGTCGTGTTCGCGCAGGAGGCGGATGCCGACGATCTTCTTGCCGGGCGTCTGTCCTGTCCTGCCCTCGCGGTAGCAGAGGAAGAGCATGGCGACGAGGCTGAGCAGGCCGCCGATGAGGATCAGCGCGACGGAACCGCCGGAGACGTGCGGGTTGGGGCACGCGTCGCGGGGGATGCCCGCGTCGTCGCAGTCCTGCCAGCGGTCGGCGAGCTTGACGGACATCTGGGTGTAGCCCGCGATGAGCAGGCCGCCCGGGACGAGGTTGAACATCAGCGCGTCGAGCAGCATGGCGCCGAGCCGGGCGCCCCAGCCGGCCAGCGGGGGCATGCCGGGCGGCAGGTTGCCCTGCGGGTAGCCGTACGGCGCCTGGCCCGGGTAGCCGCCGCCGGGGTAGCCGTAGCCGCCGGGCTGCTGCTGTTGCTGCGGGTATCCGGGGTAGCCGCCGGGCTGCTGCTGGTACGGGCCCGGCTGCTGCGGGATGCCCTGGCCGTACGGGTTCTGCGCGTAGGGCGGCTGCTGCGGCGGCTGGGACGGACCGCCGTACGGGTTTCCGGGGCCGGGAGGGCCGGGGGGTTGGCTCACGTGCTGCTTCCTTACGCGGGCGGCTGGGACGACAGGGCCGGTCGGGACGGCGGCGGCGGACCGCATCCGTCGTATATCCGTCGTACTGGCCCAATCGGGGGACGAGGCCACATCGTGGGGCCCCCGTGCCCCGGCGCGCAAGGGACCAGGGGTGTCGGACAGAGGTCGGGACGGTGCCCGTCGGGCAGCGGTCGGGGCAGCGGTCCGGGCGTCGGCGGGGGCCGGGCACGGCACAGGCGGCGCACAGGTGGGGCTCGGGCGGGGCTCAGGTGAGACTCGGGCGGGGCTCGGGCGGGGTTCCCGCCGGGGGCGGATTGGTCCGGCGCGGGTCCGATCCGCGAGAATGGCGGGCATGACCGCCCAGATTCTCGATGGCAAGGCCACCGCCGCCGCGATCAAGTCCGAACTCGCCGAACGCGTCAAGGCGCTGAAGGCCCGCGGGATCACCCCCGGCCTCGGCACGCTGCTGGTCGGCGACGACCCGGGCAGCAAGTGGTACGTCGCGGGCAAGCACCGCGACTGCGCGCAGGTGGGCATCGGCTCCATCCAGCGCGAACTCCCGGACACCGCCACGCAGGAGGAGATCGAGGCGGTCGTCCGCGAGCTGAACGCGGACCCGGCCTGCACCGGCTACATCGTGCAGCTCCCGCTCCCCAAGGGCATCGACACCAACCGGGTGCTGGAGCTGATGGACCCGGCCAAGGACGCGGACGGGCTGCACCCGATGAGCCTCGGCCGCCTCGTGCTCAACGAGACCGGGCCGCTGCCCTGCACCCCCAACGGCATCGTGGAGCTGCTGCGCCGCCACGGCGTGGAGATCAACGGCGCCGACGTGGTCGTGGTCGGCCGCGGCATCACCGTGGGCCGCTCGATCGGCCTGTTGCTGACCCGTAAGTCGGAGAACGCGACGGTCACCTTGTGCCACACCGGCACCCGCGACCTCTCCGCCCACCTGCGGCAGGCCGACATCGTCGTGGCCGCCGCGGGTGTGCCGCACATCATCAAGCCGGAGGACGTGAAGCCGGGCGCGGCCGTACTGGACGTCGGCGTGAGCCGCGACGAGAACGGCAAGATCGTCGGCGACGTGCATCCGGGCGTGGCCGAGGTGGCCGCCTGGATCTCGCCGAACCCCGGCGGGGTCGGCCCGATGACGCGGGCGCTGCTCCTCCAGAACGTGGTGGAGGCGTCCGAGCGCGCCGCCGGCGATGTCGGCTGATCCGGGTCCCGCGGCAGGGGCCGCGGACTTCGGCGCCGGGGAGCCGGGGCTCGGCCGTACGCCGGGGGAGGGCCGTGAGAACGGATCGGGCCCGGCGCCGGTGCCCGCGGCCGCCGGATTCGCCGGGGAGCACGGCAGGCACGAGGCCGGGCCCGGCAGGACCACCGCGCGGCCCGAAGGCGGCGGCCGGGCGGCGGGCAAGGACGCCCCCGCACCCGCCAGGCAGTGGCCGATCCTGCTGGTCATCTGCGGCGCGGCCGTCGGCCTGATCGTCACGGCGACCGGCGCCTTCCGCGCGGGCGCGATCGTGATCGGGGCGTCGCTGCTGGTCGGCGCCGCGCTGCGCTGGGGCGTGACGGCGGTCGGCATGCTCGCGGTCCGCAGCCGGTTCACTGACGTGATCACGTACGGGCTGTTCGGTCTCGCCATCGTCCTGCTGGCGCTGATGGCCCAGCCGGATCCGCTGATCCGGATTCCGTTCCTGGAGGACATCATCCACTTCTCGGTGCGGTAGCCCGCCGCGACGCGTGCCCCGCAGGGTCGCTGGCACGACGGCGCACTGGGGGCACCTCCCAGCGCGGCCCGCCCCCACCGGGCCTGCGGCCCGAGAACCCGCAGCAACTGCCCCGCTGGGGCCGGTTCTTCCCCGCGCCCCCGGTGGGGGCTGGTCGCGCAGTTCCCCGCGCCCCTGAAAAGATCGGCCCACCGCCCCCGGTAGAAGAACCGCCCCAGGGCGCGGAGCGCTGTCCGCACGGCGGGTACGAGCCCCGAAGGGGCGCTGGGGGCACCTCCCAGCGGTAGCTGGGGGAGGAACTGCGCGGCTCGTCACGACGGCGGGGTGTGCCCCGTAGGGGCGCGGGGAACTGCGCGGCCCGCCCCCACCGGGCCTGTGGCCCGAGAAACCGCAGCAACTGCCCCGCTGGGGCCGGTTCTTCCCCGCGCCCCCGGTGGGGGCTGGTCGCGCAGTTCCCCGCGCCCCTGAAAAGACTCGGCCCACCGCCCCCGGTAGAAGAACCGTCCCAGGGGGCTTCGGGGCCGGGGCCCGTGCTTAGCAGGTCCGGACGAGTTCGGGGAGGCTGTCCGGAAAGTCCCCCCGACTAGGGGACACCCGTTCTAGCGTTGCGCCCGGCGGGGAACTCGTTGAGGCAGGGGGCACGATGGGGCAGTGGGAGCCGTTGGCGGAGCGGATTCCGGTGGATGTGCGGCGGCTGGCCGTGCAGTTACGCCGGATGAAGGACCGCGGCGGCCTGACGGTCCCGGCGCTGGCGGCGCGCACGGCGCAGTCGGCGCAGTCGTGGGAGAAGTACCTCAACGGCAGGCAACTGCCGCCGCTGGACGCGGTGGAGGTGCTGGCGCAGGCGAGCGGCGCGGACTACGACCGGGTCGGCGCGCTGTGGAAGCTGGCGGAGAAGGCCGCGACCGGAACCGGCGACAGGGGCCGGGGCAAACCCGTACCGCATCCAGATCCGCTGGACCCGCTGGGCGCGGAGGAAGGGCTGCCGGGCAACCGCCGTCGCAGGGCGCTGCTGTTCGGTACGGCGGGGGTGCTGGCGATCGGCGCGGTGGTGACGGTGCTGCTCGCGGCGGGCCCGAGCACCGGGCGGGCTCCGGCCCCCGAGGCGGCGCCGACGGTGACCGACCGGGCCGGGGCGCCCCTGACGCCGGGTGCGAAGGGCGCGGCGCCCCGTACGTCGCCGGGCACG
>NZ_MECL01000172.1 GCF_014596445.1 Streptomyces sp. CBMA29 | reverse complement strand
GCTCGCCGCCCCGGCCCCCCGGCCGCGGCGGCCCGCCGCCCGTCAGCTCGCCGCGGGCGCGCTGCTCGCGCTCGCCGTGCTGCTGCTCGGCCTGGCCGCCAACCTCGTCGTACTCAGCGGGACGCAGCACAGGTCCGCGCAGCAGGAGCGGTTCGACGCGCTGCGCGCCAGCCTCGCCGAGGGCACCGTGCCGGTCGGCCAGACCGACGAGCGGGGCCGGCTGCTCGCGCCCGGCACACCGCTCGCGCTGCTGGAGATCCCCCGGCTGCACCTGCGCGAGGCGGTGTCGGAGGGCACCTCGGCCGACGTGCTCACCGGCGGCGTCGGCCACCGCCGCGACACCCCGCTGCCCGGCCAGTCAGGCAGCAGCGTGCTGATGGGCAGAGCGGCCGCGTACGGCGGACCGTTCGGCAAGCTCGACCGGCTGCGGCCGGGCGACACCTTCACCGTCACCACAGGGCAGGGCCGTCACCGGTTCCGGGTGCTCGACGCCCGCCGCGCGGGCGACCCGGCCCCGGCGCAGCCCGCCGCGGGAGGCGGCCGGCTGGTGCTGGTCACCGCCGACGGCCCCGCGTATCTGCCCAGCGGTGTGCTGCGCGTGGACGCCGACCTCGTGTCGAAGACCGCCGACACACCCGACGCCGTCATCCGGCCCGGCTCCGTCCCGGCCGACGAGCAGCCGATGGGCACCTCCACCGGCGAGCTGTGGAAGCTGGTGATGTGGCTCCAGGCGCTGCTCGCGGCGTCCGTCGCGGCCGTGTGGGCCTGGCACCGCTGGGGCCGCCACCAGACGTGGATCGTCTTCCTGCCGCTGACCGCCGTCGTCGGCTTCCAGGTCGCCGACCAGGTCACCGGCCTGCTCCCCAACCTCCTCTGACCCGCCCACCGTCCGCCCCGTACTGCCCGAGGTGCCCGCCGTGACCGACATCGCCACCCCCGAAGAGACCACCGCCGCCCTGCCCACCGCCGCCCTGCCCGGGACCGTCCCGCCCGAGACCGCCCTGCCCGGGTCCGTCCCGCCGCGCGGACCGGGCGCCGCCACCCTGGACGCGCGGGGCGTCTCCGCCTGGTTCGGCACGCACAAGGTCCTCGACCGGGTCTCGCTCACCATGCCCGCAGGCCGCGTGACCGCCCTGATCGGCCCGTCCGGCTGTGGAAAGTCCACTTTCCTGCGGACCCTGAACCGGATGCACGAGATGATCCCCGGCGCCGCCATGGGCGGCGAGGTCCTGCTCGACGGCGACGACATCTACGCGGCGGGCCGCCCGCTCACCGAGGCCCGGCGGCACATCGGCATGGTGTTCCAGAAGCCGAACCCGTTCCCCGCCATGAGCATCTACGACAACGTCCTGGCCGGACTGCGGCTGACCGGCGCCCGCGCCTCGCGGCAGACCAAGGACCTGCTGGTCGAGGAGTGCCTGTCGCGCGCGGGCCTGTGGAAGGAGGTCAGGGACCGGCTGCGGCAGCCCGGCGGCGCGCTGTCCGGCGGCCAGCAGCAACGGCTGTGCATCGCCCGCTCGCTGGCGATCCGCCCCCGCGTGCTCCTGATGGACGAGCCCTGCTCCGCTCTCGACCCGACGTCCACGCGCCGCGTCGAGGAGACCATCAGGGAACTGGCCGACGAGGTCACCGTCGTCATCGTCACCCACAATATGCAGCAGGCCGCCCGCGTCTCCCAGAACACCGCCTTCTTCCTCGCCGAACAGGGCACCCCCGGCGGCATCGTCGAACACGGCCCCACCGAGGCGATGTTCGGCAACCCGCAGGACACCCGTACCGCCGACTACGTCAACGGCCGCTTCGGCTGACCGGCCGCGCCCGCCGCTCCCCGAACGCGCCCGCCAGGGACTCGGCCGTCCGTGATTCGCTCTCGTGGGTGACCACGATGCCGCCTTTCGCGTGACCGGTCCCGGAAGGGCGGGGGAAGCGCGCAGGGCGAATCCGGCGGCAATCCCCGACGCCTCACGGCTTACGGACGGGCGTACGCCCCACGGACCGGCGTAATCCGGCCAGAACGTGGAGACGGGCGAGAACGCTGGGATTCGCGCGGACGACGGCGTGGGAACCCGTCGTCCGGGGGGTGGGGCGGCGCCCCTGGGGCACTCGTTCGGCGACCGCGCCGAGCCGCGACGACGCGGAACTTCCGGCGATACGTACGCGTTGACGTGTGGAGTGCCCCCGGCAGGACTCGAACCTGCGGCCAAGCGCTTAGAAGGCGCCTGCTCTATCCACTGAGCTACGGGGGCCGGACAGTGGCCGCGGCTGTCTCCGCCCCTGGGTGGTTCCGTGACCTTGTACCGAGGTCAAGGATAGGGCGCTACATGCCTGCCGCCGGTTGCTTCACCCGCGTGACACGTTGTGGAGGTTCGGTGAAGTGGTCCGATAATCGCAGGCATGTGCAGAACGTGCATCGCTTTTGACGCCTCGGATCGCTGCTGTTGTGCACTCGTTATGCCGATGGCTCATTCTGCCCCATCGACACCACGGGCCGCCCCATTTCGCGTAGTGCGGGCCGAATGGGGTGATTTACCCGAAATACGCTTCAAAAATGCTCCAATATGGGGCATTCTGCCGGTGTGGCGATCTTGGACGTACGGCCCGAGCTGCTCGACGCGCTGTCCGCGCTGCGCGACCGCGTCGACGCCGCACGCTTCCCCTTCCCGCTGCGCGGAGCCGCCCGCGCCCGGCGCACACGACAGGAGTTGCTCGCCCAGCTCGACGACTACCTGGTGCCCCGGCTGAAGGCGCCGGAGGCCCCTCTGCTGGCCGTCGTGGGCGGTTCGACGGGCGCGGGCAAGTCGACCCTCGTCAACTCCCTTGTCGGCCGCCGCGTCAGCGAATCCGGCGTGCTCCGGCCGACCACCCGCACCCCGGTGCTGGTCTGCCACCCCGAGGACCGCGCCTGGTTCGCGGACCCGCGCGTCCTGCCGGGCCTCAACAGGGCCTGGGCGGTACGCCAACGGGTGCGCCCGGGTGTCGGGGACGGCGGCGGCAGCGCCGGCCGGGGTGACAGCGGTGACCGGAACGACGACCGGCGCGGCGGGGGCGGCCGTACCGACCGCGGCGAACCCGGGCGCGCGGAAATGCGCCTGGAGACCGACGACAGCCTGCCCCGCGGCCTCGCGCTCCTCGACGCCCCCGACATCGACTCCCTCGTCACCCGCAACAGGGAACTGGCCGCCGAGCTGATCTGCGCCGCGGACATCTGGGTACTGGTCACCACCGCCTCCCGCTACGCCGACGCCCTGCCCTGGCATCTCCTGCGGACCGCCAAGGAGTACGACGTCACGCTCGCCACCGTCCTCGACCGCGTCCCGCACCAGATCGCGGACGACGTCGGCAGGCACTACGCGGCGCTGCTCGGCAAGGCCGGCCTGGGCGACGTACCCCGCTTCACCGTCCCCGAACTGCCCGAATCCGCGGGCGGCGGCGGCCTGTTGCCGCAGACCGCGGTGGCCGCGCTGCGCGAATGGCTCGCGCACTGCGCCCAGGACCCGGCCGCCCGCCAGCACGCCGCCCAGCGCACCGCCGTCGGCGTACTGGACTCCCTGCGCGGCCGGTTGCCCGCCCTCGCCTCCGCCTCGGCCGCCCAGCACGCCGCCGCCGTACGCCTGGCACGCGGCGCGGAGGACGCGTACGAACAGGCCGGGGAGCGGATCGACACCGCGATCGGCGCGGGCGTCCCGCTGGCCGGTGAGGCCCTCGCGCACTGGCAGGGCTACCCCGCGTGCGGTCCCGACGCCCTCCAGCACGCGCTCGCCGAGGAGTTCGCGGCCCTGCTGCGTACCGAGACCGACGCCGCCGACGAACGCGTCGTCGCCAACTGGCAGCGCGACCGCGCCGGATCCGCGCTGCTCGGCGAGCCGTCGGCCCGGCCGGACCGCGACCGGGTCGCGGTCGCCGCACGGATCGACAAGGGCGTACGCCGCTGGCGCCGCGGCCTGACCGAACTGTCCTACGCGCAGGCGCGGGCCGCCCGCGACGCCGACCGGCCGCCCGTCGACCCCGAGGACGTGGCCGCGCTGCTGGGCACCGCGCTGCTCGGCGGCAAGCGCGGGAGCGCCGCGGGTGAACGCCTCGCCGAGACCGTCGGCGTACAGGCCGCGCTGCGGCTGCGCGACACCGCCCGCGACCGGCTGGACGACGCCGTCGCCGGGCTGCTGAGCGCCGAGCGGGACCGGCGGCTCGCCCCGGTCGACGGCTACGACGTGACCGCGCGGCAGCAGTCGTCGCTGATCGCGGCGCTGTCCGTACTCCAGAGGGAAAGGTGACCACGGTGGCCACGACGACCGGCACTTCGGCACGATCCGCGGCGAGCGGGTCCGCGGACGCGGCGGGCGACGGGCCGGGACGTGTCCCGGGCCCGTCGTCCTGCGCGCCGTCCGCCTCTCCGTCCGCCGCTTCTCCGCTCTCCGCCGCTCAGGGGCGGGGGAGTGGTACCGACGCGCTGACCGTGCGGGTGGACGCGCTCGGCGAGTTGCTGGGGCTGTCCAGGACGCGGATCAGCCCGGACGCGCTGGCCGAGACCGGCGAGCTGCTGGAACGCCTGGGCGAGCGGCGGCGGTTGTCGCTCGACCACACGGTGGTGGCGCTGGCCGGGGCGACCGGCAGCGGGAAGTCCACGCTCTTCAACGCCCTCGCGGGACTCGAACTCTCCGAGACCGGCGTACGGCGGCCGACCACCGCGAAGCCGGTCGCCTGCGCCTGGCAGCCGGAACGGGCGGCCGGGCTGCTCGACCGGCTGGGGATCGCGCCGCAGGACCGTTACGCCAGGCGTGGCGCGCTGGACGCCGCGGACGCGCTGGGCGTGCCGCGCCTGTTGGGCGGGGAGGAGCCGGACGGCGCCCTCGGCGGGCGCGCCGCGAGCCTGGACGGGCTCGTCCTGATCGACCTGCCCGACCACGACTCGGCCGCGACCGGCCACCGCGATCAGGTGGACCGGCTGCTGGGCCTGGTGGACGTCGTGGTCTGGGTGCTCGACCCCGAGAAGTACGCCGACGCGGCCCTGCACGAGCGCTATCTGCGCCCGCTGTCCGGGCACGCCGACGTGACCGTGCTGGTGCTCAACCAGATCGACCGGCTGCCCGGCGACTCGGTCGACCTGGTCCTCGACGACCTGCGGCGGCTGCTGGACGAGGACGGCCTCGCGGTCGGCGAGCACGGCGAGGACGGCGCCGTGGTGCTCTCCGCGTCGGCGCTGACCGGCGAGGGCGTCGCGGACCTGCGCGCCGTACTGGCCCAGCTCGTCACCGACCGCGCGGCGGCCGGAAGGCGGCTGGCGGCCGACATGGACCGCACGGCGAGCAGGCTGCACCCGCTCTACGTCGGCGAGGGCGGCGCCGGGCTCACGGACTCGGCGCGCGAGGAATTCGTGGACCGGCTCGCGGACGCGGTGGGCGCGGCCGGTGCCGGACAGTCGGCGGAACGGGACTGGGCGGGTGCGGCGGAGGAAGCCTGCGGTACGCCGTGGGGTCGGCTGGTCGGTGAACGGGCCGCGGCGGGCGGCGGTTCCCGCGGCGAGCGCCCGGCGCAGGTTTCACCCGTACGAGCGACCCGTACGGGCGGCGGCGGGCTGTCCGCGTCCCGGCCGGTGGTGGACGAGGCGGTGCGCGGCGTGGTGGCCGACGCGTCCCGCG
>NZ_MECL01000171.1 GCF_014596445.1 Streptomyces sp. CBMA29 | reverse complement strand
CCTCCCCGCCGCCACCGGGCCCGTACCGCGCCGCGTCGCCGCCCTCCTGGCCCACCCCCCGACCACCCCCCACCTGCGCGCCCGCGCCCCCCGCGCCATAGCCCTCGTCCTCGCCTCCTGCCTCGCCCTCTCCGCCGCCAGCGCCTTCCAGGCCGCCCACGACCTCCACGGCTCGATCGAGGTCGCCCAGGGCGAGCGCTGACCGCGCCCCGCCGGGGAACGGCGTTGGCGGGGGCCGGAGTTGGTGCCGGAGCCGGTCGAGCACCTACGCCGCACGCCACCGACAGCGCGTACCCGGACGCGAGGCACGAGGCGTGTTCCCCTACCAGAGCCTCCCGGACATCTACGAGTTCTGCTGTGAGCGGCTTGACGAGGTCCGCGCTGAAGGCGGCCAGGAAGATGCCCACGCTCGCGAGCGCCTGGAGAGCGGCGTGCACGCTCTCCGTGCCCTGGACCCCGACGCCTGGTGGCAAGCCGAGGCTGACATCCGAGAGATAGCCGGTCGCTTCGAGGCCCACCCCGAGTACGCGGCGCTTGGACTCGACGGTGACGAGGAGGGTGAGTGGGACGAGGACGAAGGGGATGAGTGAGCGGGCGCGAACCGGTCACCGCTCACCGGATTAATGAAGTGTGCACTTCGGTCCGGTCAGTTGGGCGGTCGCCATGGCCGCAGCCCCATCGCAGCTACCAACAGCAGTACGGCGGCGCCCCACATCGGTGCGCGCAGGCCAGCTTCGCGGGCGACGAGGCCGCCTGTCAGGGCGCCCAGCCCCGCGGCTCCGACGCCGAAGAGGCGGAATGCGGAAACCACCCGTCCGAGGAGATCGTCGGGTGTGAGCGCCTGCCGTGCGGAGCCCGCCGCGACGCTGGTGAGGGTGGAGGCGGCGCCCAGTATCGCGAGGAAGCCTCCTGCGGCGAAGGCGTTGGGGACGGCGGCGATGCCGCTCCAGGCGAGGGCTTGCAACGCGCTGGCGATGGCCATCATCTGCCGGTAGCTGAGCGGGCGGGTCAGTGGGGCGGCACGCCAGCCCGCGGCGATTCCGCCGAGGGCCGCGACCGCGAGCAGGAGTCCGTAACCGGCCGTCGCGACATGCAGGTTGCTGGTCGCGTACAGCACGAACGTCGCCATGGAGAGGTTGTAGGCGAAGTTGTACGCAGCCATGCTCGCCGCGAGCGTGCGCAAGTCGGGGGTCGTGCGCAAGTGGTGGAGTCCGGCACGGATCGCCGTGATGAGCGACGCGGTCTGCTGCGTGCTGGGGGCCATCTTCGGTAGGCGGGTGATGCAAGCGGCCGAACACACGAAGGAAGCGGCATCGGCCGCGAAGGGCACGGCGGCGCTGAGCGCGAAGGCGCCGGAGCCGAGTGGCGGTCCGGCCAACGAACGCCCGACGGTGTCGATGGCCCAGTAGCGCCCGTTCACTTTGGTGAGTGATTCCTTGTTGCGGCCGACCAGAAGCGGGATGACGGCTTGTGAGGAGGCGTCGAAGAAACACTGCGCGACACCGACGATCAGGATCGTCGCGGCGAGCAGCGGCAGCCTGGCGTGACCACTCACCACGACCACGGCGAGAGCACCCAGGACCACGGCGCGCAGAAGGTCGGCCGTGATCATGACGGTCCGGCGCGGCCAGCGGTCGGCGAGTGCCCCGGCGGGCAGGCCGACGAGCAGCCAGGGGAGGTAGAAGGCGGCCGTGACCGTAGAAATCGCCAGCGGGTTACGGGTGAGGGAAGCCGCCAACAGCGGGGCTGCGGCCATGAAGGCACCGTCACCGGTGACGGAGATTCCGGTGGAGGCAAGCAGCGGACCGACCCGGCCGACTGTGGTCACGGGTGAATCCGCTACGCTGGTCGCACGGTCCTGCGGGCTCGCGCTCAGGTCGTGCTCTCCTCGGCCTCGAAATCGCCCCCGCGCACACCGTCCAGAAAGGAAGTCCATGCCGAGCGGCTGAAGGAGAGTATGGGCCCGGTGCCGCGTTGCTTGGTGTCGCGGACGCCGATCGAGGGGGTGTTCAGCGCGACTTCAACGCATCCTGTGTCACCGCTGTTGTTGCTCTTGCGCCACAGGGCGGTCTCGAAGTTCATGTCGGCCACAACTGCCTCCGCCTTGGGGTGATGGCGAGCTTCACCACACAACCCGACCGGGCCGCGGCACGCAAGGTAGTCAATAGGGCGATTGTGAGCCAATATCGCCAGGCGCCCGGTCCAGGACATCGCGAACTGGTGGACTGGGTGCAGCGGAGTCACGTCGCAGTGGAGGGTTGGATGGATCCGGAGATCGCTGCGCTGGCCGGCACGGCGGGAACCACGGTGGTCACGCTGATGGCTAGCGATGCCTGGCAGCGCACCCGCGAGGGACTTGTCGCCATGTGGCGGCGGGTCCACCCCGATCGCGCGGATGCCGTCGACGCCGAACTGGAGGCAACGCGAGCGGACCTGATTGCGGCCCGTGCCGCCCACGACGACCAATCCGAAGACGAGCTGCGCGCTGAATGGCAGGGACGGCTCCGCAGGCTGCTGGCCGCCGACCCTGCCGTGGCCGATCAACTGCGGCTCTTGCTGGAGGATGTCAGCCCGCAGGTTCCGGCCGATGTCCCGGGGGTTCGGATGAGGGCGACCGCGACCGGACACGGCCGGGTGTATCAGGCGGCCCGCGATCAGCACATCACCGAGGCGTGAACCCGGCAGGCTCGGACGACTTCCCGGCGTCCAGCACCTCCGTCGAAGGCCAGGCGTCCGACCAGGGCCGCGTCTACCAGGCGGCCCGCGATCAGCTGATTACCGAGCATCATCACCACTACCCACAGCCCACCACAGGTGGCCGCTGGCCGGGGCCGGATTCCGTACGTGTCGCCCTGGCCGAAGGGGCCCCGAAGGTCCTCCGCAATCGATCGGGCCTGCGTGCCGCACTCACTGCGGCGATCGGCGAGGGCCACGGCATCCACGTCGTCCATGGCATGGGCGGCTGCGGAAAGACCACGCTTGCACACTGGGCCTTTCAGGAGGCCCTGAACCAGGACCGAGTGGCGCTATGGGTGAGCGCCTCGGACCGAACGACGCTACGCGCGGCGATGCTCGCTGTCGCCGCCGACCGTGGTGCGGCTCCGGGGGAGGTGGCCGCCGCCCAGCTCGGCCAGCGCGCCGCTGCCGACTTGGCGTGGCACTACTTGGACCGCTCCTCCCGACCCTGGCTGCTGGTCATCGACAACGCCGACGAGCCCGGTCTCCTGGAGGAAGGCGGTTGGCTGCGTGCGAGCGCGGCCGGAACAGTCCTGGTCACCTCCCGCCGCTCCACCGCCGCGCTGTGGCGCGACGCCAGGCTGCACCGGCTCGATGTCCTGCCGTTGGACGACGCCGCGCAGGTCTTGTGCGATCTCGCCCCGGACGCGGGAAGCCTCCAGGATGCGAAGTCCGTAGCCCGTCGGCTGGGCTGCCTTCCGCTGGCGTTGAGCCTCGCCGGTTCCTATCTGGCCCACCAACTCCTGGAGTCGTGGACGATGAGCGACTACCACGATCGCCTACAAGACGACGCCGCCGGCCTGATCGACCAAGGCGCACAGACTCGGGACTCCCGGCATCTGGTTTCCCGAACCTGGCAGCTCACTCTCGACAACCTCACTGCTCAAGGTGTGCCCGAGGCCACCACGTTGCTGAGACTCCTGTCCTGTTTCGCCGCGGATCCCCTGCCGTTGACGGTCTTCGCCCGCGGTGCCGTCAGCACAGCCGACCTGGAATCGCTCGAACCCCCTTTACAAGCAGCTCAGTTGGAATCAGCGCTACGAGGTCTGCTGGATCACTCCCTGGCATCCTTGTACGGGGGCTCCGGTGAGGTTCGCTGCATCCAAGTGCACGGCCTCCTGCTGGAAAGCGTGCACGGCGGCATCCCAGCGGCGCTGCGTCCCGGCTACCTACGCGTCGCCACCACCATGCTGCGAGCGGTCGCCCCGACGCAGGACGCCGCGCCCACCGATGTTGAGCAACTCAGGCTCATCACTCCGCACATCACCGCGCTACTGCGACACGTCGATGAGATCACCGTCTCCCCGGCTGTCGGCACTGCCGTGCAGGTCGCCCAATGCGTCCATGAAACAGGCGACTACGCCGCCGCGATCGCCCTCGCGACCCTCGCAGGCGACACCTCCCAACGCCTCCAGGGGGCGGCGCACCCCGACACCCTCACCGCCCGTCATCAGCAGGGTGATTCACTCCGCCGACTGGGCAGACTTTCCGAAGCCGAACAGCTCCTGCGCAGCGTCCACCACGAGCGTACGGCGGTCCTGGGCGGTGAACACCCCGACACCTTGCGCACGGCCGCGCTGCTGAGCCTGCCGCTCTTCCTCCTGGGTCGGCACGACGAAAGCCTGAGGTGCCTCAGCGGCGCTATTGACGGCCAGCGCCGAGTCCTGGGCGACGACCACGTCGACACCCTGAAGAGCCGCGCCCTGAATCTGGAATTCCTCGCCGAAACAGGCCACACCGACGCCTTCGCACGCGAAGGCCCCGACACTGTGGCCAGTTGCGAGCGCACCCTTGGCCACGAACACCCCGTAACCGTCATCGCTTACAGTAATTACGCCTTGGGCCTGCTCCACACTGCCACTCCTGAAGAAGCCGAGGCCGCAGCGTGCCGGGCCGTGGAGGCCCGCGTCCGCCTTCATGGCGCAGACCACCCACTGGTTTACTCCGCCAAGCTGGTCCTCAGTTGGGCCCTGATGCTGGGCGAGCGCTACGAGGAAGCGGTAATCATGATGCGCGAAGCCGTAGCGGGCCGCGAACGCCTCCTCGGACTCGAGCACCCCCTCACGACGAAGGCCCGCATCCTTCTCGCCGAACGCCTCGCCGCAGCCGGCGAACACTCCGAGGCGCAGCAGCTTCTACGCGAGAATCTCACTGCCGCAGAGGGCACGTACGGCGTGGCCGACCCGGACTTGATTCGGGTACGGGCGCTGTACGCCGACTGACCCGCTCCATGGAGGGATTGGGGGCTCTGGGACTTCCAGGCGCAGTCCAGATCCAGTGGCAAGCCCTGGGTTTCGTGGACAGTGGGCCACTTGGCTACCGGGCCCTTGACCACACTCCCGCCTCATCGGTCGGAAGCCGTCTTCGGCGCGCTGCGTGAGCGCGATGTGCACGGGCTCCGGCCCGGAGCCGACCGTGGTCTGCCGCCTGCCCGGATCACGTACCGGCAGCTCGTCCTCGACGAGGAACGGCGGCTGCGCCGGTTCCGTGAGCGTCAGTTCGGACCAGACGATCTTGCCGCCGACCGCGGGGCGGTGGACGCCCCACCGCGTGCTCAGCGACGCCACGAGAAAGAGGCCGCGTCCGCCCTCGGCGTCGAGGGTCTGCTCCGGAATGCCGGGCGTCCCGTCGCCCCCGTCCCACACCTCGATGTACAACGCGCGCTCCACGGAACGGAGTTGTACTCCAATGTCCCTGGCCATGGCGTCGGCGCTCTTGACCGCGTTGGTCGCCAGCTCCGAGACCACCAGCTCGGCGATGTCGATCTGATCCGCGACCTGCCAGTCCCCCAGCGTCTTCCGGACGAACTCCCGCGCCAGCCCGACCGACCCGAACGCCGCCTTCAGCGTGGCGCGGGCGACGCGTTGGCCTCGCGGCGCGGGTGGCGTTGGCGGCGTAGTCATCGCGGACCCACCGCCTCGAACACCTCGGCGTTGGCGGTGTGCACGACGTACGCCCACAGGTGCTCCTGGAGCAGAGAGCTGTCACCGAAGTGCTCGACGGACGGCACGACCACCATGCGGTCGCCGTTGCGCTTCAGCTCTTCGACCAGCTCGGTCAGCACGGCGATGCTGCCTTCCTCTAACTCCTGGTAGACGGCCGCCAGGTCGTAACCCTCCACCTGCGCCCACCGGAAGAGCCGCAGCTCGTCCCTCATGACCTCGTCCTCCGGCGTGCTGTCGTACGCCCGCATGTAGCCGTAGATGGGCGGCCTGCCCTTTACGTCTCGGGCAGGGGGAGCGAGTGGTTGCATGGCGAAGCCGCCTTCCCTGGTGCTGGAAACCGGGGGTGATCGGCATGCGGCTGAAGGCCCGTGCCACCAACCCGGCGTAGTACGAGCCAAACACCGGGGTCTCTCAATGTGCAAGGCTTCAGCTTGCGATCACCCCTGCGGGTGGCCACCATTGCGATGCCACGGCACAGGTGCTTGCATATCGAGGGAACGCGCACCATCAAAATGAGGGAGGGTGGATGGCGGACGGAATGGGCGGGTCAACCGTGCCCCGGCGTCAACTGGGGCGCTACCTGAGGGAATTGCGCGGCAAGGCGCGAATGACGGTCAAGGTGGCGGCGGAAGCCTTGGAGTGGTCGGAGGCGAAGATCTGGCGGATTGAGACGGGCCAGACATCGCTTCGTAGCCACGACGTTGAGACCATGGGCCGTGTCTACGGAGCGGGCGACGACCTCACGGCCGCGCTCATGGCGCTCGCCAAGGAGACGAAGGCCAAGGGGTGGTGGCACAGTTACGGCGACGTCATCCCGGCGTGGCTCGACGTGTACATCAGCTTGGAAGAGTCGGCTACCGCACTGTCCATCTACCACTCAGAGTTGGTGCCAGGGCTTCTTCAGACCGATGACTACGCCCGGACGCTGATTCAGACAGACCACCCGGAACTGACCGAGCAGGATATCGAGCGACGAGTTCAACTCCGCATCGAGCGGCAGGCACTCCTCACCCGGGTGACCGACCCGCCCGGTCTGGGGGTGGTGCTGAACGAAGCGGTGATCCGGCGGCCGATCGGCAGCGAGCAGATCATGGCTGACCAACTGGCCCACCTGCTTGAGGTGGGCGAACTGCCCAACCTGGCGGTGCGGGTGATGCCGTTTGCGCTCGGCATGCATCACGGCGTCACTTCCGGTCCCTTCATCATGCTGGAGTTCCCGATCAACGGCACTGGGATGCCGACCGAGCCGACCACCATCTACATCGAAGGGCATGTCGGAGCCCTTTACCTCGAGAAGCCGCACGAAGTGGAACGGTACGAGCAGGCGTTCAACCACATCCAGCGCACCTCGCTAAGCGAGGCCGCAAGTAAGAAGTTCATCGCTGACGCTGTTAGGGAGTGGCGCAAGTGAGTAACGGCGATCTGACCACGGCGACGTGGTTCAAGTCGAGCTATAGCAACGGCACCGGCGAGTGTGTCGAGATAGCGTTCGTCGGTGAGGCGGTCGCGATGCGCGACAGTAAGAACCCGACCGGTCCGGCGCTGGTGTTCGCGCCGGGTGAGTTCGGTGCGTTCGTGCGGGGCGTCATGGACGGCGAGTTCGGCGAGTAGTGGCGGCAGCACGCGTGCCGCATGGCATCAACAGCGTCCGACGTCCAAGTGGGCCGGGCGCTGTTGTGCTTCAGGGCAACTGGCCTACCAGTAAGGGGGTTACGGCAGTGAAGAGTTCAGAGCTGACGGGCGTGGTGTGGCGTAAGTCCAGCCGTTCGCAGAACAACGGTCAGTGTGTAGAGGTCGCCTTCCTGGGCGACCGCCGGGTCGCGATGCGCGACAGCAAGAACCCGACCGGTCCGGCGCTGGTGTTCGCGCCGGGTGAGTTCGGTGCGTTCGTGCAGGGCATCGCAGACGGCGAATTCGGCGAGTAGCGGCGCGCATGCCGTAAAAGGAGTGGTCCAAGTGAGCGACGGCGATCTGACCACGGCGACGTGGTTCAAGTCGAGCTACAGCAACGGCCAAGGCGAGTGCGTCGAGATAGCGTTCGTCGGTGAGGCTGTCGCCATGCGCGACAGTAAGAACCCGGCCGGTCCGGCGCTGGTGTTCGCGCCGGGTGAGTTCGGTGCGTTCGTGCGGGGCGTTATGGACGGCGAGTTCGGCGAGTAGTGGCGGTAGCACGCGTGCCGCACGGCATCAACAGCGTCTGACGTCCAAGTGGGTCGGGCGCTGTTGTGCTTCAGGTCACCCAAGTGGCAAGGGAGCTACAGCAATGATGAGTTCAGAGCTGACGGGCGTGGTGTGGCGTAAGTCCAGCCGTTCGCAGAACAACGGTCAGTGCGTAGAGGTCGCCCTCCTTGGCGACCGCCGGGTCGCGATGCGCGACAGTAAGAACCCGACCGGTCCGGCCTTGCTCTTCACGCCGGGTGAGTTCGGTGCGTTCGTGCGGGGCGTCGCGGACGGCGAGTTCGGCGGGCGGTAGAGAGTGAGCGCGGCACCCCGGTCGCAGAAAAGCGCGGATCGGGGTGCCGGGTGCTTGCGGGAGGTTCGGGTCAGGAGACTAGGGCCTGCCAGGTGTTGGGGCCGACGACGCCGTCCGCGGAGAGGCTGTGGGCGGACTGGAAGGAGCGGACGGCGGTGTTCGTGCCGGCGCCGAAGGAGCCGTCGACGGCCAGGGACGAGCCGTGGGCGTTGAGCTGGCTCTGGACGGCCTGGACCGCGGCGCCCGACGAGCCCTGCTGCACGGTGACGATCAGGGCCTGCCAGGTGTTGGGGCCGACGACGCCGTCGGCGGTGAGGCCGTGGGCGGACTGGAAGGAGCGGACGGCGGTGTTCGTACCGGCGCCGAAGGAGCCGTCGACGGCCAGCGACGAGCCGTGCGCGTTGAGCAGGTACTGGACCGTCTTGACGCGCTCGCCGCTCGCGCCCTGCTGGACGGTCGGCCAACTCGTGGTCGGCGGCGGGTTGTAGCCGCTGCCCTTGGCGAAGTTCTGGAGGTCGGCGAGGGAACCGTTGAAGGTGTCCTGGTCACCGGGGAAGGTGCCGGAGTCGGCGTACTGCCAGATCGTCTGGGCCGACCAGCCGGCCGGCAGCGCGCCGGGGCTGCTGGTGTAACGGGCCACCCACAGCGGATTGGTGGCGCCGAAGCCGCTGTTGTTGCCGGTGCACGAGGTCCACCAGTCGGTGGTGGTGTAGATCGTCGGGTAGCGCCCGGTCTTGGTGCGCACCTCGTTGCTGAAGTCCCGGATCCAGCTCACCATCGCGCTTTGGCTCAGCCCGTAGCAGGTGGCCCCGTACGGGTTGTACTCGATGTCCAGCGCGGGCGGCAGCGTCTTGCCGTCGGCGCTCCAGCCGCCTCCGTGGCCGACGAACCAGTCGGCCTGTGCCGTACCGCTCGAATTGTTCGGCAGCGCGAAGTGGTAGGCGCCGCGGATCAGCCCGGCGTTGGAGGAGCCGGTGTACTGCTGGGAGAAGTTCGGGCTCGTGTACGTGGTGCCTTCGGTGGCCTTGACGTAGGCGAAGGCGGCGCCCTTGCTCTTGACGGACGCCCAGTCGACGTTGCCCTGGTAGCCGCTGACGTCAAGACCGGCCGGACCCGTACTGACGGCCGCCTGCGCGGACGCCGACATCGTTCCCGTGCTCAGATGCGCAAGTCCTGATCCGGCGTGGTCCTGATCCGGGTGCGTCATACGGGTCGGGGTGCCGCGGCCGTCGGCGGCGGGGCTCGACGCCGAGGCGGTGCCCGGCAGCGCGAGCAGGGTCACGGCGGCGGCCAGCAGCCCGGCCGCGCGCGCGAGGGTGGATGCGGACATGATGCTCCCAGGGGTGTGGGTGTTGCGTGTGGGGGGGGGTGGGGGATGGGGGGACACGCTGTGGCGCGCTCGGGCCGGGTCGCCGCGGTGCGGTCGCCGCGGTGCGGTCATCGACGTTCGGCGGTGGGAGAACGTCAACTCCTCTGCGCGCAGGCTGTGTCAACGCGCGTAAACCTAGGGGCCTGTTGGCATGACCGCAACAGTTTCTGCCGCCTCGGCGCTCATGAGAAGGATCACGGCCCAGCCCGTGAACCGGCAGCCCGGGGAGGGCTGGCGAAGCGGCGCCCGGCCGCGTCGGCGACGATAGGTCCGTGGACGAGTTCGAGCGGGCGTATGCGGAGGCGGTGGCGTCCGGCGCGGGCGAGGCGGCCGGGGACGAGGCGGCCGTGGACGCGGCGGCGTCGGTGCTGGCCGCCGCCGGTGAGCGGTGGGAGAGCGCGGCCGGGACGCTGGCCGGGCGGGTGGTGCGCGAGTGCGGGGCGCGCGGGTGGGAGCCGCGGGACCTCGTACGGATGGCGGGGCGGGAACTCGACGCGCGGCACGAGCGGTTGGCGCGGGCGGTGGGCGACGGCGGCCAGCCCTTTCTGGCCGCCTTCGCCCGGACCGAGCGGCTCGACAGATTCAGTACGGCGACGGCTCTCGTGGAACTGCTCTGCCTCTACGGGCGGCTGCCCCGCATCACCCCCTTGACGCCGGGCCCCGCGTCGGCGCCCCCGGCCGGCGGCCCGCACTCCAAGATGCTCGCCCGCATCCGCGCGCTGCTGGCGAAGGCCGAGTCCACCGGCTTCCCCGAGGAGGCCGAGGCGCTGTCGGCGAAGGCCCAGCACCTGATGGCCAGGCACAGCATCGACGAGGCGCTGGTCGCCGTGTCCGGTGGCGTACCCGGCGACGGCCCCGGCGCGTGCCGGATCGGGGTGGACCGCCCCTACGAGGGCGCGAAGGCCCTGCTGCTGGACGCCGTCGCGGCGGCGAACCGCTGCCAGGCGGTGTGGGCGGCCGACTTCGGCTTCTCGACTGTGGTCGGTTTCGCGACCGACCTGGAGGCCGTCGAACTCCTCTACACCTCGCTGCTCGTCCAGGCCGACCACGCCCTGCGCGGCGGCACCTCGCGCTCGCGTGACTTCCGGGAGTCCTTCCTGATCGGTTACGCGGGCCGCGTCCGCGAACGGCTGGCCGCCGCCACCCGCGACGCCCAGGCCGAGACCGCCACCCCGTCCGCCGACCTGCTGCCCGTCCTCGCCGCCCGCGAGGTCGACGTACGCGACGCGACCCGCCGCATGTTCCCCTCCACCACCACCTCGCGCCTCAAGGGCCGCGACGCCGAGGGCTGGCGCCACGGCGAGGCAGCGGCCGACCGCGCCCGCTTCTGACCCGGCCCCGCGTGCGGGGTTACGCGGAGACGGTCCGCCGCTGACCGCTGACGGGCCGGCCGGTGCAACTGGCCGGGGGGCGGGGGGCGTCTTGGGGTGAGAGGGCGGGCGGGATCACCGGGGGGTGGCATGAGCGGGTGGGTGCCGGACGGGGTGGCGGACTGGCTGCGGGGGAGGGACCCGGCGCCGGGCGGGTCGAGGACGACAGGGCCGAAGCCTTGGCTGCGGGCCGACGCACCGGGAGCGTGTCCCGTACCGGAGAAACAGCGGGCCTGGACCGAGCGGTGGCTGCGGTGGTGTGCCGAGGAGTTCGGGCCCGCGACGCCGCGCCGTGAGATCGCGCTCCCGGGCTTCGTCCCCGCGGACTTCACCGGTACGCGGGAGCGGGTCGAGCCGCTGGTGCGACGGATCGGTGCGGTGATGGGCGCGGACGTCTCCGGTATCCGTGTGCTGCTGGTGGACTCCCCGGAGCAGGCCCCGGGCGGGCGGCACACGGTTGGTGAGTACCGCAAGGTGCTCGGCCGGGCGGTGATCGAACTCGACCGTGGTGTGGCCGCGCGGCCCGACGCGTTCGCGGGGCTCGTCGCCCACGAGCTGGCGCACGCCCGGCTGGTCGGCGAGCGGCGCACGGTCGCGCTGGGCATCTCCCACGCCGAGGAGGAACGGCTCACCGACCTGGTGACCGTCCACCTCGGCATGGGCGTCCTGACGGCCAACGCCGCGGACGACTACGTGAAGGCGGCCGGGTACTCGGTGCTGCCGGTCGGCGATCTCACCGACCGGATGCTCACCGGCCGCAGGGACGAGCCCTGGCAGCGGATGGGATACCTGAGCCCGGGGGAGTACGGCTACGCCCTCGCCTGCTGGAGCACGATGCGCGGCGAGACCGACCCGCCCTGGACCCGGCATCTGAGGGCGAGCGTGCGGGACACCCTCGTACGGGGTCTGGCGTACCGGACCGCGCGCTGACCCCCGGCGCCTCCGGAGAGGGCACCCCCCGTGGGGGAGGGCACCCCGGAGCAGAGGGTGCCCTCGCGCGCGGCCTAGACCGTCAGGGGGTCCAGGACCATGGGGCGGACGCGGCCCTCGATCATGGCGCCGAGGCCCTGGACGGCGACCGTGTCGGGGCGGGGGGCGATGTGGACGGGCATGCCGGTGGCCTGGCCGAGCATGAGGTCGAGGCCGGGCATGAGGGCGCTGCCGCCGGCCAGCATGATGCCCCGGTCGGCGAGGTCGGCGACCAGGTCGGGCGGGCAGGCGCGCAGCACGGTGGTGATGGCGTCGAGCACGGAGGTGAGCGGGGTGCGCATCGCGTGGCGCACGCCCTCGGTCTCGACGAGGACGGAGCGGGCGAGGCCGCTGACGACGTCGCGGCCGTGGACCTCGGTGGTGACGGTCCCGCCGGTGCCGGGGGAGCCGAGCATCTGGTGCAGCGGCCGTACCGACTGGCTGGGCAGCATCAGCTCGTGGTGGTTGCGCAGGTGCTGGACGACGGCGCGGTCGATGGCGTCACCGCCGACCGGCACCGTCTCCGCGGCCACGATGGACCCCAGCGACAGGACGGCGACCTGCGTCGTACCGGCGCCGCACACCACGATCATCGTGGCCTCGGGGTGTTCGACGGGCAGCCCGCAGCCGACCGCCGCGGCGATCAGCGTGTCCACCAGCTCGACCTTGCGCGCGCCGAGCCCGTACAGCGTCTCGATGGCCGCGCGCCGCGCGATCGGCTCGCTGCCGTGCGGCATGCACACCGCGGCGCGCAGCACCGGCATCCGCCGCCACCGCCTGCCGAGCTTGTCGCCGAGCACGTGCTTGAGCATGCGCCGCGCCATCTCGATGTCGACGACCGCGCCGCCCGCGACCGGCCTGGCCACCCGGATGTGCCCGGGGGTGCGCCCGGCCATCTGCTCGGCGCGCTCGCCGACCGCGATCAGGGCGCCGGTGCGCACGTCGACCGCGGCCACGCTCGGCTCGTCGGCGACGACGCCGACGTTGCGGACGTAGACGCGGGTACGGGCGGCGCCGATGTCGACGGCGACCGTGCAGCGGCGGAGCTGTTCCAGCGTGGGACTCGTGTACGTCACAGCCGCCCCCCGGCGCTCGTCGGGGCGCCGTGCCGCCCGCTGCCGTGGTGGGCCGGTTCGTACGTGGCCAGCGCCCAGATGATGAAGATGTCGATGGCGATCATGACCACGGCCCAGACCGGCTGGTACGGCAGGAACATGAAATTCGCCACCAGGTTGAGCCCGGCGATCAGGATGCCGCCCCAGCGCGCCCAGGCGGAACCGGCCAGCAGGCCGAAGCCGACGAGGACGGCGACCACGCCGAGCGCCAGGTGGATCCAGCCCCAGGACGTGACGTCGAACTGGTAGACGTAGTCCCGCGTGGAGACGTACACCGAGTTCTTCCTGATGCCGACGATCCCCTCCAGGATCGCCAGCGCGCCGCCGAACACCAGCATCATCCCGGCGAAGACGGTGCCCCCGGCGGCCCACGCGGACTCCCGGGGGGTGGGCGGCGGGGGTGTGTACCCCGGCGGGGGCGACGGCGGGGTGGGCGTCTCCTGGCTCATGCGGGCTCCCGAGAATGCGTCAGCGTCCACGGCGGGGGCCGAATCCGGCTATGACCCGCCTTAATGACAAAAGGATCTGACGCTCTGTCGGATACGGCGACCGGTGATACGCCGAACGGGGTGCCCGGGGAGAAAACAAAAAAGGAAAGAAGCCGCCCGCTCCTTTCCACTCTCAACTTATAGCGCACAGGGGGCCTTGCGGCAAGGCCCCCCTCGTGCCGCACAATCGCTCACCGAAGCCCACCACCTGGGGAAACGGGAGATTCACGCAGTGCGTACGACCAGTAAGGCCACCCCTGGAACCAGCGGCGGGAGCCGCCGCGCCTTCGACCTTCCCGACCGCCTTTCCGCCAAAGCCGACCCGGCCCTGATCGCCGCCGACGAAAAGCACTTCGCCGCCATCGCGGAGAGCCTGGAGCGGACCGTCGCGGAGATCTCCGCCCGCCTGGACGACGTCCGCAGGGCGCCCGGCGGCATCGGCCGGGCCGCGATGGACCGCGACCAGGAGGTGCACCGGCTCACCGCCCGTCTGCGCGCGCTGCGCCGCTTCGGCCTCGACCTGTGCCTCGGGCACATCGTCGAAGCGGACGGCGCGGACAGCGCGGACGGCGCGGGAGCTACGTACATCGGCCGCCTCGGCCTGACCGACAGCACCGGCCGCAGGCTGCTGCTCGACTGGCGCGCCCCGGCCGCCGAGCCCTTCTTCGCCGCGACGCACGCCCGGCCGATGGGCCTGGCGAGCCGCCGCCGCTACCGCTGGACCGGCGGCCGGATCAGCGACTACTGGGACGAGGTCTTCACCGCGGACGGCCTGGAGGTCACCGCCGACGGGCTCAGGCACCGCGCGGCCCTGGACGACCAGTCCGCCTTCATCGCCAGCCTCGGCGCCAATCGCTCGGCCCGGATGCGCGACGTGCTCGGCACCATCCAGGCCGACCAGGACGCCGTCATCCGCGCGGGCTCGCGCGGCGCCCTCGTGGTCGACGGCGGCCCCGGTACGGGCAAGACCGTCGTCGCGCTGCACCGCTCGGCGTACCTGCTCTACTCCGACCCGCGCCTGGGCCACCGCCGCGGCGGTGTGCTCTTCGTCGGCCCGCACGAGCCGTACCTGGGATACGTCGCCGACGTGCTGCCCAGCCTCGGCGAGGAGGGCGTGCGGACCTGCACCCTGCGCGACCTGGTCGCCGAGGGCGCCGACGCGGCGCCCGAGGCCGACCCGGAGGTGGCCCGGCTGAAGTCCACGGCCGACATGGTGCGGGCGATCGAGAAGGCCGTCAGGTTCTACGAGGAGCCGCCCACCGAGGCCCTGACCGTCTCGACGGCCTGGTCGGAGGTACGGGTGAGCGCCGCCGACTGGGCGGAGGCGTTCCGCGCCCCCGGCCCCGGCACCCCGCACAACGAGGCCCGCGAGCAGGTCTGGGAGGAACTGGCCGCGATCCTCAGGGACAAGCAGGGCATGGGCGCGGACGGGGACGACGAGGAGGAGGGCGGTGTCTCGGCGGAGCGGTTTCTGCGCTCGCTGCGCCAGGACCGGGAGCTGGTCACCGCGCTGCACCGCGCGTGGCCGCTGCTCGAACCCACCGACCTCGTCTCCGATCTGTGGACCGTCCCCGCCTACCTGCGCCTGTGCGCGCCCTGGCTCGACGCCGACGAGGTGCGCGCGCTCCAGCGCGAGGACGCCCCGCGGGCCTGGACGGTCGCCGACCTGCCGCTGCTGGACGCGGCGCGGCAGCGGCTCGGCGACCCGGAGGCGGCGCGGCGCAAGCGGCGGCACGACGCCGCCGTGGCCGCGGAGCGCGAGCGGATGTCCCACGTCATCGACGACATCCTCACGGCGGCCGACTTCTCCTCCGCCGGTGACGAGAGCGAGGGCGCGGTACGGATGCTGCGCGGCAAGGACCTCCAGGACAGCCTGATCGACGAGGACGCGCTGCCCGCCGCCGACCCCGACCGGCTCGCGGGACCCTTCGCGCACGTCGTGGTGGACGAGGCGCAGGAGCTGACCGACGCGCAGTGGCAGATGCTGCTGCTGCGCTGCCCGTCCCGCAGCTTCACGATCGTCGGCGACCGTGCCCAGGCCCGGCACGGCTTCACCGAGTCGTGGCGGGAACGCCTGGAGCGCGTCGGCCTCGACCGGATCACCCTGGCCTCGCTGAGCGTCAACTACCGCACGCCCGAGGAGGTCATGGCGGAAGCCGAGCCGGTCATCCGGGCCGCCCTCCCGGACGCCAACGTGCCCACCTCGATCCGCGCCACCGGCGTCCCCGTCACCCACGGCCCGCTCGCCGACCTGGACGCCGTCCTCGACGGCTGGCTCTCCGAGCACGACGAGGGCGTGGCATGCGTCATCGCCGCCGCGGGCTCCGCCGGCTCCTTCCGGGGCTCGCCCCGCGTCCGCTCACTCACCCCCGAGCTGGCCAAGGGCCTCGAATTCGACCTCGTCGTCCTCATCGACCCGCAGTCCTACGGCGACGGCATCGAGGGCGCCGTCGACCGCTACGTGGCCATGACGCGCGCCACCCAGCGGCTCGTCATCCTGACGGGTGGGTGACGTGCCCTCGCGGACCCCACCGCCCCGGGCGGCACGCCGATCTTTTAAGGGGCGCGGGGAACTGCGCGACCAGCCACGTCCGTGGCGCGGGTAAAGAAACCGGCCCAGCGGGGCAGACGCTGTTGTTCTTGGGCCGCAAGCCCGGACGTGGCTGGCCGCGCAGTTCCCCGCGCCCCTGACGGGGCGCTATCCGGCGGAGCCGTCCGTGTCGTCCAGGCGGAAGCCCACCTTCAGCCCCACCTGGTAGTGCTCGACCTCACCGTCCACGATGTGCCCGCGGACCTCGGTGATCTGGAACCAGTCGAGGCCGCGCAGCGTTTGCGCGGCCCGCTTGACGCCGTTGCGGACGGCGGCGTCCACGCCTTCGTGCGAGGTGCCGACGATCTCGGTGACCCGATAGGTGTGCTCGGCCATGACGGACCTTTCCTTCGGAGGTCCCTCCACCGTGCCGCAGACGGGCCCGCCGCGCATCACCGCGGGACGCGCCCGTCCCGTTCCGTCCCGGACGGCTCTTCCGGGGCGCCCCTCTCACCCCGAATCGGGCATATCATCCTCAAGTGGACGAAGTGCGGATGACGACCCCTTGGCCCAACGCGTTGGTGCGCTGGGTCCCGGCCGTCATGATCGTCGGCGGAGTCGTCTTCGACCTCGTCACGCCCAACCCGTACACCGGCGACACCATGCTGGCCGGTGCCTGCGTACTGGCCGGTGCGATCCAGTCCGCCCGGATCGCGATCCTCACCTGCCTGGTCTCGCTGGCGGGCGTCCTCGCGCTGACCATCCACAGCGGCATCATCCGGCAGGGCGCCGGCACCGCGGAGATCATCAATGTGGTGCTCTCCGGCGTCATCGGCCTCGCCGTCAACCAGGCGCTGACCCGTTCGGGGAGGCGGCTCGCCACCGTGAGGGACGTCGCCGAGTCGGCCCAGCGCGCCCTGCTGCCCGACCCGCCCCCCCCGGATCGGCCCGCTCGCCATCGCCGCCCGGTACGAGGCCGCGCAGAGCGGGGCGCGGATCGGCGGTGACGTGTACGCGGCCGAGCAGACCCGCTACGGCGTACGGCTGCTGATCGGCGACGTGCGCGGCAAGGGGATGGGCGCGGTCGCCAGCGTCGCGGTGCTGCTCGGCGCCTTCCGCGAGGCCGCCGACGAGGAACCCGACCTGCCGGGCCTCGCGCGGCGCCTGGACCGGGCGCTGGACCGGGACCGGGAGCGGCGGGACGGCGGCGGAGAGGAGTACCTGGAGGGCTTCACCACCGGGCTGCTGGCCGAGTTCGTCCACAACCCCGACGACCCCGACGAGGTGTGCGACACCCTGCGGCTGCTCAACCGCGGCCACCCGCCGCCGTACCTGCTCGACGGCGGCACCGTACGTACCCTCGAAGCCGCCGCCCCCGACGTGCCGTTCGGCATGAGCGACCTCGGCGGTGTGCGCACGGTGCCCGACGAGGTGGCCTTCCCGCCGGGCGCCACGCTGCTGCTGGTCACCGACGGCGTGACCGAGACCCGCGACCGCGAAGGCGTCTTCTACGACCCCGAGGTCCGGCTCTCCGGCCTCGGCCCGGTGACCGGCCCGCAGCAGGCCGTCGACGTCCTGCTGCGGGACCTGGTCACCTGGACCGGCGGCGCGCCCGTCGCCGACGACCGCGCGGTGCTGGCGGTGAGCCTCAGCCAGCGGTGAGGCCAACGGGCAGGTGCTCGTGCCCGGCCCAGGGCCTGTCCGCCCATGATCCGCCGGACACGCTCTAGTGGTGGAAGGCGGTCGCCACGTTCTCCGGGCGGTTCAGCGGGCGCGGCTGGTGGCGCAGCTCCGGCAGCAGGCGGCCCAGGTCGTCCATCAGCAGGTCCGCCAGGTCCTCGGAGAAACCGTTGCGGCACACGATGCGCAGCACCGCGAGATCCGTGCGGTCGGCCGGATAGGTGTACGCCGGGACCAGCCAGCCGCGTTCGCGCAGCCGCCGCGACACGTCGAAGACGTCGAAGTTCTCCACCCCCGGCGCGGTGGTGAAGGCGAAGACCGGCAACTGGTCACCCGCGCTGACCAGCGTGAAGTCCTCCAGCTCCGCGATCCGCGCCGCCAGCGACATCGCCACGTCCCGGCTGGCCTGCTGCACCGCGCGGTAGCCGTCCCAGCCCAGCCGCAGGAAGGAGTAGTACTGCGCCACGACCTGCGCGCCCGGCCGCGAGAAGTTCAGCGCGAAGGTCGGCATGTCACCGCCGAGGTAGTTCACCCGGAAGACCAGCTCCTCCGGCAGCGCCTCGGCGTCCCGCCACAGGGCCCAGCCCACGCCCGGGTACACCAGACCGTACTTGTGGCCCGAGGTGTTGATCGACGCCACCCGCGGCAGCCGGAAGTCCCACACCAGGTCCTCGTCGAGGAACGGCGCGATCATGGCGCCGGACGCGCCGTCGACGTGCACCGGGATGTGCGTACCGGTCCGCTCCTCGTACGCGTCCAGCGCCGCGCAGATCTCCGCGACCGGCTCGTACGACCCGTCGAAGGTCGAGCCCAGCACGGCCACCACACCGATGGTGTTCTCGTCGCACAGCGCGAGCGCCGACTCCGCGTCCAGGTGCAGCCGGTCGCCCTCCATCGGCGCCAGCCGCGCCTCGACCTCCCAGAACGCGCAGAACTTCTCCCAGCAGACCTGCACGTTCGCGCCCATCACCAGATTGGGCCGCGCGGTCGCCGGGTAGCCGGGCGTGCGCTTCATCCAGCGGCGCTTGAGCGCCATCCCCGCGAGCATGCACGCCTCGGACGAGCCGGTGGTCGAACAGCCGACGACGGAGCCGGGGTCCGGCGCGTTCCACAGGTCGGCGAGGATCGCCACGCAGCGGCGCTCCAGCTCCGCCGTGCGCGGGTACTCGTCCTTGTCGATCATGTTCTTGTCGGCGCACTCCGCCATCAGCACACCGGCCTGCGGCTCCATCCACGTCGTGACGAACGTCGCCAGATTCAGGCGCGAATTGCCGTCCAGCATCAGCTCGTCGTGCACGATCTGGTACGCGGTGTGCGGCGGCATGGGGCCGTCCGCCAGTTTGTGCGTGGGCGGAGCCGTCAATCGGCCGTTGACCGGGTCCGCCTCGCCGAAGAAGGGGTTGACGGCGATGTTGCGGGCGGAGTCCGTGCCTTTGTGCAGTGACATGTCAGCCTTCCGTGGCGAGCCCGGTCCTGCGTGGGCGGGCGTCTTTTCCGACGCCCCCAGCCTGCACCTGGCTGCTCGATCTTTCTCGCCCGCCCGCCCACCCGTGCGGGTGTTTTCTTCGTCTGCGGGTGCCGCTTGTGCCTGGTCGGTGCCGGGCCGGGGTACCTCCTCGAAATGCGTCCACCGCGCCTTGCGCATGCGTCAACTTCTTGTCGACGCATTTCTGCGGGGGCACCCCGGCCCGTCCCCTCCCGGTCCGTCGGCGTCCGCCTGCCCGTGGGGGTGGGCGGGAGGGGGTGGGTGGGGGTGAGGCCGTCGGCGTCCGCCTGCCCGTGGGGGTGGGCGGAAGGGGGGTGGGTGGGGGTGAGGCCGTCGGCGTCCGCCTGTCCGGTGGGGGTGGCGGAGGGGGGTGGGTGGGTTTGGGGGCGTCGGTGTTCGACGGTTTGGTGGGGGACCGGGTTGCCGGCTATTCGCGGGTGAGGACCACGGCGGTGCCGTAGGCGCAGACCTCGGTGCCGAGGTCGGCGGCGTCGGTGACGTCGAAGCGCATCATCAGGACGGCGTTGGCGCCGCGCGCCTTGGCTTGTTCGACGAGGCGTTCCATGGCCTGGTTGCGGGTCTGGACCAGGGTCTTGGTCAGGCCCTTGAGCTCGCCGCCGACCATGGACTTCAGCCCGGCGCCGATCTGACTGCCCAGGTGCCGCGAGCGGACGGTGAGGCCGAAGACCTCACCGATGACCTGCTCGACCCGGAAGCCGGGCACGTCGTTCGTCGTGACGACAATGATCTCGGCGCCCTGCTGCTGGCCGCCGCCGTACTCTTCGATACCCATACCGGCAGCCTGCCCCGCACCTCCCCGCCCCGCACCCGCGAATACGCCGATGCGGCTATTCCAGGCGGGGGGCCTGGACCGGGGCGGGGCAGATGCGCTGGCCCTCGTGGTCGAAGACGTACAGGTGGGCGATGTCCACCAGCAGGGGCACGCGGTCGCCGCGGCGGACGCGGATGTCGGGGCCGGTGCGGACCACGAGGTCGCCGGTCTGGGTCTCGGGCGCGCCCAGGGGGCGGTCCATCACCGTCACCGGAGCGCGGCCGGGCGCGTGGCTGGGCCGCGGCGGGACGCCGCCACCGCCGTTGGAGCCGCCGTCCCGGGCCGGCACCGACGCCTGGATGCGCCGGGCGGCCTTCTGCGCGAGCTTGCCGAGGCTGGTGCCCGAGCCGTTCGCCGCGCGCCGGGCGCCCGAGCGGGACGGCGCCTGCGCGGGCCGCGGGGCCTCCAGTTCGGGGACGACGGCGGGCCGCGACCCGGTGTTGAGGTGCACCAGAGACTCGTGGCCCTGGTACTCCACGTGCTCGACGATCCCGCTCAGCACGACCTCGCCCGCGTGCGCCTGACTCGGCTGCGCGATGCGTACGGCCTCCGAGCGCAGCCCGACGATGATGCGGCGCCCCTGCTGGATGCGGAGCATCTGGTGGTCGAGGCTGAGCGGTTCCGGCATGCCGAGCCGCTGGCGGCCGAAGTCGATCCACATGCCGCCGCCGAGCGGGGCCAGGACCGTCGCCTGGAGGAGGTTGATCCGGGGCGTGCCGACGAAAGCGGCGACGAACACGTTCTCCGGCAGGTGATACGCCTCACGCGGAGTGCTGATCTGCTGGAGGACGCCGCTGCGCATGATCGCGACGCGGTCGCCGAGCGACATGGCCTCGGCCTGGTCGTGGGTCACGTACACCGTCGTGACGCCCATGCCGTGGGTCAGCCGGGCGATCTCGGCGCGCAGATGCGCGCGCAGCTTCGCGTCGAGGTTGGACAGCGGCTCGTCCATGAGGAAGACCGAGGGGTGCCGGGAGATCGCCCGGCCCATCGCGACCCGCTGCCGCTCGCCGCCGGAGAGCTGCCCGGGGTAGCGGTCCAGGATCTCCTCGATGCCGAGGATGCGGGCGGTCTCGTCGACCCGCGGCCCGTGCTCCTCACCGGGCATCTCGAAGCGCAGCGGGAACCCGATGTTCTCCCGGCTGGTCATGCTGGGGTACAGCGCGAAGTTCTGGAACACCATCGCCATCCGGCGGTCGCCGGGTGCGAGGTCGTTGGAGTACTCCCCGTCGAGCAGCAGCTCGCCGGTGGTGATGTCCTCCAGACCCGCGATCATGCGCAGGACCGTGGACTTGCCGCAGCCGGACGGGCCGAGCAGCACCAGGAACTCTCCGGGCGCGATGTCGAGCGAGAACCGGTCCACAGCAGGCGACGGCTGCTTCGGGTAGTACTTGGAAACTTCGTGCAGTGCGATGGCGCGAGTCATAACGGGAGCCGCCAGGTGGTCGGACGCGGTGACGGGGCACGTGGGGGGAGAGATGCCAGACTTGCGAAACTTAGGGTGGTGCGTGGGTGACGCTGCGGAGAAGGTAGTGCACCGACCGCAGGTTGCGGAACGTTTGTATCAACACTGGATTGATAGTTTTGGTCCGTGACGACCATCGCGCTCGGCCCGAGCTGGCTCGACCCGGACCATCTGATCAACACGTACGGCCTGTGGGGCGTACTGCTGATCGTGTTCGCCGAGTCCGGGCTCCTCATCGGTTTCTTCCTGCCCGGAGACTCACTGCTGTTCACGACCGGTCTGCTGGTGGCGACCGGCACACTGCACCAGCCGCTCGCGCTGGTGGCCGCGTTGATCGCGGTGGCGGCGGTGCTCGGCGAACAGGCGGGATATCTGTTCGGCCGCAAGGTCGGACCCTCGCTGTTCAACAGGCCCGACTCCCGCTTGTTCAAGATGGAGAATATCGAGAAGGCACATGCCTTTTTCGAGCGCCATGGACCCAAGGCGATCGTGATGGCCTGCTTCGTGCCCATCGTACGAACGTTCACCCCAATCGTCGCAGGCGTCAGCCGAATGAACTACCGCACCTTTGTCACCTTCAACCTCATCGGCGCGACGCTGTGGGGTGCGGGTGTCACCGTACTCGGATACTGGCTCGGCCAGATCGAATTCGTGAACAAGAACATCGAAGCGATGCTCGTCCTGGTCGTGCTGCTCTCGGTGGTGCCGATCGGCATCGAATACCTGCGGTCGCGCGGCAAGGCGAAAAAGGAATCCGCGATTCCGGGTGCGGGCGACGGTACGGGTGCCGGTACGGGTCCGGCCGCGGGCGGCCCCGAGCCGGTGCCCGCCGCGCCGCGCAGCGCCGGAAGGCACCGCGCACAGAAGCGCTGACCTGCGGGGACCGACGCCACAACGGGGGAACGGGGGGCGTCGGCGGGATTCCCGCGACGCCCAGATTTCACAGGATTCACAGAAACGCGGATTGCGGAAAGGAGAGCACGACCGGTGTCCGACGACGGAAAACCTGAGTCGGACGAGGTCCGCTCCGAATTCACACCCCCCACAGGCACCACATTCCCCCCGGTCGTCACGGGCAGCGCATTCGCCCCGCCGACGGGCACGACAAGCCACACCAGCACCACCGGGAGCATTCCGATGGTCGTCCTGCCGCCCACCGACGCGCGGTGGCAGGACCGGATGCGGGCCATGGTCCGCATCCCCGTCACCGAGCGCCCCGCGCCCGAAACACCCGCGGACCGCCAGGAAACCGCGCACCTGGTCCCCGTACCGCGCGTCCTCGACCTGACCCTGCGCATCGGCGAACTGCTGCTCGCGGGCGGCGAGGGCGCCGAGGACGTCGAGGCGGCGATGCTCGGCGTCAGCTACGCGTACGGACTGGCCCGCGTCGAGCCGAACGTCACCTTCACGCTGCTGGGCATCTCCTTCCAGCCCTCGCTCACCGACCCGCCGCTGACCATGAGCCGCACGGTGCGCCGCCGCGGCACCGACTACACCCGGCTCGCCGCGGTCTTCCAGCTCGTCGAGGAGATCACCGCGCACGAGGCGACGCTGGAGGACGCGTACCGCCGGCTCGCCGAGATCCGCCGCAACCGGCACCCGTACAGCTCCTGGGCGCTCACCGGCGCCGCCGGGCTGCTCGCGGGCGCGGCCAGCGTCCTGGTCGGCGGCGGTCCGGTCATCTTCGCCGCCGCCGCGCTGGCCGCGATGCTCGGCGACCGGCTCGCGTGGCTGCTCGCCGGGCGCGGGCTGCCGGAGTTCTACCAGTTCGCGGCGGCGGCGATGCCCGCCGCCGCGATGGGCGTCCTCATCGACCGGTACGCGCACTGGATTCCCGGCGCCAACGGCGTCCAGGCGTCGGCGGTGATCACCGGCGGGCTCTTCGCGCTGCTGCCGGGCCGCGCGCTGGTCGCCGCCGTCCAGGACGGCCTCACCGGCTTCTACATCACCGCGTCCGCCCGGCTGCTGGAGGTGATGTACCTCGTCGTCGGCATCGTCATCGGCGTCACCGTCATCCTCTACGCGGGCTTCACCACCCTCGGCGCCGACCTCAACCCCGACCAGGCGCTGCGCGCGTACGACCACCCGTGGGTGCAACTGCTGGCCGCGATGGTGCTGACCCTCGCCTTCGCGGTGCTGCTCCAGTGCGAGCGCGGTGTGCTGCCGCTGGTCACCCTCAACGGCGGCATCGCCTGGACGGTCTACGGCGTCCTGCACCAGCAGGCGGGCGGGAACCAGGTCGCGGCCACCGCCGCCGCGGCCGGACTCGTCGGCCTGTTCGGCCAGTTGATGGCCCGCTACCGGTACGTGTCCGTGCTGCCCTACGTCACCGCCGCGATCGGCCCGCTGCTGCCCGGGTCCGCCACGTACTTCGGGCTGCTCGCCCTCACCCACAACCACTCCGACCAGGCGTTCACCCTGCTCACCCGGGCCGCCGCCCTCGCCCTGGCCATCGCCGTCGGCGTCAACCTCGGCGGCGAGCTGGCCCGCCTGGTCCTCAAGCCGCCGGGCCCGGCCGCCCCGCGCGGCGCGGCCAAACGCACCCGCGGCTTCTGACCCCACGCGGACAGGGCGCGGACGGAAAACGCCGGGCGGCCGGCACGTCATCAGCGACGTGCCGGCCGCCCGGCGTTCAGGGGCGGCGGGGCTTCAGTGGCCCGGCCCCTGCTCCTTCAGACGGCGGAAGGACTCCTCGATCTCCGTCTCGGCCTCGGTGCGGCCGACCCAGTTGGCGCCCTCGACGGACTTGCCGGGCTCAAGGTCCTTGTAGACCTCGAAGAAGTGCTGGATCTCCAGCCGGTCGAACTCGCTGACGTGGTGAATGTCACGCAGGTGCTCCACGCGCGGGTCCGACGCGGGCACGCACAGCACCTTGTCGTCGCCGCCGGCCTCGTCCGTCATACGGAACATGCCGATCGCCCGGCACGTGATGAGGCAGCCGGGGAAGGTCGGCTCGTCCAGGATGACCAGCGCGTCCAGCGGGTCGCCGTCCTGGCCGAGGGTGTTCTCGATGAAGCCGTAGTCGGCCGGGTAACTGGTCGAGGTGAAGAGCCTGCGGTCCAGGCGGATACGACCGGTCTCGTGGTCCACCTCGTACTTGTTCCGCGAACCCTTCGGGATCTCGATCGTGACGTCGAACTCCAAGGCCCTACTCCTCCATGATCAGCGCATACTGCGGGTGATTAAGTGTCTCCCACGCATGTGGGTGGTCGCGAAAGGGGCTGGTCGGGGGTGCCGCACGGCAGGACGTGGCAGGTCGTGGCGGGGTCGGCCGCGATAGGTCTGGCGGTGGCGGCCGGGGCGGTGGCCGCGGCGGGCCCGTGGGACGCAGGCCAGCGTACGGCCGAGCGCGGGCACGCGGCCGACCGGGACCGTGTGCTCTCCGCCACCGGACCGCACTCCGCGCCGCGTTCGCCCGCGCCGACGCCGACCGTCACCCCGCCCGCGCCGTCCGCCGCGCCCGTACTGGCCCCGGTGCCCGCCGCCGCACCCGGTACGGGCAAGGGCTCGACCGCCGGTACGCCGCCGGACCCGGCCGCCCTCAAGGCCCTCCTCGACCCCCTGATGAACGCCGACGGGCTCGGCGCCGTACGCACCGGGACCGTCATCGACGTGGCCACCGGGACCGTCCTGTACGACCACCGGGCCGGCACGCCGTCCACCCCCGCCTCCACCACCAAGCTCGCCACCGCGACGGCCGCGCTCGGCACGCTCGGGCCCGGCCGCCGCCTGACCACGACCGTGGTGGTCACCGCGGCCGGCCGGGTCGTCCTGGTCGGCGGCGGCGACCCGACCCTCGAACTCGGCGGGCTCGCCGACGACACCGCCGCCGCGCTCACGGCGCGCGGCACGACGTCCGTACGGCTCGGCTACGACACGTCGCTCTTCAGCGGCACCGCGCTCCACCCCATCGGGCCCAACGAGAACCTCGCGCCGGTCACCGCGCTCATGGTCCGCGAGGGGCGGCTCGACCGCAGTACGAGCGGGCCCTCGCAGCGCGCCGACGACCCGGCCGAGTCGGCCGCCGACGCCTTCGCGGACCTGCTGCGGGACCGGGGGATCAGGGTCAAGGGCGAGGCGGCGCCGGCCAGCGGGCGCGGGGGCACGCGACTGGCGGCCCATCAGTCCGCGCCGCTGTCGGAACTGGTGGAGCGGATGCTGACCGACAGCGACAACGACGTGGCCGAGGCGCTGGCCCGGCATGTGGCCCGCGCGCTCGGGCGGCCCGCCAGCTTCGCCGGGGCGGCGGGCGCCATTCCCGACGCCCTGCGGCGGCTCGGGGTGCCGCTCGCCGGTGCGGCCTTCCACGACGGGAGCGGGCTCGACGGGGACGACGCGCTGTCGGCCACCACGCTGGCGCGGATCCTCGCGCTCGCGGCGAGTCCCGCGCATCCCGAGATGCGGTCCGTTCTGACCGGGCTGCCGGTCGCCGGATTCACCGGCACGCTCGCCGACCGCTTCCGGGGCGGTGCGGGTGCCGGGGTGGTCCACGCCAAGACCGGGACGCTCACCGGGACCAACACGATCGCCGGCACCGCCGTGTCCCCCACGGGGCGGCTCCTCGCCTTCGCGTTCCTCACCCACGGCACCGATTCGCCTGACGGCGCGCAGAAAGCCCTCGACCACCTCGCCGCCGCCCTCACCACCCACCCCTAGCCCGCGTCCCCGATGTCCTCAAACGCCGGACGGGCTGAATCGGTGCTTCCAGAGGCAAAACCAGAGGCAGAAACAGCTCCGCTGGCGTGTGAGGCGGCGTGAGCCGGAGGGGAACCTGTTGGCGGGGGAGCCCAAAGCGGGAGCGGCAACGTACCGTGAAGGCATGACGAGCATCGGTGGAAGCGAGATGGTCGACTGGAACCTCGCCGTGGCGACCGCGCAGCGGTTGACGCGGCCGGGGCCTGAGGTGAGCCGGGACGAGGCTCGGGCCATCGTGGCGGAGCTGCGGGCGCACGCGCAGGAGTCGGAGGCGCACGTCAGGGAGTTCACCCGGATGTACGGGGACGCGGAGGCGCCACCGCACGGCACGCCGGTGCTCATCGTGGACCGGGCGGGCTGGGTGAAGGCCAACGTGGCCGGGTTCCGGGAGGTGATGAAGCCCCTGCTCGGGAAGATGCAGGCGCGCCGCCCCGGCGGCCCCGGCGGTGTCGTGCTCGGCACGGTCGGCGGCAAGGTGACCGGCGTCGAGGTCGGCATGCTGCTGAGCTTCCTGTCCTCGCGGGTGCTCGGCCAGTACGAGACCTTCGCGCCGCCGAGCCGCGACATGCCCGCGGGACCGGTCAAGCCGGGCCCCGGCGAGTCCCGCGCCGGACGGCTGCTGCTGGTCGCGCCGAACATCGTGCACGTCGAGCGCGAGCTGGACGTCGATCCGCACGACTTCCGCCTGTGGGTGTGTCTGCACGAGGAGACGCACCGCACCCAGTTCTCCGCGGTGCCGTGGCTGCGCGACCACATCGAGGGCGAGATCCAGGCGTTCCTCGGCGAGACCGAACTGGACGCCTCGACGGTGATCGAGCGGGTCAGGGAGGCGGTGCAGTCCTTCACCGGCTCCGGCGGCGGCAAGGAGACCGACGCGGCCGACGCGGCGGACGACGACCGCAGCCTGGTCGACCTGGTGCAGACCCCGTCCCAGCGGGAGATCCTGGCCCGGCTGACCGCCGTGATGTCGCTGCTCGAAGGCCACGCGGATTACGTGATGGACGGTGTGGGGCCCGAGGTCGTGGCGACCGTCGCCGAGATCCGGGAGAAGTTCAGCCAGCGCAGGGCGAGCGGCGCGGGCCGCCTGGACCAGGCGCTGCGCAAGCTCCTCGGCCTGGACGCCAAGCTCCGCCAGTACCGCGACGGCGAGCGCTTCGTCCGGGCGGTCGTCGACGAGGTCGGCATGGACGGCTTCAACCGGGTGTGGACCTCGCCCAACACGCTGCCCACCAAGGCGGAGATCGCCAAACCCGCCGAGTGGGTCGCGCGGGTGCACAGCCGTAGCGAATCGTGAGGCCGTAACCGCTCATGAAGGCCGTGTCCGCCCTCGGGTTCACCCGTCCGAGGGACCGTAGGCGCAGGGTAGCGCGTGCGATGCTCGGGTAAGCCCCGAGCTTCTGTCACCATCTGGATACCCTGCGTCACTTCGGCGCTTTCCCCATAGCCTCCTCAGGAGGGAAACCGGACATGGGACCCCACCCCACGGTCGCGGCGATACGCCTGGCGGTCCGCCGCGTCCTGCACGACGTCCTCACCGCGTCCACCGACCCGCACCCGTTGGTGCTCGCCGCGTGCAGCGGCGGAGCCGACTCCATGGCGCTGGCCGCCGCCCTCGCTTTCGAAGCACCCCGGCTCGGCGTGCGCGCCGGAGCCGTCACCGTCGACCACGGCCTCCAGGCGGGCTCCGCCGGCCGCGCCCAAGAGGTCGCCGGGCGGCTGCGCGGCCTCGGCCTCGACCCGGTCGACGCGATCGGCGTCACCGTCGGCCGCCAGGGCGGGCCCGAAGCCGCCGCCAGAGACGCCCGGTACGCGGCGCTCGACTCCGCCGCCGAATCGCACGCCGCCGCCGCCGTCCTGCTCGGCCACACACGTGACGACCAGGCAGAAACGGTGCTCCTGGGCCTCGCCCGCGGCTCCGGCACCCGCTCACTGGCCGGGATGGCCGCGGTCTCCGGCACCGGCGGCCGCTACCGGCGCCCCTTCCTGCTGCTGGACCGCGACACCGTACGCAAGGGCTGCCTCGCCCAGGGCATCACCGTGTGGGAGGACCCGCACAACCACGACCCCGCGTACACCCGCTCCCGCGTCAGACACGAAGCCCTGCCCGTCCTGGAGAAGTCCCTCGGCAAAGGCGTCGTCGAGGCGCTGGCCCGCACCGCGCAGCTCTCCAGGGACGACGCCGACGCGCTGGACCAGTGGGCCGCGGACGCCGAGGCCGGCGCGGCGGGCGACGACGGCAGCCTGGACGCGCTGCGGCTGCACGGCCTGCCCGCCGCCGTACGCCGCCGCGTCCTGCGCCGCGCGGCCATCGCCGCGGGCTCGCCCCCCGGCTTCCTCTTCGCCCGGCACATCGAGGAGGTCGACCGCCTGGTCACCGGGTGGCACGGGCAGAAAGCCCTCAACCTGCCGGGCGGCGTCGCCGTTCTCAGGGCCAATGGCAGACTGGTGTTCTCGCCGTCGTAGAGCTGCCGTCGCCCAGCGACCCGGGAGCCGACTACTTGAGGGACATACCGCGCAGTGAACGAGAACGACATGGGCGCCGATCTTGAGAAAGTGCTCATCTCCAAGCCAGAGATCGACGCGAAGCTCACCGAGCTCGCCGCGCAGATCGACCGGGACTACGCGGGCAAGGACCTGCTGATCGTCGGTGTCCTCAAGGGCGCCGTGATGGTGATGGCGGACCTCGCACGGGCGCTGTCGAGCAACGTGACGATGGACTGGATGGCGGTGTCCTCCTACGGCGCCGGCACCAAGTCCTCGGGTGTGGTGCGCATCCTCAAGGACCTGGACACCGACATCGCGGGCCGTGACGTCCTGATCGTCGAGGACATCATCGACTCCGGGCTGACGCTGTCCTGGCTGATCAGCAACCTGGGCTCGCGCGGCCCTGCCTCCCTGGAGGTCTGCACGCTGCTGCGCAAGCCCGAGGCGGCCAAGGTCCAGCTCGACGTGAAGTACACCGGGTTCGACATCCCCAACGAGTTCGTGGTCGGATACGGCCTGGACTATGCGGAGAAGTACCGCAATCTCCCGTTCGTGGGCACACTCGCCCCGCACGTATACGGTGGCTGACTCCCGTCGGCCCGCCGCCGGTGGTCCGGCACGGCACACTCATGACGTCGGCCACACCCCGTTCGGCCCCGGGAACCCCAGTCGGATTCCCGCCGTTGGAGCAGGGGAAGGCGGGATTGTTAACGGTCGGCGGCAACCTCGGGTGACAATGCTGGGGTACCGTCCGAAGGTCGGGTCATACACCGGCATGCACGCGCGGCCAGCAGGCGGCGGTGCCTCACTGTGGCAGGAGGGACGGGGCGACTTCGCCCCGCATGGATGGACGTGAAGCGCTATTTCCGTGGGCCAGTCATGTGGATCGTGCTGGCTGTCCTCGCCGTGGTCGTGTTGATGCAGGTCGTCGGGTCCGGCGGCGGCTACAAGACGGTGGATACCGGCGAGGTTCTACATGCGATCGAATCAAACCAGGCCAAGTCCGCCGAGCTGACGACAGGCGACGACAACTCCATCAAGATCCAGCTCAGGGACGGATCCAAGGTCGAGGGCAGTTCCAAGGTCCGGGCCAGCTACATCGGCAACCAGGGCTCGGCCATCGCCGCGGAGCTGCAGAACATCGTCGACGGCAAGGTGAAGGGGACCACCCTTCCCGACGGTTACACCGTCTCGCCGTCGAAGCAGAACGCTTTCGTCGGCATTCTGCTGTCGCTGCTCCCGTTCGTCCTCATCGTCGTGGTCTTCCTGTTCCTGATGAACCAGATGCAGGGCGGCGGCTCGCGCGTCATGCAGTTCGGCAAGTCCAAGGCGAAGCTGATCACCAAGGACACGCCGAAGACGACGTTCGCCGACGTGGCCGGCTGTGACGAGGCGGTGGAGGAGCTCCAGGAGATCAAGGAATTCCTCCAGGAGCCCGCGAAGTTCCAGGCCGTCGGCGCCAAGATCCCCAAGGGCGTGCTGCTGTACGGCCGTCCGGGTACCGGCAAGACCCTGCTGGCCCGCGCTGTCGCGGGTGAGGCGGGCGTGCCGTTCTACTCGATCTCCGGCTCCGACTTCGTCGAGATGTTCGTGGGTGTCGGCGCCAGCCGCGTCCGCGACCTGTTCGAGCAGGCCAAGGCGAACGCCCCGGCCATCGTCTTCGTCGACGAGATCGACGCCGTCGGCCGGCACCGCGGCGCGGGTCTGGGCGGCGGTCACGACGAGCGCGAGCAGACCCTCAACCAGCTCCTGGTCGAGATGGACGGCTTCGACGTGAAGGGCGGCGTGATCCTCATCGCCGCCACGAACCGGCCCGACATCCTGGACCCGGCGCTGCTGCGTCCCGGCCGTTTCGACCGGCAGATCGCGGTCGACCCGCCGGACCTCCAGGGCCGCGCGCAGATCCTCAGCGTGCACCAGAAGGGCAAGCCGGTCGCACCGGACGTCGACCTCATGGCCGTCGCCCGCCGCACTCCCGGCTTCACCGGCGCCGACCTGAGCAATGTGCTCAACGAGGCGGCGCTGCTGACCGCGCGCAGCAACAAGAAGGTGATCGACAACCTCATCCTCGACGAGGCCATCGACCGCGTCGTGGCCGGTCCGCAGAAGCGCACCCGGATCATGTCGGACAAGGAGAAGAAGATCACCGCGTACCACGAGGGCGGACACGCCCTGGTCGCGGCGGCTTCACCGAATTCCGACCCGGTCCACAAGGTGACGATCCTGTCCCGCGGCCGTGCGCTGGGCTACACGATGGTGCTGCCCGACGAGGACAAGTACTCCACGACGCGCAATGAGATGCTCGACCAGCTCGCCTACATGATGGGCGGCCGGGCGGCGGAGGAACTGGTCTTCCACGACCCGACCACCGGCGCGTCGAACGACATCGAGAAGGCCACCGCGACCGCCCGTGCCATGGTCACGCAGTACGGCATGACCGAGCGGCTGGGCGCGATCAAGTTCGGTTCCAGCGACTCGGAGCCGTTCCTCGGCCGTGAGATGGGTCACCAGCGCGACTACTCGGAAGAGGTCGCCGGGCTGGTGGACGAGGAAGTGAAGAAGCTCATCGAGACGGCGCACAACGAGGCGTGGGAGATCCTGGTCGAGAACCGGGACGTCCTGGACAACCTCGTTCTGAACCTGCTGGAGAAGGAGACCCTGAACAAGGAGCAGATCGCCGAGATCTTCGCTCCGATCGTCAGGCGTCCCCCGCGTCCGGCCTGGACGGGCTCCGCCCGTCGTACGCCGTCCACCCGTCCGCCGGTGCTCTCTCCCAAGGAGCTGGCACTGACCAACGGCTCGCAGCCGGCCAACGGCATCACGACGGGTTCGGTCAGCACGACCAAGCCCGTCGCGGAGCCGGTCGACCGTCCCGAGGACGGCACGCCGGAGAGCTGACCGGCGCGAGCCGGTCAGGTACGAGAACAGGCAGTCCGGGCCTGGCCCGGAATGCAGGCAGTGGCCCCAGGGTTTTAACCTTGGGGCCATTGCCGTTTTTGGACCGGCTTTCCCACTTCGCCGAACGTCGGCCGAACTTCGGAGGAACGAGGCATCATGACCGACCCCGTGACGATCGACGGCGAGGGTTCGATCGGCGAGTTCGACGAGAAGCGGGCCGAGGCCGCGGTGCGCGAGCTGCTGTACGCGGTCGGCGAGGACCCCGACCGGGAGGGCCTGCGGGAGACCCCGGCGCGGGTGGCGCGCGCGTACAAGGAGATATTCGCCGGGCTCTGGCAGACGCCGGAGGACGTGCTGACCACCACCTTCGACCTCGGGCACGACGAGATGGTGCTGGTGAAGGACATCGAGGTGATGTCGTCCTGCGAACACCACCTGGTGCCGTTCGTCGGCGTCGCGCACGTCGGCTACATCCCGGCCGTCAGCGGCAAGATCACCGGCCTGTCCAAGCTGGCCCGGCTGGTCGACGTGTACGCCCGCCGCCCGCAGGTGCAGGAGCGGCTGACCACGCAGGTCGCCGACGCCCTGATGCGCATCCTGGAGCCGCGCGGAGTGATCGTGGTCATCGAGTGCGAGCACATGTGCATGACGATGCGCGGGGTCCGCAAGCAGGGCGCCAAGACCATCACCTCCGCCGTGCGCGGCCAGCTCCGCGACCCCGCGACCCGCGCGGAGGCGATGAGCCTGATCCTCGGCCGCGGCTGACGGGCGGAGGCACGCACGGGGGCACGCGGGCACCGGCGTGGGTACGGGTACGGGCGCGGGTACGGGTACGGGCCTCGCGGGCCCGGTAGGCACGGTGAGGTACGGAGCCGCCGTAGCTGTTACGTAGACGCGCCGTAGCTGTCACAGTTGCGTTGCCCGCGAAGGAACCCATAGACAGGGTTTCGCGTCCTACTGGGCGCCACTCACTCGCTCGTACTGGACCCTGGTGAAGCATGTCCGCTGACCGTGCCTGTGCCCCGCGTTCGCGCCGCTGGCGGCTGCGACCTTCCGCCGTCCCGGGGATCATCGGCAGCGCCGCCGCGGTCATCGGGCTGCTGGACGTGGTCTCCGCGGTCTTCCCGGCCTTCCGCAACGGCCGGATGCACCACATGGCCGCGGTCTTCCCCGGCACCGTCAGCTCGCTCGCCGCCGCCACCGCGGTCGTCACCGGCGTCCTGCTGCTGATGCTCGCGCACGCGCTCAAGCGCGGCAAGGTCCGCGCCTGGTGGGCGGCCGTCGTGCTGCTGCCGGTCGGCGCGGCCACCCAGCTCGTCTACCGGCACTCGATCTTCGGCGCGCTGGTCTCGCTCGGCCTGCTGTGGGTGCTGATCTCCTACCGCGACGAGTTCACCGCGCTGTCCGACCCGCGCACCCGCTGGCGGGCCCTGCTGAACTTCGTCGGCCTCAGCACCGTCGCCTTCTCCCTCGGTCTGGTCATCACCAGCGCCCACCCGTCCTCCGAGCGCGGCGACCCCGGCTTCCTCGACCGCTGCGAGCACGTCCTGCTCGGCCTGTTCGGCTTCGAGGGGCCCGTCACGTACACCAGCGACCGGGTCAACGACCTGGTCGGCTACTCGCTGGGCGGCCTCGGCCTGCTCATCGCGATCTCCACCGCCTACCTCGCGCTGCGCCCCGGACGCCCGGTCGCCGAGCTGAGCGAGGCCGACGAGGACCGGCTGCGCGCGCTGCTGGCCCGGCACGGCGCCCGCGACTCGCTCGGCCACTTCGCGCTGCGCCGCGACAAGTCCGTGGTCTTCTCGCCCAGCGGCAAGGCCGCCGTCTGCTACCGCGTGGTGTCCGGCGTCATGCTCGCCAGCGGCGACCCGATCGGCGACGTCGAGGCGTGGCCCGGCGCCATCGAGCAGTACATGGAACTGGCCCGCGCGCACGCCTGGCTGCCCGCCGTCGTCGGGTGCAGCGAGACCGGCGGCGAGGTGTGGACCCGCGAGACCGGCCTGGACGCCCTGGAGCTGGGCGACGAGGCGATCGTCACCACCTCCGCCTTCACCCTCCAGGGCCGCGCCATGCGCAATGTCCGCCAGATGGTCAAGCGCATCGAGCGGTCCGGATACGTGTGCCGGGTACGCCGGGTGCGGGACCTCGACGAGGACGAGAAGCACCGGGTACGGCTGGCCGCGGACGCCTGGCGCGGCACCGACACCGAGCGCGGCTTCTCCATGGCGCTCGGGCGTTTCGGCGAGGAGCTGGACGGGGACTGCGTGGTCGTCACCGCGCACAAGGACCGCGAGCCCGGCGCCCCGCACCCCGAACTGGGCGACCTGCGGGCCGTGCTGCACTTCGTGCCCTGGGGAGCGGACGGCATGTCCCTGGAGCTGATGCGCCGCGACCGGGCCGCCGACCCCGGCCTGAACGAACTGCTGATCGTCGCCGCGCTCCAGGAGGCGCCCGCCCTCGGGATCGCCCGCGTGTCGCTGAACTTCGCGATGTTCCGCTCCGCGCTGGCCCGCGGCGAGCGGATCGGCGCGGGCCCGGTGCTGCGCGGCTGGCGCGGTCTGCTGGTCTTCCTGTCCCGCTGGTTCCAGATCGAGTCGCTGTACAAGTTCAACGCGAAGTTCCAGCCCGAGTGGGTGCCGCGCTTCCTGGTCTTCCCCAACTCCCGTGACCTGCCCAGGATCGGCTTCGCCATCATGCAGGCCGAGGGCTTCGTCACGCTGTCCCTGCCGCTGCCCGACGCCGTCCAGCGTTTCCTGCCCGGTCGCGCCACCCGCCCCCCGCACCGGCACAAGCCCGGCTACGCGACGGCGGTGGACGCGACCGAGCGGAGTGCGGTCGCTTGACGCGTAGCCCCTACGCTGGGCGCATGAGTACGTTGCTGGGCCGCGTCAGGCCCGTCGGACTGCCGGAGTGGGACCGCTGCGCGGTCATGGGCGTGGTGAACGTCACGCCCGACTCGTTCTCCGACGGCGGGCGGTGGTTCGACCCGGAACTGGCTGTCAAGCACGGCCTCGATCTCGTGGCGCAGGGCGCCGACATGGTCGACGTGGGCGGCGAGTCCACCCGGCCCGGCGCCAAGCGGGTCGACGAGGCGGAGGAGCTGCGCCGGGTCGTGCCGGTGGTGCGGGAGCTGGCCGCGGCCGGGGTGCTGGTGAGCGTCGACACGATGCGCGGCTCGGTCGCCGAGCAGGCGGTCGCCGCGGGCGCCCGGCTGGTCAACGACGTGAGCGGCGGCCTCGCCGACCCCGCGATGGTCCCCGCGGTCGCCGCCGCCGGAGTGCCGTTCGTCGTCATGCACTGGCGCGGCCAGAGCATCGACATGAACAACCGGGCCGTCTACACCAACGTGCTCGGCGAGGTCGTCACCGAACTGCGCGCGGGCCTGGACCGGGCGGTGGCCGGCGGTATCGACCCCGGCCTGGTGATCCTCGACCCGGGCCTGGGCTTCGCGAAGACCGCGGACCACGACCTGACGCTGCTGGCCCACCTGCGCGCGCTGCGCGAACTGGGCCGCCCGCTGCTGGTCGCCGCCTCCCGCAAGCGGTTCCTGGGCCGCATCCTGGCCGGTGACAACGGCGAACCGCCGCCCGCCAGGGAACGCGACGCGGCCACCGCGGCCGTCACCGCCATCGCCGCCCGCGAGGGCGCCTGGGCGGTCCGCGTCCACGAGGTGCACGCCAGCGCCGACGCCGTCCGCGTCGCCCACGCCATCGAGACCGCGGGGGCCCGCGCATGACGCCGCGCACCGCGGAGGCCCGCGCCGTCGAGCGGGCCAACCAGGCGTTCTACGACGCCGTGGAGACCTCGGACCTGGACGCGCTGGAGGCGGTGGTCCTGGACGGGCCGCTGGCCGAGTCGGTGGCCGTCGTGCACCCGGGCTGGCCGGTGCTGCGCGGACGGCGTGAGGTCATGCGGTCGTACGCGCTGATCATGGCCAACACGGACTACATCCAGTTCTTCCTGACCGATGTGGAGGTCGCCGTCGACGGCGACAGCGCGGTGGTCACCTGCACCGAGAACATCCTGACCGGCGGCCCCGCCGAGGAGGACGGCTCCGCGGGCTCGCTCGTCGGCGGCCTGGTGGTGGCCACCAACGTCTTCCGCCGCACCGCCGACGGCTGGCGGATGTGGGTCCACCACGGCTCGCCGGTACTCGCCGAGGAAGACGACGAGGACGGTGCGGACGACGAGGACGGCGAGGGCCCCGGCGGATCTGGCGGTCCTGGCGGTCCTGGCGAGGATCTGCTGGACGACGAGGGCTTCGACGGGACGGCGGGAGCGTGACCGCGGGCCGCCCGTGACCGGCCCTGTCGGTGACCGACGGTAGATTCGGAGCAGACGACGGGGCGGTACGCCCCGTCCGCCGCCGTCCCGGACACCCCGGACGGCGGCCGTCCGACCGACCGGCGGGAGAGAAGTTCGTGGATCGTGTCACGCTGCGGGGCCTGAAGGCCCTGGGCCACCACGGTGTGTTCGAGCACGAGCGCGAGGACGGCCAGGTCTTCGTCGTGGATCTCGTGCTGGGCCTCGACACGGCCCCCGCGGCGGCCGGTGACGACCTCACCAGAACCGTGCATTACGGTGTGGTCGCCGAAGAGGTCACGGCCGTCGTCTCCGGCGAACCGGTCGACCTCATCGAAACCCTCGCCCAGCGCATCGCCGACACGTGCCTGGCGCACGACGTCGTGCAAGAGGTCGAGGTGACCGTGCACAAACCGGACGCGCCGATCACCGTGCCCTTCGACGACGTGACCGTGACCATCACCCGGAGGCGCCCGTGAACTCCCCCCGTCAGGAGCACGTCCACCCGCCCGCGTCCGACCCGACCGTGCAGCCCGTACCGGCCGCCGTGGTCGCGCAGGTCGACGCGGCGGACTTCACCCTGAACAACCCCAAGACCGCGGTGATCGCCCTCGGCGGCAACCTCGGCAACCGGCTGGAGACCCTGCAAGGCGCGGTCGACGCGCTGGAGGACACCCCCGGCGTCCGGGTCAAGGCCGTCTCGCACGTGTACGAGACCGAGCCCTGGGGCGTCCCCGAGGGCTCCCAGGCCACGTACTTCAACGCGGTGGCGCTGGTGCGCACCACGCTGCCGCCCGAGTCGCTGCTGGAGCGCGCCCAGGCCATCGAGGAGGCGTACCTGCGGGTGCGCACCGAGCGCTGGGGGCCGCGCACCATCGACGTCGACATCATCGCGTACCAGGACGCGGCCTCCGACGACCCGGCGCTGACACTTCCGCACCCGCGCGCCCACGAGCGTGCCTTCGTGCTCGTGCCGTGGTACGACGTGGACCCGGCGGCCGAACTGCCGGGGCAGGGCACGGTCGCGGAACTGATCGAGGCGGTCGGTTCCGCGGGGGTGCGACGGCGCACGGACGTGGAACTCCGGCTGCCCGAATAAACGTTGGGACCTGCGTACCGCGCATCCGCCACAGGCGGGCGCGGGAGCGCTTACAGGCGGACTGCACAGAAAGTGGAGGCGGGCACTCGGTGAGGACGCTGCGGATCAGGACGCTGGCGGGGCTCTTCGCGGTGGCGGGCGTGCTCTCATGGGCCGCCGCGCGGCTGTGGGACCACGTCGGGACGCTGCCGGGCGTGCCGGTCGCCGCGCCGATCGTGCTCGCGCTGATCGCCGTCGCGCTCCTGGCCACCGCGCTGTCGCTGCGCGCCCGGCTCAAGGCGCAGCGCGAACGGCACCCCGGCGCCAAGGGCGTAGACCCGCTGGCCGCCGCCCGCGCGGTCGTCTTCGGCCAGGCCAGCGCCCTGGTCGCGGCCCTCGTCGTCGGCATGTACGCGGGCACCGGGCTCTACCTGGTGATGTACGACCTCGACATGGACCCGCGCCGCCAGCAGGCCATCTACGCGGGCCTGGCCGCCGTCGCCGGGGTCGCGGTGATCGCCGCCGCGATCTTCCTGGAGCGGGTCTGCCGCCTCCCCGAGGACGACGACACGGTGCCGCACGGGACGACCCCGCACCGCCGCTGACCGGCCCCCGGGCCGCCGCCCGGCCGCAAATCCCGCATCCTGAGACGTATCCGACACCCGTGGTCCCTGCCGTTCCGGGGCCGACACCACCCCTCGGACGTTCCGCTTGACCGGTGGGCGGGTGGCATGGTTCAGTCCGCTACGTGAGCGAACCCGGATGGCATCTGCACCGGAAGGTCCACCTGGACCTCGTCCGGTACGCGGGCTGCATCTGTACGACCGCGCGCTGACGCGCGCCTCCGACGTCCTTCGTTCATCTTTCGCGTCGTAGCCGCAGCCCCGGCCTGATTTTCGTACGAACCCGGCACGCTTCATCCTCAAGGGATCTCTCGTACGCACGCCCCCGCTGCCCGCTGACGCGGCGTATCCCCGGGTGGTGTCCCTTGAATTCCGCTGCTCCCTCGTCCGAACCCGCCGCCGCTGCCTCCTCTGCCTCTACTGCCTCCTCTACTGGTTACTCCGGCGTCGTCTCCACCGCGCCCTCGACCGCTCCCGCCGCGCCCACCGCCGCCGATCTGCTCGACTTCGCCCGCAAGGTGGCCGCCGACCCCGCCGTCGTCGGCGATCTGCCGCTCGACCCCGAAGGCCGCACCTGGGTACGGCTGGAGGGCCCCGGCGGCGCGGAGGCGTGGCTGATCGGCTGGCCGCCCGGCGCCGAGACCGGCTGGCACGACCACGGCGGCTCGTACGGCGTCTTCGTCACCGCCGCCGGTGAGCTGACCGAACAGTCGCTGTCCGTGCCGCTGCCCTCCGAGGGCTGGCGCTCCCTGGAACTGGCCGAGGGCCTGGACCGCAAGCGCGTGCTGCCGGAAGGCGTCGGCCGCGCCTTCGGCCGCAACCACGTCCACCAGGTCACCAACGGCTCCCCGTCCTCGCACGCCGTCTCCGTGCACGCCTACTACCCGCCGCTGCCGCTGATCCGCCGCTACAGCCGCAAGGGCAGCACGCTGCGCCTGGAGCTGGTCGAGCGCCCGGAGGAGTGGTGACCTCGCTCGACGCGCGCCTGGCGGCCGTACGGGCCCGGCTGGCCCGGCTGGACCCCGAGGCCGCCGCCCGCGCCGCCGAGCACGACGGCGCCCTGCTGGTCGACATCCGCTACGGCGCGCTGCGCGACCGCGACGGCACGATCCCCGGCGCCGTCATCGTCGAGCGCAACGAACTCGAATGGCGGCTGGACCCCGAGGGCACCCACCGCCTCCCGCAGGCCACGGGCCCCGGCCTGACCGTCGTCGTGATCTGCAACGAGGGGTACGCGTCCTCGCTCGCCGCCGCCTCCCTCCAGGACCTCGGGCTGCGCGCGGCCACCGACCTGGACGGCGGTTTCCAGGCGTGGCGCGCGGCGGGCCTGCCCGTCACCGCGCCGAACGGCACCCCGACGGTCCCCACCGCGCACATCGCGCACATCGCGGCGCCGGAGTCGTCGTCCTCACGAGCCGAAGGCGCTTTCTGATCCCGGTACCGATCGCGGCTCGATCGCGGCACTGATCCCGTCGCGGGGAAGCTCAAGATCAAATTCCCGGAGTGTGCCGGGGAATACCCCGACAACCCCTTCAGCGAACCGGAGTTGACGTCGGACCCAGGTGCTCGACCCTGGGTATCGGCGTCGCCGTAATCGCCTGCGCGGGCCCGGCACGGGTCTCGCCGCCGGGCCCAACGGGGGCGGCCGCAGGGCCCGGTGCGGCGGCCCGCGCGGCCCTCGGCGCCGCCGCCGCGGCACATGAGGACGGCATTGGCCAACGGCACATTGGGGGACACATCGTGCAGCGCCGAATGCCCTCCGTATTCGCCGGACGAATCGCCGTGAGAATCCGCCCAGATATTCGGGACCCGCCTCCCCACGATCCCTTCACACACGCTAAATTTCTGGCCATGCCCCGTGGACGTCACCGCCATTCGCAGCCGCTGCACCGGATGCTGCCGCCGCTGACCGTCGCCGGCAGCGCCGCGGTCCTCGCCGCCGCCGCCCTGTTCTCCGGCGATACGGGCGTGATCCGGGTGCTCACCGTCGCCACCGCGCTGACCGCGTGCGCGGGCGCCGCACTCGCCCGCACCTGGGACCGCTCCGCCGGCCGTACGGTCGCCGAACTCGAAGCGGCGCGCGTCCGCGAGGAGTGGCGGACCGACGAGCGGGCCGCCGAGTTGGAGACGGACCTGGAGGAGTCCCGCGAGATACGCGGGCGCCTGGAGAAGAAACTCCGGGCCAAGCGCGGTGAATTGGCCAGGCTCCGCACCGAGCACGCCGATCTGCTCCGCCGGTACGCCACCGCCGAGAGCGACCGCGCCCAGGTGCTGGAGAGCCGCCGCCAGCTCCAACTGGACTCCGTCCCGCGCCAGCTCGCCCTCACCGGCGGTGCCTCGCCGGTCGGCCCCGCCGCCTTCCTCAAGGCCGAGCAGGCGCTGAAGGACCTCGGCCGCAACGCCGCCCGCCAGCAGGCCAGGCGCACCGTCGAGGACGCCCGCCGCCGCGACACCGCGGGCCCCGGGGACGAGCCGCAGGGCCGCCACGCGGCGGAGGACGAGAGCCACACCCGTACCGCCGCGCCCGCCACGTCACCGGCCGGTCTGCCGGTCCGCGAACACCGCCTCATCCCGGCCGTCGCCGCCGCCGTCCTGCCCTACGCGCAGCCCCAGCGCTCGCCGGGCGCCCCCGGCGGCAACGGCAGCCGGGCCATCGGCGGCTTCGACTTCTTCGGCACGCAGAAGCCCGCGTCGGACGTGGACCAGGAGGACGCCTCCGAGGCGGACGCGCTGGACGATGTGGCCGGCCTCGACGACCTGGACGACCTGGACGACGTCGTGGGTGACGAGGCCGTCGCGGAACACGCCCAGGCCGTCGCGGAGTCGGGCCCCGAGGTCATCGACCTCACGGCCCACGACGAGACCGAACAGCTCGACATGTCGGAACTGCGCGCCCAGGCCTGACGGCGCGGGGGATTCACGCGAGCGGGCGCACGTCCAGCGCGGCCAGCCGCCCCGGCTCGGTGACGATGTCGACGGCCGTGATCCGCCCGTCCGCCGCCGAGACCGCGAAGGTCAGGACCCGCGCGTCCGCGGTGTCCAGGTCCACCGCCGCCGCCACGAGCCCGTCGACCAGCACCAGCCGCGCCGTGGAGGCCATCGCGGCGTAACCGACCGCGCCGCGCGCGACGTTGGCCGCGCCCCGGCGGGTGGAGGTGACACCGGGCTGCCCGGGGACGTCGGAGCGGACGGTGACCTCGGGGTCGAGAACCGCGAGGAGCGCGTCGAAGTCCCCCTCGCGCGCCGCGGCGAGGAACGCCTCGACGGCCGCGCGCCGCAGCGCCGGGTCGGGGTCGCGGACCGCGGTGCCGCCCTGGACGCGGCGCCGGGCGCGGCTGGCGAGCTGGCGGGCGGCGGCGGGGGTGCGCTCCACGATGGGCGCGATGTCGTCGTAGGGCACGGCGAACATGTCGTGCAGCACGAAGGCGAGCCGTTCCGCCGGGTCCAGGGTCTCCAGGACGACGAGCAGGGCGAGCCCCACCGAGTCCGCCAGCAGGGCCTGTTGCTCGGGCCCCGGCGCGGGCAGCGTGACCGCGCCCACGTACCCGTACGCGTATCCGTGCTCGTATCCGTCCGGCGCGGTGATCGGCTCCTCGCGGCGGGCGCGGCGCGAGCGCAGCATGTCCAGGCAGACCCGGCCGACCACCGTGGTCAGCCAGCCGCCGAGGTTGCGGACCTCGGAGGCGTCGGTGCGGTTCAGCCGCAGCCACGCCTCCTGGACGGCGTCCTCCGCCTCGTCGGCCGAACCGAGCATCCGGTAGGCCACGGCCCGCAGATGGGCGCGGTTCGCCTCGAACCGCGCCGCCAGCAGCTCTCTGTCGTCGGCGCCGTCGCTGCTGCTGCCGTCGTGCGTGCCGTCGTCCATGGGCGCGTCCACGGGTGCGTTCATCGGTCGGTCCTCCGTCACGTGTCGTCACTCTCCTGACGGATCAGGGACCCCGGATGTGACGCGCGGACAGCCCGGCGGCGCTACTTGTCGACGTCGCCGACCACGAAGAACATCGACCCGAGGATCGCGACCATGTCCGACACCAGCGCGCCCGGCAGCAGCACCGCCAGCGCCTGGATGTTGTTGTACGACGCGGAGCGCAGCTTCAGCCGGTACGGCGTCTTCTCGCCCTTCGACACCAGGTAGTAGCCGTTGATGCCCAGCGGGTTCTCGGTCCACGCGTAGGTGTGCCCCTCGGGGGCCTTGAGCACCTTCGGCAGCCGCTGGTTGATCGGCCCCGGCGGCAGTTCCGCCAGCCGGTCCAGGCACGCGTCCGCGAGGTCCAGCGCGTTGTGCGTCTGCTCCAGCAGCACCTCGAAGCGCGCGAGGCAGTCGCCCTCGGTCCTGGTGACCACCTTCAGGGTGTCGCCCAGCTCCCCGTACGCCAGATACGGCTCGTCCCGCCGCAGGTCGAAGTCGACGCCGGAGCCGCGCGCGATCGGCCCGCTGACGCCGTACGCGTGCACGGCCTCGCGGGACAGGACGCCGACACCGCGGGTCCTGCCGCGGAAGATCTCGTTGCCGAGCACCAGGTCGTCGAACCGGCCCATCCGCGACCGCACCCCGGCGACCGCCTGGCGCGCCCGCCCCTGCCAGCCGTTGGGCAGGTCCTCCTTCAGACCGCCGACCCGGTTGAACATGTAGTGCATCCGGCCGCCGGAGACCTCCTCCATCACGTGCTGGAGGTTCTCCCGCTCGGAGAAGGCGTAGAAGATCGGCGTGATCCCGCCCAGCTCCAGCGGATACGAGCCCAGGAACATCAGGTGGTTCAGCACCCGGTTCAGCTCCGCGAGCAGCGTCCGCGTCCACACCGCGCGCTCCGGCACCTCCATGCCGAGCATCCGCTCGACCGACAGCACCACACCCAGCTCGTTCGCGAACGCCGACAGCCAGTCGTGCCGGTTCGCCAGCATCACGATCTGCCGGTAGTCCCGCGCCTCGAACAGCTTCTCCGCGCCCCGGTGCATGTACCCGACGATCGGCTCCGCGCTGCGGATCCGCTCCCCGTCCAGCACCAGCCGCAAGCGCAGCACCCCATGCGTGGACGGGTGCTGCGGCCCGATGTTCAGCACCATGTCGGTGCCCTCGGCTGCCCCGCCCACCCCGATCGTGGTCTCCGTCATACCGCCCATCCTCTCAGGACTCCCCGCCGGTATCCCACGGGCGGTCCCGGGCCCGCGGGCTCAGCGCGCTTCCGGCGGCTCCCGTGCGTCCGCCGAGTCCTCAGCCGCCGCCAGGACGCCGGTCACGCCGACCTCCGTCACCAGCCAGGTGAAGTCGCCGAGGCCGCCGGGGGCGGTCAGTTCGGCGGCCTCGCCCGCGGCGGCGAGGCCGCGGAGGTAGGCGGCCGGGTCGGTGGCGGCCAGGGCGAGCGGGGGGCGGGCGGGGGAGAGGCCGAGGGAGCGGAGGGCGGCGCGCTGGGGGAGGGGGGTGCCGGGGAGGGCGTCGAGGGCGACG
>NZ_MECL01000170.1 GCF_014596445.1 Streptomyces sp. CBMA29 | reverse complement strand
ACCCAGCCGACGGCGGCGGGCACCCGGGCCGCGCCCGTGCCCGCCAGCAGCCGCGCCCACGCGCCCAACGCCTCGGCGGTGGGCGGCAGTACGGGCACCGGCAGCGCGTCGCCCGCGGGCACGACGGGGACGTAATGGGAGGAACCGCCCGTGCCCGAGGAGAAGCGCGGCGGCGCGGCGGGCAGCAGCCCTTCACCGCGGTGCAGCACGCCGTACGAGACGGGCAGCCGGGTGCGCGCCCACAACCGGGCCGGGAGCGGCTGGAGTACGGCGACCGGGCCGTGTCTGGCCAGCCGGTGCAGCAGCCGGTGCGCCTGCCCCGACCGCCACAGCGGTCCGGCGCAATCACTGACCAGCAGGGTCACCCGGCGGCCCGTGGGGTCGCTCAACTGCTCGGCGGAGCGCATCCCGACCGCCTCGGGGTCGAAGCGCCCGCTGACCGCGGGGTCGCCGTCCGGGGTGGCGTGCAGATAGCGGACCTGCACCTCGTGGAAGGCGCCGAGCCGTTCGAAGACCTGGCTCAGCTCGCGGAGCATCCGCTCCCACACGTACATCGAGGACGAGGCGTCCATCAGCAGCTGCATCGAGGCGTCGCCGCGCAGCACCGGCCGGAAGACCGGCAGCAGCAGTCCGGCGGCGCGCGCGCTGTTCTCGGCGGTGGCGGACTCGTCGAGCACTTCGCGCAACGGCCGCGCGGGACTGCGGTAGCGCTGCAACGGCCGCAGCGCCGACTGGAGTTCGAGCAGCCGGGGCAGGGTGGCCGCTTCGGGCACGGCGACCGACAGCGCGGCGGCGGCCGGTCCGGTACGCGCCCGGCCGGGGGCGCTGACGCCCGGGTAGAGCTGGACGAGGCGGTCGTCGTCCGGGTCGGTGAGGCTGCGCGGCAGTACGGTGCCGCCGGGCGGGGTGGGGTCGGTGACGCCGGACAGTCCCGGGTGGTGCGCGCCGCTGCCGGTACCGGCGCCGCCGGGGTCGCGGGCCTCCCCCGCGGCGCTCGCGGGGGAGGTCGGGCGGGACCAGCGGGCCAGCCACAGCGCGTCGGCCAACTCGGTGGGTCCCGGCTCGAGTCCGGCCTCGGTCAGAGCGCCGACGACGGACGCGAGCGGGTCGGGCCGTTCGTCGTCGCTGTCGGTCTCGGTGCCGGTGCCGGTGGGGCGAGGAGTCCTTGGGTCGGGGGCCTGCGAGTCGGGTCTCCGGGTGGCCACGGCCGGTTCACCTGGGCCGGTCGAGCCGTTGGATGAGCATGTCCGCCAACCGGCTGCGGGTGGGGGGCGCGGCGTGATGGGTGAGGAAGATCGCATTCAACAGCTGGTCGGTGGCGAGGAGTTCACTGCGCGATCGTTCCAGGAAGCGGGTCACCAGGTCGTCGCCGACGGTCGCCGCCTCGTCGCCGAGGTGGGCGCGCACCACGGTGGACAGCCGCTTGTGGTCGGGGCGGCCCAGCTCCAGGTGAATGCAGCGGCGCAGCAGCGGCGGCGGGAAGTCGCGCTCGCCGTTGCTGGTGAGGATGACGAACGGGAAGGCCCGGCAGCGGATTCGGCCCTCGCGGAGCGAGACCTTGGCGCCGTCGTCGGTCAACACCTCGACCTGCGGCTCGCGTTCGGCCAGCCGCTCCAGCTCGGGGATGCCGAACTCGCCCTCCTCCATCACGTTCAGCAGGTCGTTGGGCAGGTCGATGTCGCTCTTGTCCAGCTCGTCGATGAGCAGCACCCGGGGCTTGGCGGTCGGCAGCAGGGCGGTGCCCAGCGGGCCGAGCCGGATGTAGCTGCCGATGCCGCCGGGCGGGGCGGTGCCGGAATTCGCCGCGATCTGGGTGTCCTGGAGGCGGGCGATGGCGTCGTAGCGGTAGAGCCCGTCCTGGAGTGCGCTGCGGCTGACGATCGGCCAGTGCAGCACACGGCCGAGGCCGAGTTCGTACGCGACCGCGTGCGCGAGGGTGCTCTTGCCGGTGCCGGGGCTGCCGGTGACCAGCAGCGGACGGCGCAGGTACAGCGCCGCGTTGACCATCTCCAGCTCCTCCGGGCTCGGCCGGTGCATCTCGGCCATGTGCCGGTACGCGCCGAGCCTGCGGGCGGAGGAACTGTCGGGTCCAGGGCCCTGCTGGACCAGCGGGCCGCCGTCGAAGTCCCGCCAGGGCGGGGGTTCTGGCAGTCCGTCGATGCCGGTGTGCGGTTCTCCCGTGCCCCGGTAGATGAGCCACTCGCCGGCGGGGCTGGCGTCGGTCATCTCACTCACCTCGATACCTCGTCCTCATGGAGTCTCCAACAGCTCGTCGGTCCCCGGTAGGGGGCGAGTCGGATCGTCGTAGAGCAGGGTGATTCCCGCCGACCAGAACGCCTCGGGCACTCCCGCGTCCACCGCCGCGCGCAGGACGGCGAGGGCGCGGGGCAGCCGTGCGGCGGTACGCGCGGCGCGCACCGTACGGGTCACGCCGCGGTGGAAGTCGCCGCAGGCCGTCTCGGGGGCGACCGGCTCCCTGCGCCACATCGCGACCGGGTAGCCGGAGGTCACCAGGCGGTGCAGCTCCTCCGGGGCGGTCGCGGCGCTGCGGCAGAGCACCGGCAGCGTGTCGCGGGGGCGGTCGCGCAGTTCGTCGTCGGCCGGGAGCGGGCCCGGCGTGCCGTCGTCGCAGTCGAACAGATCGGCGTGCGGCCGCTGTTGGTGCAGGGTGTGCCACCGGCCGTGCCTGGCCTCGGTCACCGCCGGGTCGTCGTCGGGCGGCGCGTCGGTGCGGCGCACCACGACCGGGCGTACGGCGCCGAGCGCGCGCCCGCCGGGGCCGAGCGGCCAGGTGTCGACGGCGAAGCCCACCAGGGCCCCGGGGACGGCCAGTTGCAGCGGCGCCGGGTAGCCGGGCTGGTCGCAGCGGCGGAACACCTCGTCCAGCGGCTCGCGCAGCCGGACCGGCAGGTCGTCGAGCGCGGTGCCGCGGAAGTCCTCCTCGACACACTCCACTTCGCCGTTCTCCGGGACGACGCAGACCCGCCAGTCGAGGCGGCCCGGCTCCCAGCCGCGCGGGATGATCTCCAGCAGGGCCTCGGGGCGGATACGGCGGTCCGGCCGGCCGCCGGGGCCCGCGCCGGCCGCACCGGCGGTCGTACCGCTGTCCGGTCCCTGAACGTCGCCGAAGTCCGTGCCCGGGGCGTCGAAGTCGGCGCCGAGGCCGACGTCCGGGTCCGCGCCGAGTCCGGCGCCGAGGCCGCCGGTCAGGCCGGTGACCAGCGTGCCGCGGGCGCGCAGCCGGGCCTTGCGCTCGGTGACCAGGGTGTTGCGGAACAGCCGGGTCAGCCCGATCGCGTCGGCGGCGGTGTCCTGCGCCCAGTGCCACAGGACGCGTTCCGCCGCCTCGTCCGCCGCGCGGGTCCTGTCGGCGGTCGCGGCCTGCACCGCGTACCGCAGCACCGCCTCCAACTCGCTGGTGCCGCGCCGCAGGTCGTACAGCAGGCCCAGGCCGTCCCGCCAGGCGCGCGGCGCGGTCGGCAGGCCCTGCGCGGGGCTGCCGCGGACCGCTCCGACGATGTCCTGGAGGCTCTTCGCACTGGCTGGCGGCGGGAGTTGGGCGAGCATCCCGAGCAGTGCGGTGCGCTGCCCCGGGGTCAGGGCGCGGCCCGCGGCGGCGCCGATCTCGCCGTGCGCGTCGGTCCAGGTGACCTCCTGGCCGCCGACGAAGGCGTAGCGGTCGGCGTGGTAGAGGTCGTGCGCCGTCATCACGCGGTGGTACAGGTCGGCCGCGGTGCCGGTGGCGGGCAGCCTGCGCAACTCCTGTACGCCGATGGCGAGTCCGCCGTCCTGGCCGGTGCGGCGCGCCTTCAGCACCCCGATCACCTCGCCGCGCACGAGGTCCACGACCGGGCCGCCCGAGACGCCGTTGGGCATCTCGTCCTCGTTGCCGAGCTTGAGCAGGCCGCCGCTGCCGAGCTGGCCGCTGATGGAGCAGCGGCCGTTGTACGCGACGACCTCGCCGTCCATCGGGATGTGGCCGAAGTACGCGACCTGGTTGGTGGTGTAGCCCTTCGCGGTGCGCTCGGTGAGCCAGACGCAGGGGTGGTCGACGCTGTCCAGCAGCCGGATCAGCGCGAGGTCGGGGGACGGCCAGCGGCCGGTGCCGGTGTGACCCGCCGGTTCCGCCCACTCCACGACGCCGCTGAGCATGCGGTCGCCGTATCCCACGGAGACCTTGCGGCCGGCCGGGGCGGCCTGGCCGGGGCCGTCGCCGGGGCCGCCGGGGCCGCTCTGGGTCAGCGCGACGTGCGCGCAGGTGAGCACCCAGTTCGGCGCCACGAAGAAGCCGCTGCCCCGCAGCGGGTAGCCGGGTTCCCGGCCGTGAACGCGTACGGTCGCCTCACTGACCAGCGGGGTCAGGATCTCGGCGGGGTCGGCGGGCTCGTCGAGCCCTCCGGGACCGCCGAACGCCGTCATCGCGCGCCCCGCCCTAATCGCGGTGCCGCGGCGGCAGCCGTCTGCGCCCCCATCCCACCCCCAGTGACTGATCGTCTCCGAAGGCTAGCCCGCGGCCAGGACCGGCGCGAGGGCCTTCGGACATACTCCCTATCCTTGCGGTGTACGTCCCGTCTCGTCCCTCCCGTTCTTCCCCGTCCACCACCGTCCCACCCCGTTCCGGAGCAGATCTTGTACTTCACCGACCGCGGCATCGAGGAGCTCGCCACCCGGCGCGGCGAAGAGGAAGTCACTTTCGACTGGCTGGCTGAGCGCTTGCGCGAATTCGTCGACCTCAACCCCGAATTCGAGATTCCGACCGAGCGGTTGGCGACGTGGCTGGCGCGGCTCGACGACGAGGACTAGCCTCCGGCTCGGTCCTGTGTCTTTGTCTTTGTCTTTGCCCGCCCGCCCACCCGTGCGGGTGTGTTCTCCGTCTGCGGGTGCCGCTTGTGCCTGGTCGGTCCCGGCCCGGGGTACCTCCTCGAAATCCGTAACACCTGGCCCCGCGTATCCGGTGACCTTCTTGTCAACGTATTTCTGCGGGGGCACCCCGGCCCGTCCCCTCCTGGTACGTCGGCGTCCGCCTGTCCGGTGGGGGCTGAGGGGGGGCAGGGGTGGGTGGGCTCGGGTACGGCGGCGTCCGGCTGTCCGGTGCGGGTGGGCGGGCGGGGGTGGGTGGGTTCGGGTACGGCGGCGTCCAACGGTCTGGTGGGGTGGGCGGGAGCGGGTGGGCGGGCTCGGGTACGGCGGCGTCCAACGGTCCGGTGGGGGTGAGCGGGAGCGGGTGGGCGGGCTCGGGTACGGCGGCGTCCGCCTGTCGGTGGGGGTGGGCGGGAGGAGGGTGGGAGCCCGAGCCTCTCCGCCACCCAACCGCCCAGCCGGGGGTGTCAAAGACCGTGAGGTCGCCCCGGGCGTCCTCCGCTCAGGGTGCTGGGTGACGCCCTCGGACGGTCCGCAGACGGACGGGCGCCAGAAGACAGCCGGCCTCCGCCAATCCCCACGGTGGACGAACAGCTGCGCGGCGCCGTCACCGGTCCTTGAGACCACCCTCAGCCACAGCGAACCGACACACGCCGCCGTGCCCCAGCCCGCCTACCCCCTCCCCGGCGGGCTGACGGCAACGCAGGACCCGCCACCCCCTCCCCGGCCAACCCCCACCGGCAGGCGGACCCCGACGTACCCGAGCCCACCCACCCCCCTCCCACCCACCCCGGTTGGACGGCCGGGTGGCGCAGGGCCCGGTCCCCACCCACCCCCCTCCCGGCCACCCCCACCGGACAGGCGGACGCCGACGGACCCGGAGGGGACGGGGCGGGGTGCCCCCGCAGAAATACGTTGACAAGAACGTCACCGGATTCGGAATGGCCAGGTGTTACGGATTTCGAGGAGGTACCCCGGGCCGGGACCGACCAGGCACAAGCGGCACCCGCAGACGAACAACACACCCGCACGGGTGGGCGGGCGGGCAAAGACAAGGCACTTGACTTGTGAGCCACGCGATATATCGTGAGTGCAGGAGACGCGATATGTTGCGTCACAGGGCGTACCCGAGGAGGGGCACGATGAGCCGCACGTCGTCGGACCGAACCGTGGCGGAGCCAGAAAAGTTCGTGTTCGAAGAGCCCGTCGACACCCTCTGCGTCCGCATCGTCAACGGCGCCGTGAACGTCGTCGGCACCGAGGACGGCCCCGCCCGCGTGGAGGTCACCGAGATCGACGGCCCACCGCTGAAGGTGTACCACCGCGGCGGCACCCTCACCGTGACCTACGACGACCTGCCATGGAAAGGCTTCCTGAAGTGGCTCGACCCCAAGGGCTGGCAGCGTCACGCGGTCGTGACCCTCGCCGTCCCGCAGCGCACGAAGGTCGAAGTGGGAGTCGTCGGCGCCGGCGCCGTGATCTCCGGGATCGCCGGAGAGACCAGCGTCCAGGGGGTCAACGGGGACACGACACTCGTCGGCCTCAGCGGCCCGGTGCGGGCCAACACGGTCGCGGGCAGCGTCGAGGCCCAGTCCGTCTCCGGCAGCCTGCGGATCAACACCGTCTCCGGTGACCTCACCGTGGTCGAGGGCAGCGGCGCCGAGGTCAAAGCGGACTCCGTGAGCGGCAACATGGTGCTCGACCTCGATCCGTCCGCGGGGGCGGACGTCCGGCTCACCAGCGTCTCCGGCGAGATCGCCATCCGTATCCCGGAACCGGGCGACGCGGAGGTCGACGCCAACACCACCAGCGGCCATGTCTCCTGCGCCTTCGACGAATTGCGCGTCACCGGGCAGTGGGGGGCCAAGCGCATCACCGGCCGGATCGGCTCCGGCGGGGCGCGCCTGCGAGCCACCACCGTCTCCGGCGCCATCGCCCTGCTGCGCAGGCCGCCGCTGGAGGACGCGCCCTCGTTCCGGAAGGACATCTGACATGGCGCCCGTCTTCGCCCACGGCCGACTCCGGCTCTACCTGCTCAAGCTGCTGGACGAGTCGCCCCGGCACGGCTACGAGGTGATCCGGCTGCTGGAGGAGCGGTTCCAGGGGCTGTACGCGCCCTCGGCGGGCACCGTCTACCCGCGGCTGGCGAAGCTGGAGAAGGAGGGCCTGGTCACGCACTCCACCGAGGGCGGCCGCAAGGTCTACGCCCTCACCGACGCGGGCCGCGGCGAGCTGGCCGACCGCGCCGACGAGATCGCGGGCCTGGAGGCGGAGATCCGCGAGTCCGTCTCCACGCTGGCCGCGGAGATCCGCGAGGACGTCCGGGGCGCCGCCGGTGACCTGCGCCGCGAGGTGCGCGCCGCCGCGCAGGAGGCGCGTACGCCCCCGTCGCCCAAGCAGGAGTGGCGCGAGCAGGCCGCGCGCGCCAAGGAGGAGAGCCGCCGGGCCAAGGAGGAGGCGCGCGACGCCCGCCGCCAGGCCAAGGCCGCGCGCGAGGAGGTCGAGCGGATCGCCCGCCAGGTCCAGGAGCAGGTGCAGTCGCACGTACGCTCCGGCGACTGGCAGGCGGGGCTGCGCGACGGTCTCGCCGAACTCACCAAGGAGCTGGGCCGGTTCGGCAAGGGCATGGACGTACCGACCACGCCCTGGGGCGCGCCCGCCGGTACGCCCCCGGTCTGGGCCGACGCCACGGCCGAGCCCGCCGGGGAGACGAAGGAGGAGACGAAGGAGGGGACGGGTGAGGAGACGGGAGAGGAGGCGGAAAAGGACACGGCGGCGGAGCCCGCGGACGACGGCACCCCGCCGTCCACCGACCCCTTCCGCGACCTCGAACGCCTGCTGGACCGCTTCCGCGACGACATCCGCGACACGGCCCGCGACCTGGGCGTCAAGGACACCCAACTGCGCGAGGTGCGGCGCCACTTGTCCGCCGCGGCGGCGCACATCGCGGCGGCCCTGCACCGCCCGCCGCCCGAGTAGACGGTTATACGGTCAGCACGACCTTCCCGAACAGCTCCCCGGCGGCGAGCCGTTCGAAGCCCTCGCGGGCGCGGTCCAGCGGCAGTACGGAGTCGATCACCGGCCGTACGCCGCTGGCCGCGCAGAAGGCCAGCAGGTCCTGCAACTCCTCCTTGGAGCCCATGGTCGAACCGACCACCTTCAGCTCCAGGAAGAAGATCCGGTTCAGCTCGGCGGCAGGCGGATTCTGCCCGCTGGTGGCGCCGGAGATGACGAGCGTGCCGCCGGGCCGCAGCGACTTCACCGAGTGCGACCAGGTCGCCGCCCCGACGGTCTCGATGACGGCGTCCACCCGCTCCGGCAGCCGCGCGCCCGACTCGTACACCGCGTGCGCGCCCAGTTCGAGCGCGCGCTCCCGCTTGGCGGCGTCCCGGCTGGTGGCGTGCACCCGCAGCCCGGCGGCGCGGGCCAGCACGATCGCGGCGGTGGCGACACCGCCGCCCGCGCCCTGCACGAGGACCGCGTCACCCGGCCGTACCCCGGCGTTGGTGAAGAGCATGCGGTAGGCGGTCAGCCACGCGGTCGGGAGGCAGGCCGCCTCCTCGAAGGAGAGTTCCTTCGGCTTGGGCAGCACATTCCAGGCCGGTACGGAGACCCGTTCGGCGAAGGTGCCCTGGTAGTGCTCGGTGAGGATGGAGCGGCGCTCGGTGGGGCCGACCCCGTGACCGGTCTGGCCGATCACGGAGTGCAGCACCACCTCGTTGCCGTCCTCGTCGATCCCGGCGGCGTCGCAGCCGAGGATCATCGGCAGGCTCTCCCGGCCGAGGCCCACCCCGCGCAGCGACCACAGGTCGTGGTGGTTGAGCGAAGCGGCCCTGACCGTGACGGTGGTCCAGCCGGGGCGCTCCGACGGCTCCGGCCGCTCCCCCAACTCCAACCCGCTCAACGGCTTGTCGGCGTCAATACGTGCGGCGTATGCGGCATACATGCCGTTGACCCTACGGTCGGTCCCGCCGCCCGAGGAACCGCCCCGCCATGTGACCCTCCACCCACCCCGCCGGGGAAAGCCCTCCCCGTGACCCGCCGAAGGAACGGTACGGCCGCGGGCGCGACCGGCGCCGGGGGCGGCCCACGGACGCGCCCCCGTACCCCTCAAGCCCGCCGCGGGCGGTCAGCGGCGCGCCACCCCTTCCGCCCGCGCGGCGGCGGCGACGGCGGCCGTCACCGCGGGGGCGACCCGCGGGTCGAAGGGCGACGGGATGACGCACTGCGGCGACAGCTCGTCGGCGACGACGGCGGCCAGCGCCTCGGCGGCGGCGATCTTCATCCCCTCGGTGATGGCCGAGGCCCGCACCTGGAGGGCGCCCGCGAAGATCCCGGGGAAGGCGAGCACATTGTTGATCTGGTTCGGGAAGTCGCTGCGCCCGGTCGCCACGACCGCCGCGTACTTGTGCGCGACGTCCGGGTGGATCTCGGGCGTCGGGTTCGCCATGGCGAAGACGAAGGCGCCGCTGGCCATCGTGGCGACAGCGGACTCCGGGACCGTACCGCCGGAGACCCCGATGAAAACGTCGGCGCCGTCCAGCGCGGCCTCCAACGGCCCGGTGATACCGGCCTTGTTCGTATACGAGGCCAGCTCGCGCTTGACCGGGTTCAGGTCGTCGCGTCCGGCGTGCACGATGCCCTTGCGGTCGGTGACGGCGACGTCGCCGATGCCCGCCTCGACGAGGATCCTGGCGATGGCGACCCCGGCCGCGCCCGCGCCGGAGATGACCGCGCGCAGGTCGCCGAGAGTACGGCCGGTGAGCGCGCAGGAGTTGCGCAGCGCGGCGAGGGTGACGACGGCGGTGCCGTGCTGGTCGTCGTGGAAGACCGGGATGTCCAGCCGCTCCTGGAGCTTGCGCTCGATCTCGAAGCAGCGGGGGGCGGAGATGTCCTCCAGGTTGACGCCGCCGAAGGACGGGGCGAGCCGGACCACGGTCTCCACGATCTCGTCCACGTCGGTGCAGGCCAGCGCGATCGGCACGGCGTCGACGCCGCCGAACTGCTTGAAGAGGATGGCCTTGCCCTCCATGACCGGCAGGGACGCCTCGGGGCCGATGTCACCGAGGCCCAGCACCGCGGTGCCGTCGGTGACGACCGCGACGACCTGGGACTTCCAGGTGTAGTCGTGCACCAGCTCCGGCTTGTTCGCGATGGCGGTGCAGACCTCGGCGACACCGGGTGTGTACGCGAGCGACAAGTCGTCGGCGTCGCGGACCGGCACGGTCGAGGTGATCTCCATCTTGCCGCCGCGGTGCAGGGCGAAGACCGGATCGATGGGGAACGCGTCGTCCGTACCGCTCACGCCGTCCGCACGGTCGGCACCGTCCGCGGTGTCCGTACTGTCCGCATCGGTCCGGGGATTGACGATCTCCGCTGCCACTTTTTGACCCCTTTGTCTGAATGATGAATGAGGGTACTCCGCCCGAAGGGGGTGGAGGTGGGCTCGGCGTCCGCGTCACCAGGTACGAGTGAGCGAGGTGACCGCGACGCCAGGCGCGCCGCACGCACGCCATGGGCCCCGGATGAGGGGTGAGGACCCGTTCTACCGGAAGTCGGTTCCGGGGACGAGTGGGAATTGATCGGCATGGCCTCCGCGTGGTCCGGCCTTGGTGTGCCGGCCTGGTGGAGGCCCGGGGATCGCCCGTTATCCGATTTTGACACAACAGGAACCCTGCCCGGGGGTGTCCGGATGGCAAGATGCACAGATCACACACGGTGGCGGTACTCGATGGCGTGTGCCATGTCCACTGCACGACCCCCTCACTTCCGCAGGAGGACACAGCGATGACCGCATGTACGACCCGGCGTCCGGCCGCTCTCACTCGTCTCACCGCGGTCGCCGCCATAGCGGTCGCCGGCACCCTGGTACTGACCGGATGCGGCGACCAGACCAAGAAGGACAAGCCCGCGAACACCGTCTCCCCTAGTGGGACGGGGTCCTCGGCGACCTCCGCGGTCGCCCCGCTCTTCTCGAAGCTGCCCCAGAAGTACCAGGACTCCAAGACGATCCAGGTCGGCACGGACGCCTCGTACGCGCCGATGGAGCAGACCGAGAACGGCAAGATCGTCGGCATCGACCCGGACATCGCGGACGCGCTGGCCAAGCAGCTCGGCGTCACCTTCAAGTTCACCAACGGCAAGTTCGACGGTCTGATCACCTCCATCTACACCGGCCGCTCGGACATCGTGATGTCCGCTATGAGCGACACGAAGGCCCGCCAGGGCGGTCTCGACGACAAGGGCAAGAAGATCGGCAAGGGCGTCGACTTCGTCGACTACTACACCTCCGGTTCCTCCCTGCTGGTGAAGAAGGGCAACCCGAAGGGCATCAAGGCCCTGGCCGACGTGTGCGGGCAGACCGTGGCCGTCCAGCGCGGCACGATCTACGACGACGCGTTCGAGGCCCAGAAGAAGGAGTGCGGCTCCAAGGGCCTGAAGATCCAGAAGTTCGACACCGACTCCGAGGCGCAGACCCGGGTGAAGGCGGGCGGCGCGGTCGCCGACCTCAACGACACCCCGGTGGCCGCGTACATCGCGCAGAAGTCCGGCAACGGCAACGACTTCGAGGTCGCGGGCTCCCCCGCCGACGCCGGTCCGTTCGGCATCGCGGTCAGCAAGGACAACACGCAACTCCGGGACGCGCTGAAGGCGGCCATGGACGCGATCATCGCGGACGGCACCTACGCGCAGGTGCTCCAGAAGTGGAACGCGAGCAGCGGCGCCATCGCGTCGGCCGCGATCAACGGCGGTTCCTGACGTGGCATCGGGCACACCGGCCCCCTTCGAGAAATCGGGGGACACCCCGCCGCAGGACACCACGCTCCCGGACGGGGCGCCGCAGGACGGGGCGCCGCAGGACTCCGCACCGCGGGACCCGCTGCGGAAGGACCCGCGACCGGTCACGCCGTACGAGGCCATCCGCGCGGTCCCGGTACGGCACTACGGGCGCTGGGTCAGCGCCGTCGTGGTGGTCGTGCTGCTGGGGTGGCTGGTCTACGCGTTCTCGCAGGGTGATGTCATCTGGGGCACGGTCGGGGACAAGGTCCTCGACCAGCAGGTGCTCAAGGGTCTGTGGCACACCGTCCTGATCAGCGTGTGCTCGATGGCGCTCGGCCTGGTGCTGGGCGTGCTCTTCGCGGTCATGCGGCTGTCGAAAAACCCGGTGACGGGGGCGGTGTCCTGGCTGTACATCTGGTTCTTCCGGGGCACCCCGGTGTACGTGCAGCTCCTGATGTGGTTCAACCTGTCGCTGATCTTCCCGGTGATCAACCTCGGGCCGATCTACAAGAACGACACCGTCGCCGTCATGACCCCCTTCGTGGCCGCCCTGCTGGGCCTCGGCCTCAACGAGGGCGCGTACATGGCGGAGATCGTGCGGGCCGGCATCCAGTCGGTGGACGAGGGCCAGACCGAGGCGGCGCACGCGCTCGGCATGACCGGCGGCAGGACCATGCGGCGGATCGTGCTGCCGCAGGCGATGCGCGTGATCATCCCGCCGACCGGCAACGAGTTCATCAACATGCTGAAGACCTCCTCGCTGGTGTCGGTGGTGCAGTACACGGAAGTGCTGCGCGCCACCTCCGACATCGGGTCCGACTCCGGCGCCGTGATGGAGATGCTGTTCGTGGCGTCCGTCTGGTACCTGGTGCTGACCAGCGTGTTCAGCGTCGGCCAGTTCTATCTGGAACGGCGTTACGCGCGCGGCTCGCTGCGGAGTCTGCCGCTCACGCCGTGGCAGAAGGTCATGTCCAACCTGTCCACCCTGCGCCGACCGAAGGTGGCCTGATGAGCGTCCAGCCGATGGTGAAGTCGGAGGCCGTCCACAAGTCGTTCGGCGCCGCGCACATCCTCAAGGGCATCGACCTGGAGGTCGCGCCCCGCGAGGTGTTCTGTCTGATCGGTCCCTCCGGTTCCGGCAAGTCCACCTTCCTGCGGTGTATCAACCACCTGGAGCAGATCAACGCCGGGCGGCTGTGGGTGGACGGCGAACTGGTCGGCTACCGGCAGCAGGGCGACCGGCTGCACGAGTTGCGGGACCGTGAGGTCGCGGCCAAGCGCCGGGACATCGGGATGGTCTTCCAGCGGTTCAATCTCTTTCCGCACATGACGGCGATCGAGAACGTCATGGAGGGCCCGGTCCAGGTCAAGCGGGAGTCCAAGGCGGTGGCGCGCGAGCGCGCCGTACGGCTGCTCGACCGGGTCGGCCTCGGTGACAAGGCGGCGAACTACCCGTCGCAGCTCTCCGGCGGGCAGCAGCAACGGGTGGCCATCGCACGGGCGTTGGCCATGGAGCCGAAGCTGATGCTGTTCGACGAGCCGACGTCGGCGCTCGACCCGGAGCTGGTCGGCGACGTCCTCGACGTGATGCGGGGGCTGGCCGAGGACGGCATGACGATGATCGTGGTCACGCACGAGATGGGGTTCGCCCGCGAGGTGGGCGACGCTCTGGTCTTCATGGACGACGGTGTCGTCGTCGAGTCGGGCCATCCCCGGGAGGTGCTGGGCAATCCGCAGCACGAGCGCACGAGGGCCTTCCTATCAAAGGTACTGTGACGCGACGCGGGATCACAAGGGGGTACGGGCCTCGGGCCCGTACCCCCTCCGTCGTACGCCCCGCGTCAACTCCCTTACACGGTGGGCTACTTGAGGCCGAGCACGAGGCCGTCGCTGGGCGAACTCCACACGCCCCGGGCCTCGGAGAAGCCCGCCTCGCGCAGCGTGCGCGCGTGCCAATCGAGCGGCGGGGTGTCGCCGTCGGCGTGCTCGCCGTAGATCGCGAACCGCTCGGCGGTCGGGGCGGCCAGCAGGGGGTCGGCGGCAGCGAGCTGCCACCACTGGCTCCAGTCCAGGGCGCCCTCGGCCTTGGCCCGGTCCATCCGGGCGTGCCGCTGCGCGCGGTCGGCCGCGTTGATCGCGGGGGTCGCCGGGTCCGGCATGTGGTCGGCGTTGAGGAAGACCCCGCCCGCGCGCACGAGTCCGGCGACCTGCCCGTACAGCGTCTGGAGCGCGTCGGTGTGCAGCCAGTGCAGCGCGGTCGCGGTGAGCACGGCGTCGTACGAGTCGTGCGGCAGCTTCTCGGTCCAGCGCGGGTCCTTGAGGTCGGCGGTCACGAGGGTGACCCTGGCGTCCCCGGCGAAGGAACCGGCCGCGATGGCGAGCAGCGCGGGGTCCAGGTCGACGCCGGTGCTGCCGGCCGCCGGGAACCTCCGGAGCAGCCGGTCCGTGATACTTCCGGTACCGCACGCGAGGTCCAGCACCCTGGGCGCGGCGCCGACCAGTGCCTCGACCATGTCCAGCATCACCCGGAAGCGTTCCTCGCGGTCGGGCATGTACCACTCCTGCTGGCGGTCCCAGCTCCGCTGCCAGTCCTGCCAGACACTCTCCGTCGCCACAGCCACACCAGCCTCCGTTTCGTAATACCCTGATAGCCCGTTCAGCCATTACCGAGCCTAGACCGCACCCAGTAAGGACCACAAGTGGAACTGGCTTATTACTCGGAATACGCCGTGCGCCTCGTGAACACCGAGGAGCCCAAGCGCGGCACGGACGCGCTGACCTCGGTCGAGGCCGTACGGGAGTTGATCGGCGCAGGTTCGCAGGCCGCCGCGCGGGCGGTCGACGCCGATGTGGCCCGGCTGCGGGCGGTACGCGTCCGGCTGCGCGGGATCTTCGAGGCCGCCGACGAGGGCGACGAGGTCCGGGCGGTGGACCTGCTCAACGCGCTGATGCTGGAGTTCCCGGTCAGCCCGCAGATCTCCGGGCACGACTACCCGGACGACGCCACGGGACGCCCCGACTGGCACATGCACCTCGCCGACCACGCGGCGAACGCCGGCGCGTCCTACTCGGCCACCGCCTGCATGGGCCTGGCCGTCCAGCTCACCACGCTCGGCGTCGACCGGCTCGGCATCTGCGAGGCCGCGCCGTGCCGCAACGCCTACGTGGACACCTCGACCAACCGCTCCCGGCGCTACTGCTCCGACCGGTGCGCCACCCGCGCCAACGTCGCGGCCTACCGGGCCCGCAAGCGCCTGGAGAACGACCGGTCGGGCCGCAGCAGCCGCACGCAGGACGCCGCCCAGGAGGCCGCCCCCGCCACCGACCGCTGAACCTCGCCCGGCGGCCGGAACCGGCCCCGCGCACGCGCCATGACCAGCTCGTCGGGCACCGCGCCGAACTCCCGGCTGTCGTTCTCGACGAACGTGTTGTCGCCCAGCACCCACCAGCCGCCCTCGCGCCGCTCCACGGCACGCTTGACGATCAGCAAGTCCTGCTGCAACGGGTGCCGCAGCACCACCACGTCGCCCTCACGCACCTGCTCGGCGCCGCTGGCGATCCGCTGGATCAGCAGCCAGTCCCCGTGCAGCAGCGTGGGTGCCATCGACGGACCAGTGACCTCGGCCAACTGCCACGACAGCCTGGCCCCCTGCTCCCGCATCCTGCGCCTCCTGGTTCGTTCCTCCACCGACTCCAGAGTGGCACCAGACTTTTGTCCTAAGCCACCTGGGGCACCCGAGAAAACGACTCTCCCAGGGAGTAATCTCCCACGTGGAAAGACGATCACGAGGAAGGACAGCCATGTTCACTCGCCTGTTCGCGCCCAAGGTCAAGGTCAGCGCCCACTGCGACCTGCCCTGCGGCGTATACGACCCTGCCCAGGCCCGCATCGAGGCCGAGTCCGTCAAGGCGGTCCAGGACAAGTACCAGGCCAACGAGGACGCGGACTTCCGCACCCGTGCCGTTCTGATCAAGGAGCAGCGCGCGGAGCTGGCCAAGCACCACGTCTCGGTGCTCTGGAGCGACTACTTCAAGCCCCCGCACTTCGAGAAGTACCCGGAGCTGCACCAGCTCGTCAACGACACCCTCAAGGCGCTCAGCGCGGCGAAGGCGTCGAACGACCCGGCGACCGGGCAGAAGGCCCTGGACTACATCGCCCAGATCGACAAGATCTTCTGGGAGACCAAGCAGGCCTGACCCCCGGTTCACCCCGGAGCGTCAACCGCCCGCGCCCGGCCGTCACCCATACGGCCGAGCGCGGGCGTTTTTCTAGTCCTCGTCATCACCCGAGAATGTGGCGTGCGCCACAGTGATGGGCTGTCACATCTCCCCGTCCCGCGCACTCTTATGTAGCGCCGGAGGAAACCGGCACGATCACAGAACGTCCCCGTCCGTCAGGTCCCCCGTACCGGCGGACGGGGGCTTTTTGTGTTGACGGGCCGCCCGACGTCACAGGACGTCGGCCAGCTCCTGGAGCAGCCGCCTCTTGGGGCGCGCGCCGACCAGCACCTTGACCGGCTCGCCCGCGCGGAACAGCAGCAGCGTGGGCATCGACATCACGCCGTACGCGGCCTGGGTCGCGGGGTTGGTGTCCACGTCGAGCTGGACGATCCGCAGCCGGTCCGACTCCTCGGCGGCGATCTCGGCCAGCACCGGGGCGATCATCCGGCACGGCGGGCACCAGTCGGCGGTGAAGTCGACCAGGACGGGAAGTTCGGAGCCGAGCACCTCGGCGGCGAAGGTCGCGTCGGTGACGGCGGGGACGGATGTGGCGGTACTGGTCATGGTGAATCCCTTTCGCTGACGGACAGTTCGCACATCGGCTCGGCGGCGCTCCCCGCGGTGCCCGGCCCCGCCGCCGACTCCGCCGCCAGATCCGCCGCCAGCTCCGCGCGGGCGAGCTGGGCGGCGACCTGGGCCCGTACCTCCTGGAGCCGGTCGACGCACGCGTCCAGCTCGGCGAGCTTGCGCCGGTAGACCTCCAGCGAGGCGGCGCAGGTGTCCCCCGCCGGGTGCCCGGCGCGCAGGCAGTCCACGAACGGCCGGGTCTCCTCCAGACCGAAGCCGAAGTCCTGGAGCACCCGGATCTGCTCCAGCAGCCGCAGATGGTCCTCGTCGTACGACCGGTACCCGTTGCCCGACCGGTCGGCCGGCGGCAGCAGGCCCAGGGACTCGTAGTAGCGGAGGGTCCGGGTGGTGGTGCCCGCCCGTTCCGCGAGTTCGCCGATGCGCATACGGACGACGTTAGACCTTGACGTACGCGTCAAGGCCAGGAGGATTTCCGGCCGCGCTGGCAAAAAGTTCCAAGATTTACGTCCAAGTGGTTGCTTACTGCCAGCCAGGCTCGACAGGCTGCGCGGAGCAGTTTCTTGACGTACCCCCGACAGTTTTGCCCCGCACGCGCCCGCCCGCCCCCGAACATGCCCGACAACAGCCCCACCACGCAGACCCACGCACACGCGAGGAGCACGGATGCACCGCCCCCTCAGACAACCGCGCAGCCGCAGAACCCTCACCATGGCCGCCGCACTCTCCCTGCTGGCCGGCCTCTCGGTGACCGCCGTCACCACGACCGCCGCCACCGCGGACGACCCGCAGACCGCCCGGCAGGCGGAATTCACCGCGGCGGCCCACGAGTTCGGCGTACCGCTGCCCGTACTGGAAGCCGTGTCGTTCTACGAGACCCGGTGGGAGGCACACGCAGGGCAGTCCAACGCCGAGGCCGGATACGGCCCGATGAACCTGACGAACCTCACCGCCAAGGAACTCGACGCGGACGGCCTGACCACCCAGTCGCCGCGCTACGCCGACCTGTTGAAGGCCCCGGCCGAGCACACCGCCGCCGTCGCGGCGGGGCTCCTCGGCGCCGACACCGCCGCCGTGCAGAGCGACGAGACGCTGAACATCCGCGGCGGCGCCGCGCTGCTCGCCTCGTACGCCAAGGGCTACGGCCACGGCAGGCTGCCGCGTGACATCGACGGCTGGTACGCCGCCGCGGCCCGCTACAGCCAGTCGACCGAGAACAAGGTCGCGCAGGTCTTCGCCGACGGTGTGTGGGACACCATGCGCGGCGGCGCGACCCGCACCACGCAGGACGGCCAGCACATCACCCTCGCGCCGACCGGGCGCCTGCGCCCGAACCGCGACGACGTGCGCAAGCTGGGCCTGAAAGAGGTCACTCCGCCCAAGAGCGGTCAGAAGCCGGAGTGCCCCAAGTCGCTGAACTGCGACTTCATACCCGGCGCGTACACCCTGCTCGACCCGTCGGACCTGGCGGACTACGGCAGCCATGACCTCGCCGACCGTCCGGGCGGCGACCTCGACGTCCGCTACATCACGCTGCACAGCACCGACGAGACGTACGACGGCACGCTCGACCTCTTCCGCGACCCGACCTACGCGGCGGGCGCGCACTACGTCGTCCGCTCGCAGGACGGCCACGTCACGCAGATGATCCCCACCAAGGACATCGCGTGGGACAGCGCGAACCGCTCCTTCTACCAGCACTCGATCGGCATCGAGCAGGAGGGCTGGGCGACGCACGGCGCGAGCTGGTACAGCGAGAACCTGTACCGCTCCACCGCCCAGCTCGTGCGCTACCTCGCGGCGAAGTACGACATCCCGCTGGACCGCGCGCACATCCTCGGCCACGACAACATCCCCGGCGGCACCGAGAGCGGCGTCGCCACCCAGCACTGGGACCCCGGACCCGGCTGGGACTGGGAGCACTTCTTCGACCTGCTCGGCGCGCCGATCCACGCGACCGCCAAGCCGGGCAGCGCCGTCGTCGCCATCAAGCCGGGCTACGCGCGCAACAAGCAGACCACCACGTACTGCGACGACGTGCAGGGCTACAAGCAGTTCCCCGGCCCGTACCGCGCCTTCGACTGCCCGGTGACGTCCACCGACGTCCCGTCGAGCTTCGTACCGCTCCACACCGCGCCCAGCACGAGCGCGCCGCTGGTCGCCGACCCGTATCTGCACCCGGACGGCAGCGCGGGCACCACCGCGATGAACGACTGGGGCGACAAGGCACCGGCCGGTGAGCAGTACGTCGTCGCCGAGCGCAGGCCCGGCTGGACCGCGATCTGGTGGGGCGGCGCCGAAGCCTGGCTCCAGGACTCCGCGCGGCACCCGGCCACCGTCCCGGTGAAGGCGTCCCGCATCGTCCCCAAGGCCGGGAAGACCTCCATCCCCGTCTACACCACGGCCTACCCCGAAGCCTCCGTCTATCCGCCGGACTTCGTGGCCTTCGAGGGCGGCGTCGCCCCTCGCGCCCAGCTCGCCCGCGCCAAATACACCATCCCGGCCGGCCAGTCCTACGTCTCCGCCGGCCCCGCCGAGTACACCGACTCCTACTTCGCCATCTACTACGACGGCTCCGCCCCCTACGACCGGCACGATTTCGTCGGCACGACCAAGGTGTACGAGATCGTCTACAACCACCGCGTAGCGTTCGTGAACGCGGCCGACGTGGACGTCATCCCGGCCCGCTAGCCTCCGGCCCGGCGCGCGGGGCCCGCGCGAGCAACCCACCACCGGCCCGGTGGCCCGGCGACAACCGAACTGTCCCTCCGGGACCGGTGGTGACCTGCGGGACGCGTCGTGGCTTGTCGCGCAGTTCCCCGCGCCCCTAGGTAACGCTCCCCCCACCGCCGCACGCGAGGCGAGCCCCGAAGGGGCGCGAGGAACTGCGCGAGCAACCCACCACCGGCCCGGTGGTCCGATGACAACCGAACTGCCCCTCCGGGACCGGTGGTGACCTGCGGGAGCGTCGTGGCTGGTCGCGCAGTTCCCCGCGCCCCTGGGTCACGCTCCCCCACCGCCGCACGCGAGGCGAGCCCCGAAGGGGCGCGAGGAACTGCGCGAGCGACCCACCACCGGGCCGGTGGTCCGATGACAACCGACCTGCCCTTCCGGGACTGGTGGTGACCTGCGGGAACGTCGTGGGCGAGGGCGTGCCCCCATTCGTCCGGGGCGGAGCCCTAACCGGGGCGGTCGCCCTCCAGGGCGGCGTGGGTGACGCGCAGCGCGTGGCTGGATGTGTCGAAGGTGCGCTGGGCGACGCAGACGAAGAAGCAGTCGACGACGACCAGTTGGCTGATGCGGCTGGCCATCGCGCCGGGGCGGAACGTCGTCTCCCGGCCCGCCGAGACGAGAATGAAGTCGGCGAGCCGGGCGGCGGTGGACAGCGGGTGGTTGGTGATCACCACGGTCGTCGCGCCCTCGGCTGCGGCGCGCCGCAGCGGCGCGAGGACGTCGCGGCTCTCGCCGGAGTGCGAGACGGCGAGGAAGACGTCCCCCGCCCCCAGGAGCACGGCGCTGGTGAGCGCCGACTGGGAGTCCCCGTGGGCGTGACAGGGCCGCCCGATCCGCGCGAGTTTCTGCTGGAGGTCCTGGGCGACGAGGCCGGACGCACCGACCCCGGCTATGTGCAGCTGCCCGCCGCCGCAGACGGCCTTGACGGCGCCCGCCAACTGCTCGGGGTCGAGCTGCGTGGCGGTCTCCAGCACCGCCTGCGACTCGGTGTGCACGAGCTTGGCGATCACCTCGGCGGGCGAGTCGTCCTCGGTGATCCCCGAGGTCAGCGTGGAGCGCGGCGCCTGCCGGGCGGCGGACGCCGCCAGCGCCAGCCGCAGCTCGGGGTACCCGGCGAAGCCCAGCGCCCGCGCGGTGCGGACGATCGACGACTCACTGGTGCCCGCCAGCGCGCTCAGCTCGGAGATCGTGCTGCGCGCGACCTGCGCCGGGTCCTCCACGATCAGCGAGGCGATCCTGGCGGCGGCCGGGGTGAGCGAGGGCAGCAGCCCCCGCACCGTGGCGGTGAGCGCGTCACCGGCGTCACTGGCCGCAGTGACGCTGGCTGCTCTGGTGGCCGGTCGTCCCGGGACGTTTTCGTGCACGGGGAAAGAATGCACCGTGAATCCTCCGCGTGGGACCTGCCGGGAGGATTCTCTTGTGCTGTCAGGGGACCATCGCGGCACCCGGCCGCCCCCGGCGAATGTCACACGTCCGGGTGACAATGTCGGCGTGACCCCTCCGCCGCCCGCCGCCCCGGAACCCGCCGGCTCCGGTGCCGCCGACCCGCTGGACGCCCGGCTGCCGTCGCCGCTCGTCGAGGTGGCGGACGAGCGCCTGGCCGCCCGCGGGGTGCGGCTCGCGCTCAAGCGGGACGACCTGATCCACCCCGACCTGCCGGGCAACAAATACCGCAAGCTGCGGCTGAATCTGGCCGCGGCGGCCGAGGCCGGGCACACCACGCTGCTCACCTTCGGCGGCGCCTACTCAAACCACCTGCGAGCGACGGCGGCAGCCGGCCGACTGCTGGGCTTGCGCACCGTCGGCCTCGTGCGCGGCGACGAACTGGCCGACCGGCCGCTCAACCCCTCGCTGGCACGGGCCGCGGCCGACGGGATGCGGCTGGAATTCGTCGACCGGGCCACGTACCGCCGCAAGGCCGAGCCCGAGACGCTGGCCGCGCTCACCGACCGGTTCGGGCCCGCCTACGTGCTGCCCGAGGGCGGCAGCAACGCGCTGGCGGCCGTCGGCGCCGCCGAGCTGGGGCGCGAGCTGGACGGCGAAGCCGACGTGGTGGCCGTCGCCGTCGGCACCGGCGGCACGCTTGCCGGGCTCGCGGCCGGTCTCGCGGCCGGGCTCGGCAGCGGTTCCGGCAGCGGTTCCGGCCGGGCGGAGGCGATCGGCTTCCCCGTCCTGCGCGGCGGCGGCTTCCTGGCCGCCGAGGTGCTGCGGCTCCAGGAGGAGGCGTTCGGCGGGCGACGCGGCCGGTGGCGCCTCGACGACCGCTTCCACCACGGCGGCTACGCCCGTACCACCCCCGAACTCGACGCCTTCGCCGCGGACTTCGCCGCCCGGCACGGGCTGCGTCCCGAGCCGGTGTACGTGGCGAAGATGCTGCACGGCGTCCACACCCTGGCCGAGGAGGGCGCCTTCCCGCCGGGCACCCGGGTGGCCGCGGTGATCACGGGCACCGACCCCGGGGAGACCGGATGATCATCGAGAGGGCGTACGCGCACATCCCCGCCGCCGCAGAGGGCGACGAGGAGTTCCGCAGGGACCGCTGGCCGTGGTCGGTCCCGGCCGTCGCCGGACTGCTGCGCGACGGGCTGCGCTTCACCGCGCCCGTCACCTTCCTGGTCGGCGAGAACGGCTCGGGCAAGTCCACGCTGGTCGAGGCCATCGCCGAGGGCTTCGGCCTGGACCCGCACGGCGGCCGGGCGGGCTACCGCTACGTCTCGGACCGCCCCCGCTCCCCGCTCGGCGAGCGCATCCGCTTCGACACGACGGCCGCGGGCGGCCGGATGCTCGGCGGCCCCCGTACCGGCCGCCGCGGCTTCTTCCTGCGCGCCGAGACCGCGATGGACGCGCTCGGCCGCGAATTCCTGCCGGTGGAGTCCATGAGCCACGGCGAGGGCTTCCTGCTCGCCTTCCGGGAGCGTTTCAGCCACCCCGTGGGCCTGTACGTGCTGGACGAGCCGGAGTCCGCGCTGTCGTTCACGGCCTGTCTGCATCTGGTGGGCCTCATGCACGAGTTGGGCCGCTCCGGCGCGCAGGTCATCTGCGCCACCCACTCCCCGCTGCTCACCGCGACCCCCGACGCGGCCATCCTGGAGGTGGGCGAGCGTGGTGTGCACGAGACGGCCTGGGAGGACCTGGCGATCGTCGACCACTGGCGCCGCTATCTGGCCGACCCCCGCGCTTACCTGCGTCACATCATCGAGCCGTAACCTGGTGGCATGATCCGCACCGCGACCCCGGACGACGTCCCCGTGATCCACGCGCTGATCCGCGAACTCGCCGCGTACGAGCGGGCGCTGGAGGAGGCGCGGGCCACGGAGGAGCAGGTGCACGCGGCCCTGTTCGGCCCCGACGCGGTGGCGCACGCGCTGATCGCCGAGGAGCCCGCGGCGGACCGTACGGGCGAGGACTCAAGCCAGGGCGCGGGCTCGGGCACCGTGGTCGGTTTCGCGCTGTGGTTCCGGAACTTCTCCACCTGGACCGGCACCCCCGGGCTCTATCTGGAGGATCTGTACGTCCGCCCGCAGGCGCGCGGCGGCGGGCACGGCAAGGCGCTGCTGGCCGCGCTCGCGGCGGTCTGCGTGGAGCGCGGCTACGAGCGCTTCGAGTGGGCGGTGCTCGACTGGAACGAGAAGGCGCTGGGCGTCTACCGCTCCATCGGCGCCCGCCCGCAGGACGAGTGGACCGTACAGCGGCTTTCCGGCCCGGCGCTGGCCGAACTGGCCGCGCTGGCGCACGCTCGGTGAACCGGGCGAATTCTTATGCGAATTGAGTCGGCAGATCACTACCCACGGTCCGTGCCCGTGCGCTTACCATGGGTGACAGAGATACGGATACCGTACCGTTCTCCTACCGTGCGCCGTCCGGGCGACAGCGGGGTACGGATCGCGATAGCGTCGCTGCGAACCAGAGCAATCACTGTGTGCCACCGTGGAGGTGAGGGTGTCCCAGATCGCAGGCGAGCCCGGGTCGAAGGACTTCGTCGAGGTCCGGCTGCCCGCGGCGGGAGCCTATCTGTCAGTGCTGCGCACGGCCACGGCCGGACTCGCGGCACGGCTGGACTTCACCCTCGACGAGATCGAGGATCTGCGGATCGCCGTGGACGAGGCGTGCGCGATCCTGTTGCAGCAGGCCGTCCCCGGGTCCGTGCTGAGCTGTGTCTTCCGGCTCGTCGGGGACTCGTTGTGGGTGACCGTCTCCGCGCCCACCACCGACGGCAGGGCGCCGGAGCGGGACACCTTCGCGTGGACGGTGCTGTCGGCACTGGCCGGCGAGGTGGACTCCACCGTCGCCGAGGACAAGACCGTCAGCATCAGCCTCCACAAGAAGCGCGGCGCCGGTCCAGGGCTGTCGTGACTCTCGCGTGCGGGAAGACGGGGAATCGCCATGAGTGCTGAGCTATCCCGGGGTGAAGACCCCGGCACGCCCGCGGGCCACGACGACGCGCACGACGCACGTCAGTCGCCCGCGGTGCACGGCCGCGCCTCCGTACCGGCCCAACCGGATCCCGCGGGGCCGGCCGGGCGGCACACGGCCAGGCAGCACCCCGAACCCGGCGGGGAGACCCGCATGGACAACCGTATGGACGGAATGGACGCGGCGCAGCAGGCGGAGCAGGCGGACCCCATGGAGCAGCAGGACCAGCGCGAGCAGCCGGAGCGGCCCGGACAGCCCGAGCCGCCCGAGCGACGGGACGCGCCGCCGGAGCAGCAGACGGAGCAGCAGACGGAGTCGGCCGAGCCGTCCGCGCGCCAGGAGGCGGATCCCCGGTCCGGTCGACAAGCAGACGGGGAAGCCAGCCGGGACGCCGACCGCGAGGAGCAGCGGGAGGCGCACGACCCGCACGACCGGGCGGGCGCCCGCGCCCTCTTCGTCGAGCTGAGCAAGCTCCCCGAGGGCTCCGACGAGCGCGCGGAGCTGCGCAATCAGCTCGTACGGATGCATCTGCCGCTGGTCGAGCACCTGGCCCGGCGGTTCCGCAACCGCGGTGAGCCGCTGGACGACCTGACGCAGGTGGCCACGATCGGGCTGATCAAGTCCGTCGACCGGTTCGACGTGGACCGCGGCGTGGAGTTCTCGACGTACGCCACCCCCACCGTGGTCGGCGAGATCAAACGTCATTTCAGGGACAAGGGCTGGGCGGTACGGGTGCCGCGCCGCCTCCAGGAGCTGCGGCTGGCGCTGACCACCGCGACCGGTGAGCTGTCCCAGCGGCACGGGCGCGCGCCGACGGTGCACGAGCTGGCCGAGCACCTGAAGATCTCCGAGGAGGAGGTGCTGGAGGGCCTGGAGTCCGCCAACGCCTACAGCACGCTCTCCCTGGACGTCCCGGACACCGACGACGAGTCGCCGGCCGTCGCCGACACCCTCGGCTCCGAGGACGAGGCGCTGGAGGGCGTGGAGTACCGCGAATCCCTCAAGCCGCTGCTGGAACAGCTCCCGCCGCGTGAGAAGACGATTCTGCTGCTGCGGTTCTTCGGCAACATGACGCAGTCGCAGATCGCCCAGGAGGTCGGCATCTCGCAGATGCACGTCTCGCGCCTGCTGGCCCGCACCCTGGCCCAGCTCCGGGACAAGCTGCTGATCGAGGAGTAGCCCTCGCCGGGCGGGCGGCCAACAGCTGGGCCCGCCCGGGGCCGGCCACGCCCGGCCGCGCCCAGTCAGGACGACGTCCGGCTCATTCCCAGGGCGTCCGTGGTGGCCGGGTGGGCCAGGAGGACAAGACAGGTCAGGGCGAGGGCGCCCAGGACCGCGCCGCCCGCGACGAAACCGCCGCCGTCGCTGTGCAGCAGCGTCCAGGCGACCGGCAGCGACAGGAGCTGGATGATCAGCGCGGGCCCGCGGCTCCACCGGCGGGCCTTGCGCAGCCCGTACGCGGCGGCGAGCGGGAAGCCCGCGAGGACGAGGACGAGCAGCCCGGCGAGCACGGCCCTGCCCGAGCCGCCGAAGAACATCGTGACGCCCCAGGCGACGACGGCCAGGCCCTCCACGGCGGCGACGGCGGCAGCGGCGGTCAGCCGCAGCGGCGGCGGTCCGGCGTCCGCGTCCGCGGCGGCCTTCGCGGCGGCGGCGGCCTCCCGCTCGCGCTCGGTGGGCTGTTCGCGCATCGGCGGCACGAACTTCCGCATCTTCTCCGCCACCCGCTGGGGCGGCTTCCGAGGCGTGTTCCGGGTCTTCTTCGAGGGCTGGCTCACACCGGCCAGCGTAGCCCGCCGTACCAGACGGTAGGTACGCTGTCGACCATGCGCGCTCTCCTCGTGGTCAACCCTGCCGCCACCACCACCAGCGCGCGGGTGCGTGATGTGATCAGTACCGCACTGTCGAGCGACCTCAAGCTGGACGTCGCGACGACGGAGTACCGGGGGCACGCGCGGGACCTCGCGCGGCGGGCCGCGGAGGGCGGCGAGGTGGGCCTGGTGGTCGCCCTCGGCGGCGACGGCACGGTCAACGAGGTGGTGAACGGGCTGCTGCACCACGGCCCCGACCCGGAGGCGCTGCCGCAGCTCGCGGTGGTGCCCGGCGGGTCCACCAATGTCTTCGCGCGGGCGCTCGGACTGCCCAACGACGCGGTGGAGGCGACCGGCGCGCTGCTGGACGCGATGCGCGAGGGGTCCTCGCGGACGGTGGGGCTCGGTCTGGTGAGCGGGACGCCGGGCACCGAGGACGAAGGGGTGCCGCCGCGCTGGTTCACCTTCTGCGCGGGTCTGGGGTTCGACGCCGGGGTGGTCGGACGGGTCGAACAGCAGCGGGAGTTGGGCAAGCGCTCCACGCACGCGCTGTATTTGCGCCAGGTCGCACGTCAATTTCTGGCCGATCCGCACCGCAGGCACGGCACGATCTCCTTGCAACGCCCGGACGGCGAACCGGTGTCGGGGCTCGCGATGGCGATAATCTGCAACACCTCGCCGTGGACCTATCTCGGGAACAGACCGGTGTACGCCTCCCCCGGCGCGTCCTTCGACACCGCCCTCGATCTGCTGGGCGTGACAAAGATGTCCATGGCCTCTGCCACGCGTTACTCGGCGCAATTGCTCCGTTCCACTCCGGAGCGGGGACCGCACGGAAAGAACGCGCTGGCGCTCCACGACCTGACCGACTTCACCTTGCAATCGCAGGCGGCACTGCCCTTCCAGGTGGACGGTGACCACCTGGGGCTGCGAACGAGCGCGACCTTCACAGGCGTACGCCGTGCACTGCGTGTGATTGTGTAAGTCGAAGAGCCTAAAGTCCTTTTACTCGAACGTTTAGACTGCCCTGCACCCCATGGAAGTACGGCTGTGACCGAGGCGACACCGAGGAATCCAAAAAAACTTCTCTGAAGGGGTTGTATCTCCAGCCGAGGTTTGCGAGTCTCTAGGTGGCGCTCGGGACGGTCTGACAACGACCCCCTTGAGAGCCCGAATCTTCTACCTCACTCAGCGGGACCAGCACCAGTGAAGACTGGGCAGCGTCCCGTTGCCTGCGTAGGGATTCGTGAAAGCGTTCACATTCACAAGCAACGTGCTTGTCACACAAGGAGTTGGAGCAGCCATGGACTGGCGTCACCGCGCCGTTTGCCGCGAGGAAGATCCCGAGCTCTTCTTCCCCATCGGCAACACCGGTCCTGCGCTGCTGCAGATCGAGGAAGCCAAGGCCGTCTGCCGCCGCTGCCCCGTCATGGAGCAGTGCCTGCAGTGGGCGCTGGAGAGTGGCCAGGACGCCGGTGTCTGGGGTGGCCTCAGCGAGGACGAGCGCCGCGCGATGAAGCGCCGCGCCGCTCGCAACCGGGCCCGCAACGCCAGCGCCTGACGCGCACTTACCACTTCCCCCCGAGCCGCAGCGCGCAGCACCCACCAACACGCGCAGCACACAGCATCATGAAGGACCCCGGCCTTCCAGGCCGGGGTCCTTTGCTGTGCCCCCACGGAGGAAAGGCGAACTCTCAGCTCTCCAGGGGCAGTTCGAGGACGACGCGGGTGCCGCGCGGCTCGGCGGGGACCATGTCGAAGGTGCCGCCCAGTTCGCCGACCACGAGGGTGCGGACGATCTGGAGGCCGAGGTTGCCCGCTTCCTGGGCGTCGAAGCCGTCGGGCAGGCCGCGGCCGTCGTCCTGCACCGAGATGGTGATCCGCTCCCGGCCGCGGGTGGCGGTGACGTCCACCGTGCCCGACTCCCCCGGCCCGAAGCCGTGTTCGAGCGCGTTCTGGAGCAGTTCGGTCAGGACCATGGACAGCGGAGTGGCGATCTCGGCGGTCAGGATGCCGAACCGGCCGGCGCGGCGCGGGGTGACCCGGCCGGGCGAGATCTCCGCGACCATCGACAGCACGCGGTCGGCGATCTCGTCGAACTCGACCCGCTCGTCCAGGGTCTGGGAGAGCGTCTCGTGCACGATGGCGATCGACCCGACCCGGCGGACCGCCTCCTCCAGCGCCTCACGGGCGTTGTCGGAGTCCATCCGGCGGGCCTGGAGGCGCAGCAGCGCGGCGACCGTCTGGAGGTTGTTCTTCACCCGGTGGTGGATCTCCCGGATGGTGGCGTCCTTGGTCATCAACTCGCGCTCGCGGCGGCGCAGTTCGGTCACGTCCCGCAGCAGCACCAGCGAACCGGTGTGGACGCCCTTGGGCTTGAGCGGGATCGCGCGCAGCTGGATGACGCCGTCGCCGCCCTCGACCTCGAACTCGCGCGGCGCCCAGCCGCTGGCCAGCTTCACCAGCGCCTCGTCCACCGGGCCGCGGGCCGGGGCCAGTTCGGCGGTGGCCTTGCCCAGGTGGTGGCCGACCAGGTCGGCCGCCAGGCCCAGCCGGTGGTACGCGGACAGCGCGTTGGGGCTGGCGTACTGCACGAGCCCGTCCGCGTCCAGCCTGATCAGCCCGTCACCGGCGCGCGGTGAGGCGTCCATGTCGACCTGCTCGGCCGGGAACGGGAAGGCGCCCTGGGCGATCATCTGGGCCAGGTCGCTGGCGCTCTGCAAGTAGGTGAGTTCGAGGCGGCTGGGGGTGCGTACGGTCAGCAGGTTGGTGTTGCGCGCGATCACGCCGAGCACCCGGCCGTCGCGGCGCACCGGGATCGACTCGACCCGTACCGGCACCTCCTCGCGCCACTCCGGGTCGCCCTCGCGGACGATACGGCCCTCGTCGAGCGCCACGTCCAGCAGCGGACGCCGCCCGCGCGGCACCAGGTGGCCGACCATGTCGTCCTGGTACGAGGTCGGCCCGGTGTTCGGCCGCATCTGCGCGACGGACACATACCGGGTGCCGTCGCGGGTGGGGACCCACAGCACGAGGTCGGCGAAGGACAGATCGGAGAGCAGCTGCCACTCCGAGACGAGCAGATGCAGCCATTCGAGGTCGGAGTCGTCGAGGGCCGTGTGCTCGCGTACGAGGTCGTTCATGGAGGGCACGCCTGTGAGCGTACCGGCCGGGGAGGGGGGTGCGGGACGAGCCGTTTTCGGCGATGATTTCGCTGGAGGGTGCATCGACCCGCCGGGGGCCTGGGGAGGAAGCCTCGCCGGGAACCGTAGACAAGGCCGAATGGTCTAGTCCACAATGAAGCGAGACACCACGCGTGGCGCGTACGCGCGTGGCATCAGACCTCCGTCCTCCCCGCACAGGAGGACGGACCGAGGCAAGGCGTTCTCTGCCCTGACTACGCCCTGACCTCAAGGTCGGCCCATCGCGCCGGGGGGAACCGCACACCCCGCCGGCCAGGCGCCGACGGCTGCTCCGGGCTGCGGTGCCGGCGGGGTTGAGGGTCCCCGCCGAGCACCGTGGCCCGTGGGTTTTTCTGGCCTCAGCCACAGCCTCAGCCACAGCGAACAGAGCGAACAGAGCGGACGCCGACGGGTGAGCGGGCGGGAAAAGACCGGCCCGACGTCGACAGGACCCCCCTCTGCTAGATTGGTCTATACCACACAAGTCCCCTCCAGAACGGCAGGCCCAGCGTGGAAGTTGTCATCGTCCCGGACGCCGCGGCAGGCGGCGAGCTGATCGCGGAGGCCATGGCCGCGCTGCTGCGCCGCACGCCGGACGCTCTGCTCGGCGTGGCCACCGGATCCACCCCGCTGCCCGTCTACGAGGCGCTGGCGGCGAAGGTCCGCTCGGGCGCGGTGGACGCGGCCCGTGCCCGTGTCTGCCAGCTCGACGAGTACGTCGGCCTGCCCACCGGCCACCCGGAGTCGTACCGCTCGGTCGTGCTGCGGGAGGTCGTGAAGCCGCTGGGGCTGTCGGAGAAGTCCTTCATGGGGCCCGACGGGGCCGCCGACGACGTGCAGGCCGCCTGCGAGGCGTACGACGCGGCGCTGGCCGCCGCGGGCGGCGTGGACCTCCAGCTCCTGGGGATCGGCACCGACGGGCACATCGGCTTCAACGAGCCCTGCTCGTCGCTCGCCTCCAGGACCCGGATCAAGACGCTCACCGAACAGACCAGGGTCGACAACGCCCGCTTCTTCGGCGGCGACATCGAGCAGGTGCCGCACCACGTGATCACGCAGGGCATCGGCACCATCCTGGAGGCCCGGCACCTGGTGCTGCTCGCCACCGGCGAGGGCAAGGCGGAGGCCGTCGCGCAGACCGTCGAGGGGCCCGTCGCCGCCGTCGTTCCCGCCTCGGCGCTCCAGCTCCACCCGCACGCCACCGTGGTCGTGGACGAGGCCGCCGCCTCCAAGCTGAAGCTGGCCCCGTACTTCCGCGCCACCTTCGCGGCCAAGCCCGCCTGGCAGGGCGTCTAGGGCCTGGCCGGCGGCCCGGAACGCGGAAGAGCGCCGGACAGGACCGATCGCGGTCCTGTCCGGCGCTCTGTCGTGCTAGACGGAGCCCACGATGGCCTCGGCGGCGGCCGTGCCGCAGACGCGGGCCGCGCCGTGGGTGGCGATGTGGAGGGCGCCGGTGGCGGGCGCCTGGGGGACGCCCATCTCCACCACGACCGTGCCGGGGCGGCGGGCGACGACCGCCGCGAGCGCCTCGGACATCCAGCGGTGCCGGTGGGCGTCGCGGACGACGAGGACGATCGTACGGTCGCCGGCCTCGTCGAGGAGTCCGGCGGCGAACACCTCGGCGCCCAGATCCTCGACCTCGCGGCCGGGGTAGGTGCCCGTGACGGTGCCGGGCAGGAGCTTGGCGAGGTCGGCGGCGATGCCCCAGGGGGTGACGTCGCCGACCGCGATGTTGGCGACCGGCGTGAGGGCGGCGACGTAGGGCGCCTCGGTGAGCGGGGTGAACTCGGCGCGGCGGGTGATCCGCAGGGCGCGGCGGGCCGCCTCCAGGCCGATGTCGGAACCGTCGGAGACCGTCCCGGCGGCGCCCGCCCGTTCGGCCGCCCACACCTGGAGGTCGCGCACCCGGGCGGCGGCGTCGGCCAGCCGCTCGGCGGGGAGGTCGCCCTCGCGCACCGCGCGCACGATGGCGTCGCGCAGGCCGAGCACGGTCTGCTCGTCGGACAGGCCGCCGCCGACGCAGATCGCGTCGGCCCCGGCGGCCAGGGCCATGACGGTGCCGCGTTCGATGCCGTAGGCGGCGGAGATGGCCTGCATCTCGATGCCGTCGGTGACGATGAGGCCGTCGTAGCCGAGGCCGCCCCGCTCGCGCGGGGCGCGCAGCAGGCCGGTGAGGACGGCGGAGCTGAGCGTGCCCGGCAGGTCGGGGTCGAGGGCCGGGACGAGGATGTGAGCGCTCATCACGGCCTTGGTGCCGGCGGCGACGGCCGCCTTGAACGGCACGAGTTCGCGGTCGCGCAGGGTGTCGAGGCCGACGTCGATGCGCGGCATCGCGTGGTGCGAGTCGACGCCGGTGTCGCCGTGGCCGGGGAAGTGCTTGACGCTGGTCGCGACGCCCGCCGACTGCATTCCCTCCACGTAGGCGGCGGTGTTGCGCGCGACCAGCTCGGGCTCGGCGCCGAAGGAGCGGACTCCGATGACCGGGTTGTCCGGGTCGGAGTTGACGTCGGCGGACGGCGCCCAGTTGAGGTTGACGCCGCACGCGGCGAGCCTGCGGCCGAGTTCGGCGGCGACGGCCCGGGTGAGCTTGACGTCGTCGACGGCGCCGAGCGCGAGGTTGCCCGGGAAAGAGGAGCCGCCGCGCGCTTCGAGGCGGGTGACGTCGCCGCCCTCCTCGTCGGCGGCGACGAGCACGTCGGGCCGTACCGCGCGCAACTGGGCGGTGAGCCGGGCGACTTGCTCGGGCGACTCGATGTTGCGGGAGAACAGCGCGACCGCGCCGAGCCCTTCGGCGAGCAGCCGCAGCACCCAGTCGGGGGCCTCGGTGCCGCGGAAGCCGGGCTGGAGGACGGTGAGGGCGTCGCGGGCCAGGACGTCCGCGGGCGTGTCGACGGTAATGACGGTCATCCCTTCACCGCGCCTGCGGTCAGGCCGGAGGCCACCTTGCGCTGGACGAACAGGAAGAAGACCACGACGGGCAGGGCGATCAGGATCGAGCCCGCCATGAGGGCCCCGTAGTCGGTACCGCGCTGTCCGGTGAACTTCAGCAGCCAGATGCTCAACGTGTACTTGTCATTGTCCTGGAGGATGACGTACGCGAACAGGTACTCGTTCCAGGCGGTCATCAGCGCGTAGATCGACGCGGCGACCAGGCCGGGCGCGAGCAGCGGGAGGACGACGCGGCGGAACGCCTCCAACTGGCTGCACCCGTCGACCATCGCCGACTCCTCCAGCTCCTTGGGGATGTTGACGATGAAACCGCGCAGCATCCAGACGGCGAAGGGCAGTGTGCTCGCCGCGTAGACGACGATGACGCCCCAGTACTGGTTGAGGCCGCCCATCTTGTTGAGCTGGATGTAGATCGGGATCAGCATCGAGGTGGCCGGGATGAGCTGGATCACCAGCAGGGCGATGACCAGGCCGCGGCGGCCCCAGAACCTGAACCGGCCGATGGCGTACGCCGCGAGCAGGCCGATGCCGATGGCGATCACGACACTGCACGCCGAGATGATCACGCTGCTCTTGACGTTGTCCCAGAAGTTGGGCATGTCCATCGCGCGCTTGAACTGGTTCAGCGTGACGGAGCTGGGATAGAGCTTCTGGTGGTAGCTGAGGATCTCCTGGCTCGGGCGGAGCGCGGTGATGACCATCCAGTACACCGGGAAGCCCATGATCACGGTGACGATCAGGCCGAGCACGTTCCAGCCGTTGCGCTTCTTCTTCGGAGTGCGGTAGGTGACTCCGGCCGTGGGGCCCTGGACGGCGGGGCCGCTCTTGACAGCGGTGCTCACTCGACCTCTCCGATCTTCAGAAGCTGGCGCAGGTAGTAGACGGCGACACCGGACAGCAGCAGGACGGAGACCACGGAGATGGCCGCGCCCCGGCTGAAGGAGTTGGAGATGAACGCCTGGGTGTACGCGTACAGGCCGAGCGTCTGGTAGTCCTGCTCCGGCTGGCCGCCGCGCATCAGCAGGATCTGGCCGAGCACGCCGAAGTCCCAGATCACCGACAGGGTGCTGGTCATCACGAAGACCGGCTTGATGATCGGGAAGGTGACGTAGCGGAAGATGCCGAAGCCCCTCGCGCCGTCGATCCGCGCGGCCTCCTCCAGTTCCTTGGGGACCTGGGTGAGCGCCGCGTGCAGGCTGATGGCGATGAAGGGGATGGCGCCCCAGACGACCAGGACGGCGATGATCGCCATGCCGGTGGTCGGGTTGAGGAACCAGTTGTGCCGGGTGTAGTCGACGCCGGGCAGCCGGGTGAGGAGCTGGTTGATCAGGCCGTAGTCGGAGTCGAACATGAACTTGAAGACCGAGGTGGCGACCAGCAGCGGCATCGCCCACACGGCGATCATCACGCTGCTCATGGTGACCCGGACCCAGTTGGAGACCCGCTGCATCAGCAGCCCGATCAGCAGGCCGAGCGCCATGGTGGCGACGACGCAGACGACGACGAAGACCACGGTGCGCAGCACCACGGCCCAGAACTCGCTGTCGCCGAGGATCGAGCTGTACTGGTCGAAGCCGACCCAGGGCGCCGCGACGCCGTTCCAGAGGTTGTTGCGCCGCTCGTCCTGGAAGGACAGCACGATGGTGTCGACGAGCGGATAGCCCAGCACGCCGATGATGACGACCAGCGCCGGAGCGATCAGCAGATACGGCAGCGATCTGCTCTGCCGCTTGCGCTTGGGGGCGCGGCCCGCTGTCGGGGCGACCGGACCGGTCGAGCGCGGCGGCGGGATCTGCGGGCGGCCCCCCGTCACCGGCTCTGTGGCATGCGTGTCGGCGGCACTCATCCGCTCTGACCTTTCTTCGGTGTCCATGCCGGGATACCGGGGCGGGCGGCCCGCGACCGCGGACCGCCCTCCCCTGGTGACGACCGCCGTGTCAGGAGGCGGTGTTGATCAGCGAGTTGATCTTGTCGTCGGCGGCCTTGGCGGCGTCGGCGACGGACTTGCCCTTGAGGATGTCGAGCAGCATCGTCTTGAGGATGCCCTGCTTCTCGATCGCGGCCCAGCCCGGTGCGATCGGCGTGAACCAGGCGTCCGGCACGGCGTTGGCCGCGGCGGCGGTGGCCGGGTCGGCCTTCATCGGCTCAAGCTGCTTGGTGTTGTTCGGCAGCGTGGCCTTGGTGACGAGGACGGCCTCGTTCTTCTCGCTGGTGAAGTCCGCGATCCACTCCTTGGCGAGGTCCTTCACCTTGGACTTGTTGACCACGGCGAGGTCGGAGCCGCCGATGAAGGACGGCAGCGCCTTGCCGTTCGGGCCGGGCATCGTGGCCGTCTTGATGACGTCCTTGAGCTTGGCGTTGCCGTTCGGCGGCGTGATGACCGAACCGGCCTCCCAGCCGTTGCCGTAGATGACGCCGGCCTTCCCGTGGGCCATGACGTTGGCGTGGTCCGCCTCGTCCTTGGTCTGGTCGCCGTGGTTGTACTTCTTCACCAGGTCGATGAAGTGCTGGAGGCCCTGCTGCGCCTGCGGGCTCTCCAGGTCACCGCTCCACTTGCCGCCGTCGTCCTTGGCGATCTGGCCGCCGTAGGCGGCGACGTACGACATGGCCGCGTACCAGTACTGGCCGGGGAGGTAGAGCGGCGAGTACGTCTTGTCGCCGCCCTTCTTCGCCTCGATCTTGTCCAGGGCGGCGGTCAGCTCGTCCTCGGTGGCGGGGAAGGCGTCGGAGCCCGTACCGGCCTTGAAGTCGGCGGTGTTGTAGATCGCGACGCGGGCACCGGCGTAGTAGGGCGCGCAGTAGAGCTTGCCCTGGTAGGTGCAGGTGTCCTCGAGGCCCTTGATCCAGGTGTCCGAGTTCTGGAAGGTCTTCTTGTCCAGGTCGGCGAGGGCGCCGTTGAGGATGTACGTCTGGGTCTCGGTGTTGCCCAGCTCCACCACGTCGGGGGCGCTGGAACCGGAGAGGGCGGCGTCCAGCTTCTGGACCTTGTCGCTCCACTGCTGGTACTGGATCTTGACGTTGACCTTCGGGTACTTCGCCTTGAACTGAGCGGTGGTGTTCTGTACCAGCTCGGGCCAGGCCGTCTGCGCCTCACCCATCAGCCAGACGGTCACCGTGCCGGTCTGGTCGGCCGGCTTCTCAGCGGCCTTGTCGTCCTTCTTGTCCGACCCACAGGCCGCAATACCAGCAATCATGGTCGCGACGCCGATCGCCGCGATGAGCTTGCGCTTCACGCCACCCTCCTCAGGATGCCCGAAACTCCCCCCACCACCCGAAATGTCGGCTACCGCGAGACACGTGTGCAGCCGCGTCCTGCTCGTGGGTCTGGGATGTGGTCGTAAATGGTTTAGACCAGTACCGGGAGCTTGGCCTAGACCTTTGGGGGTGTCAAGGGTGTATAAGAACCCATGTCGGCTCTGTTATCGGACCGACACCTGAGCGGGAAGCGACCACTACCGCCTCCCCGCTCCAGGTCAGGCCGTGCCACGATGTGAGCCGCATATAACGGAGGAGCCGGTGACGGCAGCACGACAGCAGTCGGGAGTAGACGTCATGGACAGCGACGCGGGCAGTGGCGCGGAGAGTACGGCGGGGACCGCGAGCACCGCGGTCCGTACCGCACGCGTGCCCAAGTACTACCGGCTCAAGCGGCATCTTCTGGACATCACCCAGACCATGCCCCCCGGCACGCCCGTACCGCCGGAGCGCACGCTGGCCACCGAGTTCGACACCTCGCGCACCACGGTCCGCCAGGCGCTCCAGGAACTCGTGGTCGAGGGCCGGCTCGAACGCATCCAGGGCAAAGGCACCTTCGTCGCCAAGCCGAAGGTCTCCCAGGCGCTCCAACTGACCTCGTACACCGAGGACATGCGCGCCCAGGGCCTCGAACCCACCTCCCAGCTCCTGGACATCGGCTACATCACCGCCGACGACCGGCTCGCCGGGCTGCTCGACATGAAGGCCGGCGGCCGGGTGCTGCGGATCGAGCGGCTGCGGCTGGCCAACAGCGAGCCGATGGCGATCGAGACGACGCACCTGTCGGCCAAGCGCTTCCCCGCGCTGCGCCGCAGCCTCGCCAAGTACACCTCCCTGTACACGGCGTTGGCCGAGGTCTACGACGTGCGGCTGGCCGAGGCGGAGGAGACCATCGAGACCTCGCTGGCCACCCCGCGCGAGGCCGGACTGCTCGGCACCGACGTCGGCCTGCCGATGCTGATGCTCTCCCGGCACTCGATCGACACCGTGGGCGAACCGGTCGAGTGGGTGCGCTCGGTCTACCGCGGCGACCGCTACAAGTTCGTGGCACGCCTGAGCCGCCCCACCGACTGAGACCGCCGGTTTGAATTCTCCCGAGTGAGATCGCCGCACACATGGTGACGTGCGCCACTCCCCTCCCCTAGATTCCCGCGAGTCACACTCGTAGCTCTAGGGGACGGGAGCCGCACGTATGCCCGACGACCTGTCATTTGAGGAACACCCCGCGCCGCCGCGGCAGCCGGTGGTCACCGCGTCGCGCGTGACCGCCGGAATATGCCTGGTCGCGCCCTTCGTGGCCCTGCTCTGGGTCAGCTCGTACGCACGGCTCACCCCAAGATTCATCGGCATCCCGTTCTTCTACTGGTACCAGATGGCGTGGGTGCCGGCGGCTGCACTGCTGACGTACACCGCGTACGTCCTGGTGCGGCGCGAGGAGCGGGCGCGCAAGGGGGGTGCGGCCAGGTGACGAACGACGTGAACGGCGTGGCGCTCGGCGTCTGTGTCTTCTTCTTCGTCCTGGTCACGGTGATGGGCTTCCTCGCCGCCCGCTGGCGACGCGCGGAGAACGCCCTGCACCTGGACGAATGGGGCCTGGGCGGCCGGAGTTTCGGCACCTGGGTGACCTGGTTCCTGCTCGGCGGCGACCTCTACACCGCGTACACCTTCGTCGCCGTGCCCGCCGCGATCTACTCCGCGGGCGCCGCCGGGTTCTTCGCGGTCCCGTACACGATCATCACCTACCCGCTGGTGTTCCTCTTCCTGCCGCGGCTGTGGTCGGTCTCGCACAAGCACGGGTACGTGACCTCGTCGGACTTCATCCGCGGCCGGTTCGGGTCCAAGAGCCTGTCGGTCGCGATGGCGCTCACCGGGATCGTCGCGACCATGCCGTACATCGCGCTCCAACTGGTCGGCATCCAGGCCGTGCTGGACGTGATGGGCGTCGGCGGCGGCGACTCCACCAACTGGTTCGTCAAGGACCTGCCGCTGCTGATCGCCTTCGGTGTGCTGGCCGCGTACACGTACTCCTCGGGGCTGCGCGCGCCCGCGCTGATCGCCTTCGTCAAGGACGCGCTGATCTACATCGTCATCGTGGTGGCGATCATCTACATCCCGTACAAACTGGGCGGGTTCGGCGACATCTTCGACAAGGCGGACGCGGCCTACAAGGTGACCAACCCCGCCACCGGCAAACCGCGCGGCTCGCTGGTGTCGGCGCCGCAGGCCCAATGGGCTTACGCCACCCTCGCGATGGGCTCGGCGATGGCGCTCTTCTTGTACCCGCACTCGGTGACGGCCGTGCTCTCCGGCAAGAGCCGCGACACCATCCGCCGCAACACCACGATCCTGCCGCTGTATTCGCTGATGCTGGGCCTGCTGGCGATGCTCGGCTTCATGGCGCTGGCGGCGGGCGTCGGAAAGGGCGTCAAGGGCTACAACGCCCAACTGGCCATCCCCCAGCTCTTCGAGGACATGTTCCCCTCCTGGTTCGCAGGGGTGGCCTTCGCCGCCATCGCCATCGGCGCGCTGGTCCCGGCGGCGATCATGTCCATCGCGGCGGCCAACCTGTTCACCCGCAACATCTACCGGGACCTGTTCAAACCGGACGCCACCCCCGCGCAGGAGACCAAGGTCTCCAAGGCGGCGTCCCTGGTGGTCAAGGTCGGCGCGCTCGTCTTCGTGCTCTCGATGGACAAGACGGTCGCGATCAACTTCCAGCTCCTGGGCGGCATCTGGATTCTCCAGACCGTCCCGGCCATCGTCGGCGGCCTGTTCACCCGCTGGTTCCACCGCTGGGCGCTGCTGGCCGGCTGGGCGGCGGGCATGGCGTACGGCACGTGGAAGGCGTACGAGCAGACCAGCGCCAGCCAGTCGCACTTCGGCGGCAACTCCGCGAAGATCCCCGGCATCGGCGAGCTCGGCTACATCGGCCTCACCGCCTTCGTCCTGAACGCGGCGGTCGCGGTCGTCCTCACCCTGGTCCTGCGCGCTTTCAAGGCCCCCGACGGCGTGGACGAGACGGCGAGGGGCGACTACGTGGCGGAGGCGGAGGAGACGGCGAAAGAGGAGGTTCCCGCACCGGTGTAACGCGCGAGGGGGCAGGCAGGGAGCCGCGCCTCAGCGCGAGGCGAAGGTCCTGCGGTATCCCTGCGGCGTGGTCCCCGTCCAACGGGCGAAGTGATGCCGCATGGTCGCCGCGTTCCCGAACCCCGCGCGGAGCGCGACGGCGTCCATGGTGTGGTCGGTGGCCTCCAGCAACTCCCGTGCCAGCAGGACCCGTTGACCCAGCAGCCAGCGGTACGGGGTGGTGCCGGTCTCCTGCTGGAAGCGGCGGGCGAAGGTGCGCGGCGACATGTGGGCGCGGGCGGCCAGCTCCTCGACGGTCACCTCGCGGTCCAGGTGCCGTTCCATCCAGGACAGCACCCCGGCCACGGGGTCGCTCTGCCCGCGCGGCAGCGGCCGGTCCACGTACTGGGCCTGGCCGCCCTCGCGGTGCGGGGGCACCACCATGCGGCGGGCGATGCCGTTGGCGACGGCGCTGCCCTGCTCCTTGCGCACCAGGTGCAGGCAGGCGTCGATGCCGGAGGCCGTACCGGCCGAGGTGATCACCCCCGCGTCGTCCACGTACAGCACGTCCGACTCGACCTTGATCTGCGGGTACCGCAGCGCGAGGCGTTCGGCGTGCCGCCAGTGCGTGGCGCAGCGCCGGTCGTCGAGCATGCCGGAGGCGGCCAGCACGAAGACGCCCGAGCACACGCTGAGCACCGTCGCGCCGCGCTCCACGGCCCGGTTGAGCGCCGTGAGCACCCGCGGCGGGAAGTCCCGGTGGATGTACGAGTCCCCGGCCGGTACGGCGATCAGGTCCGCCTCCTCCAGCCGGTCCATGTCGCAGGAGACCGCGAGGTCGAACCCGGCGTGCGTGCGCAGCGTCGGGCCCTCGGCGGAGATCACGGCGAAGTCGTACACGGGCAGCCCGTCGTCGCTCCGGTCGAGGCCGAACACCTCGCAGAGCACCCCGAGTTCGAAGGGGTGGACACCCTCCAGCAGTACCGCGGCCACGTTCTTCAGCATGCTCCCGAGGATGCCACTTGGCAGGATGTCGCGGTAGTACGGCGGTCCTGCCACTGTTCGCGGGTAAGCGGCGCGAGCACGATTGGCCCATGACCGTTCTCCTGGACCTCGCAGCCCTCTCCGCCCTCCTCCTCATCCTGTCCTTCGTCCCCGTCCTGGGCCTGCGCGCCGAGGCCAGGATCACCCGCCAGATCCGCGCGGCCGACGCCGCCCGCGAGGCCGAGGCGACACGCCGGGCGCACGCGAGACGTACGGCGCGCGCGGACCGCGAACCGGGCCGCGAACCGGGCCGCACACCCGCCCGCACACCCGCCCGCACACCGGCCGCAGCCCCGCGGATCTGAGGCCGCCGGAGGGAATAAAATCCCTCCGGCGCTTGTGCGCCGACCCCGGCGACCCACCCTCGCGACACAACATCTGGGCTTCCACGCGAACCGTGGCACTACATGTATGCTCAACTTCGCTGTCGAGCAGGGGAAGCCGGTGCGAATCCGGCGCTGCCCCGCAACGGTGAGCGGGCGTACGCCCGCACAGCCCGAGGACCTGCCGCCAGCGCGCCCGTAGCGCCCACAAGCGACGGGCGCAGTTGTGTCCGGGCCTCGCGGATTGGGCCGGCGGACGCGTCGCGGCACGCCCATGCCTGAGCGGGGGTGCGCCTCCGCACGCGTACCCGCTCCTCCCCGCCTGGCCGTCGCCGCGTTCGAGGGAGAGAGCACCACCGTGACCATCGCGCCCGCAGACCCCGCCTCAGCCGAACTCCGCACCGTCGCCCCCCGGATCCCCTCGGCTCCCCCCTCCGGACCTCTCCCCGGACCTCCCGCCGGCCCCGACGAGGGCCCTGGCGCGGACCTGCTGCGTACGCTGGTGCGGCTCACCGCCGACCTGTCCGACACCGACCCCGGCCGGGTCGCCGCCGCCGCGCTGCGCGGCCGCAGCGCCGCCGCCGACGCGGCCGAGATGCACAGCCTGGCCACCGAGGCGGCGGCCGGGCTGATCTCCGAGGACCCGGCGTACTCGCGGCTGGCCGCCCGGCTGCTGACCTCGGCCATCGCCGAAGAGGCCGCGGGCCAGGGCTCGGTGTCGTTCTCCGCGTCCGTCTCGGTCGGGCACCGCGAGGGCCTGATCGCCGACCGCACGGCCGCCTTCGTGGCCCTGCACAAGCCCCGGCTCGACGCGCTGGTGGACGAGGCGCTGGCCGCCGGCGCGGACGACCGCTTCGGCTACTTCGGCCTGCGCACCCTGCACAGCCGCTACCTGCTGCGGCACCCCCTCACCCGTCAGGTGATCGAGACCCCGCAGCACTTCATGCTCCGCGTGGCCTGCGGTCTCGCCGAGGACGACTCGGTGCGCGCCGCCGAGGAAGTCGCCTCGCTCTACCGGCTGATGAGCGCGCTGGACTACCTGCCCAGCTCCCCCACGCTGTTCAACTCCGGGACCCGGCACCCGCAGATGTCCTCCTGCTACCTGCTGGACTCGCCGCTGGACGAGCTGGACTCGATCTACGACCGCTACCACCAGGTGGCGCGGCTGTCGAAGCACGCGGGCGGCATCGGCCTGTCCTACTCCCGTATCCGCTCGCGCGGTTCGCTGATCCGCGGCACCAACGGCCACTCCAACGGCATCGTGCCGTTCCTGAAGACGCTGGACGCGTCGGTGGCCGCGGTCAACCAGGGCGGCCGTCGCAAGGGCGCGGCGGCGGTCTACCTGGAGACCTGGCACTCCGACATCGAGGAGTTCCTCGAACTGCGCGACAACACCGGCGAGGACGCGCGCCGCACCCACAATCTGAACCTGGCGCACTGGATCCCGGACGAGTTCATGCGCCGCGTGGAGACCGACGCCGACTGGTCGCTGTTCTCGCCGTCCGACGTGCCGGAGCTGGTCGACCTGTGGGGCGACGACTTCGACGCCGCGTACCGCAGGGCGGAGGCGAAGGGCCTGGCCCAGCGCACGATCCCGGCGCGCGAGCTGTACGGCCGGATGATGCGGACCCTCGCACAGACCGGCAACGGCTGGATCACCTTCAAGGACGCCTCGAACCGTACGGCCAACCAGACGGCGGAGCCCGGCCGTACCGTGCACTCCTCGAATCTGTGCACCGAGATCCTGGAGGTCACCGACGACGGCGAGACCGCGGTCTGCAACCTGGGTTCGGTGAACCTGGGCGCCTTCGTGACGCCGGGGGGCGGCGCGGGCGGCGAGCTGGACTGGGAGCGGCTGGACGAGACCGTCCGCACCGCCGTGACCTTCCTCGACCGGGTCGTGGACATCAACTTCTACCCGACCGAGCAGGCGGGCCGCTCCAACGCCAAGTGGCGCCCGGTGGGCCTGGGCGTGATGGGTCTTCAGGACGTCTTCTTCAAGCTGCGGCTGCCCTTCGACTCGGCGCGGGCGCGCGAGCTGTCCACCCGGATCGCCGAGCGGATCATGCTCGCCGCGTACGAGGCGTCCTGCGATCTCGCCGAGCGGCAGGGCCCGTTGCCCGCCTGGGACAAGACCCGTACCGCCCGCGGTGTGCTGCACCCCGACCACTACGCGACCGAGCTGAACTGGCCGGAGCGCTGGACGGCGCTGCGCGCCCGGATCGCGGCCACCGGCATGCGCAATTCGCTGCTGCTGGCCATCGCGCCGACCGCGACCATCGCGTCCATCGCCGGTGTCTACGAGTGCATCGAGCCGCAGGTCTCCAACCTCTTCAAGCGCGAGACGCTGTCGGGTGAATTCCTCCAGGTCAACTCGTACCTGGTCGCCGACCTCAAGCGGCTCGGCGTGTGGGACGCGCAGTCCCGCGAGGCGCTGCGCGAGGCCAACGGCTCGGTGAACGGCTTCAGTTGGATTCCGGCCGAGATCCGTGAGCTGTACCGCACGGCGTGGGAGATCCCGCAGCGCGGCCTGATCGACATGGCGGCGGCGCGTACGCCGTTCCTCGACCAGAGCCAGTCGCTGAACCTGTTCCTGGAGACGCCCACCATCGGCAAGCTCAGCTCGATGTACGCGTACGCCTGGAAGCGGGGCCTGAAGACGACGTACTACCTGCGGTCCCGGCCCGCGACCCGGATCGCCCGCGCGGCGCGCGCCCAGCAGCAGACGGCCGCGACCCCCGTACCCGTACCGGTGATCGCCGACGCCGACGCGATCGCCTGCTCCCTTGAGAACCCCGAGTCCTGCGAGGCCTGCCAGTAATGACCACCCCGACCACTCGCTCCGCCGACAAGAATCTGCTCGACCCGGGCTTCGAGCTGACCCTGCGTCCGATGCGCTACCCGGACTTCTACGAGCGCTACCGCGACGCGATCAAGAACACCTGGACCGTGGAGGAGGTCGACCTCCACTCCGACGTGTCCGACCTCGCCAAGCTCAGCCCCGCCGAGCAGCACATGATCGGCCGCCTGGTCGCGTTCTTCGCGACCGGTGACTCGATCGTCTCCAACAACCTGGTGCTCACCCTCTACAAGCACATCAACTCCCCCGAGGCGCGGCTGTACCTGTCCCGCCAGCTCTTCGAGGAGGCCGTGCACGTCCAGTTCTATCTGACGCTGCTCGACACCTACCTGCCCGATCCCGAGGACCGCGCGGCGGCCTTCGACGCGGTCGAGGAGATCCCCTCGATCCGCGAGAAGGCCCAGTTCTGCTTCCGCTGGATGGCCAACTTCGACGGGCAGGGGGCCGAGAAGATCGACCGCCTGGATTCCAAGGCCGACCGGCGCCGCTTCCTGCTCAATCTGATCTGCTTCGCCGCCTGTATCGAGGGCCTGTTCTTCTACGGCGCCTTCGCGTACGTCTACTGGTTCCGCTCGCGCGGCCTGCTGCACGGGCTCGCGACCGGCACCAACTGGGTGTTCCGCGACGAGACCATGCACATGAGCTTCGCCTTCGACGTGGTCGACACCGTCCGCAAGGAGGAGCCCGATCTCTTCGACGAGCAGTTGCGACAGGAGGTCACGGACATGCTGCGCGAGGCCGTCGAGGCCGAGTTCCAGTTCGGCCGCGACCTGTGCGGCGACGGCCTGCCCGGCATGAACACCGAGTCCATGCGCGCCTACCTGGAGTGCGTCGCCGACCAGCGCCTCGCCCGGCTCGGCTTTCCCCCGGTCTACGGTTCGGAGAACCCCTTCTCCTTCATGGAGTTGCAGGGCGTGCAGGAGCTGACGAACTTCTTCGAGCGCCGCTCGTCGGCCTACCAGGTCGCGGTCGAGGGCAGCTTCGCCCTGGACGAGGACTTCTAGACCCGGGGTCCGAACAGCAGCCGACAGCGCGAGGGGGCGGCGGAAGGCTCATCGCCTTCCGCCGCCCCCTCGTCGCTGAACGGGTGCGCGGGGCGGGTCAGTCGTTGGGGACCGTTTCGAACTTCGGGGTGGCTTCGGCCATTTGCTTCATGACGTCTTTGCGGTCGCGCTTGGAGAGACGGTCGATGTAGAGGCGGCCGTAGAGGTGGTCGGTCTCGTGCTGGAGGCAGCGGGCGAAGTAGCCGTTGCCGTGGACGACGATCGGCTCGCCCTTGGCGTTCTGGCCGCGCACCACCGCGTAGTCGGGGCGGGCCAGTTCCATGTAGGCGCCGGGGACGGACAGGCAGCCCTCGTTGGAGTCGTCCAACCGGCGCCGGTCGGCGGGCAGTTCGTCCAGTACGGGGTTGCAGATGACGCCGACGTGCCGGTTGTCGTCGTCGTCCGGGCAGTCGTAGACGAAGACCTTGAGGCCGACGCCGATCTGGTTGGCGGCCAGGCCCACGCCCTCGGCCGCGCGCTGGCTGGCGAACATGTCGGCGATCAGCGCGTCCAGGTCGTCGTCGAAGGACGTGACGTCCTCGCACTCCCGGTGCAGTACCGGGTTGCCGACCACGGTGATCGGGCGGACGGTGCCGCGCTCGCGGTACGCCAGTTCGCGCGCCTTCGCGTCGGCCACGTCGTCGAGGAAGCCTTCGGTGGCCGCGTCGTGGCTGTGCGCGTGGTCGTGGTCATGACCGTGGTGGTGCTGGTGACCGTGGCCGTGCTCGGTGTGCTGCTGGGACATCTGCGCCGTACGCCTTCCGCGAACCCGTAAACGAACCCCCCTAGGGTACGGGCCCGCGCAAGACGGTGTTCCCCACACCTCGTCGTTCGTCACACCGCGGCGTTCACGCACGCGGTTCAGGCACGGGCACGCGGTTCAGGGCGCGCGGTTCAGGCGCGCGGTTCAGGGCAGGCGTCAGGCCCGGCCGTTCAGCAGACCTCTTCGAGGTCACGCCAGTCCCGGGTGTCCGGGCTGTCGGCGACCCAGCCGTCGAGCAGGCCGCGGACCAGGGACGCGGGGGCGGCGATCCCGCACTCGCGCTCCGGCGACCAGCGCACGCCCGCGCTGTGGTGGCTGAGGTGGCCGGGGTGACCGGGCTCACCGTGGTCGTGCGGGTCGCGCGTGGCCATCGAGCCGTCGTCGGTGGGCATCCGGCTCTCCGAACAGGTGCGGCACAGCAGCCGGACGGACGACGACCAGTCCTCGGCCGCGTATCCGGCCTCCGCCGCCAGCCGTTCCAGCGCGTCGCGGTCGGCGGCCGTGTCCGCCTCAAGGAGCACCAGCCAGGTCGGCACCGGGGACGGCGCCCACAGTTCGATCTCGTCGAAGACGGGGTAGACCGCGCCGCCCGCGGTGTCGGCGGTGGCGCGCTCACCGTGCGGGACGCCGTCGTGCAGCACGACCTCGCCCCAGCGGCGCCCGGACGACGGCAGCGGGATGGAGAGCACCTCGACACGCGCCGGGTCGAGCCTGCGGCCCCACACGACCTCGGCCTCGCCCTCGGGCGACAGCCGTACGGCGGCGCTGCCCAGCGGCAGCCGCACCGACTCCTCGCCGTTGTGACTCGCGGTGCCCGCGGGCATCCGCAGGCCGTACGCCTGCCAGGCGCGGCGGGCCAGCGGCCAGTCCTGCACGGCGGTGGCGGCGATGCCGAGGTTCCACCAGTCGGGGGAGCCGACCGGGCGGTCGAGCAGCGCCACCGCGCGCAGCCCGGCGATCCGGGCCTGCGCCCAGTCGTGCCGGAACTTGTGCAGCAGCGCGAGGTTGTACCAGGACTCCGACAGCCACGGCTCCAGATCGGCGGCCCGGGTCAGCAGCGCTCCGGCGTCCTCGTAACGGCCGTCGCCGATCAGCGAGAACGCCCGGTCAGTGGCCTGCCGCCACGTGGGCGACGGCCGGTGCCGCACTCTTCCGAAGATGTTCAACGTCGTTACCCGCCTGCCCGCTCAGCCGATCACTGCCAGGACGTCGCCTTCCCGCACCACTACGATCGCGTCCCCCCGCACGACTCCAACCTTGCACATTTTGGCCGTTGTCTCAGCCCGGCCGCCGCCCCCGTCCCCCGGGGCCGGCCACCCGGTCCGTGCGGTCCGCGGCTCACCGGTGAGCGCGGTTCCTCACTCGACACCCTTGCCACTCCCGTGGGCATCCAACCATGCCCAGGTGGGGCGCCGTGCGAGCACCCTGGTGAGGGCCGCCACCACCTGCGGATCGTACGTACGTGCGGTCGCCGGCCGTAGCCGCCCGACCGTCGCGAGCCGGTGGCCGAGGGCCGCGCCCGGCCGTACGCGAACGTGCGCGACCGTGCGCGAGGCGCGCTCGAAACGGGTGCGAACGCGCGACGGGCGCGGCCCGGTCGGCTCCCGGCCCGTTGAGCGTCAGGAGGACAGGGCCGCGCCCGTCGTGGAAGGGGCGTTGGCCGGCGTGGGGCCGTCAGCGGGACCCGGCGCTCACCCGCACGGGTGACGTGAGGCGTATGCGAACTGACAGATACGCCGGCGCCGGGGGGCGGACGGCGGCGGAGGGCGAAGCCTCAGCGGGCCTCGGCCTCGGTCGGGGCGGCGAGGATGTCGGGCGCCTGGTCCGGGACCGGGGCGACCTCACCGGAGCGGATCAGCTCGATCCGCATCATGACCTTCGAACGGAGGTCGGTCGGCACGTCGTCGGAGCCGCAGCACCGCTTGACGAGCTTCTTGACGGCCTGTTCGAGGCCGTACTTCTCCAGGCACGGGTGGCACTCGTCGAAGTGCTCCTTGAACTTGGCGCAGCTCTCATCGGGCATCTCGTTGTCGAGGTACTCGTAGAGGTGGTCGAGCACCTCCGAGCAGTCCGTCTCATGTGCGTCGCCGCAACTCATGAATCCGCGCCCTTCTCATCCGCCGCGCCCGCCGGTACAAGACCGCGGTCCCGCGCGTAGTCCTCCAGCAGCTCGCGCAACTGGCGCCGCCCGCGGTGCAGCCGGGACATCACTGTGCCGATGGGTGTTCCCATGATGTCCGCGATCTCCTTGTAGGCAAAGCCCTCGACGTCCGCGAGGTACACCGCGATGCGGAACTCCTCGGGAATCGTCTGCAATGCCGTCTTCACATCGGAGTCGGGCAGGTGGTCGAGCGCCTGGGACTCCGCCGAGCGCAGACCGGTCGACATGTGCGACTCGGCGCGCGCGAGCTGCCAGTCCTCGATCTCCTCCGAGCCGCTGCGCAGCGGTTCGCGCTGCTTCTTGCGGTAGGAGTTGATGAAGCTGTTGGTGAGAATGCGGTAGAGCCACGCCTTGAGGTTGGTGCCCTCACGGAACTGGTGGAAGGAGGCGTACGCCTTCGCGTACGTCTCCTGGACGAGGTCTTCCGCGTCGGCCGGATTGCGGGTCATCCGCAGCGCGGCCGAGTACATCTGGTCGAGGAAGCCAAGGGCGTCCCGCTCGAAGCGCTCGGTGCGCTCCGCGCTGCTCTCCTGTGCTGCCTCACCGGACGCACCCGCGTTTTCCGCCGTGCTGTCGTCGGTGCCGGTGACCGCACCCACCTCCTCAGAAACGTCAGCGCGCCCAAGAGCGGCCACGCCTGTTCCGGAGGATATCCCGCTGGAGATCGACGTGCCGGATGCGCCCTTGCCGTCGTCCTTGACCGGCCATTCGGCCCAGTTCAGGTAGGGCGCGGCTGCGTCCGGTCGCGCGGTGGCCTGTGCGGCCTCGGCGCGGGTCCGGCAAGCGGCTGAAACCATGCGGCTGCCTCTCTCAACAGATCTTCACGGATCGCTTCGTCGATGCGGGATCGAATCGTTCTGCCGATTCGCACAACACCGGTATCGCGCGGCTCATTCCCGGTGGCACAGGGGGCGCGCGGGCGGATCGCGCGGACGTCGCGCGGCGGGCGTACGGAGTTCACACCGGAGTCGGACGGCAAACGCGCTTGCCGGCATGGCAAAATCGGCGCATGGCGGAGAAAGCACCCAGGGGTACGGACGACGGCGTCGAGCGCACTCTGGCCGGGGTCGGGCCGCGGCTGCGGGCGGCACGGGTGGAGCGCGGGGTGACACTGGCCGCGCTGGCGGAGGCGACCGGGATCTCGGTGAGCACCTTGTCGCGGCTGGAGTCGGGGCAGCGGCGCGCCACCCTCGAACTGCTGCTGCCGCTGACCCGCGCGCACCGGATGCCGCTGGACGAACTGGTGGGCGCGCCCGAGGTCGGCGACCCGCGGGTGCGCACGGTGCCGCGCATGATGGACCACATGACGGTGCTGCCGCTGACCCGGCACCCCGGCGCGCTTCAGGCGTACAAGATGATCATCGAGCCGAACAAACCCTGTGAGCAGCGCACCCACGAGGGCTACGAGTGGATCTACGTGCTCTCCGGGCGGCTGCGGCTGCTGCTCGCCGACAAGGATCTGGAGCTGCGGGCGGGCGAGGCAGCCGAGTTCGACACCCGGCTGCCGCACTGGTTCGGGCCCGCGGGGGACGAGACCGTCGAGGTGCTCAGCCTTTTCGGCCGCCAGGGCGAGCGGATGCATGTCCGAGCCCGGCCAGCCAGTCGCTGACGGCCCCGGTCAGCACGGCCAGCGCCGCGTCCTGCGTCAGCTCCGCGCGCTTGGGTACGGCGAACGAGTGATCGCCGTACGGCACCTCGACCGGCGCGTACCCGGCGGGGAATTCCGCGGGCCGCCCGAAGGTGTCGTTGCCGCCCTGCACGATCAGCAGCGGCCCGGCCGCGGCGCCCAGGTCCAGCTCGGCCGCGCG
>NZ_MECL01000169.1 GCF_014596445.1 Streptomyces sp. CBMA29 | reverse complement strand
GGCCGTCGCCGCGCCCGCGGCGTCCGCCCGCACACCGGAGGAGGCCGCCGCGGCCCTCGGCGCCCTCCAGGCCGGAACCGCCGCGGCCAGAAACGCCGTCGACACCGAAGGGAACGACCCGCGATGACCAGCCGCGACACCGGCGACACCGCGTGGGTGCTGGATCCGATCCTGGAGATCCCGCATGTCACCGCCGTCGTCCTGCTCACCAGGGACGGTCTCGTCTCCGGATACTCGGAGGCCCTGTCCCAGGCCACCGCCGAGCGCACCGCAGCGATCACCAGCACCGTCCAGGGCGCCTGCCGTACGGCCGCCGCCGCCTTCGCGGACCGCACCGACGCGCGGATCCGGCAGGTGGTGATCGAGTCCGACCACGGCTACATCCTGGTCGCGCCCACCGAACACGGCACGTGCGTGGCCGCGTTCGGCGGTCCCGAGGTCCGTCTCGACCTGCTCGCCCACCGGGTCCACTCGCAGGTGGCCAGGCTCGGAGAGAAGGCCATGACCGCCGCGCCCCGCGCGGACGATGGCGGCACCGGGCAATGACCGGCCGCCGGACCGGCCGCCCGCTGGTCCCCGCCTATCTGTCCACCGGCGGGGTGGCGCGGCCGAGCCGGGACAGCCTGGAGCGGCTGTCGGTGCTGACCAGCACCGACGCCGACGGCGCCGTTCCCGCCGAACCGCCCGCCGAACCGCCCGCCGAACTCCGCGCCGCCCAGCACGCGTTGCTGGAACTGCTGGACGGCGGATCCCTCACCGTGGTGGAGACGGCGGCCCTGCTGGGGCTGCCCGTCTCCGCCGTCCGGGTACTCGCGGCGGAGCTGACCGACCGGGGGCTGGTCAGCGTCCGTCCGCCCGTCCCCGTAGCCGACCCACCGGAACCCGACCTGCTGAAGAGAGTGGCCGATGGCCTCCGCGCCCTCAAGCACTGACCCCCACCGAGGCGATGTGCATCTGCCGGACAGCGCCCGCGAGTTGGTGAAGATCCTGGTGGCGGGTCCGTTCGGGGTGGGCAAGACCACGCTGATCGACTCGGTCTCCGAGATCCGCCCGCTGCACACCGAGGAACACCTCAGCGAGGCGTCCGCCGCTGTCGACGACCTCGACGGCGTCCGTGACAAGACCACCACCACCGTCGCCATCGACTTCGGCCGGATCAGCATGGCGGGAGGCGTCGTGCTGTACCTGTTCGGCACCCCCGGGCAGGAACGGTTCCGCTCGCTGTGGGCCGACATCGCGTACGGAGCGCTGGGCGCGCTGGTGCTGGTCGACACCCGCAGGATCAACGACTCCTTCGACGTACTCGGCCTGGTGGAGGAGACCGGCCTGCCGTACGCCGTCGCGCTCAACACCTTCCCCGACGCGCGGACGTACACCGAGGCGCGGTTGCGGCAGGCGCTCGACCTGGAGCCCGGCACGCCGATGGTGGCGTGCGACGCCCGCGACACCAACTCCTCCGTCGACGCGCTGCTCGCGCTGGTGCAGCACCTGATCGACCGCAAGGACGCCGACCCAACGCCCGGAGCCCTCTGATGACTTCCACTCCCGCAGCGCCGTCTTCCGCCGAGCCCGCCGAGCCCGCCGAGCCCGCCGCGCCCTCTCCCGCGCCCGACACCCCCGCCGACGCCTTCGCCCGGTCGGCGCCGGTCCGGCTCTGGGAGGACGGCTTCGCCGCCGACCCGCACCGCTATTACGCGGCGCTCAAGGCGCAGGGCCCGCTCGGCTGGGCCGAACTCGCGCCGGGCGTACCGGCGTACGTCGTCACCGACCGGCGCGCCGCGCTGGACCTGCTGCGTGACGCGGAGACCTGGTCGCACGACCCGCGCCCGTGGGAGTCCACGGTCGCCGAGGACGCGCCGGTCCTCGGCATGATGCGCTGGCGGCCCAACACCCTGTTCTCCGACGGCGACGCGCACGTCCGCTACCGCCGCGCCTTCGCCGACGCGGTCGACCTGGTGGAACCCGCCGATCTGCGCGAACGGGTGCACCGTGCGGTGGACATCCTGATCGGCCGTTTCGGACCCGTCGGCCACGCCGACCTCGTCGCGGACTTCGCGCGCCCGCTGATGTCGCTGATCTTCAACAACCTGTTCGGGCTGCCGGACAGCGAGAGCGGCCGGCTGGAGGCCGCACTCGGCAAGATGATGGAGGGCGGAGTCCAAGCGGCCGAGGGCGAGGCCGAGTTCGGGGCGTACGTGCTCGGACTCATCGCGGCCAAGAGCGAGACCCGCGGCCCCGACCTGACGAGCTGGCTGCTGGACCACCCGGAGGACCTGACCGCCGAAGAGGTCACCTGGCAGGTCTTCCTCACCCTCGGCGCGGGCCACGAGCCGACCGCGAACCTGGTCTCCAACGCGCTGTCGCGGATCCTCGGCAACCCCGACTTCTACACCACACTGACCAGCGGCTCCCGCCCGGTCATGGACGCCGTCGTGGAGGTGCTGCGGTACGAGACGCCGCTGTCCAACTACGGCATCCACTTCGCGCGCGAGCCGCTGAGCTTCCACGGCGTGTGGGTGCGGGCGGCCGTCCCCGTCGTCATCTCCTACGGCGCGCTGGGCCACTTCGCCGAGCGGGAGTCGGGCGGCGCCCACCACCCGGGCGACGCCTCCCACCTGTCCTGGTCGGCGGGCGAGCACTCCTGCCCGGTCAAGCAGCACACCCTGCTGATCGCCACCGAGGCCATCGAACGGCTCACCCAGTGGCTGCCCGACCTCGAACCGACCACCGACCGCGACCGCCTCACTTGGCGGCCGGGCCCGTTCCACCGCTCGCTGACGGCGCTGCCCGTCCGCTTCACCCCGCGCACCCCCGACCAGAGCGGAGACCGCGCATGACCGCGCACGCCGCCCGTGTGGCCATCGACCCGTTCGGCGCCGACATCCCCCTGGAGAGCGCCGAGTTACGTGCGCTGGGCCCGGTGGTGCCGGTCGAACTGCCGGGCGGCATCCCGGCCTGGGCGCCCACCGGCTACGACACGCTCAGGTCGCTGATCCTCGACCCGCGGGTCAGCCGCGACCCGCGCCAGCACTGGGCACTGTGGCCCGAGGTCGGCGACCACCCCGCCTGGGGCTGGGTCCTCGGCTGGGTCGGCGTGGTCAACATGCTCTCCACGTACGGCTCCGACCACGCCCGGCTGCGCAAGCTCGTCGCGCCCAGCTTCACCGCCCGGCGCACCGAGGCGATGCGGGTCCGGGTCGAGACGATCACTCAGGAGCTGCTGGACGCACCGGAGTTGGCGGCGGCCGACGGCCGGCCGGTCGACCTGCGCGCGGCGTACGCGCACCCGCTGCCGATGCGGATGATCTGCGAACTCTTCGGAGTCCCCGACCACTTGACGGAGGCGACGGGCACGCTGATCGCCGCGATCATGGACACCTCCGACCCGACCCCGGAGCACGGGCGTTTCGTCCAGGAGCAGATCGCTGTCGTCCTGCCCGCGCTGATCGGCCACAGGACCGAGCACCCCGGCGACGACATGACCACCGAGCTGATCCGGACGCGCGCCGAAGACGGAGACCGGCTCAGCGACGAGGAGTTGCTGTACACCCTGCTGCTGGTGATCGGCGCCGGGTTCGAGACCACGGTCAACCTCATCGGCAACGCGGTGGTCGCGCTGCTCACACACCCCGGCCAACTCGCCGCCGTACGGGCGGGGGAGATCGGCTGGGACGCGGTCATCGACGAAGTGCTGCGCGTCCACCCGTCGATCGCGGCGCTGCCGCTGCGCTTCGCGGTCAGCGACATCACGGTGAACGGGGTCACCATCCCGGCGGGCGACGCCATCGTCACCACGTACGCCGCCGCCGGCCACGACCCGGCGCACTACGGGCCCACGGCCGCCGAATTCGACGCGACGCGGGCCGCCGACGACCATCTCGCCTTCGGCGTCGGCGTGCACCGCTGCATCGGCGCCCCGCTGGCCCGGATGGAGGCGCGCACCGCCCTGCCGGCCCTCTTCGAGCGCTTCCCCGACCTCCGACTCGCCGTCCCGCGGGACGAGTTGAAGCAGGTGCCGTCCTTCATCGCCTACGGCTGGCAGCGGATACCGGTCCATCTGCACGGCTGACGCCGCCGCCGTACGGTCCCCGCGTCCGGCCGCACGTATAGGACGCGAGTAAAGGCCGCACGTCAAGTAGGCCGCGAGCAAAGGCCGCACGTCAAGAGGGTCAGCGCGCGCCCTTGGCCGCGAGCGTGTCCAGCAGCCGGGTCAGCGAGCCGCCGAGCCCCCAGCGCTCCGCGAGCGACTCCAGCACCTCGGGGTCGGCGGCCTCGCCCGGCAGTGTCGGATCAAAGTCCGGCAGCGGTACGTCGGCGGCGACGGCCACGACCTCGGGCGCCACGTCCAGATATGCGGCGGCCTCCATGATGTTGCGCCGCCTGGCCGGAGTCAGCTTGGACATCGGGTCGGTCGCGGCGGCCCGCACACCGGCCAGGTCCCCGTACTCGGTGACGAGTTGGGCCGCCGTCTTCTCGCCGATGCCCTTCACGCCGGGCAGCCCGTCGCTCGGGTCGCCGCGCAGCGCCGCGAAGTCCGCGTACTGCCCGGCGCGCACCCCGTACCGGTCCTGGATGGCCGCCTCGTCGATGATGTCGCAGTCGCCGACGCCCTTGCGGGGGTAGAGCACGCGCACGCCCCGCGCGTCGTCCACGAGCTGGAACAGGTCGCGGTCCCCGGTGACGATCGCGACCGGCGTACGGGAGGCGGTGGCGAGGGTGCCGATGATGTCGTCCGCCTCGTAACCGGCGACGCCGACCCGGGTGATGCCGATCGCGTCGAGCACCGCCTCGATCACCGGCACCTGCGGGGACAGCGTGTCGGGCACCTCCTCGACGCCCTCGGTGTCCTCGACTACGCGGTGCGCTTTGTACGACGGGATCAGGTCCACCCGCCACTGCGGGCGCCAGTCCGCGTCCATGCAGGCGACCAGCGCGGTGGGGGAGTGGTCGGCGACCAGCCTGGCGATGAAGTCCAGCAGCCCGCGCACCGCGTTCACCGGTGTGCCGTCCGGTGCCTTCACCGATTCGGGCACGCCGAAGTAGGCGCGGAAGTACAGGCTCGCGGTGTCGAGCAGGAGCAGTTTGCCGCCGGGCGTGTCGTCAGTCACGGCGCCAGCATGGCACGGGGCTCGGACAGTCCGTCGTACGGTGGGCGGGTGAATCAGCGCCGTTACGCCGTACGCCGGGTGGTCTCGCTGGTGCCGTCGCTGACCGAGGCGGTCGCCGCCACCGCGCCGGAACTGCTGGTCGGCGCCACCGACTGGTGCACCCATCCGGCGGACCTCGACGTCGTGCGGATCGGCGGTACCAAGAACCCCGACGTGCCCGCCGTCGTCGCCCTCGCCCCCGACCTGGTGATCGCCAACGAGGAGGAGAACCGTCCCGCCGACCTTGCCGCGCTGCGGGCGGCCGGAGTCCGCGTCATGGTCACCGACGTACGGTCGCTGCCGCGGGCGTTCAGCGAGCTGCACCGGATGCTGGTCGACGGCTGCGGGGTGCCGCGCCCGCGGTGGCTGGACGAGGCGGAGGCGGCCTGGCGGGGGATTCCGGCGGTGCCCGCGGTTACGGCGACGGGGGTCACGGCGACGGGGGTCACGACGACGGCGGTCGTACCGATCTGGCGGCGGCCGTGGATGGTGCTCGGCCGGGACACCTTCGCCGGTGACCTGCTGGCCCGGCTCGGCGTGCGCAACGCCTACGCCGGACATGCCGAGCGCTACCCGGCGGTCCCGGTCGAGGAACTGCGGGCCGTGGGCGCCGACCTCGTCGTCCTCCCCGACGAGCCGTACCGTTTCACCGCCGACGACGGCCCCGAGTCCTTCCCCGGCCTGCCCGCCGCCCTGGTCAGCGGTCGCCATCTCACCTGGTACGGGCCCTCGTTGGTGCGAGCGCCCGCTGTCGTGGGGGCCGCGCTGAAGGCGGCGCGCACGTACTGAGGCCGGTCAGCCGGTCAGTACGCCCCCGGTCACCCCGTGGGCGCCGCCAGCAGCCGGCCGCTCACCGTCCCCCGCAGCGTGCCCGCGCCCGCCGCCAGCCAGGCCACGACCAGCGCCGCGTACAGCCCGACCGCCAGCCAGCCCAGCGCGTGCAGACCGGTGTGCCGGGCCAGGCTCGCGGCGCCGGTCACGCAGGTGCCGACCGGGAAGGTGAAGGCCCACCAGGTCATCGCGAACGGCATCCCGCGCCGGGCCGCCCGTACCACCAGCGCCGCCGCCACCGCGAGCCACAGCAGCGCGAAGCCCGTCACCGGGACGCCGTACAGCACAGCGAAGCCGCGCAGCGCCGTCGCGTACAGGGCGGGGACGGCGCCGGAGGCCGCGTCGGCGCTCTGGCCGACCGCCGTCGTGGACTGCCCGAGCGGACCGAGCACCAGGAAGAGCGTCGGTGTCAGGGCGAGCGGCAGCGGCCCGCGGCGCACCAGACGCGACCACACCAGCGGCAGCATCGTCAGCGTCGCCAGCAGGCTCAGCCCGAACATCGCGTAACAGCCAAGCAGCAGGGCCTCCCTGGCCTGTACGGCGTCGGCGGGCAGGTGCGGGACCAGCGCGGGCCCGGTGGCCGCCGCGACCATCGGCGCCACCACCGGCAGCAGCCACACGGGCGACGCGTCGTCGAGGCCGATCCGGTGTCTGGCCACCATCAGATACGGCACGGCCACCGCGACCAGCAGCGACGACGCCGTCCCGACCGTCCACAGCGCGGCGTCGACCGTGACCGCCGTACGCTCCCCGAGCACCGGCGGCCCGAGTAGCAGCGTGCCCGCGCCGACGGCCAGCAGCGCCATCGGCAGACAGCCGTAGAACGGCGCCACCGCCGGGTCGCGCAGATGGCGCCGCGCCTGGTCGGTGTGCCAGGCCCAGTGCGCGCAGCGGGCCGCGAGCACCGCGACGAGCAGGACCGCGGACAGCGCCCACACCCCGGTGCACAGGTCCCGCAGCCAGCGCTGCCCGCCCGGCAGCGCCACCCCGGCGTTCGCCACGATCGCCGTCCCCATGACGGTGGCGTACCAGTTGGGACCGACGTGCCGTACCGCGGGGACACGGGTACGGACCTGGGGACACGGCTGAGCGGCGTGAAGAGTGGCCATGTTCCGACCCTCCCCTTCCTCGGGCCGCCCCGGTAGAGCCCGCGAGGCTATGAGGGCATAACGTGGGCTTATGGCTCAGCCGTCCACCGCACCGCCCCCACCAGGCACTCCGCTCGCCCGCCGGGTCCCCGACCTCGCCGCCATGGAACTGCTGCTGGCCGTCGCGCGGCTCGGCAGCCTCGGGCGGGCCGCGCGGGAACTGGGCATCAGCCAGCCCGCGGCCAGCGGGCGGCTGCGCGGCCTGGAGCGGCAGCTCGGCGTGGCGCTGGTCCGCCGCTCGCCCGGCGGCTCACGCCTCACCGACGAGGGGGCGCTGGTCAGCGAGTGGGCGCGCAAGGTGCTGGAGGCGGCCGAGGCGTTCGACGCGGGCGCGCGGGCGCTGCGCGGCAGACGCGACTCCCGGCTGCGGGTCGCGGCGAGCATGACCGTCGCCGAATACCTGCTGCCCGGCTGGCTGATCGCCCTGCACGGCAGCCACCCGGACACGGCCGTCTCGCTCGCCGCGGGCAACTCCGCCGCCGTCGCCCGGCAGGTGCTGGCGGGCACCGCCGACCTCGGTTTCGTCGAGGGCGTGGACGTCCCCGCAGGTCTGGACGCCGTCGTGATCGCGCACGACCTGCTGCTGGTCGTCGTCGCCCCCGCCCACCCCTGGGCCCGCCGCCGCAAGACGCTGACCGCGGCCGAACTCGCCGCGACCCCGCTCGTCCTGCGCGAGGAGGGCTCCGGCACCCGGCAGGTGCTCGACGCGGGCCTGGCGGGACACGGCGGCCCGGCCGTACCGCTGCTCGAACTCGCCTCGACCACCGCCGTGAAGGCCGCCACCGTCAGCGGCGCGGGGCCCGCGGTGCTCAGCGAACTCGCCGTCGTGGAGGAGCTGGCCGCCCGCCGCCTCGTCCGCGTCCCCGTCGCCGGTCTCGACCTCGGCCGGTCGCTGCGCGCGGTGTGGACGGCGGGCCACCGCCCGGCGGGCCCGGCGCGCGACCTGCTGACGCTGACCCGCGGCAAGAGCGCCAAGCGGTAAGAGCGCCAAAGCGCCAAAGGGTCAGAGGGACAGAGGCGGTGATCCGCCGGACGCGCCGTAGGCGGATCGGCGGCCGGAAATCGCGGTGACAGAACGGGTGTAACCGGGCTGTGACCGACGCCCTTACGGGATTCTCATGCAGGGGCCATAGGGTGACGGCCGTGACGACGACGACCCCGCCCGGCTGGTATCCAGAACCCGGGCACACAGGCAACGGCCCGGCCATGGAACGCTGGTGGGACGGGAGTACGTGGACGGAGTACACCAGGACGGCGCCCGTCCCGGTGGACGCGGTCCAGCAGCCCTACGCGGGCTACCCCGGAACGCCGGGCTATCCGGGCGACGTCGTGGCCGGCGGCCCCGGCGGCGGGGGCCGCCGTACCGGCGCGGTGGTCATCGCGATCGTGGCCGCGCTCGTCCTGATCGGCGGCGTGGTCGCCGGAATCCTGGTCCTGGGCAAGGACGACAAGAGCGACAAGACCGCCTCGCCGACGCCCAGCGCCTCGGCGCCGCACCGAGGCGACTCCCAGGCGCCGCGGTCGCCCGACGGTCAGTCGCCCGACCCCAACGCCCCGGACGGCTCGCAGGGTCCCGACGGCGGCAGCGACGGCAAGGCCGTGGACGGCTACGACGGCATCAGGCTTCCCGTGCTCGACGGCTGGACCGGCACCTCGGGCGCCAACGGCATCGGCGCCAGCGTGGTCACCGGCGGCTACCCGTGCCCCGGCGACGCCAGCAAGGACTGCGTGCGCGGCGGCGTCTTCGCCCAGCCCGCCGAGGCGCTCAAGCTCACCGCGACCAGCGCGGAGTCGGCGGCCAAGGCGGACATCGCGCAGAACGCGGCCGACGCGTACAGCACCGACATCTACGGTGCCACGACCTCGCACCAGCAGATCGCCTCGCAGCCGGTCACGGTCGCCGGTAAGAAGGGCTACTTCGTCCGCTGGAAGATCGTCACGAAGTCCGGCACCAGCGGGTACGTGGAGTCCCTCGCCTTCCCCTCGCCCCGTGACCCGAAGAACATCGCCGTCGTCCGCTTCGGCTTCGACATCGGCTCCAACGCCCCGGGCCTGGCCGTCATGGACCAGATCACCCAGGGCATCAAGGCCGACAGCAGCGGCGGCACCGGGAGCACCGGCGGCACCGGCGTCTGACCCGCGGCCCGCGCGAGGCGGTACGCGACAGGGGGCGGCACCCGAGGTCCGGGTGCCGCCCCCTCGCGTTCAGCGGCTACAGGAACGTCTTGCCCTCACCGCGGTACGTCGGCACCGTCGCCGTCACCCGGTCGCCCTCGACCAGGTGCAACTCGGCGAACCGCTCGCACAGTTCACCGGCCTTCGCGTGCCGGAACCACACCTTGTCGCCGATCAGCAGATCGTCCGCGGGCGACCCGAGCAGCGGGGTCTGCACCTCGCCGGGACCCTCCTGCGGGTCGTAGCGCAGCCCCTCCGGCAGATACGGCACCGGCAGCCGGTCGGGCCCGGCCGCGCCGGAGGCCGGGTAGCCGCCGCCGAGCACGGTCACCACGCCGACACCGGGCCTGCGCACCACCGGCTGCGCGAAGAGCGCGGCCGGACGGCCCCGGAAGGATGTGTAGTTGTCGAACAGCCGCGGCACATAGAGCCCGGAGCCCGCCGCGATCTCGGTCACCGCGTCCTCGGCCGCTGTGGTCTGCACGCTGCCGGTGCCGCCGCCGTTGACGAATTCCAGCTCCGGCGCGACCGCCCGCACCGCGCGGACCGCCTCCGCGCGCCGCGCCGCCAGCTCCTTGCGGGCCGCCGACTGCATCAGCCGTATGGCCCGCGACCGGAACGGACGGCTCGCGACCGCGTCGCCGACCCCCGCGACATGCCCCTCGTACGCCATGATCCCGGCCAGCCGGAAGCCGGGCCGCGCGGTGACGGTACGGGCCAGCGCCGCCATCCGCTCCGGGTCGTGCAGCGGCGAGCGCAGCGCGCCGATCCGCAGCCGGCCGCCCAACTTCCGCAGGCTGGTGTCCATTTCGAGACAGACCCGGACGGTCTCCTCGCCGCCGCCGCGGGCCGCGTCGATCAGGTCGAGGTGCGAGGCGTCGTCCACCATCACCGTGACGGCGGCGGCGAGCTTGGGATCGGCGGCCAGTTCCGCGAAGCCGTCCCGGTCCGCCGACGGATACGCCAGCAGGATGTCGGTGAAGCCCGCGCGCGCCAGCCACAGCGACTCGGCCAGGGTGAACGACATGATGCCCGCGAAGCCGTCGCGGGCCAGCGCCCGCTCCAGCAACGCCCTGCACCGCACCGACTTGGACGCCACCCGGATCGGTTTGCCGCCCGCGCGGCGCACCAGGTCGTCGGCGTTGGCGTCGAACGCCTCCAGGTCGACGATCGCCACGGGGGCGTCGAGATGGGCGGTGGCCCGGTCGTACCGGGTGCGGTCGGCAGCGCGATCTGACATGCCATGAAGCTTGCCAGACAGGGGCTACCGGACGGTAGGGGCGTACGGGGCCCGCCCGCTGCCGCGTCACGCGGACGGATGCCTGACGGCCTGCTGGACCACGACGTCCGGTCGACCCCGTAGAGTGACGCGCGAGCCGTGAGGACATGTCACGAGGGGGCGCCGGTGAGCACTGGAGTGGACAACGCAGGAGGCTCCACGTCCCCGTCGTTCCCCCCGCTCCAGCCTCGCCGGGAACAGAGCCCGCAGACTCCGCCGACGGTTCCCCCGCCCCCCGTCGGCCCCCCGCCGCCCGCGGCCGAGGCGGTGGAGCAGGGCGAGGCGTTCCTCGACCTGCTCAAGGGCTTCTGCGAGACGAAGGTCGACGGCGCGAGGATCGAGCGCGAGGCGCTGATTCCCGACGAGACGATCGCGGGC
>NZ_MECL01000168.1 GCF_014596445.1 Streptomyces sp. CBMA29 | reverse complement strand
CGGAGCGGGGTCCGCGGCGGGGCTCGGGACAGAGGTCTGGTCCGTGACCGGAGCAGGGGCCTGGGCGGAGCTCTGGGCAGGGCTCGGCGTGGCGGCCGGAGCCGCGGTCGCGGCCCTGGGCGGCGGGACCGTACGCGGCGCGGCGGGCAGGTCGACCGAGCGCGACAGCTCGCGCCCCACCGCCTCGTCGATGCCCGCGGCCACCCCCGCGGGCTCCGGGACACCCTGGTCGAGCAGCAGCGCGGGCAGACCGCCCTCGTACCCCTGGCCGACGGCGCGCACCTTCCAGGCGCCCTGCCGCCGGTACAGCTCGATGGCCAGCAGCGCCGTCTCGGGGCCGAGGCCGGTCATGGTGAATCCGGCGATGGCCTCACCCTCGGTGGTGGTGACGGCGAGATGCGGGGCAGGGGCGGCGCCGAAGGCGGCGGGTGCGCCGGGGCGGCCCGCGGCGCCCGGCAGCGCGAGCAGTACGTGCACCCGGTGCACCTGCGGCGGCATCGCGCCGAGGTCCACCGCGAGCCGGTGCTCGGCGGCGGCCTGCCGGGGCACCTCGACGCCGGGGAGCTGCGGCGCACCGGGGTGCGCCAGCCACTGCGAGGTGTCGCCGACGACCCGCCCCCGCTCGTCCCCGAGAGTGACCGCGGCCACCACCGGGGTGCCCGCCGACACCCGGATCTCCATCCGGGTGCCCGGCAGCGGATGGTTCTGTCCCCGGACCAGTTCGGCCGTCATGTCCGCCGCCCCCCGTTCCCGTTCCCGTTGTTCGTGTGTGCGTGTTCCGGCCCGCGGGCCGGGGCCGCCTCAGCGGCCGTGCGGCCTCAGAGCGCGGGCAGAATGGCCGGGATGAGGTCCTGGAACGTCCGGCCGTTGGCCGCCGTGCCGATGGCCGTCATCGACCAGCCGGTCGCGCCGCGCTGCACCTTGGCCATGATCTGCGCCGTGTACTGGCCGCCGCCGGTCAGCGTGTAGCGGGCCAGCTCCTGCCCGTTGGTCTCGTCGACCAGGCGGCAGAACGCGTTCTGCACCTCGGCGAAGGTCTGGCCGGTGAAGGAGTTCACCGTGAAGACGATCTGGTCGACATGGACCGGTACGCGCTGGAGGTCGACGATGATCGACTCGTCGTCGCCGCCCTGGCCCGCACCGCCGACCAGATTGTCACCGGTGTGCCGGACCGAGCCGTCGTCGCTGGTCAGGTGCTGGAAGAACACCACGTCGACCGGCTGCTTGTCCGCGAAGAGCACGGCCGAGGCGTCCAGGTCGATCTCCCGGGTGCGGGACCCGAACAGTCCGCGGCGCGGCGCGGCCTGCCAGCCCAGCCCCATCCGGATCGCCGTCAGCGTCCCTCCGTCGGCCTTGCTCAGGCTGATCTTCTGGCCCTTGGTCATGTTGACCGTCACGCGCTGTCCCCTCTCACCCGTGTGTGCGGTTGTCCCGCACCCTAACAAGACGCCGCGCAACGGTATCCCGGTTCGCCGTGTGGCGATTCCTGGCGAATACCGGCCGGTCGCCGGTCCCGCGTCACGCCATTCCCGCTTCTCTCATCTGGCGCAACTCCTTCTTCAGCTCGCCCAGTTCGTCCCTGAGCCGGGCGGCCACCTCGAATTGCAGCTCTCCGGCCGCCGCGTGCATCTGGTCGGTGAGCTGAGCGATCAGGTCGGCCAGCTCCTCGGCGGGCAGCGACTTCGCACCCCGCTTCTCGCCCGCGCGGGCGGACAGTCCGGGCACCGGTGCCTTGCCCCGCGAGCGCTGCCGCCCGGAGCCCAGCAGCTCCTCGGTGTCGGCGTCCTCGCGGGCGAAGGAGTCCAGGATTCCGGCGATCTTCTTCCGCAGCGGCTGCGGGTCGACGCCGCGCTCCTTGTTGTACGCGATCTGCTTCTCGCGGCGGCGGTTGGTCTCCTCGATGGCCTTCTCCATCGCCGGGGTGATCCGGTCCGCGTACATGTGGACCTGGCCCGACACGTTACGGGCGGCGCGGCCGATGGTCTGGATCAGCGAGGTGCCGGAGCGCAGGAAGCCCTCCTTGTCGGCGTCGAGGATCGCGACCAGCGAGACCTCGGGCAGGTCGAGGCCCTCGCGCAGCAGGTTGATGCCGACCAGGACGTCGTACTCACCGGCGCGCAGTTCGCGCAGCAGCTCGACCCGGCGCAGGGTGTCGATGTCGCTGTGCAGATACCGCACCTGGATGCCCAGTTCGAGCAGGTAGTCGGTGAGGTCTTCCGACATCTTCTTGGTGAGCGTGGTGACCAGGACGCGTTCGTCCTTCTCCGTGCGCAGCCGGATCTCGTGCACCAGGTCGTCGATCTGGCCCTCGGTGGGCTTGACGATGACCTCGGGGTCGACCAGGCCGGTCGGGCGGATGATCTGCTCGACCACGCCGTCGCCGCGGGACAGCTCGTACTTGCCGGGTGTCGCGGACAGATAGACGGTCTGGCCGACGCGGGTCAGGAACTCCTCCCACTTCAGCGGCCGGTTGTCGAGCGCGGACGGCAGCCGGAAGCCGTGGTCGACCAGCGTGCGCTTGCGGGACGCGTCGCCCTCGTACATCGCGCCGATCTGCGGCACGGTGACGTGCGACTCGTCGATGACCAGCAGGAAGTCCTCGGGGAAGTAGTCGATGAGGGTGTCGGGCGCGGAGCCCTGCTCGCGGCCGTCGATGTGCCGCGAGTAGTTCTCGATGCCGGAGCAGGTGCCGATCTGCCGCATCATCTCGATGTCGTACGTGGTACGCATCCGCAGCCGCTGGGCCTCCAGCAGCTTGCCCTGCTTCTCCATCAGGGCGAGCTGGCCCTCCAGCTCCTTCTCGATGCCCGCGATGGCGCGTTCCATCCGCTCGGGGCCCGCGACGTAGTGGGTGGCGGGGAAGACGTAGATCTGCCGGTCCTCGGTGATCACCTCGCCGGTGAGCGGGTGCAGTGTGTACAGCGCCTCGATCTCGTCGCCGAACATCTCGATGCGGACGGCCAGTTCCTCGTAGACCGGGAAGATCTCGATGGTGTCGCCGCGCACCCGGAAGGTGCCGCGGGCGAAGGCCACGTCATTGCGCGCGTACTGGATGTCGACGAATTTCCGCAGGAGCTGGTCGCGGTCGATGACGTCGCCGACATTGAGCCGCACCATGCGGTCGATGTACTCCTGCGGGGTGCCGAGGCCGTAGATACAGGACACGGAGGCGACCACGATGACATCGCGCCGGGTCAGCAGCGAATTGGTGGTGGAGTGCCGCAGCCGCTCCACCTCCTCGTTGATCGAGGAGTCCTTCTCGATGTACGTGTCCGTCTGCGGGACGTACGCCTCGGGCTGGTAGTAGTCGTAGTACGAGACGAAGTACTCGACCGCGTTGTTCGGCAGCAGCTCGCGGAATTCGTTGGCGAGCTGGGCGGCGAGCGTCTTGTTCGGCGCCATGACCAGGGTGGGGCGCTGGAGCCGCTCGATCATCCACGCGGTGGTGGCGGACTTGCCCGTACCGGTCGCGCCGAGCAGCACGACGTCCTGCTCGTCACCGCGGATCCGCTTCTCGAGGTCGTCGATGGCGGTGGGCTGGTCGCCGCTGGGCTGGTAGGGGCTGACGACCTCGAAGGGCGCCACACTGCGTTCGATGTCTGATACGGGCCGCATGTGACCACCGTACGACCCACCACCGACAATCGTCCGGGCCCGGACGCGCGGGCCGCCGCGGACCGCGGCGGCGGCCCGTTGTCGGACCCCCGATCTAGGCTGGACGCGTGACGAACAACACCGCCTGGACGGTCATGGAGACCCCGATCGGGCCGCTGCTGGTGGCGGCGACCGACGAGGGGCTGGTCAATGTCGGTTTCCGGGCGGACGAGGCGACGGTACGGCGCGCGGTGGCGACGATGGGGCGGCGGCTGGGCGGCGAGCCGGTCGAGGACGCGGCCCGGCTGGCGCCGGTCACCGAGCAGATGGAGGCGTACTTCGCGGGTTCGCTGAAGGAGTTCTCACTCGACCTGGACTGGTCGCTGACCACCGGCTTCAACCGCCGGGTGCTGCGCGAGCTGGCGGCCGGGGTGCCGTACGGCACGGTCGTCGGGTACCAGGACCTGGCCGACCGGGTGGGCGAGCCGGGGGCGGCCCGCGCGGTCGGGACCGCGATGGGCGCGAATCCGATACCGCTGGTGGTGCCGTGCCACCGGGTGGTGGAGAGCGGCGGCGGCATAGGCGGCTTCGGCGGCGGCCTGGAGATCAAGCGGACGCTGCTGGCGCTGGAGGGCGTGCTGCCCGCACCGCTGTTCTGAACAGACTCCGTACGTCCGGCCACGCGCCGCGTGGCGGTCCCGTGCGCCCCAAAGTCCTTTCCTGTCACATCCATTGACAGCGACGCCCTGCCTCTCCAGGATCACTCATCGGATGTATTTCTCATCCGGAATGAGCCGCTCCACACAGGACGCAAGGAGGGCGCATGTCCCCAATGCAGGGGTTCCCACGACGCCGGGTGCTCGGAATGGCAGCCGGGGCCGCCGTGGGCAGCACTGCGATCTTCACCGGAAGCGCGGCGGCCGACACCGCCGACACCAGCGATCCCGCCCATACCTCGGCCCACGCTCCGGACGCGTGGAGCCCCGTCCCCGATGTCGTACCGGTCCCCCTTGACGCCTGGTACGACAATGACGGCATCGACACCGCAGCCGCGCGCGGCGGGAACTTCGACGGTTCCGGTTACTCCTTCCCCGGCGAGGAACTTCCCGCAGGACCGGTAGTCATCGGAGGAGTGAACTTCCTCTTCCCGTCCTCCGCAGCCGGGGCGAAGAACAACATCGTCGCCAACGGCCAGCGCGTCGACCTGCCGTCGGGCCACTACCTGTCCGCCGCCTTCCTCGTCTCGTGCAGCTACGGCGCCGCCTCGGGCACCGCGACCGTGCACTACGCCGACGGCGGTACGTCCAGCGCGTCGCTCGGCGGCTCCGACTGGTACGCGGGCGGCGGGGAGTTGACGACGTCCTTCCGCTACTCCCCCGGCGGCACCGACCAGCACCCGGTCGCCATGGGCGTCAGCGACCTGTGGACCGACCCGGCCCGCGAGGCCGTCGCCGTCACCCTGCCCACCACGGGCCCCGCGCAGGAGGGCACCTCCGCGCTGCACGTCTTCGCGCTGTCGCTGCAACCGGCCGCCACCGGGCGGGCGTTGCTGCTGCGCTCGGCCGCCTCCACCCATTCCCTGACCGGACCGCGCGGCGCCCAGAGCGTCGAGGCGACCGTACTCAACGCGGGCACCGCGTGGATCGCCGCCTCCGACGCCGTGACCGTGGACGTCACCGCGCCGGGCGCCCGTACGGTGGCCCCGGCCGCGATACCGCTGCTGGCCCCCGGCGAGCAGGCCCGGCTGCGGATCGGCATCCGCAACACCGCGGGCACCGCGCCGGGCACGGCCGCCACCGGGACCGTCCGCGTCTGCGGCCGCGGCGGCACCGCCTCCGCCCGCAGCACCCCGCTCATCCTCGGCACCCCCGACTACCGGCCCACCGACGCCTCGCTCAGCACCCACCAGGCGCCGTACTGGTTCAACGACGCCAAATTCGGCATCTTCATCCACTGGGGCGTCTACTCGGTGCCTGCCTGGTCACCGGTCGGCGGCTCGTACGCCGAGTGGTACTGGAATTCGCTGCAAGGCGTCGACGACCCCGTCCACGCCTACCACGCGCAGACCTACGGCGAGGATTTCGCGTACGACGACTTCATCCCGATGTTCACCGCGAGCCGCTTCGACCCGCGGTCCTGGGTGGAGCTGTTCCGCGACGCGGGCGCCGAGTACTACGTGCTGACGTCCAAGCACCACGAGGGCTTCGCGCTGTGGGACACCAAGGTCTCCGACCGCAACGCGGTACGGATGGGCCCGCACCGCGACCTGGTCGGCGACCTCTTCGCGGCCTCCCGCCGGTACACGCCGGAACTCCGCAACGGGCTGTACTTCTCGATGCCGGAGTGGTTCAACCCCGACAGCCCGTGGATGGGGCACGCGCCGCGCAATCCGTACACGCTCGCGCCCGTGCCATACACCGGTTACACCGCGGGCAAGGACTTCGTGAAGGACTACCAGGCGCCGCAGATGCGGGAGTTGATCCACGGCTACGACCCGGACGTCATCTGGTGCGACATCGGCGGGGACAACGACAGCGAGCACGTACTGGCCGAGTACTTCAACAACGCCAAGAACCGGGGCCGCCCCAAGGACGTCACGGTCAACGACCGCTCGGGCATCGCCCCGCACGACTTCACGACGCCGGAGTACACCACGTACAACTCCACGGTGGTGGCCAAGTGGGAGGCCAGTCGCGGTCTCGACCCGCACAGCTACGGCTACAACAGCGCCACCCCCGACGACCGTTACATGACGGCGGAGGAGGTGGTGCGGAGCCTGGTGGACATCGTCAGCAAGAACGGCAACTTCCTGCTGGACATCGGGCCCAAGGCCGACGGCACGATCCCGGCGATCATGGAGCGGCGGCTGCGCGAGACCGGCGCCTGGCTGAAGGTCAACGGCGAGTCGGTGTACGGCACGACGTACTGGGCGCCGATGGCGCAACTCGGCGACCTGCGGTTCAGCGTCAAGCAGGGCAAGGCGTTCTACGTCTCCTCGCTCGTCGAACCGGGCAGCACGCTGGCGGTGTCCGCCCCGGTGCCGATCCGCAAGGGCGACCGGGTGACGATGCTCGGCCACGACCGGCCGCTGGACTGGGAGTTCGACGGCGGCACGCTGACCGTACGGGTGCCCGCGGCGGCGCGGGCGAAGGGGCGGTACGCGTGGGTGTTCAAGATCGACTGGACGCGCTGACACCCTGACGAAGGACGGGAGCGGGCGGATCGCTCCGCCCGCTCGCGTCCCACGGCTACGGCCTCCGGCTCACTCCTCGGACGTGCGCGGGTCCGGGATCTGGAGCGGGCCCTGCTGCTTCCCGTCGATCGCGGGCGGCTCGTCGGCCCCGGGCTCCACGGCTGGCTGCGGCTGCGCGGCCGTCACTTCGCCGGTCGCCGTCGCACTCTCCCTCGGCTTCGGACCCTGGCCGGCGCCGCTGCCCGCGGCCCGGTCGAAGAAGCGCAGCATCTCGACGGGGAAGGGCATCACCAGGGTCGAGTTCTTCTCCGCCGCGACCTCCACCACCGTCTGGAGGAGGCGCAGTTGGAGGGCGGACGGGTTGGCGTCCATGGTCCTGGCCGCCTCGGAGAGCTTCTGGGACGCCTGCAACTCACCGTCGGCGGTGATGATCCGGGCCCGCCGCTCCCGGTCCGCCTCCGCCTGCCGGGCCATCGACCGCTTCATGGACTCGGGCAGCGCCACGTCCTTGATCTCGACGCGGTCGATGTGCACGCCCCAGCCGGTGGCGGGCGTGGACAGCATCAACTCCAGCCCCTCGTGCAGGCGTTCGCGGCCGGACAGCAGATCGTCGAGTTCGCTCTTGCCGATGATGGAGCGCAGCGAGGTCTGCGCGACCTGTAACATCGCGAACTGGTAATTCTGCACGTCCACGGTGGCCCGGATCGGGTCGATGACCCGGAAGTAGAGCACCGCGTCGACCCGTACCGACACATTGTCCCGGGTGATGCCGTCCTGGGACGGCACCGGCATGGTGACGACCTGCATGTTGACCTTGGTCATCTTGTCCATGAAGGGCACCAGCATGCGCGGGCCCGGCTCCTTGGGGAGCCGGTTGACCCGGCCGAAGCGGTAGATCACCCCGCGCTCGTACTGCTTGACCACCTTCAGGCTGCTGGACACGCCGATCAGGGCGACCACCGCGATGATGATCAGCAGCACCACGACGACTTCCATGGCCGTCAGCCGGCGTCGTCGAAACGGGCAGCGGCCAGATAGTCCGGCCGGGGGTCGAGCGCGGCGGCGAGCCGGAAGTGGCGCTGGGCCTCGTCGGCGCGGTTCGCGCGTTGCAGCGTACGGGCCAGCGCGAAGTGCGCGAAGGCGTTGTCCGGCTCGCGCTCCAGCACTATCTGGAACTCCAGCTCCGCCGGGCGCAGTTGGGCCGCCGCGAAGAACGCGCGGGCGCGCAGCAGGCGGGCCGCGGTGTTCTCCGGATGGGCCGAGATCACCGGGTCGAGGAGTTGTACGGCGCCGCGCGGGTCACGCGCCTCCAGCAGTTGCTCCGCGGCGCGAAAGTCGATGACGTGCGTCTCTGGGGTTCGCTCGTGCAAGGCCGCCTCCCTGAATTCGGGCACGGGTGACGACTGATCGTCTGGTCTGACATACCCAACGTCGTCGTCGGCAACCACATTCCCCGGACGACTACGCCGTCCCGGCCGCCGCCAGCTCCCGCAGCCGCTGCCACACCGCGCGGACCTGCGGCTCCAGCTCCTCCAGCGGTCCGTCGTTGTCGATCACCAGATCCGCGATGGCGGTGCGCTGCTCGCGGCCGGCCTGCGCCGCCATCCGCGCACGCGCCTCGTCCTCGGTCATCCCGCGCGTCCGTACCAGGCGCTCGATCTGCGTGGCCGGGGCCGCGTCCACGACGATCACGACGTCGTAGAACGAGGCCAGGTCGTTCTCCGCCAGCAGCGGTACGTCGTTGACCACGATGTCGTCCGGGGCCGCCGCCGCCAGCAGCTCCTGCGACCTGCGGCCGACCAGCGGGTGCACGATCGCGTTCAGCGCCTTGCGCCGGGCCTCGTCCGCGAAGACGATCGCGCCGAGCTTCGGGCGGTCCAGTGTCCCGTCCGCCGCCAGCACCTCCGGGCCGAACTCGGCCGTCACGGCCGCCAGGCCGTCCGTGCCGGGCTCCACCACCTCGCGGGCGATGCGGTCCGCGTCCACCAGGATCGCGCCGTGCGCCACCAGCAGTTTCGCCACGGAGCTTTTTCCTGACCCGATTCCTCCGGTCAGCCCGACGTTCAGCATGCCGCCAGCTTACGGGCCCCGTGCCCGCGCCTTGCGCAGGACCATGCTTTTCAGGGGCGCGGGGAACTGCGCGGCCCGCCCCCGCCGGGCTTTCAGCCCGAAAACAGACAGCATCTGCCCCGCTGGGGCCGGTTTTCACAGCTCGCCGCCACCGTGGCTGAGCGCGCAGTTCCTCCCCCAGCTACCGCTGGGAGGTGCCCCCAGCGCCCCTAAAAGCAGGTCCTGCGCAAGGGACCGTCGAGAGGCCGCGCCCGTAAAAACCCAGGTCTTGCGCAAGCGCGGGCAGGTGCGCCGCGCCCCTGAAGGATCGGGGGGCGGGCCCTCCCGGAGGGGAGCCGGAAGAGGGCCGCGCCCTCATGACGCGAACCCTCTTTCGTGAGCGCGCCGCAGGCGCTAGTCGTCCTCGCGGTCGGCGAGGAAGCGTTCGAACTCGGCGGCGAGATCGTCGGCGGAGGGAAGCTCGACGGCCTCGGCGATGAGACTCTCGCGGGACTGGGAGCCGGCGACGGCGTCGTACTGGGACTCGAGGCCGCGCACGACGGAGACGAGTTCGCCGTCGCCTTCGGCGACCTGGCGGTCGATCTCGACGCGGACGGTGTGCGCCTCATTGCGCAGGGCGTGGGCGATCTCGGGGAGGACGAGGCCGGTGGCGGCGGTGATCGTCTCCAGGACGGCGAGGGCGGCGTCCGGGTAGGGCGAACGCGCGAGGTAGTGCGGGACGTGGGCGGCGACGCCGAGCACGTCCCGGCCGGCCTCGGCGAGCCGCAGCTCGATGAGGGAGGCGGCGCTGCCGGGGACCTGGGCCTCCTCGAACCAGGCGCGGTGGCCGGGCATGAGGTCGACCCGGTTGCCGTGCGGGGTGAGGCCCACGGGCCGGGTGTGCGGCACGCCCATCGGGATGCCGTGGAAGTTGATGGCGAGGCGTACGCCCAGGCGTTCGATGACCTGGAGCACGGCGGTCGCGAACCGTTCCCACTCCACGTCCGGCTCGGAGCCGGTGAGCAGCAGGAAGGGGGTGCCGGTGGTGTCCCGCACCAGATAGAGGTCGATCTCCGGCGCCTCGTAGGAGGTCCAGTGGTCGCGTTCGAAGGTCATCAGCGGGCGGCGGGCGCGGTAGTCGACCAGCCGGTCGGCGTCGAAGCGCGCGACGAGCTGATTGTCCAGGCGGTCCAGCAACTGCTCGCTGATCTGCTCGCCGGTGTCCCCGGCGTCCATGTACCCCTCGAAGTGGTACAGCAGCACGGGACCTGCGTCTCCGACCGCTGCGTCGACGGCCTCGGCCCCGCCCGGCACGTATTCGTACAGCCCTTGCGGATCCAGCACGATGATCGTCCTCCTCGCTCTCTCCCCCCTCAACGAACGTAACCGCCCGGCCATTCCCACGCGTCCGCCCGGAACCCGGACGTCTTGACGGTCCGTCGGGTGGGCCCTACCTTCTCTCGTTACGTCCATATGTTCACATGGGCGACCAAGATTCATATACGTAGAACCATGGAAGGACGCGGATGCGACCCCACACGCTTCTGACCCTGCCGGTGGCCCTGCCCGTCGCGGCGCTGCTCGCCGGGCTGCTCTCGTACGCGACACCGGCCAGCGCGACGACGACCGGTGCGGCGACGGCCGCCGCGGCGACCACCGTCGAGGTGACCACGGCCAAGGAGCTGAAGGCGGCGCTGACCGCCGCCGCCCCCGGCCAGACGATCCATCTCGCCGACGGCACGTACACCGGCAACTTCAAGGTCACCGTGTCCGGCACGGCCGCCGAGCGGATCACGCTCACCGGCTCCTCGAACGCCGTGCTCACCTCCTCCGGCGGCTACGGCCTCTATCTGAACGGCGCGAGCTACTGGACCGTCAAGGGGGTCAGCGTCACGGGCGGCCAGAAGGGCATCGTCACTGACGCCGCCGCGCATGTCGTCATCGACTCGGTGACCGTGCACGGGCTCCAGATGGAGGGCGTGCACTTCCGTACCTCCAGCACGGACGGCGTGCTCAAGAACTCGCGGATCTACGACACCGGGCTCCAGCGGCCGGGATACGGCGAGGGCGTCTACGTCGGCACCGCCAACACCCTGACCGACAAGAGCGACCGGGTGCAGATCCTCGACAACGTCATCGGCCCCAACATCGGCGCCGAGAACATCGACCTCAAGGAAGGCACCACCGGCGGCCTGGTCTCCGGCAACACCTTCGACGGCAGCGGCCTCAGCATGACCAACTACGACGACTCCTGGATCGACGTCAAAGGCAACGGCTACACCATCACCGGCAACACCGGCGCCCACACCCTCAACGACGGCTACCAGACCCACACCCAGCAGCCCGGCTGGGGCTGCGGCACCGTCTTCCGCGACAACACCTCCGACCTCACCGGCGCCACCGGCCTGACGCGGACGGCGATCTACGTCACCAACTACTCCGCCGACTGCCCCACCACCGTCTACGCCTCCAACACACTCACCGGCGGCACGTCCCTGACCAACATCCCCGTCACCCCGTAGTCCCCCGGTGGGGGTCCGGGGGCTCGCCCTCATGACCCCCGCGAAAAACACCGCGGTCCCGCACCCCCTGAGGGGTGCGGGACCGCGGTGCTGTGGCGTGGCCTAGCGGCGAGCGGTCAGCTCTGGCCGCCCGCGAGCTTCTCGCGGAGGGCGGCGAGCGCCTCGTCGGAGGCGAGGGCACCGGAGGTGTCATCGGACTCCGAGGAGTACGAGCCACCGGAGACACCCGGGCCACCGGTCGCGGCGGGGGCGGCGGAACCGGCCTCGGCCGCGGCCTGCTCATCGGCCTCGCGGGACTTGATGACCTGCGCCTGGTGCTGCTCGAAGCGGGTCTGGGCCGTGGCGTACTGGCCCTCCCACTCCTCGCGCTGCTTGTCGTACCCCTCGAGCCAGTCGTTGGTCTCGGGGTCGAAGCCCTCGGGGTAGATGTAGTTGCCCTGGTCGTCGTACGACGCGGCCATGCCGTAGAGCGTCGGGTCGAACTCGACCGAGGCCGGGTCGGCGCCGAAGGACTCGTTGGCCTGCTTGAGCGACAGCGAGATGCGGCGACGCTCCAGGTCGATGTCGATGACCTTGACGAAGATCTCGTCGTTGACCTGGACGACCTGCTCCGGGATCTCCACGTGGCGCTCGGCCAGCTCGGAGATGTGCACCAGGCCCTCGATGCCCTCGTCGACGCGGACGAACGCGCCGAACGGGACGAGCTTGGTGACCTTGCCGGGGACGACCTGCCCGATCTGGTGGGTCCGGGCGAACTGCTGCCACGGGTCTTCCTGCGTCGCCTTCAGCGACAGGGAGACACGCTCGCGGTCCATGTCCACGTCGAGAACCTCGACGGTGACTTCCTGACCGACCTCGACGACCTCGGACGGGTGGTCGATGTGCTTCCAGGACAGCTCGGAGACGTGCACCAGACCGTCGACGCCGCCGAGGTCCACGAACGCACCGAAGTTGACGATCGAGGAGACGACGCCGGACCGCACCTGACCCTTCTGGAGGGTGGTGAGGAAGGTCTGGCGGACCTCGCTCTGCGTCTGCTCCAGCCAGGCACGGCGGGACAGGACCACGTTGTTGCGGTTCTTGTCCAGCTCGATGATCTTGGCTTCGAGCTCCTTGCCCACGTAGGGCTGGAGGTCGCGCACGCGGCGCATCTCGACGAGCGACGCCGGCAGGAAGCCACGGAGGCCGATGTCAAGGATGAGACCACCCTTGACGACCTCGATGACGGTGCCGGTGACGATGCCGTCCTCTTCCTTGATCTTCTCGATGGTGCCCCAGGCACGCTCGTACTGAGCGCGCTTCTTCGAGAGGATCAGGCGGCCTTCCTTGTCCTCCTTCTGGAGAACAAGGGCCTCGATCTCATCGCCCACGGCGACGACCTCATTGGGGTCGACGTCGTGCTTGATGGAGAGTTCGCGGGAGGGGATGACACCTTCGGTCTTGTAACCGATGTCGAGCAGGACCTCGTCCCGGTCGACCTTCACGATGACGCCGTCGACGATGTCGCCGTCGTTGAAGTACTTGATCGTCTCGTCGATCGCGGCGAGGAAGGCTTCCTCGTTGCCGATGTCGTTGACCGCCACCTGCGGGGTGGTGCGAGGGGCCTCGGTGCTGCTCGTCATTAGGGAAAGGACTCCGGTACGGACAGTAAGTCGTAGGTACTGCTACGCCGTAAGCCCTTTTCGCTCCTGCCGAATTCCGGACAGCCGTGGGGCCGAGGGGTATGCAACAGATTCCGAGCGCAGCCTGCTCTGTCTGAGGCGCGCAGGCTCGCAGCGCAACTTGTAGCATACGGGGGCAGCCGGGCACGGTCAACGCACGAAGAGCCCACCGGGCGCGTAACGGACCGAACCGGCACAAGTCACCCAGTGCCAGGTCTTCTCAGAGAGTACGACGACTGCCGCGATGATCCAAGGACCCGATCCCCGGGACGTACGCCGGGAAGCGCCCCGAGAGGCACACGAGGAACCCGAGGCCACCCGCCGTAGCGCGGGGGTCACGGAGAGCAGCCGGGCCAACCGCCGGTGGTGGGACCGCAACGCGGACGACTACCAGGTGGAGCACGGCGACTTCCTGGGCGACGCCCGCTTCGTCTGGGGCCCGGAGGGCCTGGACGAGGCGGACGCCGGGCTGCTCGGCCCGACGGCGGCCCTGAAGGACAAGGACGTGCTGGAGATCGGCGCGGGCGCCGCCCAGTGCTCGCGCTGGCTGGCCGCCCGGGGGGCCCGGCCGGTCGCGCTCGACCTCTCCTTCCGGCAGCTCCAGCACGCGCGGCGGATCGACGACGAGTCCTCGGCCGGCGGCGCGCCGCCGGTACCTCTGGTGCCGCTGGTGCCGCTGGTCCAGGCCGACGCGGGCGCCCTGCCCTTCGCCGACGGCTCCTTCGACCTGGCGGTCTCCGCGTACGGCGCGCTCCCCTTCATCGCCGACACCGCGCGCGTCCAGCGGGAGGTGCGGCGGGTGCTGCGGCCCGGCGGGCGCTGGGTCTTCTCTGTCACCCACCCGGTGCGCTGGGCCTTCCCCGACGAGCCGGGGCCCGAGGGCCTGACGGCCGTCGCCTCCTACTTCGACCGCACGCCGTACGTGGAGGAGGACGACCGGGGCATCGCCGTGTACGTCGAGCACCACCGCACCCTGGGCGACCGCGTCCGCGAGATCGCGGCGGCTGGCCTGCGGCTGGTCGACCTCGTCGAGCCCGAGTGGCCGCAGTGGAACGACCAGGAGTGGGGCGGCTGGTCCCCGCTGCGCGGGCGGCTGCTGCCGGGCACGGCGATCTTCGTGTGCGCGGCGGAGTGAGCGGCACGGGCATCGGCGCGGGCAGGGGTACGGGCAGCGGTACGGGCAGGGGTAGGGCTGTGGGCGCGGCGATCCGGGCCGAGGGGCGCGCGCTGCCGGTGGCCTCCGTCGTACCGGAACTGCTGGCCGCGCTGCGGTCGCCGGGCTGCGCCGTCCTGGCCGCGCCGCCCGGCACCGGCAAGACCACGCTGGTCCCGCTGCTGATCGCCGACGCGCTCGGCGGGCGGGTGCTGGTCGCGGAGCCACGACGGATGGCGGCGCGGGCGGCGGCCCGGCGGATGGCCTGGCTGCTCGGGGAGCGGGTCGGCGAGACCGTCGGTTTCACGGTCCGCGGCGAGCGGCGGGTCTCGGCCCGTACGGCGGTCGAGGTGGTCACCACTGGCGTGCTGCTGCAACGGCTCCAGCGCGACCAGGAGTTGCCCGGTGTGAGCACGGTGATGCTCGACGAGTGCCACGAGCGGCATCTGGACGCCGACACGTCCATGGCGTTCCTGCTGGACGTACGGGCCCTGCTGCGGCCGGAGTTGCGGCTGGTCGCGGCGTCCGCGACGACGGACACGGCCGCGTGGGCGACGCTGCTGGGCGGGGCCGACGGGCCGCCCGCGCCCGTGGTCGAGGCCGGCGGTGTGCTGCACCCGGTGGCCGTGGAGTGGGCGCCGCCGCCCGGTCCCGTACGGGTGACGCACGCCGGGGGCCGGGTGGACCGGGCGCTGCTCGACCATGTGGCGACGGTGGTGCGGCGGGCGCTGCGCGAGCGCGACGGGGACGTGCTGTGCTTTCTGCCCGGCGTCGGGGAGATCGCGCGGGTCGCGGGTCTGCTCGGTGATCTCGGCGGGGTCGACGTCCTTCAAGTGCACGGCCGCGCCCCGGCCGCCGTCCAGGACGCGGCGCTCGCGCCCGGCGAGCGGCGGCGCGTGCTGCTCGCGACCTCCGTGGCCGAGTCCAGTCTGACCGTGCCGGGCGTGCGGGTCGTGGTGGACAGCGGGCTGGCCCGCGAGCCGCGGATGGACCACGCGCGGGGCCTCGGCG
>NZ_MECL01000167.1 GCF_014596445.1 Streptomyces sp. CBMA29 | reverse complement strand
GTTCGCGGAAGGGGAAGTGCGGTGGGCGCCGGAGCTGCCGCCCGGGTGGGTAGCGGCGGTGGGGGCGCGGGACGAGGTCGCGGAGCCGGAGGTGGTGGGCGGGGGGCCGCCGACGTACGCGGCGGAGCCGACCGCGTGGCCGGAGGCGGAACCGGACGACCTCGGCGCCCTCGTGGCGGACACGGTGCTGGACGGCGCGCGGTACGGCCGCATGACGGTGCGGACGGTGTCGCTGCGCGGCGACTCGGCCCGGTACCGGGGCCAGCTCCGCAGGGACGCCCTGCTCACGGCCCGCTTCGGCAGCGGCGACGAGGCGCTGCTGCTGGTCGCGATGGCCAGCGGCGCCCGCGCGGCGGACGACGCGCACAAGGCGGCGCAGGACGCGGTGCGGTGGATCGCGGGCGCGGTCGGCCGGAGCAGGAACCGGCTGTCGGACGACCTGCGCGCGGAGCGCAGAGGCTCGCTCAAGTCGGGCCTGCACCGGCTGACCGACCGTTGCTACGGACGTCTGCGGGCCCGCGGCGAGGATCTGGGCCTGGACGAGGGCACGTACACCGCCTCGCTGCGCTGTCTGCTGCTGCCCGCGGACCCGGAGTGCCGGACCCGGCTGTTCTTCGGCGTCGGCGACGGCGGCCTGTTCCGGATCAGGGACGACACGTGGCAGGACCTGGACCTGGCGCCGGACGAGACGGCGGCGCCGTTCCGTTTCCGGGCCGCCGTCGCGCAGCCCGGCGACGCGCTGGTGATGTGCAGCGGCGGCCTCGCGGAACCGCTGCGCGGCGAGCCCGCGCTGGCCGTGCACCTGGCAGGCCGCTGGGGCGCCGGACCGCCCGGCATGGCCGCGTATCTGGCCGATGCCCAGACCCGCGTCAAGGGCTACGCCGACGACCGGACGGCGGTGACTGTCTGGGACGCGTGACCGGGCGCGCCCCGGCGGTCCCGGATGCGTGGCCACCCGCTTCCCGGTGAGATGAGAGGAGTCACCGACGAGGACAGGTGGGCCCGATGGCGAAGCAGACCGTGGCCGAGCAGTTCATCGACGTGCTGGTGCGCGCGGGCGTACAGCGCATGTACGGGGTGGTGGGCGACAGCCTCAACCCCGTCGTGGACGCCGTACGCCGCAATCGTTCCATCGAATGGGTGCACGTACGCCACGAGGAGGTCGCGGCCTTCGCGGCGGGCGCGGAAGCCCAGCTCACCGGCAAGCTCGCGGCCTGCGCCGGGTCCTGCGGCCCCGGCAATCTGCACCTGATCAACGGCCTGTACGACGCGCACCGCTCGATGGCCCCGGTGCTGGCGCTCGCCTCGCACATCCCCAGCAGTGAGATCGGCACCGGCTACTTCCAGGAGACCCACCCCGACCAGCTCTTCCGCGAGTGCAGCCACTACAGCGAGCTGATCTCCAACCCGGCGCAGATGCCGCGGGTCCTCCAGACCGCCGTGCAGCACGCGGTCGGCCGCGGCGGCGTCAGCGTCATCAGCCTGCCGGGCGACATCGCCGCCCAGGACGCGCCGCAGCGCAGCATCGAGCACGCCCTGGTCACCCGCCGCCCCACCGTCCGCCCCGGCGACGCGGAACTCGACGTCTTCGCCCGCCTCGTCAACGGCGCCAACAAGGTCGCCCTGTTCTGCGGCAGCGGCACCGCGGGTTCGCACGACGAGGTGATGGCCTTCGCCGAACGCGTCAAGGCCCCGGTCGGCCACGCCCTGCGCGGCAAGGAGTGGATCCAGTACGACAATCCGTACGACGTCGGCATGAGCGGTCTGCTCGGCTACGGCGCCGCGTACGAGGCGATGCACGAGTGCGACCTGCTGATCCTGCTCGGCACCGACTTCCCGTACAACGCCTTCCTGCCGGACGATGTGACGATCGTGCAGGTCGATGTGCGGCCCGAGCACCTCGGGCGCCGCTCGAAGCTGGATCTGGCGGTGTGGGGCGACGTCGGCGAGACGCTGCGCTGCCTGACGCCGAAGGTGCGGGAGAAGTCCGACCGCAAATTCCTCAACCGGATGCTGAAGAAGCACAGCGACGCGCTGGAAGGCGTCGTGAAGGCGTACACCCGCAAGGTCGACAAGCACGTGCCGATCCACCCGGAGTACGTGGCGTCGGTGCTCGACGAAGAGGCCGCGGACGACGCGGTGTTCACCGTCGACACCGGTATGTGCAATGTGTGGGCGGCGCGTTATCTGACGCCCAACGGCAAGCGCCGCGTCATCGGCTCCTTTACGCACGGCTCGATGGCGAACGCGCTGCCGCAGGCGATCGGCGCGCAGTTCCTCGACCGCCGCAGGCAGGTGGTGTCGATGTCGGGCGACGGCGGCTTCACCATGCTGATGGGCGACTTCCTGACGCTCGTCCAGTACGAACTCCCGGTCAAGGTCGTGCTGTTCAACAACTCCTCGCTCGGCATGGTCGAGCTGGAGATGATGGTCGAGGGCCTGCCCGCGTACGGCACCACCAACCACAACCCGGACTTCGCGGCCATCGCCAACGCCGCCGGGGCGTACGGCGTCCGGGTCGAGAAGCCCAAGGACCTGCGGGACGCGCTGCGCGGCGCCTTCCGGCACAAGGGGCCCGCCCTGGTCGACGTCGTCACCGACCCGCACGCCCTGTCCATCCCGCCGAAGATCACCGGCGAGCAGATCGGCGGCTTCGCGCTGTCGGTGGGCAAGGTGGTACTGGACGGCGGCGTCGGCAAGATGGTGCAGCTCGCGCGCTCCAATCTGCGCAACGTGCCGCGCCCGTAGCCCCGTTCGGCTCCGGCCCGTCCCGGCCCGGCCTGACCACGGTCACGTCAGGCCGGGCCGCGGCGGCACCGCGTCCCCCCACTCGCCCCCCGGGGCCGACGGAGGGAAAGCCGTCAACTCTGGATCAGATCGAACTCCTCCCACTGCCCGATGGCCGCCCGATTCGCGATCAGCGCCGCCGCGCCCGCGTTCTCGGCCGTCACGTACTGGTTGTTGACCCGCGCCCGCAGGCTGACGCTCCCGTCGCCGTTGCGCACGAGCTGGAACTGCTCCCAGGCGCCGACCGAGTCGACCTTGGCGAGCAGCGGGGCGGCGCCCGCGTTGTCGGCCGTCACGTACTTGTCGTTGGCGTGCGCGCGCAGCGCGATGTAACCGCCGCCCTGGTCGATCTCGTCGAACTGCTCCCAGGGCCCGATGGCCGTACGGTTGGCGATCAGCGCCGCCGCGCCCGCGTTGTCGGCCGTCACGTACTGGCCGTTGGCGTGCGCGCGCAGCGAGACCACCGTGCCGCCGCTGGGCGGGGTACCGCCGCCGTCCAGACCGATCCGCACATTGCCCAGGTGCTTGGCGGCGGTGGCGGGGGAGCCGGAGACCTGCGCGTAGGGCAGCGCCGTGGTCGGCGCGGCCACCGGCTCGACGAGGTACGACTGGCCTGATACGACCGGCACATTGAACGTGCCCGCGGTGGTCGGCGCGACCACGACGCCGTTGCCCGAACCGTTCACCACCTGCACCGACCGGCCCGGCCAGGGGTTGCGTACGCGCATGGTCTGCGACGACCCGGCCTGGATGGCGACCGTGACCGGGGTGCCGTTCTGGACCTGCACGTCCACCTTGGTGTTGCCCTGCACCGAGACCGTGCCCGCCGCGTCCCAGCCGGCCGGCCAGGCCGGGGCGATCCGCAGCAGCCCGTCGTAGTCCTGCACCAGCGCCTCGTTCAGCGCGGTCGCGACACCGGACGCCTGCTCGATGTACGCCTCCGTGCCGACGGTGTCGCCGAGGTCGGCCAGCCCGTTGATGTACACCTGGTGGCTCTGGGTGATCGACGTCAGCCTGGCCGCGACCTCACTGGCCAGTCCGAGCCGGGCCGCGTCGATCGCGTCCATGCTCCAGTCGTTGCCCCCGGTCACCGCCCGGTGGTTGTACGAGCGCACCGCCAGGTCCCGCAGCGGCCCCGGGTCGTCCGTGACCAGGTTGTACGGCCACACCGGCTCCAGGTCGATGTTCTCGCTGTTCCTGATCTGCGCGGTCGGCTGGTACGAGTACGCGATGATGTCGTTGTTCGAGGCGTCCGCCGACGGCGGCAGCACCTGCGTACGGCCGTAGTCGGTACGCGCCCACGCCGGTATCTGGCCCTGAGCGGTGGTCAGTTGGGAGATCAGCGCGGTGTCCCCGGTGTTGAGGAGCTGCGCCGCCTTGATCACCACGGGGAAGAGAGCGGCGTCCGCGGCCAGGTCGGTCGTCGGGTCCTGCACCGCCCACTGCGTCTCGTGCGCGTTGGCGACCGCGTGCAGCTTCCCGTCCGAGCCGACCTTCTGGTAGTTGAGCAGGAAGGTCGCCGACGACTTCAGCAACGGGTAGTACGTGCGCAGGAAGGTGAGGTCGCCGGTGGCCAGGTACTGCTGCCAGACGAACAGGCTGATCTCGGCGCCCGAAGTGATGTTCAGGGCGTTCCAGTTGGGGCTGCCCGGCTGGCTGCACGCCGCGTTGGCGCCGTTGCCGTTGAACCGCATGACCTCGGGGACGCAGGCGCCCGGTGTGCCGCCCATCTGCTGCTTGGTCCACGCCTCGATGGCGGCCAGATTGTTCTGGTAGAGGTTGAAGATCGGGATGTTCAGCGCGAAGTCGCCGCTGCTGGTGTTCGCCGAGATCTGGGTGCGCAGATTCCACAGCCAGGTCGCGGACGGCGTCCAGTTCTGGTGGTCCTGGCCGAAGTTGAACATGTCGGCGACACCCGCCTGGCTGCCCGGCACGGCGCCGCGCATCGAGGCGGCCTCCATGTACAGGTACAAGGTGCGCAGCGTCTCCATGTACTGCGCGGCGCCGTCGGCCGAATTCGCCTCCAGGACGCCGGAGCCGGACCAGAAGCCGGACCACCAGGACTGCTGGGAGGACAGCAGCGAGGACTCGGCGGCGGTCGGGTCGGAGCCGAGCAGATTCGCGGCGGTGGTCGCCGCGTTGCCGCCGGTCCAGGCCGGGGCGCCGAGGATCACCCGGTAGGAGCCATCGGCGTTGGGGGTGAACGCGACCTTCACCTGGGCGGAGTCGACCACCGAGGCGGTGACGTCGCGGCCGCCCGCGGAGAGCGCGGCCAGCGAGCCGAAGGTACGGCCCGAGGAGCCCGCCTCCTGGTTGTCCACCCAGGTCTCGGCGAGCGTGCCGACGGTGCCCGAGACGGCGGCCTGCGGACCGCGGCCCGACCACAGGCTCAGCGTCGCGGTCTGCTGGGCTCCCGGATCGGCGCCGGTGACGTCCACGATCAGTTCGTCCTTGGTCGCCGACACCCATGATTTGAGGGTCATGCCGCCGCCGGACTCGGTGAGCACACCGGTGTAGACGTCGAGCGAGCCCTTGAAGTCGCTCGCGGTGGTCAGCGCGGACAGGCCCGGAATCCGCACCTGCCCCGGCGACTTGCGGCCCGGCAGGGTGTCGGCGCGGTTGAGCTGCGCGGTGAAGCCGCCCGCGGCCCAGGCGGCGGCGCCCAGCGAGCCGTTGCCCAGCGGCAGCGACTGCGCGGCGGCGCTGTTCGGCGAGCCGAGCACGATGTACGAGCGGCGGATCACGTTGGGTGTGTCGACATGGAAGCCGCCGTTCTGCCAGGCCGTGGTCGCGGTCGCCGCCGCGGCCGGCGGGGCGGCGGCGGGGACGAGCAGGCCCGCGGTGAGCAGGCCCGCCGCCAGAAGTGCGGTGGTGACGAGCGCGGGTGGTCGGATCATTCGCCGACGTCCGAGTTTTCCTTGCGGTGAGTACACGGGCCCCTCCCGAGGCGACGGGACGACAACACAGGCGCAACACCCAAGAGACACATGGGATGAGTGCGCCACAGAGTGGAGGTCGTGATGGGGCAGTGTCAAGGATTTTCACCACGCTGACTCGGATATACATCGGACCTCTTCAGAGGGCTGAGGTCAGAGCGCCTGCCCGGGTCGAGAATCCGCTACGGCCGCGGCGCGATCAGCAGACCTCCGATGTGACCTCCGTTGCGGCCTCGGATGTGACCTCCGACGTGACCTCCGCTGCGACAGGAAGGGGAGCGGAGAGGGACCGCCCGGCGGCGTGGACCCCGGCGCGTCCGGGACACATCAGGGGATCACGCGCGCAGGACTGGAACCTGTGGGGCTGGGAATGCCTATCGGCAAGAAAGTTCGACCGGGGAATCGCGGCAGCGACCGGAGCGGGGCCATGGAAGAGCCCGAAGCAGGGGAACTGGGGGATCAGACGGACACCACGGGGCAGATACTGCGGCATACGGTGCGGCACGCCGACCTTCCGGCCGTGGCCGAGGTGCGTCGGCTGCTGCGCGAGCATCTGCGGGACTGGGGAGTGCCCGTGCTCTGCGACACGGCGGAGCTGCTCGCCACCGAGCTGGTCACCAACGCACTCCAGCACACCACCGACGGGGCGGTGCTCACCGCCACACTCGTACCGGAGCGGACGGCAGGGGAGCGGCTGCGCGTCGAGGTCTACGACGACCTCGCCCGGCACCCGAGGCTCCCGGCCCAGGCGACCGCCCCCGAGGACCACGGCACGTCGGGCCGCGGGCTGCTTCTCGTGCAGTCCCTGGCCGACGCCTGGGGCGCGCACTCACGCGGCAAGGGCAAAGTCGTCTGGTTCGAACTCGACGCCCGCCGCGCGTGACAGCGCCCACGGGGCGGGGACCAGGGTGTTTCACCCCGTGCCCCACCACCCGTGGGCGGCGGTCGGCAACCAGCGTTCGGCTCAGCCGAATTGGCGTTCCATTTCCTCCAGCTTGCGTTCCAGGGAGTCCAGTCGGGGGAGGGTCATCGTGTCGTCCTCCGCCGTCAGGTCGATGGTGAAGGGGGCCGCGGCGTCCTCGCGTACCGGCTGGAGCGCCGGACGGGCGCGGACGGGGAGTTCGGCCGCGTGGGCCTCTATCGCAGGCTCCGATGCGGCCTGGCCGCTGCCGCCCGCGGCACTGGCCGCAGGAGGCAGTTCGACCTGACGGCCGCCCCGGCCGCCCCCACGCGGCCAGTTCCTGTGCTGCCGGTTGAGCGCCTTGACGCGCGCCCGCTCCAGCCGGTCGTGGTCGCGGCGGCGCATCACGTTCTGCTCGCGCTCCCGCTTGTCCTCCCGGACCTCCTCGACCGCCTCGTCCAGCGTGCGTACGCCTTCGAGGAGCATCAGGGACCAGGCCGCGTACGTCTCACGCGGTGCCCGCATCCACCGCACCATGCGGATCTGCGGCAGCGGACGCGGTACGAGCCCCTGCTCGCGCAGCGCCGCCCGGCGGGTCTGCTTCAGCGCGCGGTCGAAGAGGACCGCGGCCGAGAGCGACATCCCGGCGAAGAACTGCGGAGCACCGGCGTGGTCGATGCCGCGCGGCGCGTGCACCCAGTTGAACCAGGCGGCGGCGCCGGCGAACAGCCACACCAGCATGCGCGAGCCGAGAGCCGCGTCACCGTGGCTGGCCTCACGCACGGCCAGCACGGAGCAGAACATCGCCGCGCCGTCCAGGCCGAACGGGACCAGGTACTCCCAGCCGCCGGTCAGGTTGAGATTCTCCCGGCCGAAGCCGACCAGGCCGTGGAAGGAGAGCGCCGCGGCGACGGCGGCGCAGCAGAAGAGCAGTACGTACGAAGCGCTGCCGTATATCGCCTCCTTGCGGCGACGGCGCTCCTCACTGCGCTCCCACGAGTCCGCCTGGGCGCCTTCGGCGCTGCTCGAACTCGCCTTGCGGTTGCGGAAGACGAGCACGCAGGCCACGAGGACGACCAGGCCGATGGCCCCCGAGAGCGCCCAGTCCAGCGAAATGTCCGTAAGTCTCATGTGCGATTCCTAGTGTCGCTTCCGTCGCGCTCGGGCCGCGGGACGGCTTACGAGCGACATCTTTGCGAAGAGCGCGGATGACTGGAGAGGTTATGGCCCAAGAGCACGCCTTCGGATGGATTGCTCGAACTTCCGTGCCACAACAACTCAGTTGAGCGAGATCGTAGCGTGATCGTCAGGCCGCCGAGACCAGCCGCCTGATCCGGTCCGCGTCGCAGGTCCGCGGGCAGGTGGTACAGGCATCGGCCGGACTGATCGTATAGAACCGGCAGCAGGTCAGCCGGTCCCGGGTCCGGCTGACCGTCGGTGACGGTACGTCAGTACCGGTCGGGACCGTCAGTTCGCGGAATGCGGCGCCTCCGGCATACGGCGTAGTGCCACCGGGCAGCAGCGCGGCCAGCTCCGCCGCGGCCCGCTCCTCCTCGCCCAGCAACTGCCCCACGCGCCAGAGCCCTTCGGTGATCTCGTCGGTCGCCATGCCCCACAGCGCGCGCGGTCCGCGCCGCAGCCGCGGCCCGAATCCCTCCAGCAGCGGCGCGAGATGCTCGGCCAGCGCGGCCCGCAGTTCGTCGCGCAGCGCCGCCTCGTCGGGCACGACGCGGGCGTGGGGGAGCGCCGCGGCCGGGTCGTCCGGCAGGCAGGCGAAGGAGCGCGGCCGCACCGTCATCCGGCCCGCCGC
>NZ_MECL01000166.1 GCF_014596445.1 Streptomyces sp. CBMA29 | reverse complement strand
CACCCCACCAGCCCACGCCAACCACACCCCAACGCCGGCGCTCCCCCAGCTCCAGCTCCCAACCAAAAGACAGGACCCAAGAACAAAGCAGCCAGCCCCCTGAAGATCACTGCTCCGTCACAACACCCCACCACCGACACCACCGAGACACCGAAACACACGCCACTCCCACAACCACCGCCAGATCGGCACACGGCAACCCGCGCGGCAGGGAACCGCGGCGGGGCGCGGAGTGTCCTTGAGGGCATCCGCACCCGCAAGGGACCCCGGAGGCAGAGACGAGGATGATGAGGATGCCGGTGAGACGCAGAGTGACGAGATACGTGGCAGCAGGGGCATCGCTGGCCATCGCCCTGTCCGCCCTGTCCGGGTGCGCCAGCGACAAACGCGGGACCGGGGACGCCCCCGTCGCGAACCACAAGGGTGACAACACGCCAGCCGACGTCACCAACTTCCCCGACCACTACGCCAACATCGCCACCAAATGCGTCGCGGGCGCACCCGGCTACCGCGCGTTCGTCACCACCCGCGACGCCCCACCCGTCATACTTCCCGACCCCGGCTGCAAAGGCTGACCCTTCGCCAGCGGCCCGCGCGTGCCCGCGAACCGGGGCGAACCGAGGCGAACGGAACGGGGCCGCGCGGACGCCGGCGGGTGCGGGATCATGGAGGGGTGCGCGCTGCCCGGCTGATCCGTATGGCCCTGCTGGTCCAGTCGAGTCCCGGTATGACCGCCGCGGCGATCGGGCGGGAACTGGGGGTCAGCGAGCGGACGGTGATCAGGGACGCGCAGGCACTCCAGGAGGCGGGAGTCCCCGTACGGTCGCAGCGGGGACGGGCGGGCGGATACCGGCTGGCCCCGGGATACCGGACCCGGCTGACCACACTCGGCCCCGGGGAAGCCGAGACGCTCTACCTCACCGGACTGCCCTCGGCTCTGCGGGACCTCGGACTGTCCGACGCCGCGGACACCGCACGCCTGAAACTGTCCGCGACCCTGCTGCCGTCACTACGCGCGGCGGCCGAGTCCTCAGCACACCGCTTCCACCTCGACGCACCGGCCTGGTTCCGCGAACCGCCCGCCTGCACACTGCTGCCCGAACTCGCCCGCGCCGTATGGTCCGACCGGACCGTCGAACTCACCTACACACGGCCGGAACGCGACACAGCGCCGCCCGCCGCCGTGACGCGGCACCTGGAACCGTACGGCCTCGTCCTCAAAGCCGGCGTCTGGTACCTCGTGGGCCGCATCCCCGGCACAGCAGCAGAACACAGTGACCAGTGGCGGACCTACCGCGCCGACCGGATCACCGCCCTGTCCCCCGGCACCGGCCAGCCCTTCACCCGCAACCCCACCTTCGACCTCGCCACGCACTGGCAGACCCGGGCCGCGGAATTCGCCCGAGCACTGCTGCGCACCACCGTCACCGTCCGCCTGACCCCCCGGGGACTGGATCGCCTGCCCGGCGTCACCGACCCCGCCGCGACCAGTGAGGCACTCGCCCGCGCCGGCGCCCCCGACACCACCGGCCGCGTCACACTCCGCCTGCCCGCCGAAAACGAGGACGTCGCCTTCGCCCAGTTCAGCCAACTGGGCGCCGACGCCGAAGTACTGGCCCCGCCGGGCCTGCGCGCCCGCTTCCGCGACCACGCGCAGGCCCTCAGCGCCCTCTACGGCCCCCCGCCGCACCATCAGCGGTAGTCGTCCGCCGAACCGGCCTTCCCCCCGTACCGCACATCCTCGAAATACCCCCACCCGTCCGGCTGGCTGCCGTCGACATCCCGCACGCCGTAAACCCTCGCCAACTCCGCGCTCGAAGCCGACCTGCCGTTCCACCGCGCCGACCTCTGCGGATCGGCCGCCAGCGCCGCCACCGCCCGCGCGAGATAGAACGGCGACTCCGCGACCGCGAAGTCCGGCTCCGTGACGACAGCGTCACGCCAGTTCTCCTCCGACACACCGAAATGCGCCAGCATCTGCTCCGACCGCAGAAAACCCGGAGACACCGCAACCGCCGTACCCCCGAACTCCGCCAGTTCCTCCCCCAGTCCGAACGCCATCCGGATCGGGGCGTTCTTCGCGAGATCGTAGAAGAGATTCTCCCGGTAACGACGGTTCGACACCGCCGTGCCGTCCGTCACCTCCACCAGCAAGGGTTCCGCCGAGCGCACCAGCAACGGCAGCGCCAACGCCGCGGTGATCACATGCGAACGCACCCCCAGCTCCAGAATCCGCAGACCGTCCCCCAACGGCGTCTCCCAGCTCCTCTTCCCGAACACCGAACCGGCCAGCAGATGCTCACCGCCCCACAGATCATTCACGAGAATGTCCAGCCGCCCCCGCTCACGCCCGATCCGCGCGACAAGAGCACGGACCTGCTCCACCACCAGATGATCCGTAGGAACAGCGATGCCCGTACCCCCCGCCGCCGTCACCAGTTCCGCCGTCTCCTCGATCGTCTCCGTCGTCCTGCCCACCTCGCTGACACGCCCACGCGTCGTACGGCCCGTCACGTACACCACCGCGCCCCCACGGCCCAGTTCGACCGCCAACGCCCGCCCCGCACCACGCGTAGCCCCCGCCACCAGAGCGATCCTCCCGTCCAGAGAACCCACAGAAGAACCGGCAGGAGAACCGGCAGTTGAGGCGGTGGGAGAGACGACGGTAGAGGCGGCGGAGACGTTCCGGCCGGGATCCTGAGTGTTCCTGTTCTTGTCCATCCCCCCAACCTCCTCCCCAAAGGTGACAGCCTCCGTCACCCTTTCGAAGCGGTCACAGAAACCGCGACAGCCGCAGCCGACGGCCGGGAACCGGCCCGGTGACCATCCGGCCTCCCACCAGGAACCCAAGAGCGGCCAAAGGATTGCGGAACACGGATGCGCGGTGGAGCATCCAGGAGGATCAGACGGAACAGCAGAGGGAAAGGCGGGGCTGTGGGGATACGGCGGACGTGGACCGCAGGGCTGACGGGTCTCATACTGACAACGATGTCAACCGGACTGCTCGGTCCGCCCGAGGCGACGGCGGCCGGACACGACGACGCGGGCGGCGGATGGGTGCTCAGTACCGGCGATCCGTCGAAGGACTACGCGCCGGCGTTCCTGGGGAACGGATACTTCTCGACACGTGTCCCCGCGCAGGGGGCCGGGTTCTCCGCGGCGCCACTGCTGACGGAGTCTCAGCTCGCGGGGTTCTACGGGCAGGGGCCGGGGATCTCGCCGCAGCGGGTGAACATCCCGGCGTGGTCGACGCTCGGGGTCTCCGACGGGAGCGCGGTCTACGGGAACGTCGCCTCGGGCGGGTGCGGCTTCGGTGTGGTCTGCCAGGCCGAGAGCGGGACGCTGAGCGGCGGTGCGTTCGCCGACACCAGCCACAAGGGCTACGGCGGGGCGGGGTTCGTCGCCGGGTACGGGCCCGGCGGGAAACCGGCCGCAGGGGCCACCGCGACCGTGAAGGTGTCCGGCGTTCCGGCGGGTACCGCGCGGCTGACCGTACGGTATTCCGCGGGCTCCAACACGGCCCAGACGCTCAGCGCGCAGGTCGACGGCGTGGGGCCGGTGCGGGTCACGCTGCCCGGCACGAGTTCGTGGGACACCTGGGCCACCGCCACGCTCGACGTGCCGGTCACCGCCGGGGTGAACACCGCGGCCGTCACCTGCGCCGCCGGGGACAGCTGCCTGGCGAACGTGGACGAGATCTCGCTGTCCGCGCCGGGCACGGCCCCTGCCGAGGAGACACCGGCAGGGACGACGTCGGGCTACCGGCAGTCCCTGGACCTGCGGCGCGGGATCATGACCACGTCCCTGACGTGGACCTCGCCCGCCGGGCGGGCGACCCGGCTTGTCTACCGGGTGCTGACCGACCGGGCCGACGCCCATCTCGGCGTCACACAGCTCGACATGACGCCGCTGAACTGGAGCGGACCGCTGTCGGTGATCGACATGTTCGACGGACGGGCCGACACCCTCCCAGCCAACCACCGGCTGGCGAAACCGGTCAACCTCACGCAGGTGACCGCCGGCCGGGTCGACGGCCGCTCGGCGGCGATGAGCGAGAGCCTGACGGCGCAGCAGACCGGGATGCGGGCAGGTCTCGCGTCGGTGCTGCGCGTCGACGGCGGCCGCACGGCGACCTCGGCGTACACCGATGTGCCCGCCGACTCCCTCGCGCAGCGCGCCGACCTGCGGGTCAGAGCGGGGAAGACGTACCAGGCGACGAAATTCGTCGGGATCGCGTCGTCCAACGACACCGCGCAGGGCTCGGCGCCGCTGGTGCAGCACCCGCTCCCCGATCCGCAGACCGCCGCCCAGGGGTACGCCGCGCGCGGCGCCCAGCGCGGCTGGCGGCGGGTCGAGGGCGAACACACCCGCGCCTGGGCGGACCTGTGGAAATCCGACATCAGCGTTCCCGGGGACCAGGACCTCACCGAGCAGTTGCGCGCGAGCGCGTTCTACCTGCTCTCCTCCGTCCGCGACGGCGTCACCTGGGGACCCTCACCGGGCGGCCTGTCGTCGGCGGACTACAACGGGCACGTCTTCTGGGACGCGGACACCTGGACCAACCCCGCCCTGCTCGCCGGTCATCCGGACCTGGCCAGGAACCTTCTCGACTACCGCTACACCCTCCTGGACGCCGCCCGCGCGAACGCGGCGGCCCACGGCTACCAGGGCGCGCAGTACCCCTGGGAGAGCGCCGACACCGGCACCGACGTGGGAATCCACCCGCGGGAGATCCACATCGGCTCCGACGTCGCCCTCGCGCAGTGGCAGTACTACCAGGCCACCGGAGACCTGACGTGGCTGCGGACCAGGGGCTGGCCGGTCATCAAGTCCGTCGCGCAGTTCTGGGCGAGCCGGGTCACACCCGACGGGCAGGGCGGCTACGACCTCAACGGCGTGCAGTCCCCCGACGAGAACCACGACAACGTCAACAACAGCGCCTACACCAACGCCGGGGCGATCACCGTCCTGCGCACCGCCGCCACCGCCGCGACGCTGGTCGGTGAACAGGCCGACCCCCGGTGGGCGCAGGTCGCCGGCGGGCTGAGCGTGCCGGTCGACCCGGCGACCGGGGTGCACCCGGAATTCGACGGCTACCGGGGTGACACGATCAACCAGGCCGACACCGTCATGCTGCCCTACCCGATCGGCTACCCGATGACCGGTCAGCAGGCGCAGGCCGACCTCGACTACTACACCCCGCGCACCGACATCAACGGCCCGTCCATGACGGACTCCATCAACCTCATCGACAGCGCGGCCCTCGGCACCCCCGGCTGTGTCACCGACACCTTCCTCAAGCGCAGCATGGACCCGTACATGTACGCGCCGTTCGACCAGTTCGCGGAGACCCGCGCGGGCGGCGCGTTCACCTTCACCACCGGCATCGGCGGAGTCCTTCAGGCCTTCCAGTACGGTTTCACGGGCCTGCGCCTGGGCGCCGACGCCGTCACCGTCGACCCGATGCTCCCGCCGCAGCTCCCCAGCGTCGACATCACCGGTCTCCACTGGCACGGCGCGACCTTCGACCTCTCCGTGCGCCACGACGGCACCCGGGTCACGCTGCGCGGCGGCAAGACCCTGTCGCTCACGGCCGCCGGTCGGAAGATCACGTTGCGCGGCCACCAGAGCGCCACCGTCCGCACCCGCCGCCCCGACCTGACCCCGACTCAGGACCTGGCGCGCTGCGAGACCGTCACCGCCACCACCGCCGACCTCAGCTTCCCGGCAGTCGCCGCCGTCGACGGCAGCCCCAGCACCTCGTGGAAGGCCACAGCGCCAGGCGCCGCGCTCACCGTCGACCTGGGCAAGGCCACTCGCGTCGGACGCACAGTGGTCCAGGCGTCCGGGGCCACGACCGCGTACCGGATCGACGTCTCACGCGACGGCGCCGCCTGGTCGCCCTTCGGCGCCCCCGTCACCGCGGCGAGCCCCGCCGCCTCGACGGTCACCGCGACACCGGTGAACGCCCGCTATGTCAGATACACCGCGCAGGGTCCGGCGGCGCCCCAAGTGGTGAGTCTCGAGGTCTATACCGGGTAGCCGCGGGCGACAATGCGCACAGGCCGGGTGACGGTCCGCGGGACCACCGCGGACCGCACCCTCCGCACACCGGTCCGGGAGGCCGACGTGAAGCTCCTCGTACTCGGCGCCAACGGCAGGACCGGGCGGCAACTCCTCGCCCAGGGACTCGCCGCAGGCCACGAGATGACCGCCTTCGTCCGCCCCCGGGCCACCCCGCCGGAACCCCGGCCCCGGCTCCGCGTCGCGACCGGGGAAATCACCGCGGACCAGGACGCGGTGCGCGCCGCCGTCGAAGGGCAGGACGCGGTCCTGACCGCGTTCGGCAGCCCCACCACCTGGCACGGGCTGACCTCGCCCACCCTGACCGTCACCGCGATTCCGCGGATCGTGCGGGCCATGCGCGACACCGGAGTCAACCGGATCGTCCACCTGTCCGCGCACGGCGTCGGCGACACCGCCGGCCAGGCGCCGGCGGTGTACTGGGCCGTTTACAAGGCCCTCGGACCGATGTTCGCGGACAAGGCGGCGGGAGAGGAGATCCTGCGCGCCAGCGGCCTGGAGTGGACCCTGGTCTATCCCGTGATGCTCGTCGGCGGTCCCCTCACCGGGCGCTACCGGACCGGCGAACGCCTCCCGTTGCGCGGCATCCCCCGTATCTCCCGCGCCGACGTCGCCCACTTCATGCTCCGCGAGGCCGCCTTCCCCGCCCACCTCCGCACCACCGTCCAGCTCGCCGACTGACCCGCTAGTACGCGACGGTCAGGGCGAGGGACGCGACCGCCAGGGCCAGATAACCGCCGGGGAAGGCGATGTTGTAGAGCACGCGGGCACGCACATGAGTGATGACAGCGCCCACGAAGAAGACGACGAGGCCCGCGGCGGCGGCGATACCGACGGGCCGGACGCCCAGGAGCCCGAGGAGAAGACCGGCGGCGCCGGCGGCCTTGAGCGAGGCCAGCCAGATGTGCCAGTTCTGCGGGACTCCCACCTCCGCCGAGTTCGCCAGGACGAACTCGGCGCGGGCGAGGTCCGCGACGGCGATGCCCGCGTTGGCCAGGATGGTGACGACGGTGATGATCAGATACGCGGTGAACACGATGCTTGTCCTCGGGGTCGGAATCGTCATGGGGTCGGAATCGTCATGGGCTCGAAGAAGGTGCGGGCGCCCGCGTCCACCAGCCTCGTCACACTCGACTTTCCCGTCCAATACCTGCACCTATAACCTGGGAGCATGGATGTGGACACCCGGCTGCTGCGCTACTTCGTCGCCGTCGCCGAAGAGGGGACCCTCACGCGCGCCGCCGAGCGGCTCTTCGTGTCGCAGCCCGCGCTCACCAAGCAGATCAAGCAGTTGGAGAGACAGCTCGGGGTGCGGCTGTTCACCCGGTCCCGCACCGGCATGACGCCCACGGACGCGGGCCGTCTGCTGGCGCGGCGCGCGCCCGCGCTGCTGGCGGACTGGGACCGCGTACTGACCGAGACCAGGGGCGCGGAGCGCCGGGGCGCACGGCTGCTGCGGGTCGGATTTCTCGCCAGCGCGGCCAATGAGGCGACTCCGCACATCATCGCGGAGTTCACGCGTCGCCGTCCGCGGTGGCGGGTGGAGATGCGGCAGGCGTCCTGGGCGAATCCGACCGCCGGGCTCGCCGACGGGGACGTCGATGTCGCGCTGGTACGGCTGCCGTTCCCGGGCCAGGAGGCGCTGCAGGTGGTGCCGCTGTTCACCGAGCCGCGCTGGGTCGCGCTGCCCGAGGCGCATCCGCTGGCCGCGCGGGAGACGATCGCTTTCCGGGACCTGTGGGACGAGCCGTTCGTGGCCGCTCCGGCGGAGACCGGCCGGTGGCGGGACGAATGGCTGGCCGCCGGGGAACGTGAGGGCCGCCCGGTACGGATCGGCGCCGTCACGGACCTGCCCGACGACTGGCTGACCGCCATCGCCAACGGTTACGGCGTCGCTCTCGCACCCGCGTCCGCCGCCCGCTTCTACGCCAGGCCCGGTATCGCCTACCGCCCGGTGAGCGGTGTCAGCGACAGCGAGGTCGGCGTGGCCTGGGCGCCGGCCGACGACGCCAACCCCGTGGTCCGGGACTTCGTCCGCTGCTGCACCGACCGGCCGTGGCCGCACGCGTCAGGGGCCTGACCGCCACGGGCGGGCGCGGGGACGCGGCGCCCGGACGCGGGGAACGCGGCAGCCGGGCGCGGGGAACGCGGCGCTCGGTGAAAAGCCCACCTCCGCACGGCTTTCTCGTCTAACCTGAATTCGTCAGGCGGTCCCGTCGAAACGCCGCACGGATTCCTTCCGCGCGCATTTGTCGAATTCACAGGAGAAGGCGCATCGGCACCAAATTCTGCATTCGCCACTGACGCCCCACTTCTCGGGCAAAATGGACACCGTACCGCCGGATCACTTTTGCGCCACCGACGGCGGGAACCTGCCCGGAATTCGCCTGCCAGGCATTCGTCGGACGTTCGGCCCGCAGCAGTCGCAGCGTCGCGACCCGGACGCCGACCGCGTACAGAGCACCAGGTCAGCCACGCACTGGACAGTTCGAAGCGCCCATACGCCAGCGAATGAGGTCCTGCATGCCGCAGCTCAAGGAACTGCCCTCGGTCACCTTCAATGACGGCTCGGGCGGAGTGCTCGCTTTCAAGCGCGACCAGCTCGCCTTCCTCTCCCACGGTCTCGAACGGCACGGCGACATATTCCGTTTCCGCCCGCTCGGGATACCCATGGTCTTAGTGAACCACCCCGATCACATCCGGCACATACTCGTCGACAAAGGCGATAAGTACGACAAGAACGCCACGCTGTTCAAGATCGTCCGGCCGGTGCTGCGCAAGGGGCTCATCGCCAACGCGGACATGGAGCTGTGGCGCCGTCAGCGCCGCATGATGGCACCGCACTTCACGCCGAAGGCGGTCAGCGCCTTCGCCCGCAACATGACCGACGAGACCGCCCGCAGCCTGGAGCACTGGCGGAGCGCGTACGGCGACGGGCGCACGATGGACGTCACCGACGAGGTCGGCGCGCTGGCGCTGCGGATCGTCAACAGGTCCCTGTTCAGCGCGGACGTCAACGAGACCGCCCTCGCCTTCGAGCGGGCCTTCGCGACGGCGAACACCGTCCTCGGCGCCTTCTTCCGCTTCCCCTTCCCGCCGCTGAGCGTCCCGACGCCGAGCCACCGCCGCCTGCGCCGGGCCATCGACGAGATGGACGCCTTCGTGTCGGGATTCGTCAAGAAGCGGGTGGCCGAGGACGTGCCCGTCGGCGACGAGACGGACCTGCTGACGCTGCTGCTGCACACCGTGGACGAGGTCGACGGCCACGGGATGGACCTCGAACAGCTCCACCACGAGGTCCTCAACATCTGCATCGGCGCCTACGAGACGACCACCAACACGCTGTCGTGGGTGTTCTATCTGCTGGCCAGGCACCCCGAGGTCGAGAAGCGGCTGCACGAGGAGGTCGACCGGGTACTGGGCGGCCGGACACCGGCCTTCGAGGATCTGCGCGATCTCACCTACACCCGGATGATCGTGGACGAGACGCTGCGCGTCTACTCCCCCGCCTACCAGTTCATGCGGCACGCCACCGAGGACGACGAGATCGACGGCTACCGCGTCCCGGCGGGCAGCAACGTACTGATCAACAGCTACTTCCTGCACCGGCACCCGGACTTCTGGGACGAGCCGGAGCGCTTCAGGCCCGAGCGGTTCGGCCCGCAGGAGTCCGCCGGGCGGCCCAAGCACGCGTATCTGCCCTTCGGGGGCGGTCACCGCGTCTGCATCGGCAAGCACTTCGCGCTGACCGAACTCACTCTGGTGCTCGCCACCGTCGCGAGCGGGCACCGGCTGGTGCTGCCCGAGGGCGCGCCCGAAGTGGTGCCCGAGGCGCTGATCACCCTGCATCCCAAGGGCGGCGTGCATCTGCGGCTGGAGCGCCGGTGAACGGCCGCGGGGACAATTCGCCGCGACCGGACGCGGAGACTCCGGACATCACCAGCCCCTTCCCGTACCGCGTCAATCCGCACGCGGAGCAGGCGCGCGAGCATCTGGCCGCATGGGCGCGCGAGGCGGGTCTGGTGCACCGCGAGTCCGCCCGGCTGCGCTTCGAGCGGGCCGATTTCGGCTGGTTCGCGGCGCTGGTGTACCCGAGTGCGAGCGCGCGGCACCTGGAGCTCATGGCCGACTGGTTCGCGTGGCTGTTCCTGGTCGACGACCAGCTCGACGACGGCCTGTTCGGGCGCAGTCAGGACCAGGTCGGTGAGGTCGTCGGCCAGATGCGCGCCGTGCTGGAGGGTCACGGGCCGCGCACGGCCGGAGGCGGTCATGTGCCCACCGCCGTCTCCTCGTTGGCCGACCTGTGGGAGCGTACGGTCGCCGACGCGCCGCAGGGCTGGCCGCGCAGGTTCATCGACCACCTGGAGCGGTGTCTGAGCACCGCCGCCCAGTGGGAGGCAGGGAACCGGATCGGCGGCCTGGTCCCGCCGGAGGACACGTACATCGCCAACCGCCGCCACACCGGGGCCATTTACGTGTGCATGGACCTCATCGAGATCGTGCAGCCCGCCGAATTCCCCGAATCGGTGCGCGGTAGCCGGGAGTTCACCGCCGCGCTGGACGCCGCGTGCAATGTGGTGTGCTGGACGAACGACGTGTACTCACTGGCCAAGGAGCGGGCGCTCGGCGAGGTGCACAACCTCGTCCATGTGGTGGAACACCACAGGGGGCTGTCCGAGGCGGAGGCACTCGCCCATGTACGCACCGCCATCGACCGGGAGACCGGTCTGTTCCTGGCGTGCGAGCGGGAGACGCTGGCCGCGCATCCGCGGTGGGCCGAGCCGCTGGGCAGCTACCTCCAGGGCATGCGGACGTGGATGCGCGGCAATCTGGACTGGTCGCGGCACACGAAGCGCTATCGCACCTCGGCGGCCACGGGAGAGGAGCGTCCCGAGGAGTACCTGGAGGACCGGCTCACGGGGGCGGACCGATGACCGGAGCGGCGAGTGCCAGCGCGCTGGACGCCCGGGAGGTGCTGCGCTGGGCCCGTGATGTCACAGGGCCCGTACTGGAGCGCGCCGTCGCCGAACTGCCCGAGCCGGTCAGGGCGGTGGCCCGGTACCACTTCGGGTGGCGGGACGCGCGGGGCAACCCCGCGTCGGGCGACTGGGGCAAGGGCGTACGCGGCGCCCTGGTCCTCGCCAGCGCGCAGGCCCTCGACACCGCCGCCCCGGACGCCGCGCCCGGCGCCCAGGCGGTACGGTCGGCGGCCGTGGTGGAGTTGGTGCACAACTTCTCACTCCTCCACGACGACTTCATGGACGACGACCGGCTGCGCAGAGGGCGGCCCACCGCCTGGGTGGTCTTCGGGGACGCGAAGGCCGTGCTGGCCGGTGACGCGCTGATGGCCATGGCGATGAAGCTGCTGACCGAGGCGGACGGCCGCCTGGCGCCGAGCACCGAGTCGGTACGGGAACTCGCTGGCGCGCTGCTGGCGTTGGTGGCGGGACAGGGCGAGGACCTGGCCTTCGAGACGCGCACCGACATACGTGAGGAGGACTGTCTGCGGATGGCCGGGGGCAAGACAGCGTCCTTGCTCGCGGCGGCCTGCGCGCTCGGTGCGAAGGCGGTGGGCGCGGCTCCCGAACAGGTCGGCGCGCTCCGGGCGTTCGGACACCACATCGGCCTCGTCTTTCAGCTCGCCGACGACCTGCTCGGCGTCTGGGGCGACAGCGGGCTGTCGGGCAAGGCGGCCGGCGGGGACCTGCGGCGGCGCAAGAATTCCTTCCCCGTCGTCGCGGCCATCCGCAGCGGCACGCCCGCCGGCCGGCGGCTGGCGGGCCTCTACCGCCTCGCGGCCCTGGCCGAGCGTCCGCTGCACGACACGGAGATCCGCCGGGCCACCGCGCTCGTCGAGGAGGCCGGGGGCCACGACCTCACCCTGCGGGAGGCCGCCCGCCAGCACGCCCGCGCCCTGGAGTGCCTGACCGTCGCGGTCCCCGACCGGGAGCGGTCGCGGATGCTGGTGTCGCTGGCGGAGATGGCGATGGACCGCGGGGTCTGACGCGCTCGGCGCTGTCTCGTCACGACGGACCGGATACGGCGGTACGGCGCCTCAAGGGCCGTACCGCCCAACGGTGTTCAGGGATCTGACCTGACGTCAGGCGGGCAGGACGGCGAGCGATCCCGAGTGCACGGTCAGGGTGACCCGGTGAGCGGCGCCGTCCCGGTTCGGGACCTTCACCTGGACGTCGGCGGAGGTGGCGGCCGTGGTCACGGCGTAGGCGTCGCCCGACGGGACCGGGAGGCGTACGGCGGTCGAGGCGGAGGTCGTCACCACCGCGAGCGTGTCCGGTGCCGCGCTGAAGCCGAGGTCGGCGCTGCTGGAGGTCACCGCGAAGTCCGCGTGGGAGGGGTGCAGCGCGTGGGCGGTGAGGCGGTCGGAGGCGACATCGACGGTCAGTCGGCCGCCGAGTCCTTCGAGCAGGGTCTCGCCTGAGGTCTGCCGCAGCCGCAGGCCGGTCTTCTCGGGGACGGTGAGGGTCAGGTCGCCGGCGCACGAGCCCGCCGTGTCGCCCCCGCCGCCGCCGTCACCCGTGTCCGTACCGCAGACCAGGGTGAGGGTGCGCAGGCCCGCCGCGTCGTCGACGACACCGCGCACACGTGCCGCGCCGCCGTCAGGGCGGTGATACGTGCCCGAGACCGTGTGGGCGCTCGGGTCGGCGGTGATCCGGACGCGGCCTGAGACTCCTTCGAGGACCAGCAGGTCGGCGGCGTCGGCGTGCAGGCGGGCCGTGGCGTCGGGATCGGTGCTGCCGAATCCGGCGCTTCCCGCGCCGGGCGCGCCCTTGTCCGCCGGGCCGCCGGCGCCGGATCCGCTGTGGTCGCGGCCGTGTCCGGTGAGGACCAGAGCGGCGGTCACGGCGAGGGCGATCACCAGTACGGCGATGAGGACGCCCGGCCTGGTGGTCCGTCGTCCTGCGGGGTGTACGGGCTGGTCAGCGGTCTCCATGCCGCCCGTCTGCCCCGGGCGCCGCGCCCGAACCCCACCGGGATGCCGGTGGGGTGACGGGCGGGCGGGGCGCTGGCCACGCGGGCCCGGCGCCGATGGGGCCGTTCGTGATCCGCCGGACGGGCCCTATCGGGCCAGCGTGACCAGCACGGTCTTGCCGCCTCCGGGGCGGCGGGTCACCGCCAGTGAGTGGGCCAGCCGTTGGATCATCATCCAGCCGAAGCCGCCTCTGGCGCCGTTCCAGTCGGGCGCGCGTCCTTGCGGCGGGGTGTCGCTGGGGTCGTCGATCGCCACGCGAAGGGTGTTCGCGGCGGCGCTCAGACGCAGTTCGCGTACCGCTCCGGCGTGCCGGAGGGCGTTGGCGGCCAACTCGGAGACCACGAGGGTCAGATTCTGCAGGGTTCGTACGGCCAGCGGAGGGTGGAGGGTGTCCGCGAACTCCGAGGCGGCGACGCGTGCTTCCGCCGCGCTCATGGGCCGGGAAACGGTCACGGCGTGGGCCACCGGCGTTGCCGCCGGTGCCCCGCCATCGGACGGATCGCTCACGTGAATCACCTCTGGAGGAGATCCCGCGGCGCGTGCGACCTGAGGTCAGCCGCGCCGCAGCATCATGACGACGAGTACGACGACGACGATGAGAACGATGGTTCCGATACCTATGTACATGTGACGCTCCTGAGCCAAATTGTCCGGCGGTTTGCTTCCTCAGGTCGCTTGCCCGGCTCGGACCGGTCTACGGCGTTCTTTCGATACAGGGGTAAGCGGCCGGATCCGGGGAAGAACGCCGGGTCGGTCAACGCCGGGTCGGTCAGCGTGTGGCCGGGGGCAGTTCGCGGGCGGCCTGCGCGATGAGCATGTCCAGGGCGTCGGGATAGGCGCTGCGGGTCATCCGGGCGGCGAGCAGGGGCGCGGTCGCGGCGATGTGCGGGTGGGTGCGGGGCGACAGGGCCGCGTACGTGTCCTGCCAGATCTCCTCGTCGGCCGCGCGGGCGGCGGCGGGCAGCGCCAGCGAGGCCGCGTCCAGGGCGGCGAATGCCAGGCAGCCATCGATGAAGACGTGGTAGACGCGTACGAGGCCGGGGCCGGTGAAGCCGGCGCGGTGCAGGATGCCCAGGATGGCCTCGTCCGCGGCCAGTTCGCGCTCTCCGCCGCTGACCCGGCTGGCGGTCAGCACCGCCGCCTGTGGATGGGCGAGATACGCGCGGTGGATCCGCAGGCCCAGGTCGCGCAGATCGCGCCGCCACTGACCGGTCGGTGTCCAGCCCGCCAGGGCCCGGCCCATGAGTTCGTCGGCGATGGCCAGGACGAGGGCGTCCATGCCGCGGAAGTAGCGGTAGAGGGAGCTGGGGTCGGCGCCGAGTGCCAGGCCGAGGCGCCGCGCGGTCAGCCCCTGCGCGCCGTGTTCCGCCAGCATGCGCAGGGCGGTCTCCACGATCAGTTCGTGGCTGAGCACCTCGCCTTGCCGCGTCGGCCGACGTCGTTGCCGCGCGGCTCCGTCCACCACCTTCTTGGCCACGGCCGGGAGCTTACGCCAACGGCATTGACCTTACGGCGCCGTCGGCGGTTCCATCACTCCACGGCGCGTGTCCCCCGTGCGAGGGCCCCGGCCGCACCGCTCACCCGCTCACCCACCCGACCAACCACCCGACCAGCGGAAGGAACCCCGCCATGCGCGTACTGCTCATCGGAGCCGGAGGCGTCGGAAGCGCCATCACCCGGATCGCCGCCCGCCGCGGCTTCTTCGAGCACATGGTCGTCGCCGACTACGACCTGGGCCGGGCCGAGGCCGCCGTCGCGGCGCTGGGCGAGGCGGCGGACCGGTTCAGCACGGCCAGGATCGACGCCTCCGACCAGCTCTCCGTGGAGGATCTGCTGCGGGAGCGGCGGTGCGACGTGCTGCTCAACGCGACCGACCCGCGTTTCGTCATGCCGTTGTTCCAGGCCGCGCACCGGGCCGGGGCGACGTATATGGACATGGCGATGTCGCTGTCGGTGCCGCACGCGCGGCGGCCCCACGAGGAGTGCGGCACGAAGCTCGGCGACGACCAGTTCGCGCAGACGGAGGCGTGGGAGAAGGACGGGCTGCTGGCACTGGTCGGCATGGGCGTGGAGCCGGGCATGTCCGATGTCTTCGCCCGCTACGCCGCCGATCGCCTCTTCGACAGCATCGACGAGATCGGGGTGCGCGACGGCGCGAATCTCACGGTGGACGGCTATGACTTCGCGCCGTCGTTCAGCATCTGGACCACCATCGAGGAGTGTCTGAACCCGCCCGTGGTGTGGGAGAAGGACCGCGGCTGGTACACCACGGCGCCGTTCAGCCAGCCCGAGATCTTCGACTTCCCCGAGGGCATCGGCCCGGTGGAGTGCGTGAACGTCGAGCACGAGGAGGTGCTGCTGATCCCGCGCTGGGTCGACGCCCGCCGGGTGACGTTCAAGTACGGCCTCGGCCAGGACTTCATCGACAAGCTCCAGACCCTCCACGACCTGGGCCTGGACCGTACGGACCCGGTCACCGTCGCCACCGACCGGGGTCCGGCCCTGGTCTCCCCCAGGGACGTCGTCGCCGCCGTGCTGCCGGACCCGGCCGCGCTCGGCGACCGGATGCACGGCAAGACCTGCGCGGGCACCTGGGTGAAGGGCACCAAGGACGGCCGCCCGCGCGAGGTCTACCTCTACCACGTGGTCGACAACCAGTGGTCGATGCGGGAGTACGGTTCCCAGGCCGTCGTCTGGCAGACGGCGATCAATCCGGTGATCGCCCTCGAACTCCTCGCCGACGGCACCTGGAGCGGCAGCGGTGTCCTCGGCCCCGAGGCGTTCGACGCGCAGCCGTTCCTCGACCTGCTCGTCGCGTACGGGTCACCGTGGGCGATGCGCGAACAGGCCGGGAGCGCGCAGGACGGGGACGCGGCCCCGGCGCCGCACGCGTAGCGCCCGCGGCCGTCGGGCGGATGCCCCGAGGCGCCCCCGGACCTGGGGCACCTGTGTAACCAGGGAGGACAGGGGCAGGCGTGGCATCACAGAGCGAATAAGTACGACCGGGTCGGACTTCGTTCCGGCCCCAGGACGCACGGAGGTCCCACAATGCGCAGCCTGTCCGTACGCGTGATGGTGCCCGCCGCGGCTCTGGCCACGGCGGCCCTGACCCTGACGGCTTGTTCGGACGACGGCGGGTCCGCCGCTCCGGCGGGCTCGTCCGTCTCGGTCAGCGCTGCGCCGTCCGAATCCTCGTCCGCCGGTGCGCCGTCCACGACGGACGACGGTACGCAGAGCGCGCCGGGCGGTACGCCCACGTCCTCGTCGGCGGACGGCTCCGGCGGTGCGTCGGCCGAGGCGGCGGGGCCGAACGCCTGCGCCAGCGACCACCTCAGCGTGGCCCTGAAGGACGCCGAGGTCGGCGCCGGGCAATACCACGCGAAGGTCGTCTTCACCAACACCGGCAGCACGGCGTGCACGCTGACGGGCTATCCGGGTGTCTCGTACGTCAAGACGGCCGGGGCGCAGGCCGGTCCCGCGGCCGACCGTGACGGCGCGTCGCACGGCACCGTCTCGCTGGCGCCGAAGGCGACCGCGTACGCGGAGCTCCACGACAGCAACGGTCAGGGCGGCTACAGCGCCGACCAGTGCGCGCTGACGAAGGTCGAGGGGCTGCGGATCTATCCGCCGAACCAGAAGGCGGCGCTGTTCCTCGCCGACAAGACCGAGCACTGCGCCGGTACGGGCATCCACCCGCTGACCATAGGCGCCGTGCGGCGCTGACCGCCGGGCTTCTGACGCACCGTCAAGGGCGAGCGCGGGCCCGGATGGTGGACGGCTGCGGACGCGCCGCCTCCCGGTCGCTAGCCTGCGTGCAGGACGCGGCACCGTGATGTGCCAGGTCATGGCGGCGGACGGCCCTCGGCACGGGCAACGGGACGCGCCCTGACGGGAGTTGCCCGACCTGAGAGAGGCGCAGCGCATGTTCACGACCAGGCCGACCCTCCAAGGCACCTTCGGCATGGTGGCCTCCACCCACTGGCTCGCCTCCCAGAGCGCGATGGCCGTACTGGAGGACGGCGGCAACGCGTACGACGCCGCCGTGGCCGGCGCTTTCGTGCTGCACGTCGTGGAGCCGCACCTCAATGGTCCCGGCGGCGAGGCGCCGATCATCGTCGGGCCCGCAGAGGGGGAGGTACGGGTGCTGTGCGGGCAGGGGGTCGCGCCCGCGGGCGCGACCGTCGCCCACTACCGCTCGCTCGGTCTGGACCTGGTGCCCGGTACCGGGCCGCTGGCCGCCGCCGTACCCGGCGCGTTCGACGCCTGGATGACGTTGCTGCGCGACTACGGCACCGCGTCCCTCGCCGAGGTGCTGCGTTACGCGATCGGGTACGCGGCGGACGGTCATCCGCCGGTCGAGCGGGTCACGGCGACCGTCGAGACGGTACGCGAGCTGTTCGAGACGCAGTGGACATCGTCCGCGGAGCTGTATCTGCCGGGCGGCAAAGCGCCGCGTCCCGGCGAGCTGTGGCGCAATCCGGCGCTCGCCGCGACCTGGCGGCGGTTGATCGCCGAGGCGGAGGCGGACGGCGGCCGGGACCGGGTCGCGCAGATCGAGGCCGCGCGCCGGATCTGGCGGGAGGGTTTCGTCGCCGAGGCGATCGTCGCCCAGGCCGCCCGTCCGACCATGGACACCAGCGGCGAGCGGCACACCGGGACGCTCACGGCCGCCGATCTGGCGGGCTGGTCCGCGTCGTACGAGGAGCCCGCCACCTACGAGTGGGGCGGCTGGACGGTCTGCAAGGCGGGCCCGTGGAGCCAGGGCCCGGCCTTCCTCCAGCAGCTCGCCCTGCTGCCGCCGAGCGCCGCCGACCTGCCCGCGTACGGGTCCGCCGCGTATGTCCACCGGCTGGTCGAGGGCACCAAGCTCGCCATGGCCGACCGCGAGGCGTGGTACGGCGACGCCTCGGACGTTCCGCTCGACGCGCTGCTGTCCACCGCGTACAACGCCCGGCGCCGCCAACTCATCGGCGACCGGGCCTCGTTCGAACTGCGGCCCGGCGGCCCCGACGGTCGGACGCCGAAGCTGAGCGCGTACGCGACCGCCGCGGAGCTGGGCGCGGGTGCGCGGGTGGCGCCGACCGGGGCCGGGGCGGGCGAGCCGACGGTCGCGGCGGACGGTGGCACGCGCGGCGACACCTGTCACATCGATGTCGTGGACCGCTGGGGCAACATGATCTCGGCGACGCCCAGCGGGGGTTGGCTCCAGTCGAATCCGGTGATACCGGAGCTGGGCTTCCCGCTCGGCACGCGGCTCCAGATGACCTGGGTCGAGGAGGGGCTGCCCAACTCCCTGTCCCCCGGCCGCAGGCCGCGCACGACGCTCAGTCCGTCGCTCGCGCTGCGCGACGGGGTGCCCGTCCTCGCCTTCGGCACCCCCGGCGGCGACCAGCAGGACCAGTGGCAGGTGCACTTCTTCCTCGCCGTGGCGCTCCGCGACCGGGTGCGCGGCGGCTACGACCTGCAAGGCGCCGTCGACGCGCCGAACTGGCACACCGACAGTTTCCCCGGCTCCTTCTACCCGCGGGCCATGGCGCCGGGCAGCCTCACCGTCGAGGAGCGGACGGGTCCGGATGTCGTCGCCGAACTGCGCCGCCGTGGGCACGCGGTGAGCGTCGGCGGCGCCTGGTCGGAGGGGCGGATCTCCGCCGTCGCGCGCGATCCGGAGACGGGCGTGCTGTCGGCCGCCGCGAATCCGCGCGGCATGCAGGGCTACGCCGTGGGACGCTGACGCGTACGGACGGCCGCGCGCGGCGTTAGCATGCGTCCCATGCCCGATGCCAAGCCCCGCCCCGAACCCTTCGCCCCGCGGGCCGACGCCGCCGCGCTCGACGACCTGCGGACCCGGCTGCGCGCGACGCGCTGGCCGGACGCGCCCGAGGACGCGGGGTGGTCGCTCGGGACCGACCTCGACTACCTCCGCGAACTGGTCGCCTACTGGGCGGACGGCTTCGACTGGCGGGCGCAGGAGGCGGCGCTGGCCCGGCTCCCCCGGTTCCGGGCCCCGATCGGCGGCCTCGGCATCCACTTCGTCCACGCCCGCGCGGTCGCACCCTCGGGCCCCGCGATGCCGCTGGTCCTCACTCACGGCTGGCCGGACTCCTTCTGGCGGTACTCCAAGGTCGTGCCCCTCCTCACCGACCCCGGCGCGCACGGCGCCGACCCGGCCGACGCGTTCGACGTCGTCGTTCCCGACGTGCCGGGCTTTGGATACTCCGACCGGCCCGCCGGGCAGCCGCTGAACTCCATCGACGTCGCCGGACTGTGGGCCGAGCTGATGACCGCTCTCGGCTATCCGCTCTTCGGCGCGGCGGGCGGGGACATCGGCAGCCATGTGAGCCGCTATCTGGCGCTCGACCACCCCGACCGGGTCGTGGCCGTGCACCGCACCGACGCGGGCCTGCCCATCTTCGGCGGCGATCCGGCGGACCTCGCACCCGAGGAGGGCGCCTGGATGCGGGAGTCCGCGGCCTGGGGCGCGACCGAGGGCGGATATGCCGCCATGCACCGTACGAAGCCGCAGACGCTGGCCGCGGGGCTCAACGACTCGCCCGCCGGTCTCGCCGCGTGGATCGTGGAGAAGCTGCGGGCGTGGAGCGGCTGCGACGGTGACATCGAGCGGAGCTTCACCAAGGACGAGATCCTCACGAATGTGATGATCTACTGGCTCACCGGGACGATCGCCTCGTCGATGCGGATGTACAAGGCGAACGCCGCGATCCCTCCGGCGCAGCTCGCCCGCCGGGTCGAGGTGCCCTCCGGATTCTCGATCTTCCACGGCGACGTCGTCCGCCCGCCGCGCGCCTGGCTGGAGCGTACGGCCAACACCGTCCGCGCCACCGAGCCGCCGCGCGGCGGCCATTTCGCCGCGTTCGAGGAACCGGAGCTGTACGCGCGGGAGTTGCGCGAATTCTTCCGTCCCTACCGGGCGGCGGTGACAGGCTGAACGCCGGTCCTGCGTACGGTCGTCAGGGCCGCGTCACAGACCGGTCACCGCGCTCGACGCGCTGACCTCGTAGACGAGGGTGATCTCTCGGCGTTCGCCCGGAGCCAGCCGCTGGACGTAGCGGACGATGCCGTCGTCGTCGGTCTCGTCGGGTGCCGGTCGGCAGCGGTCGGGCAGGGTGCGGACCTCGACGGCCGAGACCTCGGAGACGGGGACGCGTTCGCGGATCACGACCTCGCGGGTGAGGTCGGCGCCCGGCCGGTCGGTGTCGCCGGGGTGCTCGGCGCTCGGCTGGTCCAGGCGGGAGACGAAGAGCCGGACCTGGCGGGTGATCACGGTGCGCTGGTTGATCCCGGCGAGACCGGTGGTGTCGCGCTGCTCCTCGGTGTGGCGGACGACCCGGAAGGTGTCCTGGCTGCCGAAGGACAGGCGTACGTCCTCGCCCGTACCGGCGAAGGTCATCGTGGCCCGGCCGGTGTAGCCGCTGTCGCGTACCAGGTCGACGGGGCCGGCCAGCAGGACGTGACCCGCGGCGTTGGGGAACCGCGCGGTCGTCACGACCAGGGGCGACAGTTCGGGGGCGCAGGTGTCCTCGGTGCCGCAGGCGGCGGTGAAGGCCGACAGGTGGACGCGGTGCGGGCGCCGGTCGGAGGGGACGGTGACGGGGCGGGGCGCGTGCAGGACGCGGACCGCGCCGCCGTCGTGCAGGCCGGGCAGCGGTCCCGCGCCGCCCGCGGTGTCGGCGGCCGAGTCGCCGCCCACCGTCGTGACGTCCTCCTCGCGCAGGTCCACCTCGACGGTCCGCCGCTCCTCGGCGGTGCGTTCCCTGAGGGTCAGGACGTCCTCGGTCAGCTCCGGCGGGGCCGCGGCGAGCGTCGGGCGCGCGGTGGACAGGGACAGCCGTACGCCGTTCCAGTCCTCGCCGGTGTCCTGCCATACGAAGGCGTCGGTCTCCAGGGTGACGCTGTCGCGGTCGGCGGCGAGCGTCGCGCGGTAGGCGGGGCGCCACAGGGCGCACGGGACGAGGCTCAGGACGCGGATCCGCGCGGTACCGGCCTCGGGCGCCTCCACGACGAGTTCCACGAAGGCCGTGAGCACCGGGGGTTCGGTCTCGGTGGCCGCCAACGCCGTACGCGCCGTGCGCAGTTCCTCGGTCAGGTCGTGCTCGCGGCGGCGCAGCCGGTGGAGTTCGCCGATCCGGGTCTCGGCGTCCTCGTCCACCCGCTCCAGCCGGTCGGCCCAGCGCTCGGGGTCGGCGGCGCCCGCTCCGGCGCCCTGCACGATGTCGCGGTGCAGATCGGCCTTGGCCTGGTGGACCACGGCCAGCGCGCTCTCCAGGCGCTGCCGCAGGTGTCCGACCTCGCGCATCTCCCGTTCCAGGGAGTCGACTTCGCGGCGCAGTTCGGACGCGTCGGGGCCCGGCCTGCCGGGAGGCGCGGGGGTGTAGGCGCGGATGACGCGGGCGTCGAAGACGCGGGGGGCGTCCGCGCCGGGGTCCGTGTCGTCGTGCCCTTCGGTGTCCGCGGAGATCTCGGCGCGCAGGGACCGGTCGACGGTCAGCGGGGTGACCGGGCCGATCCGCAGACGCTGGACGCCCGCGGTGAGCCGAGCGGTGCCGGTGCGTTCGACCTGGGCCCGGTCCTCCAGGCAGGTCACGGCGGTGACCGGGAGGAAGAGCGCGTCCGGCTCTGCGGGCGTGTCACCGGCATGAGGCGCGCCGGCCGTGTCGGTCAGGGTCTCCGGGGTGGTCACGGTTCACTTCCTCCGGTTTCCGCCGACGACCGACTTGCCCGCGGGGAGGCGGACCTCGAACCCTCCGGTGAGCGTCGTGGTCCGGCCGGGTGCCAACTCCACGCGCCACACGCGCGCTCCGCGGACGTACGAGCCGTCCTGACCCGTGAGCGGTTCCTCGGGTTCCGTCCAGGCCGGTCGCGCCCGGTGCTCCTCGATACGGACGTCCTTGTCGGTCGACACCGGTACGCGCTCGCGGACCTCGACGACGACGGGGTACGGCAGGCGGTTGGCGACCTCGATCTCCACGGTGTGGTCGAGGACGGTCGTGCCGCCGCGCAGTCCCGCGGTGGACTCGCGCATGTGGGTGCGGCGGGCCACCTGGACGCTCTCGGCCACGCCGACGCCGACCGCCTGCCGCTGTCCGGGGGCGAGGGTCGGCAGGGCCGCGGTGAGCACGAAGTCGCCGTCCACCATGACGTCGGCCGGTCCGGCGAGCAGCGCGTGCGGTGAGGTGTTGGTGACCAGGACGGTGCCGAAGACGGCTGTGTCCACGGCCGGGACGCACACGTGCAGCGACTCCGTCACGACCGGTACCTCGCTGACCGGCACGATGTGCCACGCGCCGTCGGCCGCCACGTCCGCGGGCGCGGCGGTGTCGAAGCGGTAGTCGAAGGAGCCAGCCGAGGTCCGTACGTCAACGGCGTGCGCGGGCCGCGGGAGGCGGCCGACGGTCTCGGCCCTGCGCCGGTACTCGGTGACCACGGGGGCGAGCGGGGCGGCCTCCGGTCGCAGCGTGCCGCGCTCGGCGCCCGCGTCGGGACCCGCGACGGTCAGGCGGCCGTAGTCGAGCATGTCGACGGACGGCGCGGTGGGCGGCGGCGGTACGGGCG
>NZ_MECL01000165.1 GCF_014596445.1 Streptomyces sp. CBMA29 | reverse complement strand
CGCTGCGGGAGGCGTCCCGGCTCGGCGCGGGGACGCACGGGCTCGCCGCGGTCGCCGCCTGCTGGCAGGTCGCGGTGGACGGCGGCGCAGGACTGGCCGCGGCGCTTGACCGGGTCGCCGCGGCGCTACGGGCGGACGCCGACCAACGCGACGACCTGCGGGCCCAGTTGGCGGGTCCGAGATCCACGGCGGTGCTGCTCGCGCTGCTGCCGCTGTTCGGCGTCGTGCTCGGCGCGGGCCTGGGCGCCGATCCCTCAGCGGTGCTGCTGCACACCCCGGCGGGACTGCTCTGCCTGGTCACGGGCGGCTGCCTGGAGTGGGCGGGGCTCGCGTGGACGGCGCGGATCATTCGCGCGGCGGAGGGCGGACCGACGGCGGCACGATCTCGGGCCGCCGGTCCCGCGAAGGACGGTTCGATGGCCGCCGTTTCCGTGAAGGACGGTTCTTCGGGGATCGGCTCTCCGGCGGCGGGCCGCGCGGTGATCGATTCCGCGGCGGCCGGCCGGGGACAGGCGGTGATCCCGCTGGGGTCGCGCGACCGGGGGCGGCGGTGAACGGCGGGAGTGTCCACAGCCTGGGGACAGCCCTCGTGGCGCTCGCCTTGGTGGCAACCGCGGTGATCGCCGTCGACGGGGCGCTGGCCGAGGCACGGAGGGAGAAAACGGCGGCGCGGCGGCTGCGCGCGGCGCTGGGGACCGGGCGGCCGCGGAGGTCCCCCGGGCGGGCGCTGCGGCGGCTCAGGGGACCGTTGCGCGACTGGGGTCCGCCGGTCGCGGCCGGACTGGGTGCCGCGACGTTGATCAGCGGGGTGCTGGGCGGCCTGGTGGGGGTCCTCACGGCCCTCGGGGTCAGGAGATCACTCCGGGGGCGGCAGAACGCCACAGAGAGCTCCGGGGCGGACGAGGAGCCCGATCCGTCGGAACTCCCGCTCTGCGCGGACCTGATGGCCGCCTGCCTCGCGGCCGGGGCCTCACCCGGAGAAGCGGCGGGCGCCGTGGGCCGGTCGTTGGCCGGGCCGCTCGGGACCGCGCTGATACGGGTCAGGGCCGAGCTGCGACTGGGCGGCGACCCGGCGGAGTGCTGGCAGCGGTTCGGACGGCTGCCAGCCGCCCGCGAGATGGGGCGTTGCCTGGCCCGCGCCTCCACGACGGGCAGCGCGCCGGTCGCGGAGATGTCCCGGCTGGCCGCGGACTACCGCGCCGCGTACGCCCGTTCGGCGCTCGCCAGGGCCCGGCGGGCCGCGGTGCACGCCACCGCGCCCCTGGGGGTCTGCTTTCTCCCGGCCTTCCTGCTGGTCGGCGTCGCCCCCGTGGTGATGGGCCTGGCGGGCACGGTCCTCGGACGCGCGGGCTGACACCCCGCCCGGAGCGCCCGCGCCCGACCGCACCACCCGAAGCGAACGACTCGAACGACTCGAACACCCACGTCCACACGCACATCCACGACACCAGGAGATCCCGATGACACATCAGACGATGGACCAGCACCTCGCCCGGACGGCCCAGACGGCCCAGACGGCCCAGACGGCCCAGACGGTCCCGGCGAACTCGATCAACTCGACGAACCGGCCCGGCGCGAGGACTTCGGCTCCGCCCGCGCTCCGGGTGCCGCCGGTGCCGCGCGCGGTTCGCGTGGCGCGGGCCGAGCGGCGGCGGTGGGTCGCCCGGATGCGGCGGAGGGCGGCGCGGTACAGGGTCCTGAGCCGTACGGCGGCGGAGGCGGGGATGAGCACGGCCGAGTACGCGGTGGGGACGATCGCGGCGTGCGGGTTCGCGGCGGTGCTCTACAAGATCGTGACGAGCGGGCCGGTGCGCTCGGCGTTGACCGGCGTGATCGTGAAGGCACTCCATGTGCCGTTCTGAGCGGGGCCGACCCCGGCGCGACCAGGGGTACGTGACGGCGGAGGCCGCCATGGTGATCCCGATGCTGGTGGCGCTCACCGCCGCCCTGATCTGGGGCCTGATGGCGGCTGCGGCGCAGGTGCGGTGCGTGGACGCGGCGCGGGCGGGGGCGCGGGCCGCGGCACGCTCCGAGGCGCAGGGAGAGGTGCTGCGGGTGGCGCGGGAGGCCGCGCCGTCCGGAGCGCGGGTCAGCGTGGAGCGGTCGGGCGACCTGATCCGGGTCCGGATCACCGTCCCGGCGCCGCGCTTCCCCGTCACCCTGCGGGCCGAGGCCGTCGCGCTCGCCGAGGACGCCGTGGGCGGGGGTGGGCAGCCGTGAAGGCCCACGCGCCCCGCGGGGACCGGGGCTCCGCCACCGTGTGGTCACTGGGGCTGATCGCCGTGCTGGGCGCCGTCTTCGCCGCCGTGCTCTTCATGGACGAGGCGGTCATCGCCCGCCACCGGGCGGGCGGGGCCGCAGATCTGGCGGTGCTCGCCGCGGCCGACCACGCGCTGGAGGGCCGTACGCGGGCCTGCGGGCTGGCGGCCGAGGTGGCGGGGGCGCAAGGCGCCCGGCTGGTGAGCTGCGCGGTGGCGGGTGAGGTCTCCGACGTCACCGCGGAGGTCGACGGCGCCCGCGTGCGGTCCCGCGCGGGACCGTCACTCGACCCCGGTCCCGACCCCGGTCCCGGTCCTGACCTCGGCCCGGCCACCGTCGACGGCACCGGGCGCGGCCTCAGGACCGGCCTTGGACCCGGCCCCGACGCCGTCCCCCGCCTCAGGACCAGCCTCGGACCCGGCGCCGTCCTCGGCGGCGCCCGCCGTCAGCAGGCAGTCCAGGAGGCGGACCGCGGCGGCCTTGTCCAGGGGGTCGTTGCCGTTGCCGCACTTGGGGGACTGGACGCAGGAGGGGCAGCCGAATTCGCATTCGCAGGAGGCGATGGCCTCGCGGGTGGCGGTGAGCCAGGTGCGGGCGGTGTGGAAGGCGCGTTCCGCGAAGCCCGCGCCGCCGGGGTGGCCGTCGTAGACGAAGACGGTGGGCAGGCCGGTGTCGGCGTGCAGGGGTATGGAGACCCCGCCGATGTCCCAGCGGTCGCAGGTCGCGAAGAGCGGGAGGAGGCCGATCGCGGCGTGCTCGGCGGCGTGCAGGGCGCCGGGCAGCTCCTCGGGGTGGATCCGGGCGGCGTCCAGTTGCGCGTCCGTGACGGTCCACCACACGGCCCGGGTGCGCAGGGTGCGCGGGGGCAGATCGAGCTTGGTCTCGCCGAGGATCTCACCGGTGATCAGCTTGCGGCGCAGGAAGGACACCACCTGGTGGGTCACCTCGACGGAGCCGAAGTGGATCCGCGCCTCGCCCCACGGCTCCTCCAGGTCGCCGCTGAGCACCCGGATGTCGGTGGTGTCGCGGGCCATCGTGGAGTAGGACGGGTCGGCGGGCTCGACCAGCGCCACGCCGTCCTCCAGGTCGAGCCGCTTCACCAGGTACGTGCGGCCCTGGTGGAGGTGGACGGCGCCGTCGTGGACGGCGGTGTGCGCCGAGGAGGCGTCCACCGTGCCCAGCAGCCGCCCGGTCACGGTCTCCACGACCTGGACGGGACTGCCGCCCTCGCCGCGGATGTCGGTGAGGTCTGCGGCCCGCTCGCGGCGGGTCCAGAACCAGCCGGAGGCGCGCCGGCGCAGCAGCCCGCGCTTCTCCAGCTGCGGCATCAGCGATGCCGCCTCGGGTCCGAACAGGACGAGGTCGTCGTCGGTGAGCGGCAGCTCGGCCGCGGCGGCGCACAGGTGCGGCGCCAGCACGTAGGGATTGTCCGGGTCCAGGACGGTGCTCTCGACGGGCTGCTCGAAGATCGCCTCGGGGTGGTGGACGAGATAAGTGTCCAGCGGGTCGTCCCGGCCGACCATGATCGCCAGCGCGCCCTGCCCGGTCCGTCCGGCGCGGCCCGCCTGCTGCCACAGCGAGGCCCGCGTGCCCGGGTAGCCGGCCAGCAGGACCGCGTCGAGGCCGGAGATGTCCACGCCCAGTTCGAGGGCGGAGGTGGAGGCGAGGCCGAGCAGGCGGCCGGAGTGCAGGTCGCGTTCCAGGGCCCGGCGCTCGTCGGCGAGGTAGCCGCCGCGGTAGGCGGCGACCCGCTCGGGCAGCGAGGGGTCGATCTCGGCCAGGCGTTCCTGGGCGATCAGCGCGACCAGTTCCGCGCCGCGACGGGAGCGGACGAAGGCCACGCTGCGCACGCCCTGGACGACCAGGTCGGTGAGGAGTTCCGCGGTCTCGGCGGTCGCGGTGCGGCGCACAGGAGCGCCGTGCTCGCCCGACAGTTCGGTCAGCGGCGGCTCCCACAGCGCGAAGGCCAGGCCGCCGCGCGGCGACGTGTCTTCGGTCACTTCGGCCACCGGCACCCCGGTGAGCCGGGAGGCGGCCCGCGCCGGGTCCGCGGCCGTCGCGGAGGCCAGCACGAACACCGGCTCGGCCCCGTATCGCGCGCAGACCCGCCGCAGGCGGCGCAGCACCTGGGCGACGTGCGAGCCGAAGACACCGCGGTAGGTGTGGCACTCGTCGATCACCACGTAGCGCAGTTGACGCAGGAAGGAGGCCCAGCGGGCGTGGCCGGGCAGGATGCCGCGGTGCAGCATGTCCGGGTTGGTGAGCACGTAGGTGGCGTACTGCCGGACCCACTCGCGTTCCTCGACGGGGGTGTCACCGTCGTAGACCGCGGGGCGGATAGCGGTGCCCAGGGGTGCGGCGAGGCGGGTGACGGCGCGGCGCTGGTCGGCGGCCAGGGCCTTGGTGGGGGACAGGTAGAGCGCGGTGGCGCCCCGGCCGTTCGGCGCCTCGGAGCCGTCCAGCAGGGCGCTGAGTACCGGTGCCAGATACGCCAGCGACTTCCCGGAGGCGGTTCCGGTGGCCACCACCACCGACTCGCCGCGCGCCGCGTGGCCCGCGGCCAGCGCCTGGTGTTCCCAGGGACGGTCGATCCCGGCCGCGCGGATCGCGTCCACGACCTCGCTTCTGATCGTGTCGGGCCAGGACGCATGGCGTCCGACCCGCGGGGGCAGGTGCTCCGTATGGGTGATGCGCGCGGCTCGGTCGGACCCCCTGGCGAGCCGCTCCAAAGCGGTCCGGGGGGACGGGCGGCCGTGCGCCGACTGCGGAAGATGATCCTGGGCCATCGGCACTCAGTGTGTCACCGGCGTGACGGACAATCGCAGTAAGGCGTCGTGCTCGCCCGCTGCGAAGTGATTGAATGCCATCGCGGCCGTCGATCCGTCCCCTACCTTCTGGTGGGGGCCCCAGGGGGGCGCCGCGTCGATGCAAGGTGCTGGAGGATCCGTGGACCTGTCCCTGTCGACCCGAACCGTCGGCGATCGTACGATCGTCGAAGTCGGCGGCGAGATTGATGTGTACACCGCGCCCAAGCTGCGGGAACAGCTTGTGGAGCTTGTGAACGACGGGAGTTACCACCTGGTCGTGGACATGGAGGGAGTGGACTTCCTCGACTCCACGGGCCTGGGTGTGCTCGTCGGCGGGCTGAAGCGGGTGCGTGCTCATGAAGGATCGCTGCGACTGGTGTGCAACCAGGAGCGCATTCTGAAGATTTTCCGTATCACCGGTCTGACCAAGGTGTTCCCGATTCACACCTCGGTCGACGAGGCTGTCGCGGCGACCGACTGACGATCGCCGTCGAGGGGTACCGGACGGGATCACCGTCCGGGCCCCCGTGATGCCCACCCAAAGGACCGAAGGGGAGGCCATGCCCACCGTAGAACTGCTCTTCAGCGCCCAGCCGGAGCATGTGCGAACAGCACGGCTCGTAGCGGCGGCGGTGGCGCGCCGGGCGGGGGTGGACGAGGCGGTTCTGGACGAGGTACGGCTCGCGGTGGGCGAGGCGTGCAGTCGCGCGGTGGGTCTGCACCGTGGCAACGGCGTGGAAGAACCGGTCCGGGTGATGCTGACCGAGGAGGAGAAGAAGTTCTCCATCGAGGTCGCCGACGAGGTCCCGGGCAACGCCTCGGGCTCCGCGTCCGACGCCGCGGGTGACGAGCTGAGCGACGAGGGTGAGATGGGCCTCGCCGTGATCAGCGGCCTGGTTGACGACGTCGAGGTCACCGAGACCGCCATCGGCGGCGTGATCCGCATGAGCTGGCCGATCGTCACGCCCGCCTGACCGTAGACCGCCGGACCCGCTCGACCGGCCGACCGGCTGGACCGGGTCACCGTTCTGAGCGCGACGCGGACCCCGGCCGCCCCTCAGATCATCTTTCTCGCCTGATCACAGGCGACACTCACTCCTGTTCACAGGCGAGCGCCGCGTTCACGAATATCCTTTTTCGACGCGGCACCCTGTTTTGAAGTGCTGCGGCTCCCTACAATCCGTCCATCTTGCTCAGCTCGCCTGAGCGTTGCGGCTTGTCGAGCCGTGAAGCCGCACGCCCATGCGCCAAACGTCAAGGAGGACGAATGGCGGGGCCACTTACCCCTCACACGCTTGCCGCGACACCGGTACTGACCGACGGAAATCGTCTCCTCGTATGGATCATCGCCGTCGTCGCACTGGGCGCACTCGCGCTCGCCGCGGTGTTGGTACGTCAAGTGCTCGCAGCGGACGAGGGCACCGACAGCATGAAGAAAATCGCGGCTGCCGTGCAGGAAGGCGCCAACGCCTACCTCGCACGGCAGTTCCGTACCCTGGGAATTTTCGCCGTGGTGGCGTTCTTCCTGCTCATGCTGCTGCCCTCGGACACCACTTCGCAGCGGATCGGCCGGTCGATCTTCTTTCTCGTGGGCGCCGGGTTCTCCGCGGTCACCGGATATGTCGGAATGTGGCTGGCGGTCCGCAGCAATGTGCGGGTCGCCGCCGCGGCCAGATCGGCGACCCCGGCACCCGGCGAACCCCCGGCCGACCTGACCGACGTGTCGCACCGGGCGATGCGGATCGCGTTCAGGACCGGCGGCGTCGTCGGCATGTTCACCGTGGGCCTCGGCCTGCTCGGCGCGTCCGCCGTCGTCCTGATCTACAAGGCCGACGCGCCCAAGGTGCTCGAAGGATTCGGATTCGGCGCGGCGCTGCTGGCGATGTTCATGCGCGTCGGCGGCGGCATCTTCACCAAGGCGGCCGACGTCGGCGCCGACCTGGTCGGCAAGGTCGAGAAGGGCATCCCCGAGGACGACCCGCGCAACGCCGCGACCATCGCCGACAACGTCGGTGACAACGTCGGCGACTGCGCGGGCATGGCGGCCGACCTCTTCGAGTCGTACGCCGTCACGCTGGTCGCCGCGCTGATCCTCGGCAAGGTGACCTTCGGCGACTCCGGCCTCGCCTTCCCGCTGCTCATCCCGGCGATCGGCGTCCTCACCGCGATGGTCGGCATCTTCGCGGTCTCCCCCCGCCGCAGCGACCGCAGCGGCATGACGGCCATCAACCGCGGCTTCTTCATCTCGGCGGTCATCTCCCTGGTGGGCGTCGCCATCGCCGTCTACACCTACCTGCCGTCCTCCTACGCCGACCTCAAGGGCGTCGACAGCGACATCTCCGGCCACGCCGGCGACCCACGCACCCTGGCGATGGTCGCCGTCGCCATCGGCATCGTGCTGGCCGCGGTGATCCAGCAGCTCACCGGCTACTTCACCGAGACCACCAGGCGCCCGGTCCGCGACATCGGCAAGACCTCGCTGACCGGCCCGGCCACCGTCATCCTGTCCGGGATCTCACTCGGGCTGGAGTCCGCGGTCTACTCGGCGGTGCTGATCGGCCTGTCCGTCTACGGCGCCTTCCTGCTCGGCGGCACCTCCGTCTGGCTCGCGCTGTTCGCGGTCGCGCTGGCGGGCACCGGCCTGCTGACCACCGTCGGCGTCATCGTCGCCATGGACACCTTCGGACCCGTCTCCGACAACGCGCAGGGCATCGCCGAGATGTCCGGCGACGTGCACGGCGAGGGCGCCCAGGTGCTCACCGACCTCGACGCCGTCGGCAACACCACCAAGGCCATCACCAAGGGCATCGCCATCGCCACCGCGGTACTGGCCGCCACCGCCCTGTTCGGCTCGTTCAAGGAGGCCATCGACACCGCCGTCGGCAAGGCCCATCCGAGCGCGTCCGACGCCCGCTGGCTGTCCCTGGACATCTCCCAGCCCAACAACCTGGTCGGGCTGCTGCTCGGCGCGGCCGTCGTCTTCCTCTTCTCCGGCCTCGCCATCAACGCCGTCTCCCGGTCCGCGGGTTCGGTGGTCTACGAGGTGCGCAGGCAGTTCCGCGAACACCCGGGGATCATGGACGGCACCGAACTGCCCGAGTACGGACGGGTGGTCGACATCTGCACCAAGGACGCGCTGCGCGAACTGGCCACGCCCGGCCTGCTCGCCGTCCTCGCGCCCGTGGCGGTCGGCTTCACCTTCGGCGTCGGCTCGCTCGCCTCGTACCTGGCGGGCGCGATCGGCGCGGGCACGCTGATGGCGGTGTTCCTGGCCAACTCCGGCGGCGCCTGGGACAACGCCAAGAAACTCGTCGAGGACGGCCACCACGGCGGCAAGGGCAGCGAGGCCCACGCCGCGACCGTCATCGGCGACACGGTCGGCGACCCGTTCAAGGACACCGCGGGCCCGGCCATCAACCCGCTGCTGAAGGTGATGAACCTGGTGGCGCTGCTGATCGCCCCCGCGATCGTCAAGTTCAGCTACGGCGTGGACGCGAATCTCGGCGTACGGGTCACCGTCGCGGTCGTCTCGATCGCCGTCATCGTCGTCGCGGTCTACATCTCCAAGCGGCGCGGCATCGCGATGGAGGGCGACGACGACGGCGACGGCGGGGACACCGGGACCCGCACCCCGGACACGGCCGCCGTGGCCTGATCCGACGCACCGTCAAGGGCCGGGCCCGTCAAGGGTTCCGGTCCGTCGAGGGCCCGGTGGGCGACCGCACGTGATCCGGTACGTGATCCGTACGTGATCCGGTACGTGTGCGGTCGCCCACCGCACCTTAGTGCGAATGGCTTGAATATCGGACGAATCACCTCACGGATTCACGGTGACCACCCGTCAGCCGTGTATGTTCCGGGGCCGTAAGGCCACGGAAGGGACCCATCCGGTGAAGGTGAACAAGAAGCTCCTGGCCGCGCTCTCCGGTGCGGTCATGCTGCTCGCGTTGTCGGGGTGCAGCGACGACTCCAACAAGAAGCTGGACAACTGGGCGAAGGGCGTCTGCGACCAGGCCGCGGCCCAGACCAAGAAGATCAACGACGCCAACACGGCGATCACCCAGGTCAACAGCAACGGCAAGCCCCAGGACGTCAAGTCCGCCGACTCCGCCGCCTTCCAGTCGATCTCCGAGGCGTACAAGTCGCTCGCCGACATCGTCAGCAAGGCCGGCGCCCCGCCGGTCAAGGACGGCGCGAAGATCCAGCAGGACGCGGTGAACGACCTCAACGGCCTGTCCACCCAGTACGGGACGCTCAAGAAGCAGGTCGACGGGCTCGACACCAGCGATCAGGCGAAGTTCGCGGACGGCCTCAAGGGCGTCTCCAACTCGCTGGGCAAGGTGAGCCAGAACGGCGAGCAGGCCCTCGACTCGCTCCGCCAGGGCGATGTCGGCAAGGCCATGGCCAAGCAGCCCGGCTGCAAGCAGGCATCCGGCTCCTCCTCGGCCTCACCGTCGGCGACGTAGCCCCCGGCCCCCTCAGCCCCCGGCCGCCCGGTCCGTGGCCACGAAGGCCCGCGCCCGCGAAGGCCCGCACCGGCGATGGCCCCGCGCCCCCGTAGAACCCCCGCTGTCCGATACGCCACGGCCCGACGCCCCGCACAAGGGGCGCCGGGCCGCGGCGATTCCGCGACAATGGCCGGTGTGAGTACGCCCCTCCTCCCCGCCGCCCGGAACGCCCCGTCCCTGCGCGACGACCTGCGCGCCGCAGCCTTCACCGCGGACGGCTGTCTCGACCTCCTCGGAGCCGCCGCCTACGCGGCCCTCTCCCGGGCCGAGACCGTCCCCGCCCTGCGCGCCACCCGTGGCGGCAGCCCCCTGGAGACCCTGGTCAGGCTCTTCCTCCTGCAACGCCCCGTGCCCTACGAGCGGGCCCGCGCCGCCCTGCCCCGGATCGGCGACTACGTGACCGGCGGCTGGCTGGCGCGCGACGGCGACGACGTACGCGCCACCGTGGACGTACGCCCGTACGCCGGTGAGGAGGGCGCGGACTGGTGGATCGTCTCCGACCTCGGCTGCGCGGTCGGCGGCGCGGGCGGCATCGGCGCGGGCACCGTAGAAACCGGTGCCGAGGGAACGCTCGGAGTCGGGGGAACGCCCGGTGTCGACCGGGCCGACCTGGTGCTCGGCGTCGGCGGCGCCTCCACGACACTGGCCGGGCTGACCGTGCGCGAACCGGTCGGCAGCGCCCTCGACCTCGGCACCGGCTCCGGCATCCAGGCGCTGCACGCCTCCCGGCACGCCACCCGCGTCACGGCGACCGACGTCAACCCGCGCGCCCTGCACTTCGCCCGGCTCACCCTCGCGCTGTCCGGCGCCCGCGAGCCCGACCTGCGCGAGGGCAGCCTCTTCGAGCCGGTCCGCGACGAGCGCTTCGACCTGATCGTGTCCAACCCGCCCTTCGTGATCTCCCCGGGCGGGCGCTTCACCTACCGGGACGGCGGAATGGCGGGCGACGACCTGTGCCGCACCCTGGTGCAGCAGTCGGCAGACCATCTCAACGACGGCGGCTACTGCCAGCTCCTCGCCAACTGGCAGCACACCGAGGGCCAGGACTGGCGCGAGCGCCTGGTCTCGTGGATCCCGCGCGGCTGCGACGCCTGGATCGTGCAGCGCGAGGTCCAGGACGTCACGCAGTACGCCGAGCTGTGGCTGCGCGACGGCGGCGACCACCGTACGGATCCGGCCACGTACGCCGCCCGCTACGACGCGTGGCTCGACGAGTTCGAGCAGCGCAAGGTGAACGGCGTCGGCTTCGGCTGGATCACGCTGCGCAAGTCGGGCGCGGACCAGCCCGCGATCACGGCGGAGGAGTGGCCGCACCCGGTGGAGCAGCCGCTCGGCCCGCACATCGCCGGGTGGTTCGACCGCCAGGACTTCCTGCGCACCCACGACGACGCGGCGCTGCTCAGCTCCCGTTTCGCGCTCGGTGACGGGGTGGTGCAGGAGCAGGTGGGGCTGCCGGGCGCCGAGGACCCGGAGCACGTGGTGCTGCGCGCGGCCCGCGGCATGCGGCGCGCCACGAAGGTCGACACGGTGGGCGCGGGCTTCGCGGGCGTCTGCGACGGGACGCTGACCGCGGGGCGGATCGTGGACGCCATCGCGCAGTTGCTCGGCGAGGACCCGGTGGTGCTGCGCGACCGCACGCCGGAGTCGATCCGGCTGCTGGTGGAACAGGGCTTCCTCGACCCGGTGGAGTGACGCGGGCGGTGACCCTGGGGCCTGGCGGGGCGCCTCGGCGAAGTGGCCCGGCGGACGGCGCCTCAGAACACGTTGCGGACAACCGTCCACGTCACGGCCACGCACAGCACGGCCAGTGACACGCGCGGGCTCACCACCAGCCGCCGGCGACGGCCGCGCAGCCCCTCGGCCATCCAGCGCCCGCACAGCCACAGCGCCAGGGGCGCGGCCAGCAGCAGGACGGCGTTGTCGTGGAAGGCGCGCCCCACGTCGCCGTGCATCAGGTCGTACACCATGCGCGTACCGCCGCAGGCCGGGCAGAGCAGCCCGGTCGCCCAGTTGAACGGGCAGCGCGGCAGCCAGTGCCCCGGCTGGTGCGGGTCGGTGCCGTAGAGATAGACGGCGCTCGCGACCCCGGCGGCGAGCGTCGCCAGGGGAGCGGTGGCCGGGTGGCCGAGAACCGCCGACGGGCGGCGCGCCCCCGGGGAGACCGGGGGAGCGCCGACCCGGGGCCGACGGACTCCGTCAGCCACGCAGCACCCGGCCCTGCGCGTCGGTCGGGTTGTCCCCGGCCAGCAGCATGATGCCGTCGATCAGCGCCCAGATGCCGCAGCCGCCGCAGGTGAAGAGCTGACCCAGCGCCATGCCGGTGTGACCGGTGTAGAAACGGCCCACGCCGAAGCTGCCGAGGAAGAGCTGGAGCACTCCCGCGACCACCTTGGACTTGTCCGAGTACGGCCGCCCGTAGGGGTCGTAGCCGTACGGCGCGGACGGGTCGGCGGCGTACGCGGCACCGGGCGGCGCGTAGCCACCGCCTTGCGGCGGGTAGCCGTAACCGGGTGCCTGGCCGCCCTGGGGCGGGTAGCCGTAACCGGGAGCCTGGCCCCCGGGCTGCTGCGGGTATCCGTATCCGGGCTGGCCCCCGGGCTGCTGCTCCCCGTACGGATTGTCGCCCTGCGGCTTGTCACCGTACGGATTCTGGCCGTACGGATTCTGGTCGGACATGCCCCGTCCCCCTGTGCTGAACGTCGTTGAACGTCTTGTTGTGTACCGGTCGTTGCCGGACATCTTTGCAGGAGGGCCCCCGCCGCGTCCCACCCCCTGGGGGCGGAGACCCGTGTTCACCCGTGGTTCGCGTGCCGGACGCCCTGGCGTGGCAGCGTCCGGGACCACACACCTGGACAGGGCGAGACAGGACGAGACGGGACGAGGGACGCATGGAGCGGGTGCCCGCACTCTTCGCCGGAACGGTCTTCGCCGTCTTCGGGGCCGCACTCCTGTGCTGGACGGCCGCCCGGCTGCGCGCCCGGCGGCCCGTGACGGACGCGGGATCCACCGCCGCAACTGTCATGTCCATTTCCTTCGGTGCTGCCGCGCTCCTCACCGGCGTCTGGTGTCTCACACAGGTCTGACCGCCACCGCCCTTCCCCGGCCCTCCTGACGTGCGTGAAATCACGCACGCGCCCCCGGGAACGCGCCCCCGCGCCCCTCCCGGAAACCGACCGGAGCGGCCGTCCATGCGGCAGACAGACCGGTTGTCGGGTTACCGTTCCAGTGGCGTTGTGGACTTTTCCCGTTTGACACGGGACAGGGAGGTACGGTCACACTCCGCAGCGACACACCTTCGACCGGGAGAGAAGAGCGACGTTGTCCCCGACCCGCGAGACCGCACACAGCGGCCAGCGACTCGTCATTGTCGAGTCGCCTGCCAAGGCGAAAACGATCAAGGGATATCTGGGCCCTGGATACGTCGTCGAGGCCAGCGTCGGGCACATCCGCGACCTCCCCAACGGGGCCGCCGAAGTGCCGGCGGAGTTCAAGGGCCAGCCCTGGGCGCGGCTCGGCGTCAATGTGGACAGTGATTTCCAACCCATCTATGTGGTCAATGCCGATAAAAAGGCACAGGTCAAGAAGCTCAAGGACCTCCTCAAGGAGTCCACTGAACTCTTCCTCGCCACCGATGAGGACCGCGAGGGCGAGGCCATCGCCTGGCATTTGCAGGAAATCCTCAAGCCCAAGGTGCCCGTTCACCGGATGGTGTTCCACGAGATCACCAAGGACGCCATCCAGGAGGCCGTCCGCAATCCGCGCGAGCTGAACCAGCCCCTGGTCGACGCCCAGGAGACCCGCCGCATCCTCGACCGGCTGTACGGCTACGAGGTCTCACCGGTGCTGTGGAAGAAGGTCATGCCGCGACTGTCGGCGGGCCGCGTGCAGTCCGTCGCCACCCGGCTGGTCGTCCAGCGCGAACGCGAGCGGATGGCCTTCCACACCGCGGACTACTGGGACCTGACCGGCACCTTCGCCACCGGCCGCACCGGTGACCCCTCCGACCCCTCCACGCTCGTCGCCCGGCTCACCACCGTCGACGGCCGCCGGGTCGCGCAGGGCCGGGACTTCGACGCGGCCACCGGCCTGCTCAAGTCCGGCTCGCAGGTGCTCCAGCTCGACGAGAGCGCCGCCCGCGCCCTGGCCGCGGCCCTCGCCGACACCCAGTTCGCCGTACGCGGCGTCGAGTCCAAGCCGTACCGCCGCTCGCCGTACGCCCCCTTCCGCACCACCACCCTCCAGCAGGAGGCGTCGCGCAAGCTGGGCTTCGGCGCGAAGGCCACCATGCAGGTCGCGCAGAAGCTGTACGAGAACGGCTTCATCACGTACATGCGTACGGACTCCACCACGCTCTCGGAGACCGCCGTCCGCGCCGCCCGCGCCCAGGTCACGCAGCTCTACGGGGCGGACTACCTGCCGGACAAGCCGCGCGTCTACACGGGCAAGGTCAAGAACGCGCAGGAGGCGCACGAGGCGATCCGCCCCTCAGGCGACCGCTTCCGCACCCCCGCCGAGACCCGCCTGACCGGCGACCAGTTCCGGCTCTACGAGCTGATCTGGATGCGTACGGTCGCGTCCCAGATGAAGGACGCGGTCGGCCAGTCCGTCACCGTCAAGGTCGGCGGCGCCTCCGCGGACGGCAGGGACGCCGAATTCAGCGCGTCCGGCAAGATCATCACCTTCCACGGCTTCCTGAAGGCGTACGTCGAAGGCGCCGACGACCCCAACGCCGAGCTGGACGACCGCGAGCGCAGGCTGCCGCAGGTCTCCGAGGGCGACGCGCTGAGCGCCGAGGAGATCACCGCCGACGGCCACTCGACCAAGCCGCCCGCCCGCTACACCGAGGCGTCGCTGGTCAAGGAGCTGGAGGAGCGGGAGATCGGCCGCCCGTCGACGTACGCCACGATCCTGGGCACGATCCTCGACCGCGGCTACGTCTTCAAGAAGGGCACCGCGCTCGTCCCGACCTTCCTCTCCTTCGCCGTCGTCAACCTGCTGGAGAAGCACTTCGGCCGCCTGGTCGACTACGACTTCACCGCCTCCATGGAGGACGACCTCGACCGCATCGCCCGCGGCGAGGCCCAGGCCGTGCCGTGGCTGCGCCGCTTCTACTTCGGCTCCGACGACGGCGGCGGCGACTCCGGCATCGGTACGGCCTCCGCCGCCGACGCGGGCAACGGGGACGGCGACCACCTCGGCGGCCTCAAGGAACTCGTCGAGGACCTGGGCGCGATCGACGCCCGGGAGATCTCCTCCTTCCCGGTCGGCGACGGCATCATGCTGCGCGTCGGCCGCTACGGCCCCTACATCGAGAAGGGCGAGCGCGGCGAGGACGACCACCGGCGCGCCGACGTACCCGAGGACCTGCCGCCGGACGAGCTGTCCGTCGAGTACGCCGAGGAGCTGTTCGCCAAGCCCAGCGGCGACTTCGCGCTCGGCGACGACCCGGCGACCGGCCGCCCGATCATCGCCAGGGACGGGCGCTACGGTCCCTACGTCACCGAAGTCCTGCCCGAGGACACCCCGAAGACCGGCAAGAACGCGGTCAAGCCGCGTACCGCCTCGCTCTTCAAGTCGATGTCCATCGACACCGTCACCCTTGAGGACGCCCTCAAGCTGATGTCCCTGCCGCGCGTCGTCGGCAAGGACGCCGAAGGCGTCGAGATCACCGCGCAGAACGGGCGCTACGGGCCCTACCTGAAGAAGGGCACCGACTCGCGCTCGCTGGAGACCGAGGACCAGCTCTTCTCGATCACCCTCGACGAATCGCTCGCCATCTACGCGCAGCCCAAGCAGCGCGGTCGCGCCGCCGCCAAGCCGCCGCTCAAGGAACTGGGCACCGACCCGGTCAGCGAGCGTCCCGTCGTCGTCAAGGACGGCCGCTTCGGTCCCTACGTCACCGACGGCGAGACCAACGCGACGCTGCGCCGCGACGACGAGGTGGAGTCGATCACGCCCGAGCGCGGATACGAACTCCTCGCGGAGAAGCGGGCGAAGGGGCCCGTGAAGAAGAAGGCCGCCGCCAAGAAGACACCGGCCAAGAAGGCGCCCGCCAAGAAGACGGCGGCTTCCGGTACCGCGAAGAAGGCTGCCGCCAAGAAGGCGCCTGCCAAGAAGGCGGCTGCCTCCGCGGCGGCGAAGAAGTCGACGGCCTCAGCCGATTAGTCCGCCCACCGGGCCGGTGGCCAGGCGACAACAGCGTCTGCCCACCGGGCCGGTGGTGAACCGCGCGCCGGCCATGGGCTGGTCGCGCGGTTCCCCGCCCTCCTGGAGGGGAGGTCACCCCGGGAGGGGGACCGGGCTCCGTGTAGGGCGTCGTAAGGCGGATAGGCTGTTGGGATGACGCCATCCGAGCAGCCCAAGCCGCCCGCCGCGGACGTCACGGCCGCAGATGTCAGGGCCGAGGACGTCGAGGGGGACGTGACCGACGCGTTCGCCACCGACCTCGCCGCTGACAGCCGTGAGCGAGCGGTCGGTGCGCTGCTGAAAATCCCGGCGCTGCGCAAATTGTGGAGCGCGCAGCTCACCGGGGCGGTGGCGGACCGGCTGGGTCTGCTGGTGCTGCTGTGGCTCGCCGTGCAGGCGGCGGTGGCCGACCACGCATACGGCGGCGGTTACCGGGGTGTGGCCTTCGCCACCGCGGCCGTCTTCGGGGCGCGCCTGGTCTCGACGCTGCTGTTCGGCGCCGTTCTGCTCGGCCCGCTGTCGGCGCTGACGTCCGAGAGCGGCCGTCTGGACCGCCGGTGGACGATGATCGGCGCGGACGCCGTACGACTCGGGCTGTTCATCGTCGCGCCGCTGTGGATCACCTGGTCGCAGCACACCGCGCTGACCTGGCTGCTGGTGACCGCCTTCGTCACCGGAGTGGCCGAGCGGCTGTGGGCCGTCGCCAAGGACGGCGCCGCCCCGCTGCTCCTGCCGCCGCCCGGCGACACCTCCGTGCGGCCCGCGCCCGACCACCTGGCGACGCTGCACCGGCTGGACCTGCGGACCAGCTTCGTCGCACTGCCCCTGGCAGCGGCCGGTCTCGTCGTCGTCACGCTGGTGAACACACTGATCGCGGTCGGCGTCACCTGGTTCGACCAGCACCAGGTGGCGCTCGCCTCGTACGTGGCGGCCGGGCTCTTCTCGTCCTCCATGTCGGTGCTCTACCTCCTCGAACTGCCCTCGGGCACCGTGGCGCGCCCGCGCTCCCCGCTCGAAGGTCTCCGACTGCCCAAGGGCCCCGCTGGCGCCGAACGCGGCAGGACCGGCGTACTGCCGCTGCTGGTGCTGGCGACCGCCGCGGTCGTCGGCGCGATCGGCGCGGCCGTGGGCGTGGCCGTCCTGCACGCGCTCGCCCTCGGCTTCGGCCCGACCGGTTTCGGCCTGCTCGTCCTGGCCCTCACCGCCGGTACGGTCGTCGGCATCCGACTCGCCCCCCGTACGCTCCCGGCGCTCTCCAGGCGCCGCCTGCTCGCGCTGTCCATCGGCGTCACCGGGCTCGGCCTGCTCCTCACCGGCATCGTCGCCGACCAGACCACCGTCCTGCTGCTCGCGCTGCTGGCCGGCGCCGCGGCGGGCGTCACCGCCAACACCGGGCACATCCTGATCGAGCAGGAAGCCGAGGCGGGACGGCGCGGCCGTACCACCGAGCACCTGCACGCGGTCTCGCGCGCCGTCCTCGCCCTCGCCGTGATCGTCGCGCCGCTGGTCGCCGCCGCGATCGGCCCGCACCGCATCCAGAAGGGCCACTTCACCTTCGACCACGGCGGCGCCGCGTACACGCTGATGCTGATCGGCGCCCTGCTGCTGCCGGTCGCCGCGCTCGTCCTCGGCAAGACCGACGACCGCAGCGGCGTACCGCTCCGGCGCGACCTGCGCGAGGCCCTGACCGGCGCGGAACCGGCCGTCGCCCCCGCCGCCACCGGATTCTTCATCGCTATGGAGGGCGGCGACGGCGCGGGCAAGTCCACCCAGGTCGAAGCGCTCGCCGAATGGATCCGCGCCAAGGGCCACGAGGTCGTCGTCACCCGCGAGCCCGGCGCCACGGCCATCGGCAAGCGCCTGCGCTCCATCCTCCTCGACGTCTCCTCCGGCGGCATCTCGCACCGCGCCGAGGCGCTGCTCTACGCCGCCGACCGCGCCGAGCACATCGACTCCGTCGTCCGCCCCGCCCTCGAACGCGGCGCCGTCGTCATCTCCGACCGCTACATCGACTCCTCCGTCGCCTACCAGGGCGCCGGGCGCGACCTAGCCCCCACCGAGATCGCCCGCATCTCCCGCTGGGCCACCGACGGACTCGTCCCGCACCTCACCGTGCTCCTCGACGTCAGCCCCGACGCCGCCCGCGAACGCTTCACCGAAGCCCCCGACCGCCTCGAATCCGAACCCGCCGCCTTCCACCAGCGCGTCCGCGCGGGCTTCCTCACCCTCGCCGCCGCCGACCCCGGCCGCTATCTCGTGGTCGACGGCGCCCAGGAACCCGCCGCCGTCACCACCGTCGTACGGCACCGCCTCGACCAGCTCCTTCCGCTCTCCGCCCAGGAGATCGAGGCCCGCGCCGAGGCCGAGCGCCAAGCCGCCGCCGAAGCCGCCCGCCTCGCCGCCGAAGAGGCCGCCCGCAAGGCCGAGGAAGAGCGCCAGGAGCGCGAGCGCCAGGCCCAGCTCGAACGGCTCCGCCGCGAGGAAGAGGAGCGCCGCCTCGCCGCCGAGGAGGCCACCCGCCGCGAGATCGCCGAACGCGCCGCCGCCCGCGAAGCCGAGGCCGAACGCGTCCGCTCCGAGGAGGCCGCGCGCATCGCCGCCGAGGAGACGGCCCGCCGCGAGGCCGAGGAGGCCGCCCGCGCGGCCGAGCAGGAACGGCTCCGCCGCCTTGCCGAGGAGCAGGCACGCCTGCGCTCCGAGGCCGATGCGCGCCGCCTCGAAAAGCAGCGCAAGGCGGAGGAGGCCCTTCTCCGCGCCGAGGAGGCCCGCACGGCTGCGGCTGCGGCTGCCGCCGCCGCGAGTGCCGGTTCCTCCGGTTCGGCCGGCTCCTCTGGCTCCTCCGGCTCCTCTGGCTCCTCCGGCTCCTCTGGCTCCTCTGGCTCCTCCGGCTCCTCTGACGCCGAGGAGACCACCGAGCTGCCGCAGACCTCGGACTCGGCCGAGACGGCCACGATCAACGTCGTGCCTCCGCCTTCTTCGGCTCCCGCCGAGGACGAGACGACCCTTCTTCCGGCTGTTCCGGCCGTTGCGGCCGAGCCGGCCGCGCCCGCCGAGCCTGAGCCTGCCGACGAGACGGCTGTCCTTCCGGCCGTTCCGGCCGTTGCGGACGAACCGGAGGACGCTCCAGGCGAGGACACGTCGTCGGCTGACGCCACCACCTCCGACGAGTCCGCTTCGGACGAGGAGGGCTCTCGCGAAGACAGCCCTCGCGAGGACAGTTCCGAGACCACGACGGTGCTCCCGCCGGTCGTACCCCCGGTCGGCTCCCCGGCCTCGGACGACCCGACCGACCGCGTCCCCCCGTGGCTCTTCCGCCCCGAGGACCAGCAGGGCAACGAGCGCACCCGCGAATTCCCCACCGCCGAGACCCCTTCGGCCACTCCGCGCCGCCCCCGCTCCAACTGGGCCGAGGAAACTCCGCTCGACGACCTCCCCACTCTCGCCGACGAACTCCTCGGCCCCCACGACGACGACCACCGTCCGCCGGGGCGTTCTTGATCCCCTTTTTTCCCGCCCGCCCACCCGTGCGGGTGTGTCGTTCGTCTGCGGGTGCCGCTTGTGCCTGGTCGGTGCCGGGCCGGGGTACCTCCTCGAAATCCGTAACACCTGGTCTCGGGTATTCGGTGCCGTTCCTGTCAACGTATTTCTGCGGGGGCACCCCGGCCCGTCCCCTCCGGGTCCGTCGGCGTCCGCCTGTCCGGTGGTGGCTGAGGAGGTAGGGGGTTCCTTCCGGCGAACCGCCCTGCGCCGGTGCCCCCTCCCGGTGTGGGGCGAAGACCTCGGGCCCTTCCCCAAGCGCCTCACGAAGCCCCCCGCCAGACTGCTAGCCCGCGCAGGTCCTCTCGGCCCTCACCCACTCCCTTTCGCCCACCCCGGCCGGACGTCGGGCGGCGCAGGTCCCGGTACCTGGCACCCGTTTTCGCCCGCCCCAGCTGGACGATCGGGCGGCGCCGGGGCTCGGCCTCCCTCCCACCCCCTCCCGCCGCCCCCCACCGGACTGTCGGATGCCGATGTGCCTAAACCCGCCCACCCCCCCGCCCGAAGGCGCCCCGTCGGCCGCCCAAGACCCGGACCCCACCCACCCCCCTGCGCCACCTCGCCGAACGTCGGCCGCGCGGGACCCGCACCTCCCCCACCCCCCCTTTCGCCCACCCCGGCTGGACGGCCAGGTGGCGCAGCGGCCCAGCCCCCACCCCCCTCCGCCACCCACATGAACAGGCACCCGCCGCCGTACCCGAACCCACCCACCCCTCAGCCACAGCGGACCGTCGGACGCCGCCGTACCCGAGCCCACCCACCCCTCCCTCCGCCCCCACCGGCGGGCGACGGCCGACGTGCTCGCCCCCGCCCACCCCCTCCCCGGCAACCCCCACCGGACCGTCGGACGCCGATGTACCGGAGGGGACGGGCCGGGGTGCCCCCGCAGAAATACGTTGACAGGAACGGCACCGGATACGAGGGGCCAGGTGTTACGGATTTCGAGGAGGTACCCCGGGCCGGGACCGACCAGGCACAAGCGGCACCCGCAGACGGAAAAAGCACCCGCACGGGTGGGCGGGTGGGAAGGAAAGAAGAAAGCCCACCCCCCCACCGAAGGGCGAAGGTTCGCTCTTTTGGGGGGCCGTCCGCGAAGATGTCCCCGTGCGGTATCGGATTCTTGGGGTCACGGAGGCCCGCGCCTCCGACGACGGGCCCGAAATCGGCCTGGGCGGCGGCCGCCTGCGAGCCGTCCTCGCGGTGCTTGCCCTCAACGTGGGCCGCCCCGTACCCCCTGAAGCCCTCATCGAACAGGTCTGGGCGGCCGACCCCCCGGCCGACGCGGCCGGCGCCCTGCAAGCCCTGATGTCGCGGCTGCGACGAGCCCTGGGACGAGACGCCGTCGTCTCGGAACCCGGCGGCTACCGCCTTGCCACGCCCCGCGACTCGGTGGACCTGTACGAGTTCGAACGCCTCGCCCGCGAGGGCGATACGGCCCTGGCGGAGGGAGACGCCGCCACGGCGGCCGACATCCTGACCCGCGCCCTCACCCTGTGGCGCGGCCCGGCCCTGGCCGACCTCCCGGACCGTACGTCCGCCGCGGCCCGCCCGGAAGCCCTGAAGCTGGCCGCCCTGCGGAACAGGGTGGAAGCCGACCTCCGCCTCGGCAAGGCGGCGGACACCCTCCCCAGCCTGCGCGCGGCAGTGGCAGAGCACCCGTTGGACGAGTCGTTCAGGGCCCAGCTGATGCGGGCGTTGCACGCCGAGGGCAGGACGGCCGACGCCCTGGCGGCGTACGACGAGACCAGGACCGTACTCGCGGAAACGCTCGGCGCCGACCCGGGCCCGGAACTGCGGTCGCTGCAAGGAGAGTTGCTGCGGCGAAGGCCGCCGCCCCCCGCGCAGGGCAACATCCGCGCCCGCCTCACCAGCTTCGTCGGCCGCGAGAGCGAACTCGACGACATCAGAAGCGACTTGGCCGCGGCCCGGCTCGTGACGCTGACCGGCCCCGGCGGCTCCGGCAAGACGCGCCTGGCGCAGGAGGCGGGCGACGCGGCGGCACGCCGTCACCCGGACGGCGTGTGGCTGGTCGAACTCGCCCCGCTGGACGACCCCTCGGCGGTCCCGCACGCCGTGCTGAGCGCCCTCGGGCGCCGCGACACGCTGCTGCTCGGCGGGGCGGGCCGCGACCAGTTCCTGTCCGAGGCGTCGCACGGCGAGGACCCGCTGGCCCGGCTGCTCGAACACTGCGCGCAGCGCCGCCTGTTGCTGGTGCTCGACAACTGCGAGCACCTGATCGGCGCCGCAGCCTCCCTCGCCGCCGAGCTGCTTGCGGCCTGCCCCGGCGTGGCCGTACTGGCCACCAGCCGCGAGCCGTTGGGTGTACCGGGCGAGGTCGTACGCCCGGTGGAGCCGCTGCCGCCCGCGATCGCGTACCGGCTGTTCGCCGACCGCGCGGCGACCGTACGCGCGGACGCCCGCCTCACCACGGCCGAGAACGACGCTGCCGTCCGCGAGATCTGCCGCCGTCTCGACGGCCTGCCGCTGGCCATCGAGCTGGCCGCGGCCCGGCTGCGGGCCCTGTCGCCGCAGCAGATCGCGGACCGGCTCGACGACAGGTTCCGGCTGCTGACCAGCGGCAGCCGTACGGTGCTGCCGCGCCAGCAGACGCTGCGGGCGGTGGTCGACTGGAGCTGGGAGCTGCTGACCGAGCGGGAGCGTACGACGCTGCGCGGGCTGAGCGTCTTCTCCGGCGGCTGCACGCTGTCGGCCGCCGAGGCGGTGTGCGGTCCCGACGCCCTGGAGACGGTGGCCCAACTGGTGGACAAATCCCTGGTGGTGGCCGTCCACGCGCCCACCCCCGGCCAGGACGTCCGCTACCGCCTGCTGGAGACGATCCACGAGTACGCCGGAGAGCGCGCCGCCGAGCGACCCGATGAACTGGCGGCGGCCGAGCGACGGCACACCGCGTACTTCCGCGAACTGGCCCGCACGGCCGACTCCGAGCTGCGCGGCGCCGACCAACTCCACTGGCTGGAAGTGCTGGAGACGGAGCTGGACAACGTCCGCGCCACGCTGAACCGGCTGGTCGAGCCGCCCTCCGCCGAAGAAGGCCAAGAAGCTGACGAAGGCCAAGAAGCCGACGACGGCGTCACCGCGAGCCAGGACGCGGAGCTGGACGCGATCACGATCGCGCTGTCCATGGGCTGGTTCTGGTGGCTGCGCAATTACCGCGACGAAGCGGACGCCTGGCTGGAAAGGGTGACGGAGCTGGGCGGCGAACCCCCGCCCGACCCGGCGGACCGGATGTTCTGGCCGCGCCTGGACCTGCGGATGCTGCACTTCTTCGTGAAGAGCGACCACGCCTCGGAGGCGCAGTGGTCGTCGGCCGACTCACGGGCGATGGCCGCGCTGCTCGCGGCGGCGTACAGCCAGGGCGGCCCGCCCGCGGCGCGCTTCCCAGGCATGCTGTGGCCGTTCACCACGTATCTGCTCGGCAGGGACGAGGAGATAGGCCGGCACGCCGACACCGTCGTCGCCAACTGCCGTGAGCACGGCGGCGAGTGGGAGATCGCGGTGGCGCTGATGCTCCGCACGCACATCGCCGTGGACACGCCGGGCGGGCTCGCGCGGATCGACGCCGACTGGGCGGAGCTCCAGGAGCGCAGGGAACGGCTCGGCGACCGCTGGATCCGCGCCCAAGTGCACGGCGCGAGCGCCGAGATCGAGGTCGTCCGCGGGCAGTACGCGGCGGCGCACGCCGACTTCGCCGCCGCGCACCGGCTCGGCCGGGAGCTGGGCGCGTACGGCGAAGGGGCCTTCCTGCTGGCCCGGATGGGTGAGTTGGCGCACCGCCGCGGGGACGACGAGGAGGCGCGCAAGCTGGTCGAACAGGCCGGGGAGGAAGCGGAGCTGTACAGCGTGTGGGACGCCCGCACGTACATCCGCTACCTCAAGGCGCTGCTGCTCCTGCGCCGTGGCGAGCTGCGGCAGGCCAGGGAGCTGTGCGAGATGGCGGTCGGGCACATGGCGGACGGTACGCCGCCGCCGACGTTCAAGGTGCTGCTCGCGAGCCTGGGCGCGCGGATCACGGCGGCCGAGGGCGACCCGGTGGCGGCGCTGCTGGGTCTCGCCGAGTCGGCGAGCCTGGCGCTGGCGGAGGGCTGCACGGAGCCGGTGGTGGGCGCGCAGCTCGACTCGGCGGCCGAGGTGCTGGTCGAGCTGGGCGATCTGCGGTCGGCGGCCCGGATGTCGGCGGCGTCCTCGGCCGTACGCGGGCCGCTGCCGCGTACCGTGCCCGAGCTGGTCGCGGCCAGCGCCGTGGAGGAGCGGGCCAGGGCGGGCCTCGGCGACGGTGAATGGGCGGCGGCCTGCGCGGAGGGCGCGGTGCTGGACGCATCGGAGGCGGTGGCGGCGCTGCTGGAGGCGGCGCACGCGATGGCGGCGGGGTCGTAGCGCAGGCTGACCGGGTGCGGCCCGGGTGCGGCCCGGGTGCGGCCTGGGTGGACGTACGGACGTACGGGAATAGGTCCCGTGCGCGTCCTCGTTGACCTGGGAAACCTTGATTGAGCATTCAAGGAATAGTCAGTGCCCGCCTACGCCCGGAAGTGAAAAGCCTTGAAAGTTGAGATCTACTCCGATATCGCCTGCCCCTGGTGCTACCTCGGAAAATCCCGCTTCGAGCGCGCCCTCGCCGCTTTCCCGCAGGGAGATTCGGTCGAGGTGGTCTACCGGCCTTTCCAGCTCGACCCGTCCGCGCCCGAGAGCCCGCAGCCGCACCGCGAGGTGCTGGCGAAGAAATTCGGGCCGCAGGCCGTGGCCATGGACGACCGGCTCGCCGCGATGGGCGCCGCCGAAGGGCTGACCTTCGACTTCGACACGGTCGTGGAGAACAACTCGCTGCTCGCCCACCGCCTGCTGCGCTTCGCCCTGGACACGTACGGCCCCGAGACGCAGAACCGGCTCAAGGGCCGCCTGATGACCGGGCACTTCGGCGAGGGCCTGGACATCGGCGACCGTACGGCCCTGACGGACGCGGCCGTCGCGGCCGGCCTCGACCGGGACGCGGTCACCGCCTTCCTCGCCGGTGACGACCTGCGCGACGAGGTCGTGGCGGAGATCGACCAGGCCCGGCAGATCGGCATCACGGCGGTGCCGACCTTCGTCTTCGAGGGCAAGTGGGCGGTGCAGGGCGGCCAGGAGACGTCCGTCTTCCTCCAGGCGCTCGAACAGGTCGCCAAGGACGAACAGGACGAACAGCTCGCCAAGGACGCCGAGGACTCGGCCGCCGCCGGTACGGGAGACGCCGCCGGTACGGGAGACGCGGCTGCGGACGCCGCCTGCGCCGACGGCGTGTGCGCGGTCCCGCCGGCCACCGCCACGGACGCACCGGCCGCGAACAGCTGACCTACGAGCAGCTGATCACCGAATCCGCCCAGTCGGCCAGATTCGCCAGCCCGAGGCCGAGCCCGCCGCCGTGCCGCCCCTCGGGATCGACCACGAGCCGGATCGTCCTGTACCCGCTGATCCCGACGTGCACGGGCACGGCCGCGTCGCCGCCGCGTACGACACCCGACTGCCACAGCCGGGTGTCGTCGCCGTACACCGAGAAGCGGGCCGCGCCGAAGCGCCCGGTCAGGCTGTCGATCCCGGCGCGCGCGTCATACGTGACGCATGCCTGGTTGAGGTCGATGGTCAGTGACGACGGCGCGTGGACGCTGATGCCGTGCTCGTACCGCGTACCGCCGATCGTCAGACCCCAGCGGTCCCACCACCAGCTCGTGACCGACGGCCGGATCGTCGGCCCCGAGGTGTCGCCGAGCCCGCTGATGCCCAGGGAATTGACCTTGTACGCGGTCGGCGCGGGCGGCGGAGGGGTCGGTGTCGGAGTCGGCGCTGGAGTCGTCGGGGTCGGCTTCGGCGGCGGCGGTACGACCGGCTTCGGCTTCGGCGCGGGCTTGGGACTCGGCTTCGCCGGAGTCGGGGTCGGGGTCGGCTTCGGCGGCGGAGTCGTCTTCTCGACCGGCTGTACGGGCGGCGGCGGTACGACCGGTTTCGGCTTCGGCGCGGGCTTCGGCGCGGGCGGCGGGGGAGTGGTCACCACCGCGACCGGCGGCGGTTTGGGCTGGGCCTTCGGCGGCGCCTTCTCGTGGCCCCCGGTGAGGGCCAGCGCGAACGCCGCCGCAGCCGCCGCGACCACCACGGCCGCCGCGATACCGACCTTGGCGGGCGCGCCGAGCCCTTCGGACGCGGCGCCTCCCGCGGCTGCGCCGCCCGCGCTCGACGTCGTACCCGACCCGGCAGCGGCGGCGGCCACACCTCCCGCGGCCCCCGCCGCGCCGACCGCTCCGCCGACGGCGACGATCCCGGCGGCCTTGGCGGCGTAGACGGCGGCGAACCAGCCGATGTACGCGACCGGCAGCAGTCCCTTGAGCGCCGAGTTGAGGTCGGCCAGCTCCAGCGAGGCGGCCGTGCACCGCTCGCACTCCTTCAGGTGCCTGCTCAACTCCCGGTCCGCGCGCATCCGCAGGCCCCCGCGCGCGTGCGCGCCGAGCCGGTCGGCGTACCGCGCGCACTCGCCCTCGGCGGTCAGCGTGGAGCTGACGTGCGCCTGGAGATACGCCTGGCGCAGGCCCTCGCGGGCCCGGTGGGCCAGGACGGCCGTGGCATTGGGCGTGAGTCCGAGCAGCGGCGCGATGGCGGACGGCGACTCGTCCTCGACGGCGGTGTGCCACAGCACGGTCTGCCAGCGTTCGGGGAGCGTACGGAACGCCTGGACGGCCAGCGTCTGCTCGGCCTCCTGCATGGCCCGTACGTCCGCGCCGAGTTCGTTGGTGTCCTCGGTGGCCGTCGAGCCCGCCGCGGAGACGGCGAAGACGGCGAAGTCCTCGACCAGGTGCTCGCGCTTGGCGGTGCTGCCCCAGGACGCGGCGACCCGGCGCACCGTGGTGAGCAGATACGCGCGGACCGCCGACTCGGGGCCGCTGCCGCCGCGGATCGCCTGGAGCGTACGGGCGAAGACCTCGCCGGTCAGATCCTCCGCGGTGTGCGCGTCCCGGCAGCAGGTGCGTGCGTAGCGGCGAACCGATTCGGCATGCCGCCGGTACAGCTCCTCGTACGCGCTGTCCTGCCCGCCGCGCACCCGCGCCACCAACTCGGCGTCGGACAGCGCGGATTCGAGGGCGTCGGCCTCGGCGGAGGTGGCGTGCGCGGGATGGCCCTGCACGGAGAGCAGGTCGTCGTCGGCCGGTGCCTCGGTGGCCGGTGTCTGGGTGGCCGGTGCCTGGGTGGCCGGTGTTCCGGCGGACGGCGGCGCGGCGGGTGCGGGCACGCGGCCGGATTCCGGGGCAGCGGTACGGCCCGGCTCGCGGCCCGTGCCCCAGTCGGTCTCACGCGCGCCGTCGCCGGATTCCTCGCGGGCTTCCCCGCGGACGTCGTCGCGTGCGGCCGGGTCGCGCTGCCCCGGCACTTCGCGCTGTCCCGGCACCCTGCGCGAGGGCAGCCCGTCGCCGGTCTCCGGGCCCGCGGCGGGAGCGCCGGACTCGCCGTTTGCCTCTTCCACGGGGCAAGCGTGGCACAGGAGGGCGGGCCGGAGTCACGGGATACCGGGGAACCACTCATCCGTGGAGAGATCGTTCACGATTCCTCTACGTTCACCCGATCGGTGGAGCGCGTGATGCCGACCCGAGCGACGCCGGGTCGCGCGACGTCCAGCCGCGTGACTCCGAGCGCCCTGTGCCGAGCCGTTTACATCGAGCCGTGTCCTTAAGCCGGGCCGCGTTGTCGGGCCCGGCCCTGTCGTCGGGCCGAGCCGCGTTACGCCGGCTCCTGACCGTCCGTCACGGCCTCGCCCCGTGCCGCCGCGCCCCCTGACGGGGTGTCGGCCGCCCGCTCGCCGGGCCGCGAGCGCAGCCCGTCCAGCAGGATGTCCAACAGCCGGGCCGAGGCCGCCGCCTGCTGCTCGGGGTCGGGCAGCGAAGGCGCCGAGGTGGCGATGACCAGCAGGACGTCGGCCACCGACACGTCGAGGCGCAACTCGCCCGCCTCGCGCGCCCGGTCCACGAGCCGTCCGACGACGTCGAGCAGTGCCCGAATGCCGTCCTGGTCGCTGCTCCGGTCGGCGCCGCCGTCGCTTCCGCCGCCGATGTCGTCACGGCCCGCGTGGTCCGCGACCTCACCGGCCGGTCCCGTGACCGTTCCCGTAACCGGACCTGTGCCGGTGCCCGCTGACGTCGGTGCCGCAGCGCTCCCGGCCGCCGTCGCGAACGGATTGCGCTGCTGCGGCACCCGGTTCGGCTCGACGCCCAGCGGCGACGTACCGCCGTGCTCCGTACCGGCGCCCGTCGACGGGCTCTGCACCCGCAGCACCTGCGGCGGCAGCAGCCGCCCGGCGCCCGAGGCGACCGAGGTGCGCAGGAAGCGGGCCAGCGCCGACCACGCCTCGTTCTCCTGGCCGAGCGCCGTACGCGCCTGCTCGGTCAGCCGCGCCGTCTCCTCCTCGGCGATCCGCCTGACCAGCACGTCCTTGCTCGGGAAACGGCGGTAGACCGTACCCACGCCGACCCGCGCGCGGCGGGCGACGTCCTCCATCGGAGCCCCGTACCCCGACTCGCCGAAGACTTCACGCGCGGCCCGCAGTACGTGTTCCAGATTGCGCTGCGCGTCGACGCGCAGCGGTGCCGGACGGTTTCCGCCGACGGCGCCGACACCGCCGTCCGAACCGGCCGCGGCCGTCGTCCACTGAGAGTCCTGAATGTGCATATACGTATCCCCCGGAAAATTCGCGTCTCCCCCCGGAGACTCCCCGCTCATGGGCGATCATCAGTACGCGTCCCCCGCAGTACTACGAGATACGAACATAGTTGAGCCCACGTCAAGAAAGAAGGGGGTTGTGATCCGACCGGCGCGCGCCCCCGATCGGAGCAACGGGCGCCGTGCACTTCCGTGCGGCCTTTGCCCGGTGATGCGTGCGCCGCTGACCTGCTGCGTCGCCGAACCCGTCGAAGAAACCGGGGAATCATCACGTCCGCGCTGTGGACAAACGGCTATGGTCCATTGCGTCATGGAGCAATGACGGAGTCGGCAGCGAGGAACAGAGCAGGCATCCCGCGCATTCTCGTGGTGGGCGGCGGCTATGTCGGGATGTACACCGCACTGCGGTTGCAGCGGAAGCTCAAGCGCGACGAGGCCGAAGTCGTCGTGGTCGAACCACAGCCGTACATGACGTACCAGCCCTTTCTGCCCGAGGCCGCCGCCGGATCCATCTCCCCCCGCCATGTCGTCGTACCGCTGCGGCGGGTGCTCGGCAAGTGCCGGATCGTGGTGGGCGAGGCGCGCGGCATCGATCACGCCAAACGCGTGGCGAGCATCGCCACCCCGGTCACCGACGAGGAGGGCGGCGACCTGCTGGAGCTCGCGTACGACCAGCTCGTGATCGCGCCGGGCTCGGTCTCCCGCACCCTCCCGATCCCCGGACTCGCCGAGCACGGCATCGGTTTCAAGACCGTCGAGGAGGCGATCGGGCTGCGCAACCACGTGCTGGAACAGCTCGACATCGCCTCCTCCACCCGCGATGTCGACGTCCGCGAGGCCGCGCTGACCTTCGTCTTCGTCGGCGGCGGATACGCGGGCGTCGAAGCGCTCGGCGAGCTGGAGAACATGGCGCGTTACGCCGTGCGGTACTACCACAACATCCGCCCCGAGGACATGAGATGGGTCCTGGTCGAGGCATCCGGCCGCATCCTGCCCGAGGTCGGCGAGGAGATGGGCAAGTACGCGATCCGCGAGCTGCGCGGGCGCAACGTCGACATCCGGCTGGAGACGCGGCTGGAGTCGTGCGAGAACCGGATCGCCGTACTGTCCGACGGCGAACGGCTGCCCACCAGGACGGTGGTCTGGACGGCGGGCGTCAAACCGCACCCGGTGCTGGCCGCGACGGACCTGCCGCTCACCGACCGCGGACGGCTGCGCGCCGAGGCCACCTTGCGGATCGCCGGTTCGGAAACGGCGTGGGCGGCGGGCGACGCGGCGGCCGTGCCCGATCTGACGGCGCGGGAGCCCGGCACCGACTGCGCCCCCAACGCCCAGCACGCCCTGCGACAGGCCCGCGTCCTGGCCGACAACGTCCTGGCCACGCTGCGCGGCCGGCCGCTGACCGAATACCGCCACAAGTACGCGGGCTCGGTCGCCTCGCTCGGGCTGCACGAGGGTGTCGCCTTCATCTACGGGCGCAAACTCAAGGGTTACCCGGCCTGGTTCATGCACCGCGCCTACCACCTCAGCCGCGTCCCCACCTTCAACCGCAAGGCCCGTGTCCTGGCGGAATGGCTGCTCGCGGGGCTCTTCAAGCGCGAGATCGTCTCGCTCGGCTCACTGGAACACCCGCGCGCCGAATTCGAACTGGCCGCCGGATCGCACCGCGATCCCGACGCCCCCTGACCCGCCCCGGACGCCGCGCGATTCCCCCCGGGGTCGCCGGTCGGCCACACTGGTGGCGTGACCACGCGTGCGCCAGCACCTGCAAAGAGTGACAAATACGAGGAATCGGACGTTTGAACCTTACGCGTTGGAGCGCCCGGCTCCCCGGAACACAGCGACGCAGTGCCGTACCCGCGGCGCGCGCCAAAGTCGGCGACCCCGCGCGCGCCGACGCGGCCGACCCCGCGACGGCGCCGCAGGACGCGGGCAGTGGCACCGCCCCGGACGCCGACCCCGAAGGCACCCGCCAGGCCCCCGGCTCGCCGGCGGGCCAGGCCACGGGTCCCGTGCCCACCGCAGGCGGCGCCGTCACCGACGAACCGTCAGTCACCGGCGTCCTCAGCCGCCTTCCGGCCCTCATCGCCGTCACACACGGCCCCGCCCACCGCGTGGACTTCGTCAACGACGCCTACACGGAGGTCTTCGGCGCCCGCACCACCGGCGCCCCGGCCCGCGACGCGCTGCCCGAACTCGACGAGCTCGGCCTGCTCCCGCTCATGGACCAGGTCCACCGCAGCGGCAAACCGCGCACCGTCAAGGCCCGCAAGGTGGTCGGCGGCGACGACCGGTCACCCGCCAAACCCGGCTACTTCACCTTCACCTGCACCCCCGTCAGGGCGGGCGACCCCGACCCCGAGCGCCGCGGCGTCCTGGTCTTCGCCGCCGACGTCACCGACCAGGTGCACTCCGCCGAGCGCCTGCGCGAGAGCGAACGCCGCCTCCACGAGACCGCCGTCACCCTCCAGCGCAGCCTCCTCCCGCAGGAGCTCGAACAGCCCGACGACCTCCGCGTCGCCGCCACCTACCAGCCCGGCGGCACCGACGCGGCCGTCGGCGGCGACTGGTACGACGTGATCACCCTCGGCGCGGGCCGCACCGCCCTGGTCATCGGCGACGTGATGGGCCGGGGCGTCCGTGCCGCGGCCGTCATGGGCCAGCTCCGTACCGCCGTACGCGCCTACGCCCGGCTCGACCTGCCGCCGCACGAGGTCATCCAGCTCCTGGACGGCCTCGCCTCGGAGATCGACGCCACCCAGATCGCCACCTGCGTCTACGCCGTGCACGACCCCAGCGAGGGCCGCCTGTCGTACGCCACCGCGGGGCACCTGCCGATCCTGATCCGCGATCCCGACGGCACCGTCCGCCGCGCCGACGAACCCACAGGACCGCCGCTCGGCACCGGCGGCTGGATCCACACCTCGGGCTCGGTCGCCCTCGGCCCCGGCTGCACCGCCGTCCTGTACACCGACGGCCTGATCGAGCGGCGTGGCGAGGACATCGATGTCGGTGTGGACGCCCTGATGTCGGCCCTGTCCGGCGCGACCGGCGCACCCCAGGTGATCTGCGACCGCCTGATGCGCGCCCTCGGCGTCACCTCGGAACACGACGACGACGTGGCCGTCCTCGTCCTCCAGTACCCGGACCGCACCGGTAGCGAGGCCGAGCTCTTCCGCAACGCCTCGCTCGAACTCCTCGGCGGCGTCGAGGCCGCGCCCCGCGCCCGCGCTTTCGCCTCCGGGGTCCTCGCCTCCTGGCGCTTCCCCGTCGAACTGCGCGACCTCGGAGTCCTCGCGGCCAGCGAACTCGTCGCCAACTCCCTCAAGCACGGCACCCCGCCCATGCGGCTGCGGCTGCGCCGCACCGACCGGCGGCTGATCATCGAGGTCACCGACGGCGACGACCACCTGCCGCGCCGCCGCCGCGCGGAACCCGGCGACGAGGCCGGGCGCGGCATCTCGATCATCGCCACCGTCGCCTCGTCCTGGGGCTCCCGCCGCACCCCGGGCGGTGGCAAGGCCGTCTGGTGCGAATTCGCCCTGCCGGGCTGAGAGCGCCGGCGGGGTGAGGCGGGCGGGGTGACGACGGCGCCGCCTTCGCCGGGCCGTGGCCGTCGGGGGTCCGGGTCCGTCCGGGTCCGGGGCGACCGCCTTGCCGAGGGCTGGGCAGGCCCTCGGGCAGGAGGGGGCGGGGTGCCGCCTACCGGGAGGCGGTCGCGGCCGGTTCCGGGCCCGCTTCGGCCGTGGCGCCGACGGGCGCGGCCGGTATTCGAGCGGCCGGATCGGCGTCCGCGTCCGTCCCGGCGGGGAGCCGCGGCGCGGAACGGGCGACCACACGGGCCGCCGCCAGATGCGGACTGTCCTGCAAGAGCGTGAGGTGCCGCCCCATCCGCAGCGCGGTCACCGAGATCGCCAGCGAGCAGACCACCAGCATCACGATGTACGCCCCGTACGCGCCCGCACCCGCCATCAGGCCGCCGACGGCGGGACCGAGGGCGAGAGCGAGCTGCTTCACCAGAGCGAACGCCGAGTTGTACTGACCGACCATCCGCGCGGGCGCCAGATCGGCGACCAGCGGAGCCACGGTCGGCGCCAGCATCGCCTCGCCGAGTCCGAACAGCGCGTACGTCGAGATGATCGCCGCGACCGCCATCGCATGGCTGCCGTGCACCAGCCCGGACGCCCCGGCTACCAGCCAGGCGACCGTCCAGACCAGACCGACCGCCGCGATGACTCGGCTGCGCCTGCGCTGCTCGACCAGTCGCAGCACCACGAACTGCGCCAGCACGATCACGGCGGTGTTGGCCGCGAGCGCCACGCCCAGCGTGGTCGGCGAGATCCGGGTGACCTCGACGGCGAACGCCGAGAGCCCCGACTCGAACTGCCCGTAGCAGGCGAAGAACATCACGAAGCCCAGCACGGACACCATGACCATCGCCCGGTCCCCGAGCAGCAGCCGCCAGCCGCCGGAGGCAGCGCCGTCGGACCGCACCGCTCCGTCGACCTGCGGCGCGTGCGGCATGCGCACGGTCGCGATGACCGCGCCCAGCACCAGGAACATCGCCGCCTCGATGGCGAAGAGGCGGATGAACGACGCCGGATGCGCGGTGTCGACCAGCAGACCGCCGAGCAGACCGCCGAGTCCGAGACCCAGGTTGTTGAGGAAGAACTGCGTGGCGAAGGCGCGCGACCGCGTCGCGGTCGTCGAGCACCACACGATCATTGTCGCCAGCGCGGGCTGAACCACCGCTATACCGGCACCGAGCGCACCGGCCGCCGCGATGACCACCGGTTCACTGCCGGACAGCCCGAGCCCCAATGACCCGGCGGCGGCCAGCACTGTACCGACCACCGCGACCGGCACCGGTCCGCGCTGATCGATGACCCGACCGGTGAAGGGCAGCACGAAGAGCGCCGCCACGGCGAACGTCGCGAGCACCACACCTGCGGTCCCCGCGCCCAGCCCCCGCACCTGCGAGACGTAAATGAAGGTGAACGGGACCGTGAAGCCGTTCCCGAACGCGCTCAGCGCTGTCCCCACCTGGATCCGGCGCAGCGCCGTGCCCATAGCCGTTGTCACACTCACCCCACTTGACCAGTGAGTCTTCGCCTTGAAGACTTCAGCATTAAAGTTCGAAGCTAAAGGCTACATCGCGAAGGGCTTTAGCGCAAAGGGTTCCGTGCCATACTCGAAGGATGACCGCAGCCGCAGGTTCACCGGGGGCGCCGCAGGAGCTGGACCTCGACGCCCAGATCGCCGCCTACCAGCGCGAATTCCCTGAGGTCGACCCCCAGGTGGAGAAGGTCGTCACCGCCCTGGGCCGCCTCAACCGCCGGATGAACGTGGCGTACGGCCGCCAGCTCGTCGATCTCGGCATCAGCAGCTCCGAGTGGGAAGTCCTCAAGGCGCTCGTCGTCGTCGGCAAGCCCTACCGCCTCGGCCCCGGCGACCTCGCCAAGCGCCTCGGTCTCACCCCGGCCGCCATGACCCACCGGATCGACCGCATGGTCGCCGAGGGCCTGGTCACCCGCGAGCGCGACGAGACCAACCGCGTCCGGGTCATCGTCGAACTGACCGACGAGGGCCGCGACAAGTGGCTCCAGACGATGCGCCTGGCCGCCGTCTTCGAGGACGAGCTTCTCCAGGACCTCACGGCGGTGGAACGCGCCGCCCTCGGCGAGATCCTCACCCGGCTCCTGCGCCGCGTCGAGTACAGCCAGCCGGACGCCGGCGGCCGGCTCGAAGACCTGGACTGACCCGCGTGATCGGGACCACCTTGCCCCGAGTTGACATGGGTGGTCCTCGTCCGTAGTGTTCTCCGAGTTGTCCGACGTGAGCGCCGACTCCGGTCGGTCCCCGGACAGCGATTCCGCAGGAACCTTTCGACCATGAGCGACTGCCTTGTGTTGTCGCGTTGTTGTCGTGCGTTTGTGTGTTTTGGCGGAATGCAGGCGGTGTTTCGTTCGACCGGACCGATTTGGCCGGGCGGTACGGGATCAGCTAATGTCTCACTCGTCGGAACGGCCGAACAGCCGGAAAGACAAGCCCCGCTGACTGGGGGTCAGGCACTGGAAAGCGTCTGATAGAGTCGGAGACACGACGAAGGGAAAGCCCGGAGGGCCGGTGAAACGGTCTGAAGGAAGCTTCCGTTCTTTGAGAACTCAACAGCGTGCCAAAAGTCAACGCCAGATATGTTGATACCCCGTCTCGTTACGAGACGAGGTTCCTTTGAAGAACAGAACACAGCGAGGACGCTGTGCGCGACTGGGATTATTCCTCC
>NZ_MECL01000164.1 GCF_014596445.1 Streptomyces sp. CBMA29 | reverse complement strand
GTCCCGCGCCATGTCCGCCACGGCAGCAGCAGTCGTCCCGCCGCCCGGCCGCGCCCCCGCGCGCGGCGCCGAGCGGCTGGCGTACGGGGTCGGCGCCGCGCTCATCGTGTCGGGCCTGTTCCACCTGGGGGTCTTCGCGGTGGACGGCGGGCCGTGGGACGGCCCGGTCTCCTGGCGCAAGCCCTTCACCTTCGGGGTGTCCTTCGGTCTGACCCTGATCGCGCTCGCCTGGGTGACCTCGTACGTGCGGATCGGCGAGCGGACCCGCTCCACGCTGCTCGCCCTCTTCGCGGCCGACTGCGTCCTGGAGGTCGCCGGGATCACCGTGCAGGCGTGGCGGCACGTGCCCTCGCACTTCGACATGGAGACGCCGGTGAACTCCGCCGTCGCCATGTCGCTGGCCGTCGGCGGCGCGCTGCTCGTCGTGGTCCTCACAACCTTCGCCGTCGCCGCCTTCCGCACCCCGCCCGCCGGACCCGCCGGAATGCCGCTCGCGCTGCGCGCCGGATTCGCGCTGCTGCTGGTCGGTCTGCTCTCCGGCGCCGCGATGATCGCCCGCGGGGTCGTCGAGACCAGGACGGGCGACCAGCAGGCCGCGTACCACTCGACCGGCGCCCTCAAGCCGCTGCACGCGGTGAGCCTGCACGCGGTCCTCGTACTCCCCGCCCTGGCCTGGCTGTTGGCCCGTACGCCCTGGTCGGAGTCCGTCAGGCGGCGGATCGTGCTCGCCGCCGTGTGGGCCTACGCGGCCGTCGCCGTGGGCGCGCTCGGCTGGGGACTGGCGACCGCGTAGGGTTCGGCACCACGGAAGCCGGCCACGGGGAGGGGCGGATGGCGCCGCTGACGCAGGACGACACGGTGACCGGAGCACTGGAGCGCGCCGGAATCCCCGCGGCCGGGATCGCCGGACACGCGCCGCTCCAGGGCGGCACGTACAACGCGATGCACCGCGTCGAACTCACCGACGGCGCCGTCCTCGTGCTCAAGATCCCGCCGCCGTCGCGGGTCCCGAAGCTCGGCTACGAACGCGAACTCCTGCGCGGCGAGGCCCGGTTCTACGAGGGCGCCGCCGCGGTGGGGGTGCCCGCGCCGCGCGTGGTGCACGCCGAGTACGACGACGGGAGCGAACAGGCCGTTCCTTTCCTGCTGATGACGCACTGCCCCGGTGTCACCTGGCGGGCGGCGGGACAGGCCGCCGAGCGGGACGGCGCGCAGGCGGCGGAGGGCGTCGGGGAGGCCGAGAGCGCGCGGCTGTGGCGGGAGACCGGCGGCCTGCTGGCCCGGCTGCACGCGGTGCGCGGACCGGCCTTCGGCTACCCGGCGCAGACCATCGCCCCGCTCGGCTCCCGCTGGCGGCCCGCCTTCACGGCGATGACCGACGCCGTCCTGGACGACGCGGAGCGGTACGAACCCTGGCTGCCGTTCCCGGTCGCCGAGATCCGTGCCGCGCTGGCGACGGCGGCGCCCGTACTCGACGAGGTCACCGAGCCCGCGCTGGTCCACTTCGACCTGTGGCCGGGCAACATCATGCTCCACGGTCCGGCGGGCGCCCGTACGGTCAGCGGCCTCATCGACGGCGAGCGGATGTTCTGGGGCGACCCGCTGGCGGATTTCGCGTCGCTGTCGATCGGGCGCGACGACATCGAGCGCGACTCCGCCTTCCTCGCCGGATACGGCGCGGGCGGCGGGCGTACGGACTTCGACGCGGCGGCCCGGCGGCGGATCGCGCTGTACCGCTGCTACCTGTTCCTGATCATGCTGGTCGAAGTGGTGCCGCGAGGAACCGCGGGCGAGCATCTGGCATGGGTGAGGCAGTACACGGGGCCGCGCCTGGCGGCGGCGCTGCGGGCCTCGGCGGGGTGACGTGACGAGCCCCGGGACGAGGGGCCGCGGCCGAACCCGGCCTCCTTATCGCGGAGTTCGCCCCGATCGGCGCGGAAGTCGTCGCCGCCGCGGGCCTCCGGGTTCGTGAGGAGGAAGCACCGTGACAGGCGTCGGTGCCACCATCTGACCACGTACCCGCGCACGCACTCATCAGGAGGCACGCATGAGTACCTACACGCCGTCGGACGCACAGTCCCGGCTCGACTTCACCATGATGTACGCGGTGCACGACGCCTTCCGGCGCGACCTCGGCCGGCTGGTCACGGCCGCCGACCACAGAACCGGGAGTCCGCGGGCCTTCAAAGAGGGCTGGAAGAGCTTCACTTACTACTTGGACATCCACCACACCGCCGAGGACACCACCTTGTGGCCCGCCATGCGCGGGCGGATCGGAAGCGACCCCGAGCGGGTCGCGCTGCTGGACGCGATGGAGGCCGAGCACGCGGCGCTCGATCCGCTGATCGCGGCGGTCGACGCGCGGCTCGCGGCGGGTGACACGGCCGGGTTGAGCGAGGACGCGGAGCGGCTGCGGGACGCGCTGACGGCGCACTTCGACCACGAGGAGGACGCGGGGCTGCCGCTGGTGGGGGACGTGGTGACCGCCAGGCAGTGGGACGCCTTCGGCGCGGAACAGCGCAGGCAGGTGGGGACGAAGGGGGCGGCGACGTTCTTCCCCTGGCTCCTGGACTCGGCGCCGGCCGCCACCGAGCAGAAGGTGCTGGCGCTCGTTCCGCCGCCCGTCCGCTTCCTCTTCCGCAAGACCTGGCGACCGCGCTACGAGAAGCAGTCCCCCTGGGCCAAGTAGCCCCTGCCGTGAGCGCGTTCACCGCGCGGAGGGGGTCGGGCGACCTCCGCGCGGTGGACACCCCGGACCTGCTCGGGTCAAAGAGCCAGCACTACCTTGCCGTTGACCTGGCGACGGTCCAGGCACCGCAGCGCGGGCGCCGGATCGGTCCATGAGCCGACCAGCGCGACCTGGGGGTCCAGCCGTTCCTCGGTGACGAGTTGGAGCAGGAAGGCCAGGTCGTGGCCGACGTCGTGGCGGGTGATCTCGTCGAAGAGGAAGACGTAGTGGAGGCTGACACCGGGCCGGGCGCGCCCCCAGTCGCGGGGAAGCCGTAACTCGGCCCGCGCGGTGTTGCCGTAGACGACCACGCTGCCGCCCGGGGCGACGGACTCGAAGGCCCGGGTGAGGACGGTGCCGCCGCAACTGTCGAGCAGGATGTCGACGGGTACGCCGGGGTCGGTGCCGTAGGTCGCGACGACGTCGGCGCCGAGGGCGGCGAGGCCGGTCGCGCGGTCCGGGGAGCCGACCCAGGCGATCACGTGAGCGCCCGCGGCGGAGGCGAGTTGGACGGCCGCGCGGCCGACTCCACCGCCCGCGCCGGTGATCAGTACGGTGCGGCCGAGCAGGCGGCCGGCCCGCTGGAGGGCGTAGAGGGCGGTGAGGCCCGCGACGGGAAGGGCCGCCGCGGCGGCCCAGTCGACGGCGTCGGGCAGCCGGGCGAGCCTGCGGGTGTCGAGGGCGACGCGCTCCGCCCAGCCGTCGCGGTCGGCGAGGCCGACGACGCGCGTGCCCACGGCGGGGCCCGATCCGTCGGCCGCCGGGCGCAGTACGGTGCCCGCGACGTCCCAGCCGATCCGGGAGCCGGGGGGCAGCTCGTCGAGCACGGACAGTTCACCGCGGTTGACGGCGACCGCGCTGACCGCGATCAGGGCCTGTCCGGGCAGCGGTTCCGGCTCGTCGACCGGGTCGAGCCGGAGTCGGCCGTCCGCGTTGTCCGCGTCGTCCGTTGTGACCAGGGCTTTCATCAGCTACCCGCCTTCTTCGTCACACGTCACCAGTGGGGAGAGGGAGAGCGGTGCGCACCCGGCCGCGCGAGATTCCGGGCGTGTCCCGTTCTCCTCCTGGTACGTAGAGTCGTTAACTCCGGTAGCTGTGACGGCCGATGATCGTTCATTTTCGAACGGCGGGTGTCGCGGGCGGGAAAGGCACCGGCCGCCGCCCCCGTGTGCCGGGGCGGCGGCCGGTGTCAAGTGGTCGCGCTGCGCGCTGTGCTGGAGTGCGGTGGGTCAGGGCAGGGTGGCGACCACGGCGGCGTAGGACAGGCCGGAGCCGTACCCGAGCAGCAGGGCGGTGTCGCCGGAGTTGGCCTCGCCGGAGGCGAGCACCGCTTCCATGGCCTGCGGGATGGACGCACCGGAGGTGTTGCCGTTGGTCACGATGTCCTTGGCGACGGTGACTTCGGGCGGCAGGCCGATGGACTTGGCCATGCTGTCGATGATGCGCTCGTTCGCCTGGTGCGGGATGAACGTGTCGAGGTCGGCCGGGCCGACGCCCGCCACGTCCAGCGCCTGCTTGGCCACCTTGGCCATCTCGTAGACCGCCCAGCGGAAGACCCGCTGCCCGTCCTGGCGCAGTGCGGGGAACTTGTGGCCGGGGTCGTCCTTGAGCACGTCCCAGGGTGCCGTCTGCTCGATCGCGTCGGCCTGTGAGCCGTCCGCGCCCCAGACCACCGGGCCGATGCCCGGTGTGTCCGACGGGCCGATGACGACGGCCCCCGCGCCGTCGCCGAAGATGAACGCCGTCGAACGGTCGCTGAGGTCGAGCAGATCGGTCATCCGCTCCACGCCGACGACCAGGACGTGGCCGCCTCTGGCGCGCACGGCGTCGGAGGCGAGCACCACGCCGTGGACGAATCCGGCGCAGCCCGCGGTGATGTCGAAGGCCGCGGCCTCGGTGGCGCCGATCCGGTGGGCGATCTCCGTGGCGACCGCGGGTGTCTGCATGAGGTGGGTGAAGGTGGCGGCGATCACGCAGGTGATGCGGTCCGGGGTGAGCCCGGCTGCCGCGATGGCCTTGCTGGCGGCCTGCTCCGCCATTACGCCCAGGGTCTCGTCGGGACCGGCCCAGCGGCGGGTCACGATGCCGGTTCTGGAGCGGATCCATTCGTCCGAGGAGTCGATGTATCGACATACTTCGGCGTTGTCGACGACCGACCGGGGGCGATACGCGCCGACACCGAGAATTCGGGTGTGCCGTGCGCCGTCGGGCACGGCGATCTCAGCTTTCATGGGAGCCTTTCAGGCCATCGGCCATGGATGGGGGTCAGACCTTGCATCAGGCAGTGACCCATCGTCCTCGACGTGGTGTACGTCGCTCAACGCAGGGTCGCCATACGAATGATCCCGCGATTCAGCAGGAAAGAAGACCAATCCTTCCTCCACGCCGAGAGGTGGCCTGGAATCGACGCAGGCATGGCACACCTGTCCGAGACCAACCGCCCCGACCTGCGGCTTCTCTGTCCGAGCTCGCTTCGGCGCCATCGTTCGCACGGCCGGATCACCCCCCTTGCGGCGCGTCCTGCGGATCTAATCCCGTACGGTAAACGGCAAAAGGCGCACAGTGGTTCCGCCGAAAGGGCAATTGACATCAATGCGATAACGTGAAGCGCCGGAGTCGGCTCCGGGAACACACGATATTCGTTACCGATCAGTATCGGCCAACGCGCCGTCTCCACCGCGGCGGCCCGTGTCACGCGTCACACCCGCCGGGTCACGGCGGTCAGCGTTGCGCCGGGGGCTCCTCGGCGAGGGCGGCGGCCAGCGCGGTGCGGCCGTACTCCGCGGCGCCGCGCCGGTACGCCCTGTCGTACGCGGCGTCGCCGACCAGAGCGCGGGCGGTCGCCTCGCACTGCTCGCGTACCCCGCGCAACTCCGGCGTGCCGCGCTGCGGGTGCCCGACGCTGCGCCAGTACGACTCGCCGACGCCGTAGACGGTGGCCGCCTGCTCACCCCTGCCCTCCGCGGCCAGCGCGGCGGCCAGCAGGTCGAGGCCGAGCGCGATCCCGAAGGCGTCGCCGAGCAGCCGCTTGCTCTCCAGCATGGTGCGGGCGTGTCCCGCGGCCTCGTACGGCGCGGACTGGAATAGCGCGATCAGCGCGAGTTGGTACTCCAGGTAGGACAGCGTCCAGACCTCGCCGAGCTGCGCGCAGTGCTGGCGCAGTTCGCGGGCCCGCGCCCGCGCCTCGGGGAGCCGGCCGAGGCCGGTGAGCGCGAAGACCGCGACGAGGTGGCAGCGCAGCCGGGAGGGCGAGTCGAAGGCCCAGCCCGGTACGGCGGCCAGCGCCGCGTCCACGGTGTCGCGGGCGTCCTCGGCGCGGCCGGTGAGCAGGGCCAGCAGCCCGGACAGGTACGCGGCGGCGAACTGCGCCTCCTTGTCCCCGTCGTACGCGGCGGCCCGGGTGGCCAGTTCGCTCACCTGGAGCGCCGAGGGGTAGTCGCCCTGGAGGGTGATGGTCACCCCCAGCGCGCACAGCGCACGGGTGCGTTCGGGGCCCTGGGTGTCGTGCGCCATCAGCGCGCGTTCCAAGTAGCCGCGGGCTTCCTTGAGATGGCCGCAGCAAGTCCAGAAGAAGCAGAGCAGTCCGGCGAGTTCGGCGGCGCGGGCGGGTTCGGTGGCCAGCAGGTGGTCGAGCGCGGTGCGCAGGTCGGTGTGGACGTCGTCTATCTGCCGGTAGCAGCGGGCCTGTTCGCTGCTCGACCACAGGGCGTCGGCGCGCCGGGCCAGTTCCAGGAAGTGCTCGGCGTGCCGGTCGGCCAGGGCGCGTTCCTCGCCCAGCTCGCGCAGCCACTCCTGGCCGTACTCGCGGATGGTGTCGAGCATCCGGTAGCGGTGGCCGTCCCTGCGGACCACGGACTGGGCCACGAGGCGTTCCAGGGTGGCGGCGACGGCGTGTTCGGCGAGCGGGCCGCCGGAGGTCACCGCGCGGGCGGCGGCGAGGTCGAAGGAGCCGCGGAAGACGGTGAGCCGGGCCCACAGCAACCGCTCGACCGGCGCGCACAGTTCGTGGCTCCAGCCGATGGTGGTCCGCAGGGTGCGGTGCCGCGGCGGCCAGACGAAGTCGGCGCGGGCCAGCACGTCGAAGCGGAAGCCGAGCCGGGACGAGACGTCCTCGACGGTGGAGGGGCCGACCTGGGCCGCGGCCAACTCCAGTGCCAGCGGGATTCCTTCGAGACGGCGGCAGATCTCGGCGGCGGCACGGGCGGCGGCGGGGCCCGCGAGGGCGTCGGGGTCGGAGTCGGTCACGCGCCGGGTGAACAGCGCGAGCGCGTCGGCGCCGTCGACGTCCAGCGGCCCCACTTCGGTCAGTTCCTCGCCCGCCAGGTTCAACGGGCGCCTGCTGGTGGTCAGTACGGTCAGCCCCGGCGCGGAGGTGAGCAGTTCGCCGACCAGGTGGGCGCACTCGTCAACCAGGTGCTCACAGGAGTCCAGGACCAGTAACAGGCGCTTGTCCGCGAGCCATTCGCACAGCGCTTCCACCGGCATGCGCGGTGAGTGGTCGGAGAGGTCGACCGCGTCCGAGACGGCGGCCAGCAGCAACTCGGCGTTCTCCAGGGTCGACAGGTCGGCCCACCACACCCCGTCGGGGAACCGCGGCGCGGCCCGCTGCGCGGTGCGGGCGGCGGAGCGCTGCGCGATACGGGTCTTGCCGACGCCGCCCGCACCGGTGAGTGTGACCAGCCGGTGGGTCGCGAGCGCGGTGTCCAACCGCGCCAACTCCTCCTGCCGCCCCTCGAAGCTGGTCGTTTCCTCGGGGATGTAGCCCATCATGGGGACAGCCTGGCATTGTCCGGCCACACAGGGCAGCCACAAGGCCGGAGCAAAACGGGCCGGTTGACTTCCGGAACGATCTCGTCCGGTGTCGGCGATCATTGCCGATCATCGCGCGATGCCCGAACTTTACCGCTATCTCCGGCAATTCGGGCGCGCGGATGTCGAGTTCACCGGGTTCGGGTCCCCACGACTCGGCCATGGCGTCGGAAGCACGCAATATCAAACATGAGAAGAGATGGATCTTCAGGACCCGCTGCCGCTTTGGTGCATGTTGTTCCATCCGGTTCGATCGTGCTCGGACCGCCTCCGAGCTGCCACGATCCGACCGCTACCCTGAACCGTCTCTCCCCTGCGGGGCGGCAACGGAATGGGGCGGCCAATCAGCACGTCACCTGCACATCACGGTCCGGCAACGCATCCGTAATGGGGCGTTGACGCTCCTGGGTATCTGGCGTAGAACTACCCCTGCGGTTGAGATGGCGTTTCATCTTGGTGACTTCTGTTGGAAATCGATAGGCTACAGGCCCTCCAGAAACGTCCACTCCGCCATCGCTCGCCTACCGCACCCGGAACGGCCACACACACATGGAGGCACCATGTCGGACGTCGAATCAACGGGAAGCAGCACAGCGGGAAGCGGCCTGGACACCGGTGGTGCATCGCCGTCGCGCAGAAACGTGCTCAGAGGCGTCGCGGGCGCCGCCGGTCTCGCCGTCGTCTCCGGCGGCCTGCTGACGGCCTGTGGCAGCGACTCGAAGGACTCCAAGGACAAGAGCAGCCCCAGCGCCTCCGGCGGCAAGGTCGGCGGCACCGTGACCTTCGGGTCCAACTACTCCGACGCCGCGCCGAAGGCCGCCTTCGCGACCCTCACCGCCGCCGCCGCCGCGAGCACCAAGGCGCAGGTCAAGATCAACACGGTCGACCACAACACGTTCCAGGAGAACATCACCAGCTATCTCCAGGGCACCCCGGACGACCTGTTCACCTGGTTCGCGGGCTACCGCATGCAGTACTTCGCCGCGCAGGGTCTGGCTCAGCCGCTGGACGACGTGTGGGACAAGATCGGCGGCAACTTCGGCGACGCGGCCAAGAAGCTCTCCACCGGCCTCGACGGCCACCAGTACCTGGTGCCGCTGTACAACTACCCGTGGGTGGTCTTCTACAACAAGAGCCAGTTCGCGGCCAAGGGCTACTCCGTGCCCACCACCTGGGACGCCTACGTGGCGCTGGCCAAGAAGATGAAGGGCGACGGCATCATCCCGATCGCCTTCGGCGACAAGGACGGCTGGCCCGCCCTCGGCACCTTCGACATCCTCAACATGCGCATCAACGGGTACGACTACCACACCAAGTTGATGAAGCACGAGATCCCGTGGACCGACCAGGGCGTGCACACGGTCTTCCAGCACTGGGCCGAGATCCTGCCCTACACGCAGACCGGCGCCAACGGGCGGATCTGGCAGGACGCGGCCAAGACCCTGGAGACCAAGAAGGCCGGGATGATGTTCCAGGGCACCAACCAGGTGGCCGCGCAGTACGTCTCGGACAAGGCCGACCTGGACGACCTGGACTTCTTCACCTTCCCCGCGATCAACCCGGCGTACGGCCAGGACTACATGGACGCGCCGACCGACGGCTTCATGCTCAGCAAGAAGGCCAAGAACACCGACGCGGCCAAGGCGATCCTGGAGTACATCGGCACCGGACAGGCCGAGTCGGACTTCCTGAAGACCGACCAGTGGGACGTCGGTCTGGCCACCGGCCTCCAGGTGCCGACGTACAACGCGATCCAGAAGAAGTCGGTCACCGAGATCGCCAAGTGCAAGGCGGTGGCGCAGTTCATGGACCGCGACGCCGACCCGGCGATGGCCACCGCGATGATCTCGATCATCCAGAAGTTCATCGACGACCCGAGCGCGGGCAACATCGCCGGCCTCCAGAAGAGCGCCGAGGCCCAGGCGAAGGCGATCTACTCCTGATGAGTTCCACCCAGACGCCCGCCCCGGCGGCGGCGGAAACCACGGCCACGCCGAAGGTCCGCCGCCGCCGGGGCATACGCAAGCTGAGCGCGCGCGACCGCGTGGTCGTCGCGCTCCTGCTGGGCATACCGCTCCTGCTCGACCTGGTCTTCGTCTGGTTCCCTGCGCTCGGCACGGTGCTGCTGTCGTTCACCAAGTGGAACGGCGTCGGCAGTCTGCACACCAAGACCTGTCAGCCGAACCTGCCGTCGATCCTCAACAACGGCTGTGTGTACGGCGTTCAGAACTACCACCAGGCCGCCACGATCTACCCGGAGTTCTGGCCCGCCGTCCGGCACAATCTGATCTGGCTTGCCGTCTTCGTCCTGATCGCCACCCCGCTGGGCATGCTCTTCGCCGTCCTCATCGACCGCGGCATCCGGGGCAGCCGGATGTACCAGAGCATCCTCTTCCTGCCCGTGATGCTCTCCCTGGCGCTGGTCGGCATCATCTGGGAGTTCATGTACTCGCAGAACTTCGGGCTGATCAACACCGTCATCGGGCGCAACGGCAACGACAACGCCATCGACTGGCTCGGCAATCCACACCTGAACCTGTGGTCGGTCCTGGTCGAGGCCACCTGGCGGCAGGCCGGATACGTCATGGTGCTCTACCTGGCCGGGCTCAAGGCAGTTGACCCGACGCTGCGCGAAGCGGCCCTGGTCGACGGCGCCAACGCCTGGCAGACCTTCTGGCGGGTGATCTTCCCCGTGATGCGCCCGATCAACATCGTCATCATGGTGGTCACCGTCATCGAGTCGTTGCGCGCCTTCGACCTGGTGTACATCACCAACAAGGGCATCAACGGCCTGGAACTGCTCTCGGTCCTGGTCACCTCCAACATCGTCGGAGAGACCCAACGGGTCGGCTTCGGCTCCGCGCTGGGCGTGGTGCTGCTGGTGATCTCGCTGGTGCCGATCAGCGTCTTCCTGTACCAGACGTTCAGCCGTGAGGAATCGCGATGACCACCGATACCCTGCCGCGGCTGCACACCGAACCCGCCGCGCGGCCCCCGGGCCCCAGGAAGCCGCGCCCCTGGGGCCAGATCGCCTCGCAGGTCTTCCTGATCTGCGCCTCGGTCCTCTGGCTGCTGCCGATCGCCTTCGCGCTGTACGTGGCCGTCCGCCCGTACTCCGACACCCGCAAGTACGGCTATGTCTCGCTGCCGCACCACCTGACGTTGAAGAACTTCAGCGACGCGTGGACCCAGTCGGACATGAAGCACTTCTTCTGGAACTCGGTGCTCATCACCGTTCCCGCGGTGATCATCGTGCTGGCCCTGGCGTCCGGTGTGGCCTTCGTCCTGACCCGGGTCAACGTCAAGCTCAACATCGCGCTGCTGATCCTCTTCACGGCGGGCAACCTGCTCCCCCAGCAGGTCATCATCACCCCGCTGTACCGGATCTACCTGAAGATCTCGCTGCCCGGCTTCCTCAGCGGCAGCGGCCTGATGTACAACTCGATCTTCGGCCTCATCGTCATCAACGTGGCCTTCCAACTGGGCTTCTGCGTCTTCGTGCTGAGCAACTACATGAAGTCGATCCCCGACGAGATGTACGAGGCCGCGCTGGTCGACGGCGCGGGGCTGTGGACCCGGTACTGGAAGCTCACCCTGCCGCTGTGCCGTCCGGCGCTCGCGGCGCTGGCGACGCTGCTGACGACCTGGATCTACAACGACTTCTTCTGGGCCATCACCTTGATGTCGTCGGGCGACAAACGGCCGGTCACCTCGGCACTGGCCAATCTCCAGGGGCAGTTCGTCTCCAACCAGAACCTCATCGCCGCCGCCGCGATGATCGCGGCGGTGCCGACGCTGGTGGTCTACATCCTGCTCCAGAAGCAGTTCATCGCCGGGCTGTCGCTGGGCTCCAGCAAGGGCTGAGCGCACGGGCAGGGACCGCGCCGCCGGTCCTGTCCCCCAACGGCCGCCCCCGGGAACCCCGTTCCCGGGGGCGGCCGGCCGTCGCGGCGGCGGTCACGCCCGCTTCGCGGCGCCGCCGGCCCTGACCCGCGACGGCAGCCGCAGCCACCAGGACGCCGCCGCGCGGGTCTTGGAGGGGATGCGCGGATCGCCGGAGACCCGCCGCAGGAGATCGGTCTCACCGCTGATGCCGAGCCCGTAGACGGCGGCGGAGGCCGCGCGCCCACCGGCCGGGCGGGAGGCGCCGCCGGCGCCGGGGGTCAGCGCCAGCGCGTTCTCCCAGAAGGACCGCGGGCTGGCCCCGCCCATGTGCGCAAGCGCCGACGTGGCGGCCCTGACCACCGCCTCCGGCAGGGTCGGAGCGAGCGCCAGCCGTTGGACCAGCGGCCGTTCCGCCGTGCCCCCGACGATCCGCAGGGCTTCGAGCAGCCGCCCGGCGAGCGTCACTTCGCGGGCGACGGCCAGCCGGGACAGCTCGTACGACATCGCGGCGGCCACCGGCGCCCGGTAGGGGGTGGCCGCGACCATCATGGCCGCGTACAGGCGCAGGTCGAAGACCGGGTGCAACAGCATCTCGCGGACCAGCAGGGGCAGCAGCGGGTCCGTGAAACGCGGGATCTCGCGGGAGACGGCCGACAGGGCGCAGGCGGTGACGCGGGCGGCGATGTCGGAGCCGTACCGCTCTCCGGGACCGGTACGGGTGCGGGCCGGGAGCGACGGCGGCGCGCCGTCCAGCATCCGCGACACGACGGCGGCGAGCGCGCGTTCCTCCGCCTGGTGCCCGTCGGCGTCGTGCGCCACCTGATTGACCAGCCGGGTGAGCGCCGCCGACTGCGGCCGGTCGAAGTGCTGGAGCCTGACCTTGCGTACACAGGCCAGCAGCGCGCCGAGGAAGGCGCTGTCGTTGGTGGGCCTGGCCAGTTGGGCGAGCACGCCCGAGGCCGCGTCCGGGTGCGCGCTGGAGTCCAGCAGACAGACCGGTTCGAGGAAGACCTGATTGTGGGCGTCCGCCGCCCAGGCGATGCACGCCGAGACCGCAGCGACCTGTCCCGAGGGGTGGCCGAGCACCCGGTTCAGCGCCTCGTGCCGCTGCTGCCAGGCCAGGCCGTCGGAGACCAGCGACTCGGTGAGCAGGCGTTCGGCAAGCGCGGTCCAGTCCCGTGAGCGCAGCCGCAGTTGGGGGTGGAGGACGAGCAGGACGGTCAGCTCGTCCCACTCGGCGCCGGTGACCGGCGTGTCGTCCAGGGCCCGGTCCAAAAGCGCGTCGACCCGCCGTTCCGCCGCGCCGAGATCGCCCGGCGCGCGGGCCAGCAGCGGTACGGCTCCCGCGGACGGGGCCGCGTACCGGTGGAGGATGTCGATGGTGGCGGTCAACTGGCCCGGCGGCAGGCCGAGTAACTGCTCGTAGCGGCGGACCGCGGGCTGGCCGACCCTCGTCACACCGGTCTCCCAGCGGGAGATGGAGCTGACGCTCACCTGCGCGGGCCAGGAGCCGCCGTGGAAGGAGCGGGCGAAGGAGTCGCCCTTCGCCCAGCGCGGTTCGCGGCCGTAGAGCCGGTTGACCCGCAGCAGCCACGCGGCACGGTCCTGGGTCGTCGGCAGCGGGGCACGCGCGGGGGCGGCCGACCGCCGCCGTCCGCTCGATCCGTACGGCCGCCCGCGTGTGCTCTTCACCATCGCCACCCCGGTGATCCCTACGCGTCCCGTATTTATTGCAGTGCCCCCCGGCCCGCGCAACGCGCAGTCACATTAGACCCGGCCGACCGTACTGTGGCCATCATTCGGCCAGTCGCGGGAGGGGCGGGCCGGATCGCCGGGGCGCACAAAGGGGGCGCGCGCCCGGAACACGCTGTGCGCACAGCGCCTCACCCGACCTTTCGGCACGGAATTTCACACAGGAACACGCGACAAACGTCTGCTCCCTTTCCCTCGTCCGGTACTGACCCGGCATCAGCGAACTGTCCGCTCCGCATCCGTCTGGGGGAATCATGCGGAAAGACCAGGAAAACCAGCTCCAGGAAGTCTTCGACACCTACGCGCTCACCTGGGGGCCGGTGCAATGGCGCTCGCGGGTCGCGGCCGTCCGCCGTACCGGGAACGACACCTTCGCCTCGATGCTGTACGCGCTCGCGGCCGTCGAGACCGATTCCGCGCTGATGCGCAGAAAGGTGCACGCGATCCGGGGCGACCGGGCGAACGCGCTCGCGCAGTTCAACATCCTGTGGCTGGCGGAGGAGGCCGAGCACGGTTATGCGCTGCGCGCCGCCGCTTCGGCGCTCGGCGCTCCGAGGAAACCGTCGGCCGTGCGACGCAACACCCGCCACATACGCGCACTGGTGACCTGGCCGACGCTGTACGCGGCCGGTCTGCTCATGCCGCACATCCAGGCGATGTACTGCGTTCTCGGCGCGATGCAGGAGTACATCGCGCTGACGACCTACCGGCGGATCGGCGAATTGGTGGGTGATCCGGCTCTCGACGATCTGCTGAAGGCAATCGCGCGTCAGGAGTCGCACCACATGAAGTTCTACCGCAATTGCGCGCTGATCCTGCTGGAGGAGCCGGGCGCGCGCGGGACCGCGCGGCTGACCATGCCCACGCTGTGGCGTCCGCCGGGCATCGACCTGCTCGGCCTCGACCGGTGGCTCGACGTGTTCGGCCCGCTGCTGCGCGACCCGGTGTACGCCGACCGGCTCGCGCGGGCCGACGCCGTACTCGGCGACCTGATCGAGGACCACTCGGTGACGCCGATGACCTCCTTCCTCGCCAAGGCCGGGCCCCGCCTGCACGCCGCGGCGGACACCGTCCCGGCGCCGGCCGGGAGCACCGCCGTCCGCCTGCCCCTCGTCGGGGCCGCCGACCGGTCCGTCGGCGGGCGGCGCCGATGAGGTCGTTCCGCTCCGGCGGCTGGGAGTTCCCGGTCGGCGACGCCGGGCCGCGCGACGGCG
>NZ_MECL01000163.1 GCF_014596445.1 Streptomyces sp. CBMA29 | reverse complement strand
TCCCGGCGAGGACGACGACGCGCGCGCCGTACGTACGCCCGAGCAGGTCCCGGCACGCCGCCGCGAGCCCGGCCGCCGCGCGCCGCATGAGCGCGCCCTCGGGCAGCCGGGCCATCAGCTCGCCCTCGGCGGCCCGTACGGTCTCCACCGCGTGCGCGTACCTCATGGAAAGTCCTCCGGGCGGGCTCGACGGAACTCAACGGAACGTGACGGAACTCGACGGAAACAGCCTCAACGGACATTACGCGCCCGGCGCGCGCCGAGCCCCCCGACCAGGCAGACCCACCCCGCCCGCGCGAGCCGCCCGCGCGAGCCGCCCGCGCGAGCCGACCGCGAGGTCAGCCCTCCGCGATGACCACTGCGGACGCGACCCCGGCGTCATGGCTGAGGGAGACGTGCCAGCCGCGCACCCCCAGCTCCGCGGCCCGCGCGGCCACGGTGCCGGTGACGGTCAGCCGGGGCCGGCCCGACGGCTCCGTGGTGATCTCGGCGTCGAGCCAGTGCAGCCCGGCGGGGGCGCCCAGGGCCTTGGCGAGAGCTTCCTTGGCCGCGAACCGGGCGGCCAGCGAGGCGATACCGCGCCGCTCACCGGTCGGCAGCAGCAGTTCGCCGGGGAGGAAGAGCCGGTCGGCCATGCCGGGCGTGCGCTCCAGCGCGGCGGCGAAGCGGCCGATCTCGGCGACGTCGATCCCGACCCCGACGATCACTGGCCATCCCCTTCGCCCGACGTGCCGTTCATGCCCGCCAGCTTAGGCCCGTGCCCCCGTCCGGCCGTACCCCCGGCCGTACCCCCGGCCGTGCGCCGTACGCGTACGTCGGGACAATGGGGCCCGTGCCGACGACCCCTGCCGCGACCAGCCCCTATGTCGACCTGACCCGCGAGGAGTGGAGTGCGCTCGGCGAGCGCACGCCGCTGCCGCTGACCTCCGAGGAGGTGGAGCGGCTGCGCGGACTGGGCGACGTGATCGACCTGGACGAGGTGGTGGACGTCTATCTGCCGCTGTCCCGGCTGCTGAATCTGTACGTGGCCGCGCACAGCGGGCTGCGCGGCGCGCTGAACACGTTCCTGGGGGACGCGGGCGGCGCGCAGCCGGGGACGCCGTTCGTGATCGGGGTGGCGGGCAGTGTGGCGGTGGGCAAGTCGACCACGGCCCGGCTGCTCCAGGCGCTGCTGGCCCGGTGGCCCGAGCATCCGCGGGTCGAACTGGTCACCACCGACGGTTTCCTGCTGCCCAACGCGGAGCTGCACCGGCGCGGCCTGATGTCGCGCAAGGGCTTCCCCGAGTCGTACGACCGCCGCGCGCTGACCCGCTTCGTGGCGGACGTGAAGGCCGGCCGCGACGAGGTCACGGCGCCGGTCTACTCGCACCTGATCTACGACATCGTGCCCGGCGAGACGCTGACGGTGCGCCGCCCGGACGTCCTCATCGTGGAGGGCCTGAACGTCCTCCAGCCGGCGCTGCCCGGCAAGGACGGCAGGACGCGCATCGGTCTGGCCGACCACTTCGACTTCAGCGTGTACGTGGACGCGCGCACCGAGGACATCGAGCAGTGGTACCTGGGGCGGTTCAGGAAACTGCGCGAGACGGCCTTCCAGGACCCGCACTCGTACTTCCGCAAGTACACGCAGGTCCCGGAGGACGAGGCACTGGAGTACGCCCGGCTGATGTGGCGCACCGTCAATCAGCCCAATTTGCAGCAGAATGTGCTGCCCACCCGCAGCCGGGCGACGCTGGTGCTCCGCAAGGGACCGGGGCACAAGGTGCGGCGCCTGTCGCTGCGCAAGCTCTGATGCCGGCCGCCCCGGTGCCGGAGACGTCCTACGAAACGGGAGCCCCGCCGTGCTGCACCTGCGGATGATCGTGCCCGCCGACCGCACCGAGGAGGTCGCCCTGCTGGTCGGCGCGACCCTGGGCGCCACGCATCTGACGGTGATGCGCGGCGCCGCGTACGACCCGCTCGGTGACGTGCTCACCTGCGACGTGGCGCGGGAGGCGGCCGACGGCTTGCTGGCCGGGCTGCGCGAGCTGGGCGTGGCGGAGACCGGGTCGATCGCGGTCGAGAACATCGACCTGACGCTGTCGACGAGCGCGGAGAAGGCCGAGGAGGACGCGCCGGGCGAGGGCGCGGACGCGGTGCTGTGGGAGTCGCTGGTCGAGGAGACGCACGAGGAGTCGACGCTGACCGTCACGTACATCGCGTTCCTGACGGTGGCGACGATACTGGCCGCGTACGGCGTGATGCTGGACAGCTCGATCCTGATCGTCGGCGCGATGGTGGTCGGGCCGGAGTTCGGGCCGCTGGCCGGGATCTGTACGGGGGTGGTGCGGCGGCAGCGCCGCCTGGTGGGGCGGTCGGTGACGGCCCTGCTGATCGGCTTCCCGGTGGCGATGCTGATCACCGGCGGGTTCAGCGATCTGATGAGCCTGTTCGGGCTGTTCACGCAAGCGAGGTTCGACGCGCCGCACCCGGCGACGGAGTTCATCTGGCAGCCGACGTGGGACTCGTTCGTGGTCGCGTTCCTCGCCGGGATCGCCGGAATCCTCTCCCTGACCTCGTCCAAGTCGGGCGCGCTGGTGGGCGTGGCGATCTCGGTGACGACGGTGCCGGCCGCCGCGAACGCCGCCCTGGCGATCAGCTACGCGGCCTGGGGCGAGGCGTGGGGTTCCAGCTTGCAGCTCGTGATCAACCTGGCGGGCATCGCGGTGGCGGGCACCTTGACGCTGCTCGCCCAGAAGTGGCTCTGGGCGAAGCGTCACGTACCCGCCGCCTGACGGCGTACGGTCGGCCCCCCGGTCCGGCGCGGCTCAGCCCAGGGTGGACTTGACGACGTCGGCCAGCCGTCCGGCGACGGACTGGGCGTGGTCGATGTCGGCGGCCTCGACCATCACGCGCACCAGCGGCTCGGTGCCGGAGGGCCGCAGCAGCACCCGGCCGGTGGTGCCCAGCTCGGTCTCGGCCTCGGCGACGGCGGTCAGCAGCTCGGGCGTGGAGTCGACCCGGCTCTTGTCGACGTCCGGCACATTGACCAGCACCTGCGGCAGCCGCACCATGACCCCGGCCAGGTCGGCCAGGGTGCGCTTGGTGGCGGCGACGCGGGCGGCCAGCAGCAGACCGGTCAGGGTGCCGTCGCCGGTGGTGGCGTGGTCGAGCACGATGACGTGCCCGGACTGCTCACCGCCGAGCGCGTACCCGTGCTCCTTCATCGATTCCAGGACGTAGCGGTCGCCGACGGCGGTCTGCACCATCTCGATGCCTTCGCGTTCCATCGCCAGCTTGAAGCCGAGGTTGGACATCACGGTGCCGACGACGGTGTTCTCGCGCAGGGCGCCGCGCTCGCGCAGCGACAGGGCGAGGATCGCGAGGATCTGGTCGCCGTCGACCTCCTCGCCGGTGGCGTCGACGGCCAGGCAGCGGTCGGCGTCGCCGTCGTGCGCGATGCCGAAGTCGGCGCCGTGCTCGACGACGGCGGCCTTCAGCAGCTCCAGGTGGGTGGAGCCGCAGCCGTCGTTGATGTTGAGCCCGTCGGGCTGGGCGCCGATGGTGATGATCTCGGCACCGGCGCGGGAGAACGCCTCGGGCGAGACGCGGGAGGCCGCGCCGTGCGCCTCGTCGAGGACGACCTTGAGGCCGTCGAGGCGGTTGGGCAGCACCGCGATGAGGTGGGCCACGTACTGGTCGAAGCCCTCGTCGTAGTCGCGGACCCGGCCGACGCCGCCGCCGGTGGGGCGGTTCCAGGGGGCGCCGGTGCGGTGCTCCTCGTAGATCGCCTCGATCCGCTCCTCCAGCTCGTCGTCGAGCTTGTGGCCGCCGCGGGCCAGGAACTTCACGCCGTTGTCCGGCATCGCGTTGTGGCTCGCGGAGAGCATCACGCCGAGGTCGGCGCCCAGCGCGCCGGTGAGATACGCCACCGCCGGGGTGGGCAGCACACCGACCCGCAGGACGTCCACGCCCGCGCTCGCGAGGCCCGCCACGACGGCTGCCTCCAGGAATTCGCCCGAGGCGCGCGGGTCGCGCCCCACGACCGCCACCGGCCGGTGGCCCGCGAAGCTGCCCGCTTCGCCGAGCACGTGTGCCGCCGCGACCGACAGGCCGAGCGCGAGCTCGGCGGTGAGGTCGGCGTTGGCCATGCCCCGCACTCCGTCGGTGCCGAAGAGTCGTCCCACAGTGTTTCCTCCGATGATCCGTGCGGTCGTGCGGCCGTCCCGAGACGCGACGGTCCCTGTGCCGCCGGGCCTCCCGTGCCCCGCGGTCCGCGCCCCCGGTGCGGGGACATGGCTCCACCCTCCAAGGCTCAGAGCCATATCAACAGACAAATGTGCCGATTCCCAGGAACGCGAACGCCTCGGAGGCACAAAGTGTCTCCGAGGCGTTCGATGCGCCCGGCGCGGGTTTGGTTCCCGCGCCGGAGGCGACTTAGCGCTTGCTGAACTGCGGGGCCTTGCGGGCCTTCTTCAGACCGGCCTTCTTCCGCTCGACCGCGCGGTCGTCACGGGTCAGGAAGCCGGCCTTCTTCAGCGGGCCGCGGTTGTTGTCCACGTCCGCCTCGTTGAGCGCGCGGGCGACGCCCAGGCGCAGCGCACCGGCCTGGCCGGAGATGCCGCCGCCGCTGATGCGGGCCACGACGTCGTACCGGTTGTCCAGTTCGAGCACCTTGAAGGGCTCGTTGACTTCCTGCTGGTGCACCTTGTTGGGGAAGTAGCCCTCAAGGGTGCGGCCGTTGATCTTCCACTTGCCGCTGCCCGGAACGATCCGGACACGGGCGATGGACTGCTTGCGGCGGCCGGTGCCGGCGGCCGGCTGCGGGTCGCCGAAGCGCGAGGCGAGCGACTCGGAGGTGTACTCCGACTCGGGGGTCTCGGACTCGAAGGTCGTGATCTCCTCGAAGGTCTCTTCACCCTCGACGACGGTCTCGGCAGTGGTCTCAGCCACGATTCTCCTCAGATTCTTTCTGGTAGCTGGTGGCCGGTACTACTGCGCGACCTGGGTGATCTCGAACGGCACCGGCTGCTGGGCAGCGTGCGGGTGCTGGTCGCCCGAGTAGACCTTCAGCTTCGAGAGCATCTGACGGCCCAGGGTGTTCTTCGGGATCATGCCCTTGATGGCCTTCTCGACGGCCTTCTCCGGGTTCTTGTCGAGCAGCTCGTCGTAGCGCACGGAGCGCAGGCCGCCCGGGTACCCGGAGTGGCGGTACGCCATCTTCTGGGTCTTCTTGTTGCCCGACAGGTGGACCTTGTCGGCGTTGATGATGATGACGAAGTCACCGGTGTCGACGTGCGGGGCATAGATGGGCTTGTGCTTGCCCCGCAGGAGGATCGCGGCCTGGGTCGCCAGACGGCCCAGGACAACGTCCTGCGCGTCGATTACGTGCCACTGGCGGGTGACATCGCCGGGCTTGGGGCTGAACGTACGCACGGTCGCCTTCGCTTCTTCAGTGATGGTGTCTCCACGAGCCCGTGAAGGGGCCGGGGAAACGGGTCCTTGTACAAGGCCACCCGGACGATCAGGCCAGCCCTGGCGGCATTCGGGGACGCAACCCGTCTGCCTGCCGCTGGTCATCGGCCCGGTGGACCGGCGTAAGGGCCCCTCACGTGAGATGGAGCAAGCCAATACGCATAACGACATCGAAGAATACCCGCGCGCCCCCGTACGGGTCAAAACGCGTCGGATTCCCGGTCCCCGCCTACCTCTTGCGCTCGACCCGGCGCTCGTCCCAGACCGGCTCGGCGGACTCCCTGACCAGGCCGTCGGACCCGAAGACCAGGTAGCGGTCGAAGCTGCGCGCGAACCACCGGTCGTGGGTCACCGCGAGCACCGTGCCGTCGTACGACTCCAGGCCCTCCTGAAGGGCCTCGGCGCTCTCCAGGTCGAGGTTGTCCGTGGGCTCGTCCAGCAGCAGCGCGGTGGTCCCGGCCAGCTCCATGAGCAGGATCTGGAAGCGGGCCTGCTGCCCGCCGGAGAGCTTGTCGAAGGGCTGGTCGCCCTGCCGCTCCAGCTCGTACCGCCGCAGGACGCCCATGGCGCGGCCCCGGTCGTGCGCGTGGTCGCCCCACAGGATGTCGACCAGGGTGCGGCCGAGCAGCTCCGGGTGCGCGTGGGTCTGCGCGAAGTGGCCGGGCACCACCCGCGCGCCGAGCTTGAACGTCCCGGTGTGCGCGACGCTCCCGTCCCCGGCGAGCAGCCGCAGGAAGTGCGACTTCCCCGAGCCGTTGGAGCCGAGCACCGCGACCCGCTCGCCGTAGTAGACCTCCAGGTCGAACGGCTTCATCAGACCGGTCAGCTCCAGCTTCTCGCAGGTCACCGCGCGTACGCCGGTACGTCCGCCGCGCAGCCGCATCCTGATGTCCTGCTCGCGCGGCGGCTCCTGCGGGGCGCCCGCGTCCTCGAAGCGCTTCAGCCGGGTCTGCGCCGCGTGGTAACGGGACGCCATGTCGGGGCTGTTCGCCGCCTGCTGGCGCAGCCGCAGCACCATCGCCTTGAGCTTGGCGTGCTCCTCCTCCCAGCGCCGCCGCAGCTCCTCGAAGCGCGCGAAGCGCTCCTTGCGGGCTTCGTGGAAGGTGTCGAAACCGCCGCCGTGCACCCACACCGTGGACCCGGCGGGGCCGGTCTCGACGGCGACGATCTTCTTCGCGCTGCGGGCCAGCAGTTCCCGGTCGTGACTGACGAACAGCACGGTCTTCTTGGTGAGGGCGAGCTGCTCCTCCAGCCAGCGCTTGCCCGGTACGTCCAGGTAGTTGTCCGGCTCGTCAAGCAGCAGCGTCTCGTCGGGGCCGCGCAGCAGGGCCTCCAGAACCAGCCGTTTCTGCTCACCGCCCGAGAGCGTCTTCACCTCGCGCCACTGGGCCCGCTCGTACGGCACGCCGAGCGCCGCCATCGTGCACATGTCCCACAGGGTCTCGGCCTCGTAGCCGCGCGCCTCGGCCCATTCGGCGAGCGCGTGCGCGTACGCCATCTGCGCCGGTTCGTCGTCCTGCGCCATGATCGCCAGCTCGGCCGCGTCGACCGCCTTGGCGGCGGTCCGGATACGCGGGTGCGCTACGGAGACCAGCAGGTCACGTACGGTGCGGTCATCGCGGACGCTGCCGACGAACTGCCGCATCACGCCAAGGCCGCCGCTGACCGTGACCGTGCCGCCGTGCGGCTTGATCTCGCCGGAGATCAGCCGCAGCAGCGTGGTCTTGCCCGCGCCGTTGGCGCCGACCAGCGCGACCACGGCGCCGTCGCCCACGCGGAACGAGACGTCGCCGAGCAGCGCCCGCCCATCCGGCAGGTAGTACTCCAAGTGCGCTGCTTCCACATGTCCCATGTCCTGGATTCTCCCTGTGGGGCGCGATGCGTCCCAACTCGTTTTCGTGACGTCTCCACCGGCGTCTCCACCGGCGCGTTCACCGGCGTGTTGACAGGCGCGTTGACCGGCGCGTTCTCCGGTGTGTTCAGCGGTGTGTTCACCCGAATATGTGCGCGGCCTGACCGGCAATATGATGCGCGGCATGACTGATGGGCCCGGACAGCAGCCGCAGCCTCCGCAGGAACCCCCCACGAGCGCCCCCGAGGGCGAGCGCGAGGTCCTTGAGGGACGCGTCATCCCCTCTCGGCCCCAGCCGCGCCACGCCGCCGCCCAGGCGCCACCGCAGCAGCCGTCGCCGTACGACGCGCAGGCGCCGCAGGGCCCGCAGCAGCCGTCGGGGCCGGCCGCCGAGCAGCCGGCG
>NZ_MECL01000162.1 GCF_014596445.1 Streptomyces sp. CBMA29 | reverse complement strand
ACCGCGCACGACGCCGGGCGAGCGCGGCAGACCCGGCGCCACGGTGGTGGTGATCGCGCCGAGGGACGGTCTTGACGCCTGGGCGCCGGATCCGGGCGAGGCCAGGCGGCTGGTCGCCTCCGGGGTGCCGCATCTCTACACGGGTGTGGTCGAGGGGACGGGCGTGGTCGGCCCGCTGGTGCTGCCGGGGCGGACGGCGTGCGGGGAGTGCCTGGGGCTGCGGCTGGCCGACGAGGACCCGGCCTGGCCGCGGATGCTGGCCCAGCTCAGGTCGGGGCGGCAGCCCGCGGTGCCCGCCTGCGACATCGCGCTGGCCACCTCGGTGGCCGGGCTGGCGGCCGGACAGGTGCTGGCGCACCTGGACGGACGGGTGGCGCCGGGGGTCGGCGGCCGGATGGAGATGTCGCTGTCCCGGCTCACCACCAAGGTCACGGCGCTGCCCGGTGACAGCCGCTGCGGGTGCGGTGCCGGGACCGCCCGCGGGGCGCGGGACGGCCGGGGCATCTGGGGCGACACAGACGGGGGCAAAGCGGCGGAGCCGACGACAACCGGTGCTCGCTGGGACGGGGCGCCGGTGGCGGGGGGCACAATGGCCATGTGACCGACGGGAAATGAGGGGCGCATGTCTGATCTTCCGCGCAAGGCTGTGACCCGTACCGCGAAGCTGGCGGCGCTCCCTCTCGGGTTCGCCGGACGGGCCACGCTCGGGCTGGGCAAGCGGCTGGGGGGCAGACCGGCCGACGAGGTCGCGACCGAGTTGCAGGAGCGGACCGCGGAACAGCTCTTCAAGGTGCTCGGCGAGCTGAAGGGCGGGGCCATGAAGTTCGGCCAGGCCCTGTCGGTCTTCGAGTCGGCACTGCCGGAGGACATCGCCGGGCCCTACCGGGCGGCGCTCACCAAGCTCCAGGAGGCCGCCCCGCCGATGCCCGCCCGCACCGTGCACAAGGTGCTGGCGGAGCGGCTGGGCAAGGACTGGCGCTCACTGTTCAACGAGTTCGAGGACACCCCGGCCGCCGCCGCGTCGATCGGCCAGGTGCACCGGGCGGTATGGAGCGACGGGCGCAAGGTGGCGGTCAAGGTCCAGTATCCGGGGGCGGGCGACGCGCTGCTGTCCGACCTGACGCAACTGGGCCGGGTGGCACGGCTGTTCGGGCCGCTGGTGCCGGGGGTGGACGTGAAGCCGCTGCTGGTGGAGCTGCGCGAGCGGGTCGAGGAGGAGCTGGACTACGCCCTGGAGGCCAGGGCGCAGCACGCGCACGCGGAGGAGTTCGCCGAGGACCCGGACGTCCACGTGCCGGACGTGGTGCACCAGGCCGACGAGGTGCTGGTCACCGAGTGGATGGACGGCGTGCCGATGTCGGAGGTCATCTCCGGGGGCAGTCAGGAGATGCGGGACCGCGCGGGGCAGCTCCTGGCGCACTTCCTGTTCGCCGGGCCCGCCCGCACCGGGCTGCTGCACGCCGATCCGCATCCGGGGAATTTCCGGCTGCTGGTCGACGACGGGCCCGCCGAGGGGTGGCGGCTGGGCGTGCTGGACTTCGGCACCGTCGACCGGCTGCCGGAGGGGCTGCCGCTGCCGATCGGCACCGCCCTGCGGCTGGCCCTGGAGAGCGACGCCGACGAGGTCTACGCGATGCTCCGCCAGGAGGGTTTCGTGAAGCCGACGATCAAGCTGGACGCGGAAGCCGTGCTGGACTATCTGCGACCGATCATCGAACCGGCCGGGCGCGAGGAGTTCACCTTCGACCGGGCGTGGATGCGCGCCCAGGCGGCCCGGATCGCCGACCCGCGCTCACCCGCGCACCAGCTCGGCAAGCAGCTCAATCTGCCGCCCTCCTATCTGCTGATCCACCGCGTCACCCTCAGCACCGTCGGGGTGCTGTGCCAGCTCGGCGCGACGGTCCGGCTCCGTGACGAGCTCAACGCGTGGCTCCCCGGATTCGACCCCGAGGGCACGGCGGAGTCGGCCTGAGCGGGCGCGGGCGCCGTGCGGCGGACGGCGGAGGCCGGAGCTGACGCTGGGGCTGGGGCTGGGGCTGGGGCCGACGCTGGGGCTGGGGCGGCTGGGGGCGGCGCTACCACCACGCGGAGTCGAGGCGGCTCTCGATGCTGCGGAGGTGCTGGCGCGCGCACGTGACGCAGAAGTACACGCGATGCCCGTTCTCGACGGAGCAGGTCCACGTCAGCGGCAGGCCATCGTGGGTCTCGCCGCAGCGGGCGCACGTGGTCGTGGTCGTGGTCTGAGAGTTCTTCTGATCCACTGGTTGACGATACCTCCGCATGCGCCGCGTTTGTCGCCGTAACGCACCGCGGGGCCGGTCCTTTCGGACCGGCCCCGCGTCAAATGTTGGTAACTGCCTGACTGGTTACCGCATCACTGGTTACTGCATGACGGCCATCGCCAGCGCCCGGCGGGCACGGAGCGAGGCGCGTTCGGCACGGCGCTGGAGTCGGCGGGCGGCGAGCAGCCGCACGGACCTTCGTTCGTGTTCGGCCTCGTACAGGCGCTGTTGCATATGGGCACGCGCCAGTGCTTCTGGCATGAGTTGCATTTCGAGGTTCCTGTTCTGGTACGACGCGGGGGCGTCGGAAGTACGGGCTGCGGGGATCTCGGTGAGTGTGGGGTTCATCGGGGCCTGATTCTTCGGGTCGCGCGTGAGTGGGCGGTCGATCGTTCCGGGCAGACGCGCCGTGCTGGCGCTTCGGGTGGTGCGGGCCTTCCTGACGTTCCGGGCCGGCCGGGTCCTGCTGGCGGTCATACCGCGACCGCGTCCTTGCGCGGACGGCCACGGGGCCGCTTGCGGGGCACGACAACACCCTGGATGAACAGCTCGCCGCCCCAGACACCCCAGGGCTCGCGGCGGTCCTTGGCCCCGGCGAGGCAGGCCTCACGGACGGGGCAGGTCTGGCACAGGGACTTCGCGTACTCGACGTCCGCCGGCGACTCGGCGAAGAAGACCTCCGGGTCGTAGGTGCGGCACGGGACGGGCACGCCGAGTCGCTCGATCTCGTCATCGAGCTCGGTGAGGGGCAGCAAGGGAGTCTCCGGGTCGTGGTGTGCTTCTGCGGGCGAGCGGTTCAGGTCGGGCTGGGGTCCGGACGGTGCGTGCTGGGCGGTAGGCACGGTTGGTTCGTTCCTCGTCTGTCGGTCCGGCCGGTGGGCCGGTTTTCTGTTTCTGCCTGTCCTGCGGAACAGGCTTTCTGTCTGGAGAGAAAACAGAAGGGCCGCGGATCCCGGTCTGGGATTCCGCGGCCCTGAGGCGCCGACCTGATGCGTTATCAGGCTGGATCGCTCCAGGGTTCGAGCCCGCGGAAGGCCCACTTGCCGTACTGCTGCGTCTTCTGCTGTCCATTGCCATTGGCGAAGCCGCCGTTGGCGAAGCTTTCGGTAGCGCTCTTGGCATCAATCGCGGCCTTGGCGGTACCAGCGCCGGCACCGTTGGCCGCCGCCGCGAAGGCAGAGGCATGCGCCAGAGCCTTCGCCGCTACCGCCGCCGCGGGCGCCTGCATCGGTCGCTCGTTCCGCTCACGGATCGGCAGAACCGGGAGCAGGGCGGAGGACAGACGGGTGGCACGCGGCGAAACGCCGAGCGGGCAGGTGGCGACGACCGAACGATCGGTCATTTTCACGCTGGTCATGATGCTGATCATTGGGCTCGCCTCCTCTCGGCGTCGTAGTGCGGATGGAACAGACTGCCAGTACATCACGATCAGACCCGCTCTTGGAAGAGCCGCTCTCGACCGTGCTCCCGAAGGCTATGGGGACTTCCTCGGGATGCGCAAACTATTTTTCCGCCTCTTCTTCAGTTTCTTCGGAAGATCCTTCGGCGGCCTCGTTTCCGCCCGGTTCCCCGCCCGCGCACAGCGCCAGAACGTCCGCGCCGAACTTGTCGAGTTTCCGCGCGCCGACCCCCGCGATCTGCGACAACTCCGCCTCACCGCCCGGCCTGACCTCGGCGATGGCCAGCAGCGTCTTGTCGGTGAAGACGCAGTACGCGGGCTGGCCGAGCGCCTTGGCCTGTTCCATCCGCCACTCGCGCAGCCGTTCGTACAGCGCCTCGTCGAGATCCGAAGGGCAGTCCTCGCAGCGCATCAGTTTGATCTCGCCCGCCTCGGACAGCGTCCGGCCGCAGACCCGGCACAGCACCGGGCCGCGCCGCTTGCGACCGCCGGAACCGCGCTCCACGCCGCCGCTGCCGCCCGCGCCCGCGCCGCGTGCGCCGCGCGGCGCGGAGCCGGGGCGCAGCCCGTCCAGGAAGCGCGAGGGCCTGCGCCCGCCGCGCCCGCCGGGCGAGCGGGACAGCGCCCAGGACAGCGAAAGGTGCAGCCGGGCCCTGGTCACCCCGACGTACAGCAGCCGCCGCTCCTCCTCGACCTGCTCGTCGGTCTTGGCGTAGGTGATCGGCAGCGTGCCCTCGGTGAGGCCGACCAGGAAGACCGCGTCCCACTCCAGGCCCTTGGCGGCGTGCAGCGAGCCGAGCGTGACGCCCTCGACGGTCGGGGCGTGCTGCGCGTTGGCCCGCTCGTCCAACTCCGCGACGAAGTCCGAGAGCGTGGCGTCCTGCCGGGCCGCCGCGAAGTCCTCCGACAGCCGGACCAGCGCGGCCAGCGACTCCCAGCGGTCCCGTACCGCCCCGGAGCCGGCCGGCGGCTCGGAGGCCCAGCCGCGGGAGCTGAGCACCGCGCGCACCTGCTGCGGCACGGTGTTGTCGGCCTCCTCCGGGTCGGTGGACGCGCGGGCGGCGCCGCGCAGCAGCAGCCCGGCCTCGCGCACCTCCGGCCGTTCGAAGAAGCGTTCCGCGCCGCGGAGCTGGTACGGCACCCCGGCGTCGGCCAGCGCCTGCTCGTAGACCTCGGACTGGGCGTTGATTCGGTAGAGGACGGCGATCTCGCTGGGGCGTACGCCGGAGGCGATCAGCTCCTTGATCCGGCGCGCCGCGCCCTCGGCCTCCGCGGGTTCGTCCGCGTACTCGGAGTACACCGGCTCGGGTCCGGCCTCGCGCTGCGAGATCAGTTCCAGCCGGTGGGCGGCGGCCTGGCCGCGGGCCTTGCCGAGCAGGCCGTTGGCGAGGCCGACGACCTGGGGGGTGGAGCGGTAGTCGCGGACCAGCTTGACCACGGTCGCGTCGGGGTGCCGGGAGCGGAAGCCGAGCAGGAAGTCCGGGGTGGCGCCGGTGAAGGAGTAGATGGTCTGCGAGGCGTCGCCGACCACGCACAGGTCGTCCCGGCCGCCGAGCCACAGCTCCAGCAGCCGCTGCTGGAGCGGGCTGACGTCCTGGTACTCGTCCACGACGAAGTGCTGGTACTGCGACCGCACGGTGTCCGCCACGTCCGGCCGGTCCTGCAGCACCCCGACGGTCAGCAGCAGCACGTCCTCGAAGTCGATCACCCCGCGGTCCCGCTTGAGCTGTTCGTACGTGGTGTAGATCTTCGCCACCTCGGCCGGGTCGCGCGGGACGTCACGGCCGGTCTTCGCCGCCGCGGCCGCGTACTCCTCCGGCACCGTCTGCGTGACCTTGCACCACTCGATCTCGCCGGTGACATCGCGCAGTTCGTTGCGGTCCAGCCTGATCCGGCAGCGCGCTCCCGCCTCCGCCACCAGTTGCACCTTGCGCTCCAGCAGCCGCGGGATCTCCCCGCCGATCGCCCGCGGCCAGAAGTACTGGAGCTGCCGCAGCGCCGCCGAGTGGAACGTCCGTGCCTGCACACCGCCCGCGCCGAGCTGCCGCAGCCGCCCCCGCATCTCCCCCGCCGCCCGCGCGGTGAAGGTCACCGCGAGCACACTCGCGGGTTGCAGAATCCCGGCCCGCACCCCGTACGCGATCCGGTGCGTGATCGCCCGGGTCTTGCCCGTACCGGCCCCCGCCAGCACACACACCGGCCCGTGCAGCGCCGTCGCGACGGCGCGCTGCTCGGGGTCGAGTCCGGCGAGCACCGCGTCCGCGGAGTCGGGTTGCGCGGGAAAGAGCGATTCGTGGGTTGTCGCAGTCACCCCGCCACTCTGCCAGGTCCGACCGACACCCCGGCGAAGTTATCCACAGCCGCCCGCGAAACCCGCCCCCGAACCTGTCCCGGGACCGCCCCTGAACCTGCCCCGGGACCCGCCCCGGAATGCCCACTCCCGCCATGGTGTTCTACTGGCGCAGAACCCCCTTCACCCGCAGGCGACGAGGAGCGAGAAGCGATGTCGGGCACCGTGACCATGTACAGCACCACCTGGTGTGGCTACTGCCGTCGGCTGAAGAGCCAGATGGACCGCGAGGGCATCGCGTACACCGAGGTGAACATCGAGGAGGACGCGGAGTCGGCGACGTTCGTGGAGAAGGCGAACGGCGGCAACCAGACGGTGCCGACCGTGCTGTTCCCCGACGGCTCCACCCTCACCAACCCGTCGCTGGCGCAGGTGAAGCAGAAGATCGGCGCCTGACCCGCACCATACGTACGAGCCCGTCGTCGCCGCGAGGCGCGGCGGGCTCAGGCGTGGGTGGCGCGGCCGGCTCAGGTGTTGGTGCCGGGGCGGGGCAGCGGCTTGCCGTACCAGAGTTCGATGAGCCGGGCGGCGATGGAGATGCCGAAGGGCGGCAGCACTTCGCCGGACTCGAAGGCGGCGCGCAGGTCCTCGCGGGAGAACCAGCGGGCCTCGTGGATCTCTTCGCCGTCGACGGTGATCTTCGACGAGGTGGCGTGGGCGTTGAAGCCCAGCATGAGGCTGGAGGGGAAGGGCCAGGGCTGGCTGGCGACGTACTCGACGTCGCCGACGACGACGCCCGCCTCCTCGAAGACCTCGCGGCGTACGGACTGCTCGATGGACTCACCGGGTTCCACGAAGCCCGCGAGGGTCGAGAAGCGCCCTTCGGGCCAGTGGACCTGGCGGCCGAGCAGGGCGCGGTCGTCCTCGTCGGTGACCAGCATGATCACGGCCGGGTCCGTACGCGGGTAGTGCTCGGCGCCGCAGGCAGGGCAGCGGCGGATGTGGCCCGCGGCGGCGATGACGGTGCGCTCGCCGCAGCGGGAGCAGAAGCGGTGCATCCGCTGCCAGTTCTCCAGCGCCACCGCGTGCACCATGAGTCCGGCTTCCAGCGGCGACAGCAGCCCGCCGACCTCGCGGAGCCCCGCGGGACGCGCCTCCTCGTCCATCCGGCCGGGAAGGGTGTCCTTCTGAAGCGCGAAGTAGCGCACGCCGTCCGGGGCCGTGCCCAGGAAGTAGCGGTGCGTCTCGGTTTCCGGGGCGTCGAAAGCGGGGGTCATCACCAGGGCCGTACGCCCGTCCGGCCCGTCCTCGACCAGCACCTGGCCGCCGGAGACGACGAAGACGCGGGTTGTCGGGTGGCTCCAGGCCGCGGCCAGCCACGCCTCGTCCAGGCGGTGGTTCGCGGCTCGGTCGACGCCCTCGTGGGTGAGGGCGAGCGGTTGCGACATAGCGTCGAATCCGGTCAAGGCTGCTTTCAACTCCCGGTGGTCGTGCACATACGTGCAGCCTAGCTTGGCGGGGGTGGTCCCGATTTCCGCGGTCGGGCCCTGCTTATACGCGGTGCTTTTACGCAGTGCTTTTACGCGGTCGGGCCCAGCAGCCGCTCAAGACCCGCCCGGTCCGGGAGGTCCGGCGGGCGGACGACCGTCGCCGTGCGGATATGCAGGAAGGCGGCGGTGACGCGGTCGAGCGGGACGCCCTGGTGCTCCGACCAGGCCAGGCGGTAGACGGCGAGCTGGAGGGGGTCGGCGTCGGTGGCGCGGCCGGTCTTCCAGTCGAGGATCTCGTAGCGGTCGCCGTCCCGGTACACCGCGTCCATCCGGCCGCGGATCACGCGTCCCGCGAGGACCAGGTGGAAGGGGAATTCGACCCGGTACGGGGTGCGGTCGGCGTACGGACCGCGCAGGAAGGCGTCCTTGAGCGCGGCGAGGTCACGTTCGTCGGCGATGTCGTCGTCGCCCTCGATGCCGGGGAGGTCTTCCGGCCCGAAGAGCGGGCGCGCGTCGAACCGCGACTCGACCCACGCGTGGAAGCGGGTGCCGCGCCGGGCGGCGGGCGCCGGGGGGCGCGGCATGGGCCGGGCCAGGTCGCGGGCCAGACCGTCGGGGTCGGCGGCCAGCCGCAGCAGCTGCGTCGCGGTGAGCGCGGCGGGCAGCGGCACCTCCCGTACGCCCGCCCGCGCCCGCCGCAGCTCGTCGGCGAGCGCGTCGAGGTCCCGGTCCCAGGACGCCACCAGCCGCGCCTCTTCCGGTACGAGACCGGGTTCACGTTCACCTACGGGTCCGCGTGCGGGTGCGTCTTGCGCCACGGGACCGCGCGCCGGTACGTCCTCCCGTACGCCGTCCGGCTCCCGTACCGGCGGGCGCTGCGTGGGCAGCGCGTCCCAGTCCGCGATGTCGTCCGCGACGTCGGCCATGTCGTCGGCCATCTCGTCGGCCATCTCGGCCATGTCGTCGTAGGGCGGCTCGTCGTCCGGTTCGTACGACGGCTCCGGCCCGTACGGCGGCGCCGCCGGGGAATCCGCGCCCGGGGCGGGGCCCGCGCCGGCTTCCAGGTAGGTGAGGACGGTCTTCGCCGCCCGGCGCCGCCGTTCCAGGGCGGTCGGGTCCAGGGGCAGCGGCCAGGGGGGCTCGACGGAGGCGGCGAGGGCGGGATTGCGCTCGTCCTCGGCCGGGGGCTCCGCCCAGTGCTCGATCTCGCCGTGGCCCGCCTCGCAGTGGGTGCGCAGGGCGTCGAGGAAGGCGGAAGGCTCGAAGGGCTTCTTCTGCGTGGGGCCCCAGCGGTGGCCGGAGCCCAGCAGCAGGGAGCGCGGGCGGGTGAAGGTGACGTAGCCGAGGCGCAGCTCCTCCACGCGCTGGTGTTCCTTCATGGCCGCGCGGAAGCCGTCGAGCCCGCCGCGGCTCCATTCGGCGACGTCCGGGAGGGTGGCCGCGTCGCCGCGCAGCCCGTGCGGCAGCACTTTCGCGTTGGCGGGCCACAGCTCGCGTCCGCGTTCGCTCGGGAAACCCTTGGCGACCAGGCCCGGCACGGCCACGACGTCCCACTCCAGGCCCTTGGACTTGTGGGCGGTGAGCACCTTGACGGTGTTCTCGCCGCCGGGCAGCGAGCTGTCGAGGCCCTTCTCGTACTGGATCGCGGTGTGCAGGAAGCCGAGGAAGGCCAGCAGCGTGGCCTCGCCGTCGAGGGCGGCGAAGCCCGCGGCGATGTCGAGGAAGGCGTGCAGGGTCTCGCGGCGGCGGGCGGCCAGCGCGTGCGGGGACGCGGACAGCTCGACTTCGAGGCCGGTGACGGCCAGGACCCGGTGGAGCACGTCCATCAGCGGGTCGGCGAGCGCGCGCCGCAGATCCCTTATCTCCGCGGCGATCCGTGCGAAGCGGACCCGCGCCTCGGGCGAGAAGGGCAGGTCATCGTCGGCCGCCGGGGAGTCCAGGGGTCCGAGGAAGGTCTCCAGCGCGTCCGCCAGCGAGATCACCTCCGCCGGGTCGACGCCCTCGACGGCCGCCGCCAGCGGATCGCGCCCGTCCCCCGCGGCCCCGTACCGCACGAGCTGCCGGGCGCGGCGGCCGAGGAGGGCCAGGTCGCGGGGGCCGATCCGCCAGCGGGGGCCGGTGAGGAGGCGGACGAGGGCGGCGTTCGCGGTGGGGTCGTGCAGGACTTCGCAGACCGCGACGAGGTCGGCGACCTCGGGCAGGTGCAGCAGACCGGACAGGCCGACGACCTCGACGGGGATGTCCCGGGCGACGAGCGCGGCGTGGAAGTCGGCGAAGTGCGCGGCCGTACGGCACAGGACGGCGATCTCGCCTGCGGGGGTGCCGGTGCGCACCAGGTGGGCGAGGGAGTCGGCGAGCCAGGCCGTCTCGTCGTCCTGGGTGGGCAGCAGGGCGCAGCGCACCAGCCCGTCGCGTTCGGCGCCGGGGGCGGGACGCAGGGCCTCGACGCCTTCGTGGCGGGCGCGCAGTTCGACGGCGAGGGTGTTGGCGAGGTCGAGCAGGCGCCCGCCGGAGCGCCGGTTCTCGCTGAGCGAGTAGCGGTCGGCGGGGCGGCCGTCGGCGTGGGCGAAGTGCCGGGGGAAGTCGTCGAGGTTGGCCACGGAGGCGCCGCGCCAGCCGTAGATGGCCTGGCAGGGGTCGCCGACGGCGGTGACGGCGTGCCCGGTGCCGCCGCCGAACAGCCCGGCGAGCAGCAGCCGCTGGGCGACGGAGGTGTCCTGGTACTCGTCGAGCAGCACCACCCGGTACTGGTCGCGCAGGATCGCGCCGACCTCGGCCCTGTCCTGCGCGAGCGTCGCGGACAGCGCGATCTGGTCGCCGAAGTCCAGCAGGTCGCGGGAGCGTTTCTCGGCCCGGTAGGCGGCGGCGAGCCCGGCGAGGTCGAGCCGGGCGCGTACCGCCTGCCGCACCTCGCGCGCCCAGGCGTAGCCGCGCGTGGCCGGGTCGATGTCGGCCAGCTCCTCGGCCAGGCGCGTGTCGTACGCCGTCAGCCGCTCGACCGGCACCAGGTGCTCGGCCAGTTCGCCTTCCAGCGCCAGCAGGTCGCCGACGAGTGTGGGCAGGCCCTTGGTCAGCGCCGGATACGGTCCCGGCGCCCGGCGCAGCACCTTCGCGGCGAGCTGGTAGCGGGTGGCGTCGGCGAGCAGCCGTGCGCCGGGCTCCAGGCCGATCCGCATCCCGTGGTCCTTCAGGAGCTGCCCGGCGAAGGAGTGGTACGTGGCGATCTGCGGGTCGCCCGGCGGGTGTTCGGCTCCGGTCTCGGCGTCGCCCTCCGCCGCCGGGTCCGGGTCGGGGTCGGTGATCCCGGCCCGCGCGAGGGCCCTGCGGACCCGCTCGGACAGCTCGCCCGCCGCCTTGTTGGTGAAGGTCAGGCCCAGCACCTGCTCGGGCGCCACCTGCCCGGTACCGGTCAGCCACACCACCCGCGCGGCCATCACCGTCGTCTTCCCCGACCCGGCCCCGGCCACGATCACGCCCGGCGCGAGGGGTGCGGTCACGCACGCCATCTGCTCCGGGGTGAACGGGATGCCCAGCAGCTCCTTGAGCTGCTCGGGGTCGGTGAGGGGGGTTGCCACCCGGGTGAGGCTATCCGGCTCCGCCGACAGCCGCGGCGGCGGAACCCTTCATTCCGCGATCCGTGCGGGGCCACGTACGACAGCGCGTAGGACACCACGTACGACGTCGTAGACCGCCCCGGACGGCGGCTGCCGTTCACTCCACCACCTGGCGTCCCTCCGGTCGCGCCGTACAGGCCGCCCGGAAGGCGCAGTTGGCGCAGTGCTGGCCGGTGGACGGGGTGAAGCGCTCGTCCAGGACGCGGCCCGCGGCCTCGGCGAGCAGGTCCTGCGCCCACTCCCCCGCCAGCGGTTCCTGGCGCTGCACGGCAGGTACGGTCTCGCCGCCCTCCTTGCGGGTCGCGCCGAGCCTGAGCTGGACGAGTTCGGCGCCGCCGGACGGCGGGCGGGTGTCGTTGAAGAGCGGGTCGACGGCGCCTTCGCGCACGGCGAGCTGGTAGACGGCGAGCTGCGGGTGGTGGGTGACCTCGGCCGCGGTGGGCTTGGAGCGGCCGGTCTTGAAGTCGACGACGTACGCGTTGCCCTCGGCGTCGGTCTCGACGCGGTCCATGCTGCCGCGAATCCGTACCCGGGCGTCGCCCGCCTCCAAGGTGACGTCGAAGCCGTGCTCGCTGGCGACGGACGTACGGCCGCGCTCCATGACGTGCCAGCGCAGGAAGCGCTCCAGGGCCGCGCGGGCGTTCTCCTTCTCCTGCCGGGACTTCCACGGCGCGTCGAAGGCGAGGGCGTCCCAGACCGAGTCCAGCCGTTCCATCAGGACGTCGAGGTCGGCCGGGGCGCGTCCCGAGGCGACCTCGTCGGCCAGGACGTGGACGACGTTGCCGAAGCCCTGGGCAGCGGTGGACGGCGGTTCCGCCTTGACCTCGCGGCCGAGGAACCACTGGAGCGCGCAGGTGTTGGCGAGCTGGTCGAGCGCGCTGCCGGACAGGACGACGGGCTGGTCGCGGTCGCGCAGCGGGACCGTCGAGCGGGTCGGCTCGTACAGGCCCCACCAGCGGTCGGGGTGCGCGGCGGGCACGAGCGCGTATCCGTCGTCGTTGAGGGCCGCGAGCTTGGCCAGCCGGCGCGCGGCGACGTCGCGCAGGGCGGGGGACGCGGCGGGGTCGACGGTGGTGGCCCGCAGTTCGGCGACGAGCGCCGCGACGGCCAGCGGGCGGCGCGAGCGGTGGGTGACGTCCTGCGGGGGCACGCCCAGCTCGGCCAGGAAGCGGGAGGGCTGGTCGCCGTCGTCGTTGGCCGACTTCACGGCCGTGACCAGCAGGCGCTCGCGGGCGCGGGTGGCCGCCACGTAGAACAGCCGCCGCTCCTCCGCGAGGAGCGCGCCCTGGCTGAGCGGCGGCGCGAGGCCGTCGGCGCCGATCCGGTCCGCCTCCAGCAGCGAGCCGCGCCGCCGCAGGTCGGGCCAGACGCCGTCCTGCACCCCGGCCACCACGACCAGCCGCCACTCCAGGCCCTTCGACCGGTGCGCGGTCATCAGGCGTACGGCGTCCGGGCGTACGGCCGGGCCGCCGAGCGTGTCGGCGACGATGTCGTGCGCCGACAGCTCCTCGATGAGGTTCAGCGCGCCCCGGCCGCCGGTGCGCTCCTCGGCCCGCGCCGCCGTCTCGAACAGCGCGCACACCGCGTCCAGGTCCCGGTCGGCGTTACGTCCCGCTGCCCCGCCCCGCAGCGCCGCCCGCTCCAGCCTCCCCGGCCACGGCGAGCCGTCCCACAGGCCCCACAGCGCCTCTTCCGCGGTCCCGCCGCCCGCCAGCGTGTCCCGCGCGGCCCTCAGCAGCCCGCCCACCCGCAGCGCCCCCCGCGCATACGCCGGGTCGTGCGCCACCAGCCGCTCCGGCTCCCCCACCGCCTCCGCGATCAGCTCGTCCGACCCCCGCGCCACCGGGTGGCCTGCGGCCCGCTCCTCCTCCCGCAACGCCCGCCCCAACCGCCGCAGATCCGCGGCGTCCATCCCCCCCAGCGGCGACGTGAGCAGCGCGACGGCGTCCTCCACCCCGACGACCACCCGCCGAGCAGCGAGGAGATCCGCGTCCGGGCCGCCGGCGGGCGCAACGGCGCCGTCAGGGCCCAGCGGAGGCACGCCGGGCTCGCCCGCGGCACCGGACGCCGCGTCGGGGACCGGCGAGAGGGCAGCATACCCGCCCTCTCCCTGCGCGGCGCCGGACGGCGCGGAGGCGGAGGCGGAGCCGGGGCCCGACGAAGACACGGCCGGCTCGCCCGACGCGGGCGGGGGGCCCGGTACTCCAGAGAGCGTCCACGAAGATGCGGGCCCCGCGGGGCCGGACGGCGCGTCGGGGACCGGCGAGAGGGCAGCATGCCCGCCCTGTCCCTGCGCGGCGCCGGACGGCGCGGAGGCGGTGGCTTCGCCCAGGACCTCGGGGTCACCCGGCCCAGGCGCGGAGCCCGACACTCCGGCCGCCGTCTGCGAAGACGTAGGCCCGGAAGCCGCGTCGGAGGCCGACGACAATGCGAGTTCGCCGTCGCCTTGCGGGGCGCCCGGCGCGGGCCGCGTGGTCCCGGACGGCGGGGCGGGCGCGCCCCGCGCTCGCAAGGCGTCCCGCGTCGCCTCGGCGGGACTTGGCGTAGCGATGGCGGCGGCCTGCGGGCCGCCCGGGTCCGCGGACGCTCCGGGCGCGGCGCTGCCGTCGGGGGTGGGCGTCGTGGCTGCGGCCACGGTATCCGCGAGCTCAGGCGCAGCCGACTCGGCTGCGAGGCGCAGGGCCAGGAGGAGCGGGGCGACGGCGGGCTCGGCGTGGAGGGGGATGTCGGGGGCGTCGAGGTGGACGGGGACGCCGGAGGTGGTGAGGGCCCGGCGCAGGGCCGGGAGGGGCGAGGCGGAGCGCAGGAGGACGGCCATGTCGTGCCAGGGGATGCCGTCTTCGAGGTGCGCGCGGCGCAGGGTGTCGGCGACGCCGTCGAGTTCCGCGCCGGAGGTCGGATACGTGCGGACGGCCACCGAGCCGTCGGACCGTACGGCGTGCAGCGCGCGGTGCTGCCGTACGGCCGCGGCGGGCAGCTTGGGCAGCGGCATGCGGGTGGTGAGCCGCCGGGTGGCGTCCAGGAGTTCGGCCCCGGCGCGGCGGGAGACGGTGAGGACGCGGACGGCGGCGGCCTTGGCGTCGCGGGGCGGGAAGTCGGCGGGGAAGTCGAGGATGCCGTTGATGTCGGCGCCGCGGAAGGCGTAGATCGACTGGTCGGGGTCGCCGAAGGCGACCAGCGTGCGGCCCTGCCCCGCCAGCGCCTGGAGGAGCCGTACCTGCGCAGGGTCGGTGTCCTGGTACTCGTCGACGAAGACGGCGTCGTACCGCCCGGCCAGCTCCCGGTGCGTCTCGGGCCGTTCGGCGAGCAGCGCGGCCCGGTGGACGAGTTCGGTGTAGTCGATGATCCCTTGAAGGTCGCTGACCTCAAGGTATTCGTCCAGGAAGGCCGCCGCCGCGGTCCAGTCGGGCCGCCCGATGCGGCGGGCGAAGTCCGCGAGGGCGCGCGGGCCGAGCCCCAGTTCCCGGCTGCGCGCGACCACCGCGCGCACCTCGTCGGCGAATCCGCGCGTGGTGCGCGCGGCCCGCAGGTCGTCCGGCCAGCGGAATTTGGCGCGTCCGTCGCGTTCGAGCATGGCCTCTCCGGCCAGCAGCTCACGGACCAGCAGGTCCTGCTCTGGTCCCGACAGCAGCCTGATCGGGTCGGCGAACAGCTCGGGCGTCTGGTGCTCGCGGACCAGGGCGTAGCAGAAGGAGTGGAAGGTGGTGGCGTGCGGCGCCACCACCCCGCCGGTCGCGCCGCCCGGACCGTCGGGTTCCGCCGCCGCCCGCGCCGCCAGCCGGTCGCGCAGCTCGACGGCGGCCTTGCGGCTGAAGGTGAGCACGAGGATCCGGTCGGGATCCGTCCCGGCCCGCACCCGCGCCGTGACCGCCTCGACGAGCGTGGTCGTCTTGCCGGTGCCGGGCCCCGCCAGGACCAGCAGCGGCCCCTGCCCGTGCTCAACCACCGCGCGCTGTGCCGCGTCCAGCACAGGAGGCGTCGCGGCCACCGGCGGCGTCCGCACCAGCCGGTACCCGCCGCCCGCGCCCCGGTGCGCCTGGTGCGGCACGGCCGAGGTGGCGGAGGAGGCGGAGGAGGCGGAGACCGAGGAGGATGTCACGTGGTTCGCCGGTTCTGTCGGGGCCAGGATCAGATGCGCGTACGGAGTCGGGTGCGGGGTCGGGCAGGAGGTCGGTCACAGGCCCGGCCACGGGACAGGTCTCGGGATCGGGCGGTCGTACGGGGACTCGTACGGGACCGCGTACCGGGTCACGTACGCCGCCGGGATCGCGTTCCCGGACGGGAGCTGTCGACGCTACGCCACGCGCGGGATGTACTCCGTACGGACGGCCGATGCCATCGCGGCGGCGCCGATGACGGAAGCTGGAGGACATGAGTCCCCGGCCGTCAGCCGCTGCCGCCCCCCGCGAGGTCGGCCGCGCCCCCGTCCCAGCGGGCCCTGCGCATGTCGACGCGCGGTATGTGCCCCTCGGCGGCCGGGCCGCGCTCGCGCAGCGGGGTGCCCTCGGCGCGGTACGCGTCCAGCGCGCTCAGCTCGTGGCCGGGCAGCAGCGTCCCGTCGGAGCGCACGACACGCCACCAGGTCACGCCGCCGCCGTACAGCGCCATGACCCGGCCGACCTGTCGCGGACCCCCTTCGCCCAGGTATTCCGCGACATCGCCGTATGTCATCACGCGGCCGGGCGGGATCAGTTCTACGGTGTCCAGCACCCGCTCCGCGTACTCCGTGGGGGCACCGGGGTCGTACTTCTCGCTCATCCGAACAATCCTGCCCCAGACCACCGACAACGGGGGGTTCCGGTCCCATTCGCAGACCTCTCATGCCACCATCGTCCGGGCGGTGACTGGTGATACGAGATCAAGAAGAAGAGACGGCTGGGGAGCAGCAGCCGGGCGCGGAGCAGGCCGGACCGGCCGACCGCGCCTCCGACGCGCTGCCCGCGCACCCCGCCGCGCCGGCCGCGAACGGGGCCCACAGAGCGCGCCTCTCCGACCTGCCCGTGCCCGACACCACCCCCGACACCACGCCTGACGCCGCGACCGGCTCCGCAACCGACTACGCAGCCGACTCCGCAACCGGCACGGCCTCGGACACCGGCCCGGACGCCCGCCCGGACACCGGCCCGGACGCCGCAGACGGCACCACGCCCGAGACCAGCCCCGGCACGGCGTCCGGACCCGCTCCCACGCTGACCCCAGAGCCGGGGCCAGGACCCGGCACCGTCCTGGTCGACGAACCGCTGCTCGCCGCCCGCGTGCACCGCCCCGCCGACCTGATGCGCTTCCTGTTCGGGCTCCTGGGCATCGCGGTGGTGCTGGCCATCGCGGGCTTCGCGCACGCGACGACCACCGGCCTGGAGACGGACATCTCCAAGGGCGCCGACCACGCGCCCGACGCCCTGTCGTCCTTCGCGGGCCTGACCGCGAGCATCGCCGTACTGATCGTGCCGGTCGCCTTCGCGATCGAGCGGCTGGTCAAACGGGACGGGCTGCGGATCGCCGACGGCGTCCTGGCGGCCGTCCTCGCGCACGGCGCCGCGCTCGCCACCGACCTGTGGGTGACCAGTTCCGCGCCGAACCCGATCCAGGAGGCGCTGACCCACAGCGCGCCCGGCGGCACCGGCCTCACCGACCCCGTGCACGGCTATCTCGCGCCTGTCATCGCCTACGTGACGGCGGTCGGGATGGCGCGCAGACCGCGCTGGCGGGTCGCGCTGTGGTTCGTGCTGCTGCTGGACGCCTTCGCGGTGCTGGTCGGCGGCTACACGACACCGTTCTCGATCGCCGTGACCGTGCTGATCGGCTGGACGGTCGCCTACGGCACGGTCTACGCGGTCGGCTCGCCGAACGTCCGGCCGACCGGGCAGCACCTGCTCGCGGGCCTGCGCCGGGTCGGCTTCGCGCCGCAGACCGCGCGCCGCGTCGAGCTGGACGGCCCGGAGACCGCGGACTCCGACCGCGGCCGGGCGTATCTGGTGACCTTGGAGGACGGCCCGCCGCTGGACGTCACGGTGGTCGACCGGGAGCAGCAGGCGCACGGTTTCTTCTACCGGCTGTGGCGGCGGCTCGCCCTGGTCGGCGGGATCACGCAGCGGCGCAGTCTGCTGTCGCTGCGGCAGGCGCTGGAGCAGGAGGCGCTGCTGGCGTACGCGGCCATCGCCGCCGGGGCCAACGCGCCGAAGCTGATCGCCACCTCCGAGCTGGGCCCCGACGCGGTGATGCTGGTCTACGAGCACATCGGCGGGCGGCGGTTCGACTCGCTCGCGGACGACGAGATCACCGACGACCTGCTGCGCGAGGCGTGGACGCAGGTGCGGGCGCTCCAGTCGCGGCGGATCGCGCACCGGCGGCTGGTCGGTGAGTCGCTGCTGGTGGAGCGTTCCGGCAAGGTCGTGCTGACCGAGCTGCGCGGCGGTGAGATCGCGGCCGGGGACATCGTGCTGCGGATGGACATCGCGCAGATGCTGACGACGCTGGCGCTGCGGGTGGGGCCCGAGCGCGCGGTGGCCTCGGGTCTCGCGGTGCTCGGTCCTGACCGGGTCGCCAACTCGCTGCCGCTGCTCCAGCCGATCGCGCTGAGCCGGGAGACCCGGGCGCGGCTGAAGGTGCTCGGGCGGGCCCGCGCGCAACGGGAGCGGGACGCGGTGCTCGCGGCGTCGGCGGCGGAGAAGGAGGCGCGGGCCGCGGAGCGCGCGCAGGGCACGGACGTGGCGCACGGCGGCGCGACGGCGGCGCCCCCAGGGGATCTCAAGGCCGGGGACGTCAGGGTCGGAGACCTCAAGGCCGGGGACCTCAAGGCCGAGAGCAAGGCGGGCAAGCTCAAGGCGGGCCGGAAGGCCGAGCGCAAGGCCGAGAGCAAGGCGGAGAAGCGGGCCATAGAGGACGCGCTGGAGGAGGCCCGCGAGGAGGACCTGCTCTCCCTCATCCGCCAGCAGGTGCTGCTGATCCGTCCGCAGGCGCCGGTCGAGCCGGTCCGTCTCGAACGCATCAAGCCGCGCACGCTGATCACGGTGATCGCGGGCGCCTTCGCCGCGTATTTCCTGCTGTCCCAGCTCAGCTCGGTGCCGATCGGCGACGCCATCGCCAACGCCGACTGGCGGTGGGCGGTGGTCGCGGTCCTCGGCTCCGCGGCCAGTTACGTCGCCGCCGCGTGCGCGCTCTCCGGCTTCGTACCGGAGCGGCTGTCGCTGGTGAAGACGGTGCTCGCGCAGGTCGCCGGGTCGTTCGTGAAGCTGGTCGCCCCGGCGGCGGTCGGCGGTGTCGCGCTCAACACCCGCTACTTGCAGAAGGCGGGCGTACGACCCGGCCTGGCGGTGGCGAGCGTCGGCGCCTCCCAGCTCGTCGGCCTCGGCTCGCACGTGGTGCTGCTGATGGCGTTCGGCTTCATCACCGGTACGGAGAAGACGCCGTCGCTGTCGCCGTCGCGTACGGTCATGGCCGGGCTGCTGACCGCGGGCGTGCTGGTGCTGGTCGTCACGGCGGTGCCCGCGCTGCGGAAGTTCGTCTCGACGCGGGTACGCGCGCTGTTCGCCGGGGTCGTGCCGCGCATGCTGGACGTGCTCCAGCGGCCCGTGAAGCTGATCACCGGCATCGGCGGCACGCTGATGCTGACGGTCACCTTCGTGATCTGCCTGGACGGCTGCGTACGGGCCTTCGGCGGCCACCTCAGTTACGCGGCCATCGCCGTCGTCTTCCTCGCGGGCAACGCGCTGGGGTCCGCCGCGCCCACCCCCGGTGGCGTCGGCGCCGTCGAACTCGCCCTCACCGGTGGCCTGATCGCCGCCGGGCTGCCGAAGGAGGTCGCCACTCCCGCCGTGCTCTTCTTCCGGCTGCTGACCTTCTGGCTGCCGGTGCTGCCGGGCTGGGTCTCCTTCCACCACCTCACCCGCAAGGGCGAGCTGTAGCGCGCGGGTTGACGCACCGCGCGGCAGACCGGCCCCCGGCGCCGTACGACGCCGGGAACCGGCCGACCGACCCCGCCGACCGACCCCGCCGACCGGCGCGACCGACCGAATCAGCGGGCCCTACGCGCTACTTGATGTCGGAGATCTTCTTCGTCGCCAGGTCCGACTGCACCTTGAGCGTCCGGTACGTCTCGTGGCCCTTCCCGCCGAACGTCAGCCGCACGTTGGTGAAGGCGTGTCCCGCGCCGCTGCCCGCGTACGTCACGCGCCACGCCGTCGGTACGTTCTGGGCGCGCAGCACGCCGTCCGCGTGGTTCTTCTTCTCCCACGCGGCGAGCTTCTTCTGAAGGCCCTTGGTCAGGAAGTGCGACCGCAGGTCGGCGCCGAGGCGGCTGTCGTGGTCCGAGACGGCGTCGATGTAGGAGCCGTAGAAGTCGGCGACGCGTCCCGTCGTGGACTGCGGGCTGCCGGAGCCGATCACCGGCTCGGACGTGTGGGCCTTGTGCGCGGCGGCGTGCCCGTGCGGGTGTCCGACGGTCCGCGGCTGGGACTGCGCCTGCGCCGCGGCGGCGGGTACGGCGACCGCGAGCGCCAGCGCGGCCGTGGTGAGGGCGATACGGCGGACCGTACGGGTACGGGTACCGGTGGTGCGGCTCTGCTGCATGACGTGCCTTGCCTTTCGAAGGTTCTTCGAGGGCTCGGGTGCTCCGCGCCACGCGAAGTCGTCGTGTTCTCCGCGGTGTTCGACGCGTTCGAGCCCATTCGCTGCTTTTGCAGCGTTTGTTCGGGACCCACCACTTGTATCCAATAGGTCACCGACTATCCGTTAGGAGGGGTTGTGTCCTTGATGGGTTGTGCGGCATCCGGGTGGAATCGGCGCCTGTGCCGTCGCGGTGACCCGCGCGTGACCGAACCAGCACGCTTCCGCTCTCAACACGGGCCGCCGCCTTGGGTACGGTGGTTCCACTTGGATACGGGGCCAAGGGGTGTTCGGCGTTCGACGTGTTGTTCGGCCGATGCCCGTCGGAGCCCCGGCGAGCACCGATCGGGAGCGTTGACCATGCGAGTCCACTGCGGCGCCACGGCCGTCGCGTTGACGGCGACCGCCGTCCTGGCGCTGTCCGCCTGCGGCGGCGGTGGAGGTGGCGGCTCCGACACGATCGACGGGGACTCGGCGAACACCGCCTCCCCCACCGCGACGGCCGCCTCTCCCACGGCGTCGGCGTCCGCCGAGCCGACCGCGCCGCCGGTGACGCAGGATCAGAACCTGGCGCTGCCCAGCGATCTGAAGCTGGTCTTCGACTGGCCCGCGCCGACCGGTCACGCCGAGGCCGCCGCGCTGGGCAACGCCGCCAACTTCATGCGCAGCATCGCCCACGGCATCGTGAAGCGGAATGTCAACGAGCCGCTGGTGGCGCAGTACGCGCAGCCGGGCGGCAGCGCCGCCGCGTATGCCCGCACCCAGATCGGGCAGGCGGTGAACGGCGGTTGGACCGAGACCGGCACCGACCGCTTCTACCGGCCCACGGTGAAGGTGACCTCGGCGAAGACCGCCGCCACGGTCGGCTTCTGCGACTTCCAGGGCAAGGTCTACGGCAAGGACGTCAGGTCGGGGAAGCTCCTCGGCACGGCGGTCACCGACAGCAGTTACGTGTACTTCACGATCGTCATGGCCAAGTTCCCGGCGGGGGCCGACCTGTGGCAAGCCGTGTCCGTCGATGCGAAAGCGAAGGCAACGCAATGCAAGGAGTGACCACCACACCGGGCCCGGCAACGGGCCTGCGCCGTGCGGCTCTTGGCGCCGCCACCGCGATCCTCGTGACGGCCGCCACGGCCACCGTCGCGGCCCCGGCCTTCGCCGACGTGCCCGGCGGCAAGACCAGCGGCTCGGGTGACGGCAAGGGCAATCTGAGCGCGGGCGTCCAGGTCACCTACGCCACGAGCGGGGGCAGCGGGGGCTCGGGAGGCCATTCGCTCGGCGCCGCCAACAATGTGACGTGGACGCCGCCGCCGTGCTGGATCGGCCCTGTCGCCGGCCCCGCCGAATTCAAGAAGATGGTCGAGAAGCAGGTCAAGGACACCGACGAGTATCCGGGCCAGGCCAATTACGCCATGCAGGCCATGGACGAGTACAAGAAGCACTACTCGGAGGGCAAGACCTGGAGCGGCAACGGCGAGAAGGCGTACAAGAACTACAATCTCGACCAGCAGGGCAAGGGCGCTTTCTGGGGTCCGGTGACGAATCCGAACTCCGACAGCCCCGACCGCTTCGACTGCAACGGCACGTTGCCCTTCTGGGTGCCCAACGGCCAGCGCCCGCCCGCCGGTACGCCGAATGTGATCACCACGGAGATGCTGGCCAGGCTCGCCTTCGCGCACACCAAGGTGCCGGGCGTGGACATCCGGACGAATCCGGTGGGCACCCAGACCGTCAATCTGCCCACCTGGGTGACGCTGGACGAGAACTACGCGCCGATCACCGTCAGGGCCGAGCTCAACATCCCCGGCGCGCAGGCCATATGGGCCGAGACGACGGCCACGCCGACCAGCGTCCACATCGATCCGGGAACGTCGGACGCCACCGTGTACCCGTCCTCCGCCGAGTGCGCCATCGGCAAGGGCGGCCAGGTCGGCGCCCCGTACACCGAGGGCGCCACCGGCAACCCGCCGTGCGGTGTGACGTATCTGCGCTCCACGCAGAGCACCGGCGCGTACAACCTGAACGTGACGGCCACCTGGAAGGTCGCCTGGCACGGTTCGGACGGCGCGGCCGACAACCCGCCGCTGCCGAACGGTGTGATCACCCAGAACCACCCGGTCACGGTCCAGGAGATCCAGACCGTCAACCGCTGAAGCGGACCGTGCGAAAGGCCCGCCGCCCGGAGGAGTTCCGGGCGGCGGGCCTCATGTCACGACTGAACGGCTCACGGCCGATAGCTCACGGCCGAACGGCGCGGCCTAGAACAGGTAGTTGTACGTGTTCCAGCCGGTGCCGATCTTCACGCGCGGGGCGAACGGCCCACTGGCGCTGCCCGTACCCTTGTAGAGCCACAGGACACCCGCCGTGTCACGGGCGATCAGGTCGTTGCGACCGTCACCGCTGGTGTCGCCCAGGCTGAGGATCTTGTTGTAGGTGTTCCAGCCGGGACCGATCTTCGTCTTCGCCGCGAACGGCGCGTCGGCGTTGCCGGTGCCCTTGTAGAGCCAGAGCACACCGCTGCTGTCGCGGGCCACGATGTCGGGCTTGCCGTCGCCGGTGAGGTCACCGCGGCCGGTGATCTGGGTGTAGGCGTTCCAACCGGGCCCGACCTTGCGCTTCTTGGTGAACGTGCCGTCGGCGTACGACAGGTAGAGCCACAGCACGCCGCTGCTGTCCCGGGCGAGCAGGTCCGGGTTGGCGGCGCCGCCGAGGTTGCCCGGCGTCACGAAGGCGCTGAAGACGTTCCAGCCGCTGCCGATCACGGTGCCCTCGTCGGGCGAGGCCGCCGAGAAGATCCGGAGCGTGCCGCCGAACCGCGCGTAGACGTTCACGTGCGTGTCGTTGCCCGAGTTGTTCTTGAAGAACGCGTTCGCGCTGCCCATACCGGTGCCGGTCTGGGTCCGGGAGCCGAAGCCGTTCGCCTTCGGCGGGTAGCTCCAGATCCGGCCGCTGGAGTCGCGGCCGTCGATGCCGAACGACCAGATCTTGTCGTCCTGCGCGACGTTCGTGGAGAACGTCGAGACGCCCGGTGCGGCGGTGTGGCTCTGCGCGTCCTTGACGGTGGTGAGCGCGGGCGAGCCGCCGTCGGCGCTGGCGGCGACGGAGGCGCCCAGCACCATGGCGAGCGTGCCCGCGGTCACCGCGGCGGCCCTGGCCTTCATTCCCCGTCCGGTCCGCCGCGTTTTCTGCGTTTTCACGTAGTGGTCCCCCTCAGTGAAATGTCCCTGCTCCGTACGGATCACTCCGCACGGAAGCCCCTGACGCTACCCTCTTCGCCCCCCGGCTCCCTCATGGGCAGGTCATGGGTCCGTCACAGTTTCGATACTGTCAAGGACCCCTGGAAGAACAGGACATGACGACGGCACGGCGGAGGGGCCCGGTGCGTGGCACCGGGCCCCTCCGCCGTAAGACCGCTTCAACCGGCCCAGGACAGGCCCTAGTACACCGGCTTGTCGGGCTCGATCGTGTTGACCCAGCCGATCACGCCGCCGCCGACGTGCACGGCGTCGGAGAAGCCCGCGGACTTCAGGACGGCGAGGACTTCCGCGGAGCGCACACCGGTCTTGCAGTGCAGGACGATCCGCTTGTCCTGCGGCAGGTGCTCCAGGGCGCTGCCCATCAGGAACTCGTTCTTCGGGATGAGCTTCGCGCCGGGGATGGAGACGATCTCGTACTCGTTCGGCTCGCGGACGTCGATGACCTCGATGTTCTCGCCGTCGTCCATCCACTCCTTGAGCTGCTTGGGAGTGATGGTCGAGCCGAGCGCGGCCTCCTGGGCCTCCTCGGACACGACGCCGCAGAAAGCCTCGTAGTCGATCAGCTCGGTGACGGTCGGATTCTCGCCGCAGACCGCGCAGTCCGGGTCCTTGCGGACCTTCACGGTGCGGTACGTCATCTCCAGGGCGTCGTAGATCATCAGGCGGCCGAGCAGCGGCTCCCCGATGCCCGCGAGCATCTTGATGGCCTCGGTGACCTGGATCGAGCCGATCGACGCGCACAGCACGCCGAGGACGCCGCCCTCGGCGCAGGACGGGACCATGCCGGGGGGCGGGGGCTCCGGGTAGAGGCAGCGGTAGCAGGGGCCGTGCTCGGCCCAGAAGACCGACGCCTGGCCGTCGAAGCGGTAGATGGAGCCCCACACGTAGGGCTTGCCCAGCAGTACGGCCGCGTCGTTGACCAGGTAGCGGGTCGCGAAGTTGTCCGTACCGTCGACGATCAGGTCGTACTGCGCGAAGATCTCCATCACGTTCTCGGCTTCGAGCCGCTCTTCGTGCAGGACGACGTTCACGTACGGGTTGATGCCCTTGACGGAGTCGCGGGCGGATTCGGCCTTCGAGCGGCCGATGTCGGCCTGGCTGTGGATGATCTGACGCTGGAGGTTCGACTCGTCGACCTCGTCGAATTCGACGATGCCGAGCGTGCCGACGCCCGCGGCGGCCAGGTACATCAGGGCCGGAGAGCCGAGCCCGCCGGCGCCGACACACAGCACCTTGGCGTTCTTCAGCCGCTTCTGGCCGTCCATTCCCACGTCGGGGATGATCAGGTGGCGCGAATACCTGCGGACCTCGTCAACGGAGAGCTCGGCGGCCGGCTCGACCAGGGGTGGCAGCGACACAGGGACCTCAGCAATACGGTTGGTCGGTCATCAGTCAGTACGTGCGGTACGTGCTGTCCCTGCAACACTGCCACGCCGGTCTTCATTCCAAGACACCCGGTCCGAGGACCGAGACGGATTCGGCTCACATCCCGGGCAGCGCTCCGCCGAGGTCTCGCTACGCGCTCGGCGACGGCTGTCTGCGCAGCATACGGACGGATTCGTGCCAGTATCCGGCCAGGCCCGCCCACGGGTCGGCGCCGTCCCGGTCCGTGCGGTCGGTGAGGCAGACCGTGGACGCGCCCTGCCAGCGGGCGATCCGCAGGGCGGTGTCCAGATGTGACCTGGGCAGGCCGTGCACGAGGTGCACGAAGCGTTCCGGCGGGTACGCGGCCGTCCACTCCGGCGCCTCCGACCAGCGGTAACTGGTCCAGGGCCCGCGGAAGGTGACGAGCTGGTCGGCCAGTTCGGCGTATCCGGGCCACGGGTGCTCGCCGTGGCCGAGGACGATCTGGCCGCCGCCGCTTTCCGGTACGCGCGAGGCGGCGGCTCCCCCTTTCCGGCTGTCCTCGGTGCGCTCGGTGTCGTCGGTGTGCTCGGTGTCGTCGGTGTCCCCGGTCTCCGAGCGCAGCAGTGCCCGCAGCGTGGTCACCACCCGGCGGCACTCGGCGGCGTCGGCGCGGCCGGTCGGGGCGCGGTCCAGGTAGAAGCCGTCGACCCGGTACCAGTCCAGGTAGTGGGAGGCGTCGGCGAGCAGGTCGCCGAAGGCCCTGGCGCCGTTGCGGCAGTCCAGCAGTCCGAGGACCGGGACGCCGTTCTCACGGACGCGGCCGACGACCTCTCCGTACAGCGGGTCGGGCCGGGTACCGGGGCCGCGGGCCACGTCGAAGGCGGCCCAGTGCAGCGGCGCCCCCGGCCGGGCCAGTTCGGCCCATTCGGTGGGGGCGACCAGCGGGTGCGCGAACGCCGGGACGCCGAAGCCCATCGCGTCCCGGCCCGCGCCCGCCCGGCGGCGCAGTCCCGTGCCCCACTGGTGCGGTCGCGTCAGACGCGACATGCCGCCTCCATCCACACGTCGGCCAGGGACTCCTCCAGCCCGATCCGGGGCCGCCAGCCGAGCCGGTCCCTGGCGGTACGGACGTCGGCCTGCTGCCAGCCGCCGCAGCCGTCGGGGTACGGGGGCGGCCCGGCGGAGGCGGGCGTCTCGTCCAGCTCGTGCAGCGAGCCCTCGTAGCCCGCCACATGGGCGAGGGCCGCGGCCATCTCCCGCATCCGGACGGCCCGCCCGCTGCCGATGTTCACCACGCCCTGCGCGGCGGACAGCGACGCGGCGTGCACGGCGCGGGCCACGTCGCGGGCGTCGATGAAGTCGCGCTGGACACCGAGGCCGCCCAGTTTCAGCTCGCCGTCGCCGTTCTGCATCGCGCGGCGCAGGGTCTCGGCGACCCGGCCGAGCGGGGCCCCGGTCGGAGTGCCGGGACCGACCGGGCTGAACACCCGCAGCACCACGGCGTCGAGACCTGAGCTGAGGACCAGCTCGGTCGCGGCGAGCTTGCTGACGCCGTACGGGCCGCCGGGGCGCGGCACCGCGTCCTCGCCGGTGGACGCGCCCTGCGGCGAGGGCCCGTACTCGGAGCCGCAGCCGAGCTGGACGAGCCGGGCGTCGACCTGGCTGCGGCGCATGGCCTCGCAGACGGTGGCGACGGCGACGGTGTTCTGCCGGGTCAGCTCGCGGGCGCCGCCCCTGGTCGTACCGGCGCAGTTGATCACCACTCCGGGGTGCACGGCGTCCAGGAACCTGGCGAGGACGCCGGGCGCGCCGCTCGCCAGGTCGAAGCGGACGTCCGCGTCGTCGCTCCTGCCGAGCGCGGTGAGCTGGACGGCGGGGTCGGCGAGGAGCCGCTCCGCGACATGCCGGCCGAGGAAGCCGTCGGCTCCGAGCAGCAGCACTCTCATCGCGTGCCTCCGAGTGCCTGCGCCGGGTGTCCCGTCGTCCGCCCGCGGGGCGGAAGGCCGTCCTCGCGGACGAGGGGGCGTGCCGGGCGTGCCGGGCGTGCCGGGCGTCGCGCCGCGGACGGGGAGCTCTGCGCGGGCCCTCGCGTGCCGCGGGCGGTCGGGGTCGGGGCGGTTCGGTACCTGGTCAAGGGGTGTTCTCCTGGTCGTTCGTTCTACTGAGGTCAGGGGTGATGGCGCGGCAGCGGCCGGTGCGCGGAGGCACGGGGCAGCACGCGGAACGCCTGCGCGGTCAGCGCGAGTGCGGCGGCGCCGCAGATGACGGCTTCCGCGGTGGCGGGGGCGGGGCCGAGGTGCAGGGGGGTCGCGGCGAGGGTCAGCGCCTCGGCGGCGCAGGCCGCGCCGAGACCGGCC
>NZ_MECL01000161.1 GCF_014596445.1 Streptomyces sp. CBMA29 | reverse complement strand
CCACCGAGCCCGCCGCGCCCAGCGCCAGCGCGCCGCCCACGTACCAGGTGGCCGGCGACGACGACGCGGCGTCCGCGGTGCCGGGCTCGTGCGGCGCGGGAGCGGGCTTCGGCTCCTGGTGCGCGGGCTCCTGAACGGGCTCCTGCGCGGGCTGCCGCGCCGCGTGCTCGGCCTCCTCGGAAGCGTGCGCGGAATCGTCGTGGTACGCGGTCGTCGCCGTGTTCAGCGTGCCGACCGACGAGGTGCGGCCCGCGGCCGAGAAGCCCCAGTCCAGCAGCGCGCCCGCCTCGTGGTACACCGCCTGCGGCAGCCCGGACTGCGGATTCATCACGGTCGCGATCAGCGTGCGGTCCCCGCGCTTGGCGGCGGCGACCAGGGTGTTGCCCGCGTTGGTGGTGTAGCCGTTCTTCACACCGATCACGCCGGGATAGCGCTTGACGCCGTCGGCGCCGGTGAGCAGCCGGTTGGTGTTCTGGATGCCGAACGACTTCACGTACTTGCCGTGCGCGTCGTAGCCGCCGGGGAACTGCGCCCACCGGGTGGCGGCGTACGTCGCGAAGTCCGGCATGGCCAGCCCCGCGCGGGCGATGACGGCCAGGTCGTAGGCCGAGGAGACCTGGCCCGGCATGTCGTAGCCGTCGGGGGAGACCACATGGGTGTCGTCCGCGCCGAGCATCTCGGCCTTGGCCTGCATCTGACTGACGGTCAGCGGCACCGAGCCGTTCATGTGCGCCAGGACGTGCACGGCGTCGTTGCCCGAGCTGAGGAAGACGCCGCGCCACAGGTCGGCCACCGTGTACGTCTGCCGGGCCTGGATACCGACCAGGCTGCTGCCCGCGCCGATCCCCGTGAGGTCGGAGTCGGTGACGCGGTGGGTGGCGTCGCCGGGAAAGCGCGGCAGCACGGTGACCGCGAACAGTGTCTTCAAGGTGCTGGCGGGCGGCAGCTCGCGGTGCGGGTCCTTGGCGGCCAGCACCTGGCCGGTGCGCGCGTCGGAGACCGTCCACGACAGCGCCGACAGCCCGGACGGCAGCCGCGGCGCCCCGGCGTGCGGCTGTACCAGCACCCCGTGCCCGGCGAGCAGCGGACCACCGGCGACCACCGTCGCGGCGCCGGGGCCCGACGAGCCGCGCCC
>NZ_MECL01000160.1 GCF_014596445.1 Streptomyces sp. CBMA29 | reverse complement strand
GCTCCGGGACCCGGTGCCGACGGACCGGCCGCGTCGGACCCGCCGTCAGCCGGCGGCATGCCCGCCGCGGGCGCGGGCGTCACCGGCACGCCGGACGGCGGCGTCGTGGTGACATCCGCGCCGCAGTGTTCGCAGAAGCGTTCGTCCGCGTACAGCGGCTCCGCGCAGGACGGGCACAGTGTCGTCGCCGAAGGCGGAGACTCGGGCATTGGCGGCATCTCGTTTACACCCACGTCCGGGGGCGGAAGCGGTTGGCGCGTTCCACCAGTTCGATCCTCGTACTGCCCTGCTGGGCGAGCCTGGCCAGCACCCGGTACGAGCGCTCCAGGCCGAACCGCAGGTCCCGCTCGTTCAGGGCGGAGCCCAGAACGGCCTTGTGCGGTCCGGCTGTTGACGGTACGCCCGGAGCGCCCGCCGGGAGGTCCCCGACACGGCCCGCCAGCACCCAGTCCAGTGCGCTGCCCAGCACCTCGGTGGCGAGCTGCTCGCGCCGGTCGGAGTCCAGACCCTGCCGTTGCAGCTCCTCGACCTGGAGCCCGGCCGCCTGGAGGTCGGCCAGCAGCGGCTCCTGCGGCGATCTGTCCCGCAGCCGGGCCCTGATCGCCGCCACCCGCGCGGCGGTGAAGTGGATCGAGGACTCGGGCACCGACTCCAGGACGCGTACCGCGCCCTGCCGGTCGCCGGAGGCCAGCAGCACCCGGCCGAGACCGAAGGCCGCGCTCACATAGCTCTGGTCGGTCGTCCACACCAGCCGGTAGTACTCGGCCGCGTTGTCCAACTGCCCCAGCACCTCGGCGCAGATGCCCAGCGCCAGCTTCGGCGCGGGCTCACCGGGGAACGCGTCGTAGACCGCGTCGAAGCTCAGCGCCGCCGTCTCGTGGTCGCCCATGCACAGCGCAGAAAGGCCGCGGTGCCACACCACCCGCCAGTCGACGGCGTCGTCCTCGGCCTCGGCGAGCGTCGCCATCACCTGCTGGGCGCCGTCGAGGTCGGCCATCTCCAGCAGCGCCCGCAGCTCACGCAGCCGCTTCTCCACCGAGTCCTGCGGCGCGGAGTGCAGCGCCGCCACCAGCTCGGCCGGGGCCGCGGCCGAAAGCCCGGCCAGGAAGCCCGCGTTGGGGTCGGCGGGGTCGACATGCGGTACGGGCAGCGCCAGTACGGCCGCGCCCGCGTTCAGCCGCGACACGGTGGGGCTCGCGGCGGGCGGCGGGCCCCAGTTGGGCAGCGGGGCGCCGATCACGGTCGGGCTGTAGGCGCCGGGGCCGGGGCCGGGCACCGCGGGCAGC
>NZ_MECL01000159.1 GCF_014596445.1 Streptomyces sp. CBMA29 | reverse complement strand
GCACCGAGGCCACGGCGGCGCCGACCCGCCCGGCCCCGTGCACCCGCACCCGTGCCGCCCTGCGGTGCCGTATCCGGCCCGCCGCCCCGCCGGGGCCCGGGTGGACCACCGAGAGCGCCGCCAGATCGGGTCTCAGCCGGTCCAGGGCCGTCACCCGGTGCCGTACCGCCTCCGCCAGCGCGCCGTGCGCCGCCGCGTCGTCCAGCACACCGCCCTCGGCGAGCAGCCCCAGCAGTCGTCTGACCTGCGCGGGCCCGAGGCCCAGCGCACCCGCGTCACGGGTCAGCGTGTCGGCGCCGCGCGTGCCGTCGAGCAGGTCGAGGAAACCGGCCGCCGCGCCGTCGACCGGCTCCAGCACCACCGCGTGCGCCGGGTCCACCCCGAACTGCACGCTCTCCCTGTCCCGCCAACTGCGGCGCAGCGCGCTCTTGAGCATGGGACGCATGACCGTCACCCCCGTCCATCCGTTCACTCGATCCACCATGAGGTCCGTCGGGCGGGCCGCCACCGACCCCGCCAGGCGAAATCGCCCATTCCGACTTCCCTCGTCACTCTCCGTAAGCGACAGCACTCAGCATGCCATTTCCCGGCGAAACTCCCGGAGAGTTATCCACAGGTTGTGGGGGATAGTCGTTCAATATGCGTATGAAGCGAGGTGATTCCCATGCGAACCGGCCGGGAGACGGGACTTCCCGGACACGCAGCGGGTAACGTCGAAGGCGTGTCCGCCGATCCAGCGCGTAGCCTCTCCAGCCAGCCCGCGAGCGGCCTACGGACCAATGCGGTGGAAGTACGCCGCAGTGCCCGCAGGCGCCGAACGGTTTCGGCATATCGCGACGGCGACCGAACTGTAGTGCTGATTCCGGCCCGAATGTCGGCGGCCGAGGAGCAGCGCTGGGTGACCACGATGCTGGAGAAGCTGGCGGCGCAGGAGAGCCGCCGGATGCCCGGCGACGACGAGCTGGCCGCCCGCGCGGAACGGCTGGCCGAGCAGTATCTGCTCGGCCGGGCCGTGCCCGACACGGTCCGCTGGGTCACCAACCAGAATTCCCGCTGGGGCTCGTGCACGCCCTCCGAGGGCAGCATCCGCCTGTCGCACCGCCTCCAGGGGATGCCCGAGTACGTCATCGACTACGTGCTGCTGCACGAGCTGGCGCACCTTCTCGTGCCGGGACACGGCCCGAGCTTCTGGCGACTGCTGGAGAGCTATCCGCGCACCGAGCGCGCCCGCGGCTTCCTGGAGGGCGTCGTGGCGGCCGACCGGCTGCCGCATCCGCCCGGTTCCCGCGAGGAATAGCCGCTGTCGGCACGACCGGTTAGCCTGTCGCCACGTCGGCGCGGCAGCACAAGCGCCGCAACGCGAGCGCAGCAATGAGGGGATGGGGGACGGTCGTATCCATGGCCAGGGAATTCCAGCGTGGCCACAAGGCCAAGATCAGTGATCTGACGGCGGGGACGGATCTGTATGTCGGTGTGCAGATCTCCGGCCCCGGCCTGACCTTCGACATCAGTTGTTTCGGGCTCGATGACAAGGAACAACTGTCGGACGACCGTTACTTCATCTTCTTCAACCAGCCCAAGTCGCCCGAGGAGTCGATCCAGCTCCTCGGCGCGCAGTCCGGCGACACCGAGTCCTTCCGCGTCACTCTCGACCGCATACCGGCGAACGTGCACAAGCTGGCGTTCACCGCGACGATCGACGGCGACGGGCAGATGTCGCAGGTCGCCCCCGGTTATCTGCGGCTCGTCGCGGGCGGTGAGGAAGTCGCGCGGTACGCCTTCACCGGCGCGGAATTCACCACCGAACGCGCCGTGATGGTCGCGGACATCTACCTCAAGGACGTGTGGCGCTTCGCCGCCGTCGGCCAGGGCTTCGACGGCGGGCTCGACGCGCTGCTGCGGAATTTCGGCGGCGAGGTCGCCGAGGACGAGCCCGCCGCGCCCGAGCAGGCCGCGGCCCCCGGTTTCGCGCCGCCCGGCGCCGTACCCGGCTTCGCACCCCCGCCCGGCCCCGCGGCGG
>NZ_MECL01000158.1 GCF_014596445.1 Streptomyces sp. CBMA29 | reverse complement strand
GCGGATGGTGGGGCGGGGCGGCGTCTCGGCGCCGGTGCGGCTCCCGGCAACGGACCCGGGCGGGTCCGGCCAGCGCCCCGGGCGGCCGGGTGGCCGCGCTCCCGCTCCCGAGCCCCCCGCAGGGGGTTACGCTCAGACGGAAGCCTTGATCGATCCGGGCTTGCGCGGGACCGTTCCGGGGTACGGGACACGCGCCACAGCCATGTGCCACCCGCCGTACTCGCCGCGCCGCCGTACCCGCCACACCCGCTACACCGCCACACCACATGACCCGCCGGGAGGGCCGATGCAGGGACGCCGGAGCAGTACGTTCACGCGGCTGCTGCGGCACGGCTTCACGGACCCGGCGGCGGCCGAGCGGCTGCTGGAGCTGCCCGAGCTGTCGACGGTCAGGACGGACCCGGTCCTGCTGGAGGCGCTGGGCGCGACGGCCGACCCGGACCAGGCGCTGATCGGCCTGGTACGGCTCGCGGAGGCGCTGGACCCGGCGGAGCGGCGGACGCTCCTGGACACCGTCACGACGGCGAAGCCGCTGCGCGACCGGCTGCTGGGCATCCTCGGCGCCTCCGAGGCCCTCGGCGACCACCTCGCCCGGCACCCCGCCCACTGGCACGCGCTGGTGATGTACGAGTCCGCCGACCTGCATCCGGGCGTCGCCGACTTCGTCCGGGCCCTCTCGGGCGCCGACACCCCCGACGCGCTGCGCGTCGCCTACCGCCGCTGCCTGCTCGGCATCGCCGCCCGTGACGTGTGCGGCACCAGCGATCTGGTGCGTACCGCCGCCGAACTGGCCGACCTCGCCACCGCCACCCTGCGCGCCGCGCTGGCCATAGCCGCCGCCGAGAGCCCGCGCGACGCCGCCGTCTGCCGGCTGTCCGTCATCGGCATGGGCAAGTGCGGCGGCCACGAGCTGAACTACGTCTCCGACGTCGACGTCGTCTACGTGGTGGAACCGGCCGACGACACGGCGGGCCAGGAGGACGCGGAGGGCACGGCCGTACGCGCCGCGACCCGGCTGGCCGCCCGGATGATGCGGATCTGCTCCGACACCACCGCCGAGGGCACGATCTGGCCGGTCGACGCCAATCTGCGGCCCGAGGGCAAGAACGGGCCGCTGGTCCGTACGCTCTCCAGCCACCTCGCCTACTACCGGCGGTGGGCGAAGACCTGGGAGTTCCAGGCGCTGCTCAAGGCCAGGCCGGTCGCCGGGGACGACGCGCTCGGCGAGGAGTACCTGGCCGCGATCCGCCCGTTGGTCTGGCAGGCCGCCGAGCGCGAGAACTTCGTCACCGACGTGCAGCAGATGCGCCGCCGCGTCGTGGAGAACATCCCCGCCGCCCAGATCGAACGCGAGCTGAAGCTCGGCCCCGGCGGCCTGCGCGACGTCGAATTCGCCGTGCAGCTCCTCCAGCTCGTGCACGGCCGCACCGATCCGTCGCTGCGCAGCGGCACCACGCTGACCGCGCTCGCCGACCTCGCCGCGGGCGGCTACGTCGGCCGCACCGACGCCGCCGCGCTCGACGACGCCTACCGCTTCCTGCGGCTGATGGAACACCGCATCCAGCTCCAGAAGATGCGCCGCACCCACCTCGTCCCCGACGACCAGGCGGGACTGCGCCGCCTCGGCCGCGGCCTGGGCTTCCGCGCCGACCCGGTCGCCGAGCTGAACCGGGAGTGGAAGCGGCACGCCATGGAGGTACGGCGGCTGCACGAGAAGCTGTTCTACCGGCCGCTGCTGGACGCGGTCGCCCAGCTCGGCGGCGAGGAGACCCGGCTCAGCACCGACGCGGCCCGCCAGCGTCTCCAGGCGCTCGGTTACGCCGACCCGGCCGCCGCCGTCCGCCACTTGGAGGCGCTGGCCAGCGGCGTCAGCCGCAAGGCCGCCATCCAGCGCACGCTGCTGCCGGTGCTGCTCGGCTGGTTCGCGGACTCCGCCGACCCCGACGCCGGGCTGCTCGGCTTCCGCAAGGTCTCCGACGCGCTCGGCAAGACCCCCTGGTATCTGCGGCTGCTGCGCGACGAGGGCGCGGCGGCGCAGCGGCTGGCCCGTGTGCTCTCCTCCGGGCGGCTCGCCCCCGACCTGCTGATGCGCGCCCCCGAGGCGGTCGCGCTGCTCGGCGCCGCCGACGGTCTCGTGCCGCGCGACCACACCGCCCTGGAACAGGAGGTGCTGGCCGCCGTCGGCCGCGCCGACACCCCCGAGCAGGCCATCGCCTCGGTACGGGGAGTACGCCGCCGCGAGCTGTTCCGTACCGCCGCGGCCGACCTCATCGACACCTACGGCGACGACGAGGAGGCCCCGGAGGAGCCGCCCGAGGAGCCGCCGGACCCCGCCGCGCTGGTCGACCGCGTCGGCACCGCCATCTACGGGCTCACCGCCGCGACGCTCGCGGGCGCCCTGCGCGCCGCCGTCAACCACGTCACCGGCAACGACGCGCACCCGCTGCCCACCCGCTTCGCCGTCATCGGCATGGGCCGCTTCGGCGGCCGGGAGCTGGCCTACGGCTCGGACGCCGACGTGCTCTTCGTCCACGAACCGCTCGACGGCGCGGACGAGGGCGAGGCCACCCGCGCCGCGCTCGCCGTCGCCGACGAGCTGCGCCGCCTGCTCCAGATCCCGACCGCGGACCCGCCCCTGCTGGTCGACTCCGATCTGCGGCCCGAGGGCAAGAGCGGGCCCATGGTCCGCAGCCTCGCGTCGTACGCCGCCTACTACCGGCGCTGGGGGCTGATCTGGGAGAACCAGGCGCTGCTGCGCGCCCTGCCGGTCGCGGGCGACGCGGACCTCGGCGCGCGGTTCACCGCCCTGGTCGACCCGCTGCGGTACCCGGAGAACGGCCTCGAAGAGGAGGCGGTCCGCGAGATACGGCGTCTGAAGGCCCGGATGGAGACCGAGCGGCTGCCGCGCGGCGCCGACCCCACCACGCACGCCAAGCTCGGGCGCGGCGGGCTGTCCGACGTCGAGTGGACGATTCAGCTCGTGCAGCTCCAGCACGCGGGACGGCTCCCCGCCCTGCGTACCACCGGCACCCGCCCGGCCCTCGCCGCCGCCCGCGAGGCCGGGCTCATCGACTCCGAGGACGCCGCCGTCCTCGACGACGCCTGGGTCCTCGCCACCCGCGTCCGCAACGCCGTCATGCTCGTCCGCGGCCGTCCCGGCGACACCTTCCCCAGCGACGGACGCGAACTCGCCGCCGTCGGCCGCTACCTCGGCTACCCGCCCGGCCACGTCGGCGACATGCTGGAGGACTACCGCCGCCGCACCCGCCGCGCCCGCGCCGTCGTCGAACGCCTCTTCTACGCCTACGAGTAGCCCGGTTCGGCTCGGCTCGGTTCGGCTCGGGTCGTTCGTGGGTCGGGGGGCGGGGGCTGCGGGAGAGGGGTTCGAAATCGGTATATTTACGGCGCTTCTGGCACTCCCCATCCGGTGACCCCTTCCGCGCCACAAATATCCGGCAGCATTTCGAACCCCTCCCCCTCCGCCCCCGCCCCCCTCCGCTGCCCACTTGGGGGGAGGGGGAGGTTGGTGGAGCGGCGGGGTGCCCCTGCGGTGTTCGGCGCCCCCTCAGCTACGGCGGCCCGGCGGCTGCCGACGTGGATGATCCCGCCCACCCCCACCAGACAGGCGGACGCCGCCATACCCAAACCCACCCACCCCCTCCCCGGTAACCCCCACCGGCGGGCGGACGCCGACGTACCCAAACCCACCCACCCTCATCCGCAACCCCCACCGGACAGGCACCCGCCGACGTACCCGAACCCGCCCACCCCCCTCCCGGCCACCCCCACCGGACAGGCGGACGCCGATGTACCGGAGGGGACGGGGCGGGGTGCCCCCGCAGAAATACGTTGACAGGAACGGCACCGGATACCCAAGGCCAGGTGTTACGGATTTCGAGGAGGTACCCCGGGCCGGGACCGACCAGGCACAAGCGGCACCCGCAGACGAAGAAAGCACCCGCACGGGTGGGCGGGCGGGAAAAGACAAGGCACTTAGTCGGAAAGCGTCTCCGCCCACGTGCGGGACCAGCCGTCCAAGGGCGCAATGGCCTCGGCCAAGCCCGCCCCGACAGAGGTGAGGCCGTAACGCCCCTGATCCCCCTGCGCGAGCAGCCCAGCGGCGGCCAGCTCCCGCAACCGCTGATAAAGAACGCTCGGCGACATCGCGTCGCACCGTTCACGCAGGTCGCGAGCGCCGACCGGCCCGTCCCGCAGCTCCCAGAGAATGCGCAGCGCCCAGCGCCGCCCCAGCAGATCAAGCGCGGCCATCAGAGGCCGCCCGCTGCGGGAGCCGCGAACCTCGCCGCCCGGCCGGGGAACACCCCTGCCACCCACACCGTCCTCCATCCGCCCCCGCCCCTCCTTGCGCTTCTGATTCCGTAATCATACGGTGGTGCCAGGCGTTACGGAATGCGAAACGCGCACGAGCTGGAGGAACAGGGATGGGCGAACCGACCGCTTTCTACGAGCCCGACCCGGACGGGTCCTTCGTGGCGACGGACGCCACCCAGGGCCCCTGGTCGCCCGAGCTCCAGCACGGCGGCCCGCCCAGCGCGCTGCTGGTCCGCGCATTCGAGGCCCTGATCGCGGCGACGGCGCGGGACGGCGACCCCGACGGCCCCCCTGACGGCAAACCCGACGGCACCCCCGACAGCAAACCCGACGGCCACCTCGCGAAAATCGCCATGGACTTCCACGGCCCCGTCCCCGTCGGCCCGGTCCGCGTCCGCGCCTCCGTCCTCAAGCCCGGCAGGCGCGCCCAGCTCCTCGCGGGTGAGCTGAGCGTCGACGGCCGAGTGGTCCTCTCGGCCCGCGCCTGGTGGCGCCGGCGCTCACCCGGCCTCGTACCGGACGTCCCCGTCCAGGCCCCGCCGCTGCCGGACCCCGACGACGTCGTCCCGGCCGACCCGCTCCCCGGCCACTTGGACCATGGCTGGATCGCGTCCATGGACTACCGCTACCTCGCCGGATTCGTCACGACACCGGGACCGGCCACGGTGTGGGTACGCCCGAAATTCCCGCTCGTCGCGGGCGAGACGACCTCCGGCACCCAGCGGGCCGTCCTCGTCTCGGACGGCGCCAGCGGCTTCAGCGCCGCGCTGGACTTCCGCACCCACCTGTTCAGCAACCTCGACCTCGTGCTGAGCTTCCTTCGCCCGCCGGTCGGCCCCTGGGTGGCGCTGGACGCCGTGTCAGCTCTGGACGGGGCGGGCGGGGGGACGACGAGCACCCGCCTCGCCGACACCGCCGGTTACCACGGCTTCGCGCTCCAGACGCTGTACGTGGCCCCGCATCACGCCGTCTGAGGGTCCGACGCCCGGGTCGACACCGCCTCCACCGGCTGGCGCGGCATTCGGTACAGCCAGCGCCCGTACACCAGGTACGAGATCCCGTAACCGACCGCCAGGCACACCACACCGCCGACCGCGTCCAGCCAGAAGTGGTTGCCGGTGGAGATGATGACGGTGAGGGTGAACACCGGGTACAGCGCGCCCAGCGCCTTCGCCCAGGTGTGCTTGGCCAGTATCGCGATGGTGATGCCGCACCACAGGGACCAGCCGATGTGCATCGACGGCATGGCCGCGTACTGGTTCGACACATGCGCCAGGTTGCCCGAGGACAGCGAACCCCAGGTGTGGTGCACCTCGACGGTGTCGATGAAGCCGCCGCCCGTCATCAGCCGGGGCGGCGCCAGCGGGTAGAAGTAGAAGCCCACCAGAGCCATGGCGGTGGTCACGAAGAGCACCAGACGGGCCGGGCCGTACCGCCCCGGATGGCGGCGGTAGAGCCACACCAGCACGCCGATGGTGATGATGAAGTGCAGCGTGGCGTAGTAGTAGTTCATGATGACGATCAGCCAGGTCACCGAATTCACGGCGTGGTTGACGGACCGTTCGATCGCGAGGCCGAGGTGGTTCTCGAAGGACCACACCGACGCGGCGTGTCGCAGGGCGACGGTCTTCTGCTCCGGAACCGCGTTCCTGATCAGCGAGTACACCCAGTAACTGACGCCGATCAGCAGGATCTCGAACCAGAGCCGGGGTCTGCGGGGTGTGCGGATGCGCCTGATGAGGGTGTGGCGGGGCTCCGTGCGGGCCACGCCGGTCGCTCCATCCGGGGGAGTGGAACCGGTGGAGCGCGGCGAGGCGGTCGTACGGCCGCTCATAGTCTTCGCAGTCGGTTCCCCCATGGGACACCAGTCTGCCAGATTCGCCCCGTATCGCAGGTCAGCCTTCGGTCGGATCCTGCGTGCCGCCCGTCCCCCTTGAGGAGGGTTTCTGTGCGGGCACGGGCGTGTTCCGCACGGTCGGCGCGGCGGCTGTCGAACCTCGAACGACCAGCTCGGGCAGGAAGACGAATTCGCTGTGCGGCGCCGGTGTGCCGCCGATCTCCTCCAGCAGCGCGTTCACCGCGGCCTGGCTCATGGCCGCGACCGGCTGCCTGATGGTGGTCAGCGGCGGATCGGTGAAGGCGATCAGCGGCGAGTCGTCGTATCCGACCACCGACACGTCCTCCGGCACCGACAGGCCCTGCTGCCTGGCCGCCCGGATCGCGCCGAGCGCCATCATGTCCGACGCGCAGACGATCGCGGTGCAGCCCGAGGCGATCAGCGCCGTCGCCGCCGCCTGACCGCCCTCCAGCGTGTACAGCGAGTGCTGGACCAGCGCCTGCGCCTCGTCCTCCGCCAGGCCCAGCACGTCCGCCATGGAGGCCGTGAAGCCCTCGATCTTGCGCTGTACGGGGACGTACCGTTTCTGCCCGACGGCCAGGCCGATCCTGCGGTGGCCGAGCGCCGCGAGATGGGTGACGGCCAGCCGGACCGCGTCCCGGTCGTCCGGCGACACGAACGGCGCGTCGACCTTCTCCGAGAAGCCGTTGATCAGCACGAACGGCACGCCCTGGCCCTGGAGCCTGGCGTAGCGCTCCATGTCGGCGGCCGAGTCGGCGTGCAGACCGGAGACGAAGATGATCCCGGCCACCCCCCGCTCGACCAGCATCTCCACCAGTTCGTCCTCGGTGGACCCGCCGGGCGTCTGGGTGGCCAGTACCGGGGTGTACCCCTGGCGGGTCAGCGCCTGTCCGATGATCTGCGCGAACGCCGGGAAGATCGGATTCAGCAGCTCGGGGGTGATCAGCCCGACCAGTCCGGCGCTGCGCTGGCGCAGCCGGACCGGCCGCTCGTACCCCAGGAGGTCGAGCGCGGCCAGTACGGATTCACGGGTGGTCGTGGAGACACCGGGTTTGCCGTTGAGTACCCGGCTGACCGTCGCTTCACTGACCCCCGCCTGGGCTGCGATGTCAGCGAGCCGCGCGGTCACAGCACCGGATGCTAGGGGACGGAACGCCACCACGTCAGATCGCCCACCAAATTGCCGTGTCTGCGGAGATAGTCAGCTCAATGCTGCCATTCTCCGTGTTCGGGACGGCCGCCGTCGAGCCGCCGCTGACATCGCTGTCACCGCTGACGTCACCACTGCCGGAGCCGGAGCCGGAGCCGCTGCCGCTGCTGGAGCTGGAGCCCGTGCCCACGCCCGTGCCCGTGTGACGGCCGCTGTCGCTGGACAGCAGCATCCGTCCGGGGCCGGGAAGCGTCACGGACACCGGCTCGCGGGTCAGGTTGACCGCGCAGACGAAGCTCCCGGCCCCGGGCTCCTCCCCGCCGCCCCTGCGGAAGGCCAGTACCCCCTCGGGCGCGTCCAGCCACGTCACCGCGGCGCCCGCGCCCAGCGCCGGGTGCTCCCGGCGCACCGCGAGGGCCGCCCGGTACAGCTCAAGGGTCGACGCCGGGTCGCCCGTCTGCGCCTCGACGCTCAGGCCCGCCCAGCTCTTCGGCTGCGGCAGCCAGCTCGGCCCGCCCGCCGGACCGAAGCCGTACGGCGCCTCGTCGCCCGACCACGGGATCGGCACCCGGCAGCCGTCACGGAAGCCGTCCTGCCCGGCCGCGCGGAAGAACGACGGGTCCTGCCGTACGTCGTCCGGCAGGTCCGTCACGTCCGGCAGGCCCAGCTCCTCGCCCTGGTAGAGATACGCCGAACCCGGCAGCGCCAGCATCAGCACGACCGCGGCCCGCGCCCTGCGCAGCCCCAACTCCCGGTCGCCCGGCTCGCGTTGCTGCGTGCCCAGCTCCGGCGGGTTGCCGAAGCGCGTCGCGTGCCGGGTCACGTCGTGGTTGGACAGCACCCACGTGGCGGGCGCCCCCACCGCGCTCATCGCGGTCAGCGACTTGTCGATGACCTTGCGCAGCTCCGGCGCGTCCCAAGGGGTGCTCAGATACTCGAAGTTGAACGCCTGGTGCAGCTCGTCGGGGCGCAGGTAGAGCGCGGCCCGCTCGATCGTCGGCGTCCACGCCTCGGCGACCGCGATCCGGTTTCCCGCATATTCGTCCAGAATCCTTCGCCAGCCGCGGTAGATCTCGTGCACACCGTCCTGGTCGAAGTACGGCATCGCCGCCGTGCCCAGCAGCGTGAGCTGCTCCGCGTGCCCGATGTCCGGCAGGCCCTCGGCCTTCACCAGGCCGTGCGCGACGTCGATCCGGAAGCCGTCGGTGCCCAGGTCCAGCCAGAAGCGCAGCACGGAGCGGAATTCGTCGTGCACCGCCGGATGGTTCCAGTTGAAGTCGGGCTGCTCGGGCGCGAACAGGTGCAGATACCACTCGCCGGGCGTGCCGTCCGGGTTGACCGTACGGGTCCAGGCCGGGCCGCCGAAGATGGACTCCCAGTCGTTGGGCGGCAGTTCGCCGTCCGCGCCCTTGCCGGGCAGGAAGTGGAAGCGGTCCCGCAGCGGCGAGCCAGGACCCTCGTGCAGCGCCCGCTTGAACCACTCGTGCTGGTCCGAGCAGTGGTTGGGCACCAGGTCCACGATGACCTTCAGGTCCAGCGCGTGCGCGGCCCTGATCAGGTCGTCGGCGTCGTTGAGCGTGCCGAACATCGGGTCGACGGCCCGGTAGTCCGCCACGTCGTAACCGGCGTCGGCCTGCGGGGAGGCGTAGAACGGCGACAGCCACACCGCGTCCACACCCAGCTCGCGCAGGTACGGCAGCCGGGCCGTGATCCCGGGCAGGTCGCCCATGCCGTCGCCGTTGCCGTCGGCGAAGCTGCGCGGATAGACCTGGTAGATGACCGCGTCGCGCCACCAGTCTCTGCGCTCGGCCGCCGTAGTGGCGGCCGGGCTGGCGGTGTGCGTGAGGTGCTGGCTCATGGTTTCCTTCATTGTTCCGGGCCTACGTGGCGGGGGAACGACAACTGGCTTGCGGGTGAAGCGCGTTGAGGTCGTGGGCCTCAGCCCTTGGTGCCTCCGGCGGTGAGGCCGGCCACCAGGTGGCGCTGGACGAGCAGGAAGACGATGCCCGCGGGGATCGCGATCACGACCGAGGCGGCGGTCATGCTGCCCCAGTCGGCGCGCTGGTCGGAGGCGAAGGTGCGGATGCCCGCCGCCAGCGTGGAGTGCTTGTTGCTCATGAACTGGCTGGAGTAGGCGACTTCGCCCCACGCGGTGAGGAAGCTGTAGAAGGCGGTGACCGCGAGGCCCGGCCGGGCCAGCGGCACGATCAGCCGCCAGAAGGTGCCGAACGGGGTCAGGCCGTCCACCCGGCCCGCCTCGTCGATGTCGCGCGGGATCGTGTCGAAGTACCCCTTGAGCATCCAGGCGCAGAAGGGCACCGAGATCGTGCAGTAGACGAGGACCAGGCCGAGGTAGGTGTCGATCAGGTCGAGCTGCGCCATCAGGTTGTACAGCGGCACGATCAGCACGGCCACCGGGAACATCTGCGTGATCAGGAAGGTCCACATCAGCGACTTGTGCCCGGGGAACTTCATCCGGGAGATCGCGTATCCGGCGCTGGAGGCGATCAGCACGCCGAGCACCGTGGTGGCCGCGGCCACGATCACCGAGTTGAGGAACCACTTGGGGAAGTTGGTGTGGAACAGCACGAACCGGTAGTTGCCCAGGCTCAGATGGCGCATGACCTCGCTGGGCTGCTGCCACGAGGTGCTGGGGCCCAGCGAGATGAAGACGATCCACAGCACGGGGAAGACCGCGACGGCGCTCGCCACCAGCAAGGTGGTGTGCAGCGCGAGCGAGGCGCCCCGGCTGCGGGTGCCGCGCGGGCGGTACTTGCGGCGCGTGGCGGCGGACCCGGGGGCCGCGCCGGTACGGGCGGCGGGGGCGGTGGCGGCCGGGCCGCTGTGGGTGGTGGCACTCATGGTGATCCGGCTCCTATGCCTGCTCGGACTTCAACTGGCGGCGGTAGAAGGTGGAGAAGGCCACAAGGATGAGGAGGATGACGATGCCGTAGGCCGCGGCGCCCGAATAGTCGGACACTCCGGTGAACGCCTTCTCGTAGGCGTACGTCACCAGGATGTCGGTGTCCCCTGTGGTGTTGTTGCCGAGCAGCAGGAAGATGATCGGGAACATGTTGAACGTCCACACGGTGCTCAGCAGGATCACCGTGCTGGTGACCGGCCGCAGGCCCGGCAGCGTCACGTTGAGGAACCGCTGCAACGGCGTCGCGCCGTCCATCTCGGCCGCCTCGTACAGCTCGCTGGGTATGGACTGGAGGCCGCCCAGGGTCGCCACCATCATGAACGGCACGCCGCACCAGACGTTGACGATGATGACCGCGATCTTCTGCGCGAAGGGCGTGCCCAGCCAGTCCTGGGCGGGCATTCCCATGTGCGTGATGATGTCGTTGAAGACGCCGTACTGCGAGTTGAACATCAGCCGCCAGGCGAAGACGCCGATGAAGGCGGGGACCGCCCACGGCAGGATCAGCGCGAGCCGGTAGAAGAGGCGGAAGCGCACCGGGCGGTTGAGCAGCATCGCCATGCCGAGGCCGATGGCGTACGTGATCGCGACGCAGGACACGGTCCAGATGACCGTCCACTGGAGCCGCGGGTAGAAGTCGCCGTCCTTGCCGGAGATGATCTGCCAGTAGTTGTGCAGGCCCACGAAGTCGTACGTGGCGCCGATGTGGACCGGGCCGATGTCCTTGGCGACGTTCATCTCGGTCGCGTTGGTGAGCGACAGGTAGATCCCGTACACCAGCGGGTAGAGGACGAGCACGCCGATGACGATGAGCACCGGGGCGACCATCACCCAGGCGTACCAGTACTTGTCCCAGGACCGCCGCAGCGACGTCCTGAGGCCCGGCCGGGGGGCCTTGCCCCGGGCGGGGGTGTCCATGGTGGCGGTGGTCATCGCTCCTCGGCTCTTCTGGCGTGGTCTGTCGTGAGCTGGTCTGTGGTGAGGCGATCTTTGCTGAGGGGACCGGACCGGCCGGCCGGGCGCGTGGGCCCCGCCTGTTCAGGTGGCGGGGCCCCGGCCGGCCGGCCCGGAGAAAAGGGGGCTACTGGACGGTGAACCCGGGCAGCAGCTTGCCGAACTCCTTCGCCGCCGCGTCGAGCCCGTCCTTCACGGAGGTCTCACCCTGAAGGATCTTGATGTACTGCTGCTGGAGCGGCGTGAACAGGCTGCCGACCTGGGGCAGCGCCACCCGCGGCCGGGCGGTGTCCATGATCGGCTTGAACCCGGCGATCTGCGGGTTCTTGGTGACCTCGGCGGTGTACGCGGACGTCCGCGTCGGCAGCGTGCCGTTCTTCAGCGCGATCTGCTGCTGGCTGCTGGAGGAGGTCATGAACTGCGTGAACAGGTAGGACGCGTCCAGGTTCTTCGAGCCCTGGTAGACCGCCAGGTCGTGACCGCCGGTCGGCGCCAGCGCCTTGCCGGTGGACCCGGCCGGGACCGGCGCGTAACCGAGGTTGCTCTCCTTGCCCTGGAAGGCGCTGCCCGCCAGGTCGTCGCTGACCGACCAGGGGCCCTGGATCAGCATCGCGACCTTGCCGGTCTTGAAGGACGTCTGCATGTTGTCGTACGCGCTCGCGAAGTCGACCTTCAGCGAGGAGGTGTCGTAGACCTCCTTGGCCTTGGTCACCGCCTTGACCGCCTCGGGCGAGTTGACCGTGATCTTCTTGCCCGCCGGGTCCGCGAGGTCGGCGCCCTCGCCGAACAGCAGCGGGAACAGGAAGTACGAGTCCGGGTTCACGTACGTGCCCGCGACTCCCGGCACCTTCTCCTTGATCGTCTTCGAGTCCGCGATCAGCTCGTCCCACGTCTTCGGCGGCGCCGCGATCCCCGCCTTCGCGAAGATGTCCTTGTTGTAGAGCAGCCCCAGCGTGTCCGTCACCGACGGCACCCCGTAGGTCTTCCCGTCGTACTTCGTCGTGTCCATCGGCCCGGCCAGGAAGTCACTGGCGTCCGTCACGGCCGCCGTCCCGTCCAGCGGAGCGATGTAGTGCAGCGACGCGTACTCCGGGATCAGGCCGACGTCCGCCCTGATCACGTCCGGCGCGCCCTTGCCGCTCTGCGCCGCAGCCTTGAACTTCTGCTCCACCGTGGTGAAGTCCACGTTCTGGTAGTTCACCTTGATCTTCGGGTACTTCGCCTCGAAGTCCGCGATCAGCGCCTTGTACGTCGGAGCCTCGTTCTTCGCGTCCGAGGTGTCCCAGTACGTGATCGACCAGGTCACCGCCGCCGGGTCCTTCGCCGCCGACGCCTTGTCATCCTTGCTGTCACTGCTACCGCCACAGGCGGTCACCCCGAGAACGATGGCCGCGGCTATCGCCACGGCGGATATGCCGCGTCGCATACCTGACTCCTTGAAGAGGGAAGTGCCCGTTCGCCCAGATCCGACTGGCTCCACTGCTCGGGCTGGGCAGGAACGTAACAGCGATGCAATCCCTTGCGAAAGTCCTTGCAAGCAACTTTCTGCAAGAAGCTTCAGATGTGACAAACGCGTTACCACGCGGTGGCCGTCAGGGTCACCCGGCCGCCCGGGTCGGGCAGGATCCTCGGTATGAGGATCCTGGTGCTGGGCGGTCGGCCGCCGACCCCCGGGGAACGGACGCCGTCCACGGCGACCGGACCGTACGGGCGGACCTCGCACGACTCGCCGCGCACGGCCCGTGGGACGCGGTGATCGACACCTCCAGCTCCGAACTGCCGCCGTGTGACGTGCTGCTGGCCGTACGGACTCTGCGCCCGCAGGCCAGACGGTGGGTACACGTCTCGACCGTTTCCGTCTACGCGGGGTGGCCGCACCAGCCGCTCACCGAGGACTCACCGGTTCTTGAGTGCCCGCCGGACGCGGACGCCACGTACGGTCACACCGGCGAGGACGGCAGCCCGACCGTTTACGGCTTCCAGGAAGCCGGTGGCGAGGCCGCCGTCTGTGAGGTCTTCGGACCCGACGCGGTCCTGCTCCGACCGGGCGTCATCCTCGGCCCCGGCGAATACGTCGGCCGCCTGCCCTGGTGGCTCACCCGCGCCGCCCGAGGCGGCCCCCTGCTCGCCCCCGCGCCCGCCGACCAGCGCATCCAGCCGGTCGACGTCCGGGACGTGGCCACCGCTGCCGTCTCCTCACGGCGACCATCGCCGACACCTGGTCCTGGCTGCGATCCGACACCCGCCCCGTCCCCCACCCCCGATGGTCCGAGCACGGCCTCCGCCCGGACAAGGAGTCCGCGATCCTGGCAGGGCTCGGTGCCGTGCACCGCGTGACATGCTGAAAGCCGCACCAGCCTCGTCGGCCTGCTGTACCTGCTGTACCTGCTGTTGGACGAGGCCACGAAGGCCGCCGGGCTAGGGAGCGCTGTCCGATCGGCGCGCGAGTTCCAGGAGTTCGGAGGGCGCGGTGCGGCCCGAGACGAGGAGCAGTTCGCGTACGCAGTCACGTGCGGCGGCACTCGCGCGTACTGACTCCGCAGCCAGTTCCTCGGCGCTCAGCAGGCACGCCAACGCCTCGCCGACCTGGCGCCGTTGGGTGTGCGCCCGCGCGAGGTCGATCAGCAGGCGCGATCGCCGTTCCGTGGACAGCCCGGAAGTGTCGAGCCCTTGGCCGATGTCGAGGGCTTCGCCCGCGTCGCCGAGGTCGATGGCGACAGCGATCGCCCAGACTTCGACGTTGGTCGGTCCGAACTCCAGGTTGAAGTCGTTACGGTTCTCGCCGAGGCGTCCGGCGGTCTCGCGAGCCTTCGTGATCTCCGCCCGTGCTTCGGTCCGACGGCCCGCCCTGGCATGTACGAGTGCGAGTACGAGGTGAAGAGCCCCGAGAACGGACCACGCCTCCGGAGGCGTGGTCCGTTCTCGCTCAATGTGGACGTGCAATGCGCCAACAGCGCTGGTGGCCGCGTGCTCCGCCTGATCCAGCCGCTGGGCGCGCATGAACGCCTGGGTCAGCCGGAAGACCGCCGCGCCCACGGCGTAGGGCTGTTCCGACTGCTCCGCCGAACGGATCGCCCGGTCAGCGGCGACCCAGGCGGCGTCCGACTCGCCTTGCCGGGCGAATGCCGCTGACACGGCCTGGTACAGACGGCCGAGGAGCGCGTGCAAGGCGGCCTGTGCCTCGGGGCGTGCCGCGGTGCGTGCGGCTGCCTCAAGCCGGGGAAGCAGCGGTGCGAGCACCGTGTTCAGCTCGGTGAACCTGGCCGCGTGGGCCAGGTCCCACGCCGTATCGACGCTGTGCTCGAATGCGGCGAGGTCGGCGTCCCGTACGTCGGGCCCCGCCCCGAACAGTGCGTCCAGGGCCGGGTGCCCCGAGATCAACAGCCGTGTGGCGTCAAGGTCATTCGGCTCTTCGCGCGTGGGAGGCGGCGCGGGCGTTTCCTCCAACGCGCCCGGCTGCAACGCGTTCACCGAGACGCCGAGGCCGTCCGCCAAGAGGCGCAGTACGTCGAGCCGGACCACGGGCTGCACCCCGCGCTCCACTTGCGACATCCAGCTCGCGGTGCGGGAGATCCGCCGGGCCAACTCGGCTTGGGTGAGACCGCGTTGAGACCTGAGCCGCGCCACCCGTGCGCCGAAGGCGCGGCGTTCCTCGGACGTCATTTCTGCCGCTTCTCACTCTCGGGGATGCCCTTGCCCGCCACTTCCTCAAGGAACGTGACTTCGGTGGAGTGGAGATACCGCCCCCGATCGGCCAGGAACCGCTTCACGTGTGGCTGCTCCTCGTGCCGGTCAAAGGCTGCCCGGTCCGCGTATAGCTCATAGAAAACGCGGACGTTGGGCTCGTCCGGCACGGAGTGGTTCACGTACACGAGCGTTCCCGGCTCACCCTTGATGCCTTCCAGCGTCTCCGCCATCAAGCCGTCGAACGCCACGGCCGACTCCGCGTCCCGCGCCGTGAACCGCACCACCAGGCCGAATCCCATGGTCACACCTCTTCTGAGTCAGCGTTCAGGGAGTCTCCCACAGCAGAAGCTCTCCCTAAAGCTAACAGTAATTCTTGACTAGCAGAAATACTGTTAGTAGCTTCGAGGTGGCGCTGCTGTACGACGCGGCGAAGGAGACGAGGAGGCGCGAACTCCCATGACCACCAACGGCTTACCGGCTCCCCGGCGATGGGTTCGGCAGTTCCCCTCCACTCTCAGAAGCGTCTCCACGGCGCGACACCGCGTCCGGGAGGCGGGCATCGACGACGAGCGGGGCCGGGGCCTGGCGCTGGTCGCCGCGCTGGCGAAGGAGACTGGGCATCACCTGCGGGTTCCGGTCGGAAAGACGGTATGGGCGCGGCTGGAGTTGGGTGCGGTGGGCGCCCTCGAAGATCCCGTTCGGCGCTCCGCCGGACGGGTCCGTGTGGATGAGGGATGGGAGGATCTGGCCATGGTGGGACCGATGTGTCGGAACGGTGGTGACGGGGACGGGGAGGACAGCGTTCCCGGGCAGCCCTGGACGCCACCGCCTCCGCCGCCCCCGGACGGCGAGATGCCCGAGGGCGATGGCGAGCACCGCAGGTGAGGAGCCAACCCGAACCGGAGGGCCGCGCCGGTGACGAACTGGCGCGGCTCCTCCGGGAGAGCGGTGCGCTGACGCCCGAGTGGGCGGCGGCGTTCGCGGACGTGCCGCGTGAACTGTTCCTGCCGGATCTGGTCTGGGCGCACGACATGGCCTCGGGCGGTAGCAGGACGGTGTCCAGAGACCGTGAGCCCGAGGCGTGGCACCGGGCGTCGTACGCGAATGTGCCGCTCGTGACGCAGTGGGACGACGGGCGGCACACGGGCGGCGAACCCGGAACCGTAGCGACGAGTTCGGCGAGCATGCCGTCCGTCGTGGCGGCCATGCTGCGGGACCTGGACGTGCGCGACGGCATGCGGGTCCTGGAAGTCGGCACCGGTACCGGGTGGAACGCGGGCCTGCTCGCACACCGCTTGGGCGACGAGAACGTGGTGAGCGTCGAGATCGACCCGGAGGTCGCGGACCGCGCCCGAAAGGCGCTGCGACGAGCGGGACTTGAGCCTGAGGTGGTCTGTGCGGACGGGACGGACGGATGGCCGGGCGGCGCGCCGTACGACCGGGTGATCGTTACGGCGGGCGTACGCGCCCTGCCGCCGCGCTGGTTGGCGCAGACCCGGCCCGGCGGACTGATCCTCGCGCCGTGGGGGACGCACTACAGCGACCAGGACGCCCTGGTCAGGCTGACCGTCGGCGAGGACGGCCGCGCGTCAGGGCCCTTCCTGCGGATGGTCGAATTCATGAAGCTCAGGGACCAGCGGCTGGACTGGGCGAGATTCCGCTCGCACGTCCAGACATACCCGGGAGACGCCGCCGTCTCCCGGACGACCCTCACCCCGGACGACCTCGGACAGCGTTACGACACCGCGCGTTTCGTCCTCGGCCTGTGCGTGCCGCACTGCGCACACGTGCTCAACCGGTCGGACGACGGGACGGCGAAGGCATGGTTCTTCGACCTCCGAAGCCGGTCGTGGGCCGCGACCGAATTCCCCGCCGGGACCACATACCAGCACGGGCCCCGCCGCCTGTGGGACGAGGTGGAACGGGCGTTGACGTGGTGGGCCGGGCGCGGCAGCCCCGGAATCGGCCGGTTCGGACTGACCGTCGGAGCGGACGGTGCCGCCCGCCCGTGGCTGGACGACCCGGCCCAGGTCGTGGAGAGCCGCTGACCATGCCGTCAGCGCGGCGAGACCCGGTGGGCGTGAACGCGGCGACCGGCGGGGAGTTGGGGGCGGTGGCGAACCGATCGCGGATGAAATCCCTTACAAGGTCTTGCTGTAAGGGCTTCGGCGGGGATACGGTCCCGGTCAAGTTCGTTCCGGCGCCGATGCCGGAGCTGCACCGGGTTTTCATGCGCGTGGGGTCCCGGCGCGAGGCTGTGTCCTTTCCGCCGTCAGGCGGAGTAGTCGCAAGGAGAACCGCCCGTGGCCCTGCCGTTCAGGCTGCCCGCTAGACGTCAACGAGTGCGGCGGACCGCCGTCGTCACGGTGCTGGCCGCGCTCGCGGCGCTCGTCGTACCGGCCGCGGTCGCGCACGGGGCGGCGCCGCCGCCGAAGCCGCCGTCCGACGCGGCGCTCGCCGCGCAACCCGCGCGGCACGACGCCACGCGTGAGCAGTTCTACTTCGTGATGCCGGACCGCTTCGCCAACGGGGACAAGGCCAACGACAAGGGCGGTCTGACCGGCGGCAGGCTGACCACCGGGTACGACCCCACGGACAAGGGCTTTTACCAGGGCGGTGACCTCAAGGGCCTGACGCAGAAGCTGGATTACATCAAGGGCCTGGGCACCACCGCGATCTGGATGGCGCCGATCTTCAAGAACCGCCCGGTGCAGGGCACGGGCGCGGACGCCAGCGCCGGGTACCACGGGTACTGGATCACGGACTTCACACAGGTGGACCCGCACTTCGGGTCCAACGACGACCTGCGCAGGCTGATCACGGCGGCCCACGCCAAGGGCATGAAGATCTTCTTCGACGTGATCACGAACCACACGGCCGACGTCATCGGCAACGCCGAGAACACCTACAACTACCTTTCCAAGGGCGCCTTCCCGTACCTGAGCGCGGACGGCACCCCCTTCGACGACAGCGACTACGCGGACGGCAAGAAGAAGTTCCCGAAGGTCGACGCGGCCTCCTTCCCGCGCACGCCCACCGTGCCCGCGGACCAGAAGAACGCGAAGGTGCCGGCCTGGCTCAACGACCCGACGATGTACCACAACCGCGGCGACTCGACCTTCGCCGGTGAGAGCGCGGACCAGGGCGACTTCAGCGGCCTGGACGACCTGTGGACGGAGCGCCCCGAGGTCGTCAGCGGCATGGAGCGGATCTACGAGAAGTGGGTCAAGGACTTCGCGATCGACGGCTTCCGGATCGACACGGTGAAGAACGTCGACCTGCCGTTCTGGACGCAGTGGGCGACCGCGCTGGACGACTACGCGGCCAAGCACGGCCGGCCGAACTTCTTCATGTTCGGCGAGACGTACTCCGCCGACCCGGCGATCACCTCGCCGTACGTCACGCAGGGCCGTCTCGACGCGACGCTCGACTTCCCCTTCCAGGACGCGGCCCGCGCCTACGCCTCGCAGGGCGCGGCGCCCGCGAAACTCGCCGGGGTCTACGGCCAGGACTACCGCTACACGACGGACAAGGCGAACGCGTACGAGGAGGTCACCTTCCTCGGCAACCACGACATGGGCCGGATCGGCTCCTTCCTGAAGCAGGACAACCCCACGGCGGACGACGCCGAACTGCTCCAACGGGACCGGCTGGCCAATGAGTTGATGTTCCTCGGCCGCGGCAACCCCGTCGTCTACTACGGCGACGAGCAGGGCTTCACGGGCGCGGGCGGCGACAAGGACGCCCGCCAGACGATGTTCGCCTCGAAGGTCGCCGACTACCTGGACGACGACGAGATCGGCACCACCCGCACCCACGCGAGCGACGCGTACGACACCACGCACCCGCTCTACCGCGCCATCGCCGCGCTGTCGAAACTGACGAAGGATCACCCGGCGCTGCGCGACGGCGTGCAGACCGAGCGGTACGCGGAGCCCGGCACGACGGCCGGCGTCTACGCGTACTCCCGCACGGACGCGAAGACCCGCGACGACTACCTGGTGGCGGTCAACAACGCGACGACCGCGAAGACGGTCACGATCCCGGCGGCGGGCGCGGCGAAGGCCGCCTACCGTGCGCTGTACGGGACGACCGGCACGGTCGTCACCGGCACCGACGGCTCGCTCAACATCACCGTGCCCGCGCTGAGTTCGGTGGTCTACCAGGCCGCCAAGCCCCTGCCCGCACCCGCCGCGAAGCCGACGATCACCCTTACCGCGCCCGAGGCGGGCGCCACCGGCACCGTCGAGCTGACGGCCGACGTCAGCGGCGCCCAAAGCCCGCTCAACCGGGTCGTCTTCGCCGCCCAGACCGGCAACGCCAAGTGGCAGGTGCTCGGTTCGGCCGACCACGCCCCGTACAAGGTGACGCAGACGATCGACCCGAAGACGGCGGCCGGAACGCCCGTACGGTACAAGGCCGTTGTGGTGGACGCCGCCGGACGTACGGCCGCGGCCACCGCCGCGACCAGCACCGGCACGACGCCGGTCACCCCGCCGCCCACCGCGATCAGCCACGACTACGCGGTGGTCCACTACCAGCGCGCGGACGGGGACTACGCGGACTGGGGCCTGTACGCATGGGGCGACATCGCCGACGGCGAGGCCACCACGTACCCGGCGGGCCACGCCTTCACCGGCCGTGACGCGTACGGCGCCTTCGCCTATGTGAAGCTCAAGCCCGGCGCGTCCACGGTCGGCTTCATCGTCGTGAACAAGGACGGCGTCAAGGACACCGACGGCGACCGCGCGATCGACCTCACCGCGACCGGCGAGGTGTGGATCAAGCAGGGCAGCCCGGACGTGGCCACGACCGCGCCGGACGGCGCTTACCCGCCGCAGGACACCGGCAAGGCCGTGCTGCACTACCACCGTTCGGACGCGGACTACACCGGCTGGGGCCTGCACGTCTGGACCGGCGCGGCCACCCCCACCGACTGGTCGTCGCCCATCCGGCCGACCCGGATCGACTCCTACGGCGCGGTGTACGAGGTCCCGCTCGCCGCCGGAGCCACCGCGCTCAGCTACATCCTGCACAACGGCGACGCGAAGGACCTGCCCAGCGACCAGTCGCTCGACCTGACCGGGAACGGCCACGAGGTGTGGCTGCTCGGCGGCACGGAAAAGTATCTGCTGCCGCAACCCCAGGGATCAGGAGCTGACTTGGACCTCACCAAGTCGCAGGCCCAGTGGATCGACCGTGACACCGTCGCCTGGCAGACCAACGCCGCGTCGGCCTCCCAGCAGCTCGTCTACGCACTTGACGGCGGCATCACCGTCAAGGACGGCGCGCTCTCCAGCGAGGGCAAGTGGCTGCGGCTGACGAAGGTCGCAACCGGCCTCACCACCGCCCAGCTCACCAAATACCCACAGCTCAAGGGGTATTCGGCCTTCACCATCGACCCGCGCGACCGGGCCCGCGCCACCGACGCGCTCAGCGGCCAGCTCATCGCCACCCAACGCGCCGCAAACGGGGCCCTGTTGGTCGCGACCGGCGTCCAGACCCAGGGCGTGCTCGACGCGGTCTACGGCGCCGCCGCCGCGAAGCACACCCTCGGTCCGGTCTTCACGTACGGCACCCCGAGCCTGTCGCTGTGGGCGCCGACCGCGCAACGGGTGAGCGTGGAGATCGACGGCAGGACCGTACCGATGCGGCGCGACAGGGCCAGCGGCGTCTGGTCGGTGACCGGCAGCCGGTCGTGGACCGGGAAGACGTATCTGTACGACGTCACCGTCTGGGCGCCCAGCGTCCAGAAGCTTGTGGTCAACAAGGTCACCGACCCCTACTCGGTCGCGCTGACCACCGACTCCGAGCGCAGCCTGCTGGTCGACCTGGACGACCCGAAGCTCGCCCCCAAGGGCTGGGCGCGGCAGGCCAAACCGGCCGCGGCCCCGATCAGCCGGGCGCAGATCCAGGAGCTGCACATCCGCGACTTCTCGGTCGCCGACAGCACCGTCCCGGCCGCCGACCGCGGGAAATACGCGGCCTTCACCGATACGTCGTCCGCGGGCATGACCCACCTCAAGGCGCTCGCCGCGGCAGGCGTCACTTACGTCCACCTGCTGCCCGCCTTCGACTTCTCGACCGTGCCCGAACGCGAACGGGACCAGGCGAAGCCCGCCTGCGACCTGGCCTCGTACGCGCCCGACAGCGAGCAGCAACAGGCGTGCGTGGCAGCGGTCGCGGCGAAGGACGCGTACAACTGGGGTTACGACCCTTACCACTTCACCGTGCCCGAGGGCTCGTACGCCAAGAACCCGGACGGGCCCCAACGCACCACGGAATTCCGGCAGATGGTGCAGGGCCTCAACAACGCGGGCCTGCGCGTGGTCATGGACGTCGTCTACAACCACACCTCCTCGGCCGGACAGGCCGACACCTCCGTCCTCGACAAGATCGTGCCCGGCTACTACCAGCGGCTGATGCCGGACGGCTCGGTCGCCACCTCCACCTGCTGCGCCAACACCGCGCCCGAGAACACCATGATGGGCAAGCTCGTCGTGGACTCGATCGTCACGTGGGCCAAGGAGTACAAGGTCGACGGCTTCCGCTTTGACCTGATGGGCCACCACCCCAAGGCGAACATCCTCGCCGTCCGCAAGGCCCTCGACGCACTGACGCTCCGTCACGACGGCGTGGACGGCAAGAAGATCATCCTCTACGGGGAGGGCTGGAACTTCGGCGAGGTCGCCGACAACGCCCGCTTCGTGCAGGCCACCCAGGCCAACATGGCGGGCACCGGCATCGCGACCTTCTCCGACCGGGCGCGCGACGCCGTACGCGGCGGCAGCCCCTTCGACGAGGACCCCGGCGTGCAGGGCTTCGCCTCCGGCCTCTACACCGACCCCAACGCGTCGGTGAACAACGGCACTTCGGCCGAGCAGAGGGCCCGGCTGCTGCACTACCAGGACCTCATCAAGGTCGGACTCACCGGCAACCTGAAGGAGTTCGGCTTCACCGACTCGGCGGGCAAGCGGGTCACCGGAGCCGAGATCGACTACAACGGCGCGCCCGCCGGATACGCCGACGCGCCCGGCGACGCCCTCGCCTATGTGGACGCCCACGACAACGAATCCCTCTACGACGCCCTCGCCTTCAAGCTCCCGGCCGCCACCTCGGCCGCCGACCGGGCCCGTATGCAGGTCGTCGCCGAGGCGACCGCCGCGCTCTCGCAGGGCCCCGCGCTCTACCAGGCGGGCTCGGACCTGCTGCGCTCCAAGTCCCTCGACCGCAACTCCTTCGACTCGGGGGACTGGTTCAACGCCATCCACTGGCAGTGCGCCGACGGCACCGGCTTCGGCCGGGGACTCCCACCCGCGGCCGACAACCAGGCCAAGTGGCCCTACGCCAAGCCGCTGTTGACGCAGCCCCAGCTCAGCCCCGGTTGCGCGCAGATCACCGCGGCCTCCGCCGCGTACCAGGATCTGCTGCGCATCCGCACCGCCGAACCCGCCTTCCGGCTCGGCACCGCGGCCCAGGTCCAACAGAAGGTCTCCTTCCCGCTGTCGGGCCCCGACGAGACGCCGGGCGTCATCACCATGAAGGCCGGTGACCTGGTGATCGTCTTCAACGCGACGCCGACCACGCAGAAGCAGCGGGTGGACGCGGCGCGCGGGACCTCGTACGTCCTGCACCCGGTGCAGGCGGCCGGGACCGACCCGGTCGTCAGGACCTCGACGTACGCGGCGGGGACCGGGACCTTCACCGTGCCGGGGCGGACGGTGGCGGTGTTCAGGACCGGTCGCTGAGGACCGGTCGCTGGGGACCGTCCGGCGCCCGTGAGGGGAGCCCGCGATTCCGGCCGTTTCCGCACTGAACAGCGGGCGGCGGGAACCGCGGGCTCCCCTTGGCGCGTCAAGTTTTACGACCGGGTCGTACGCCGGAGGGAACCAATGTTGCCCTGGATGCGTCCAGGCCCACATGAGCTCCCCGCACATCAGGGTCCGCCCTGCCGCGCCCGAAGACCTGAGCGCGATATCGGACATCCACGCCCGCGCCCGCGCCAGCTACTACGCGGGCCACCTCCCGGCCGAGGAGTACAGCGGCCCCGCGGAGCTGGAACGACAGCGCGTGGGTACGGCCAGGGCCATCTCCTCGGACGACCGGACCGTGCTGTGCGCGGTCAGGGACGACCGGGTGGTCGGCTTCGCCGTGCTCGCCGCCCGCCACGACGAGGACAAGCTCTTCCACTTCCATATCGACCCCTCCGTCTGGCGCACCGGCACCGGCACCGCCCTGCACCGCGCCTGCGTCGCCGTCTGGCAGACCGCGGGCCTCACCACCGCCCGCCTCGAAGTCTTCGCCCCCAACGCCCGCGCCCGCGCCTTCTACACCCACCAGGGCTGGCAGGAGGACGGCCGCACCGGCGACCACGTCCGCATGGTGCTGCGCGTCCCCTCGGACGTACGCTCGCCGGAGCCGGTCGGCGAATGACCTGAACCGCGAGATCAATTGGGGGGCGGGGGAGTTGGGAACGAGCGGGGGCTCACAGACGGGGACGGCCGTCGCGTCGGACGATCCGGTGGCGGTGGCCGTGACAAGGCTGCTCACCGGCGGTCCTGACGGGCGTGCCGCCGTCGATCCCGGATTCGTCGTCGAGACGGGCGAGGACGATCTCGACGAGCTGCTCATGGACACCGCAAAGCTGATCGGCCCGGTCCTGCGGGTGGTGGACTCCGCCGAGCACGGACTCGTCGCCATCGGCGAGCGGGGCCGCGTGCCCGTATGGGGCACGGTCGGCTCGGACGGACGCCTCACCCGCCTGATGATCCGCGAGCACCGGCTGCCTTCGCGGCGGCCTGCGCGGCGGGGGCTGCGCCTCGCGGGGACCGGGGTGAGGTGGCTGGTGCGGTTCGGGTTCCCCGTGGCGATCGCTGTCTGGTGCTGGGGGATGCCCACCATCCTCCGATGGGCGTCGGGACCGGTCTTCGGCCTGTTCGTGGTGGGCACCTCCGGCATCGGATACGCCTTGATGTCGCTCGTCGAGATCTGGCTGTGGCGGGCCGCCACCCTCGCGGCGCTGGCGAGCGTATGGCGGCTGACGTATCTGCCCTGGGGACATCCGGGGATCGTCGACACGGTCTTCCTCGTGGGATTGCTGCTGATCGTCAGCAGCATCCTGCTGCGGCTGCGCGGAGAACGGCAGCTACGCCTCTCCCAACCACTGCGCCTCCCGCTCACCGGTACCTGGTACCCGGCAACGGGCGGTGAGATCGGTGCAGTTGACCTGTTCAAGCCCGGCCGCATCGGTCGCCGAGGCAGGTCGCTCACCGACTTCGCGGCGTACGGCGCGCCCGTCAACGCCCCTTGCGACGGTGCTGTCGTGCAGTTGGACGACGGCCATCCCGACTCCCCACCGGGGCACCCCCGTTACGGCCCCAGCGACGGCAATCACCTCGCCATCGACACCGGCTACGAGACGGTCCTCCTCGCCCACCTCGCTTCCGGCTCCCTCCGCGTCGCTCTCGGCGATACGGTCCGCACCGGCCAACTCCTCGCCGCGGTGGGCAACTCGGGCGACTCCGGCGTGCCGCACCTCCGCATCGAGGTAGCCCGCGACGACCGCCCCCTGCCGCTCCGTTTCGCCGGACGCCGTGGTGGAGGCCGGTTGTGGCCGGGCCTGCCCGTCACCGTCCCCCCGCACCAAGAGGACGCCGAGTAGCGCGACCCCTCGGCCCGGCGGTTCTCAGGACGGTCCCAGCGGGGCGAGGGTGCCCCCGGTGGTGAGGCGGCCTGTGAGGGTGGCGCGGGTGCCACGGGGAGCGGGGACGGCGAGGAAGGAACCCTTCGCCGAGGCGTGGACGCCCGCCGTGGCGGTGATCCGGGTAACGTCGCGGCTGCCCGCGGCGACGAGGTACCAGTGGGACTTGGGGGACTGCCACATGACGCCCGCCATGACGTGCTGGCCGAAGCGGCTGCACGCGTTGCCGTCGGTCTGCCGGCCGGCGACGGTACCGGGCGCGGCGGCCGTCGCGGTGGGCGGCACGAAACTGACCGTCGCCTGCCCCGGACCGCGCCAGGTGTCGGCGCGCGCACAGGTCCAGGACGCCTCGCCGCCGTCCTCGGGGAGCGGGGTACGGGCGAACTCCCAGTTGTTGACGGCCTTCACGCCCTGCCCGCGCAGCTCGCCCAGATAGCAGGCGCTGTGCGCCCAACTGACCAGCGCCTGCGACCCGGTGGCCTCGCGCGGCTGCCGCGCGGGAGCGCCGCCGCCCGGCGGCGGGGTGTACGTGAGATGGACCGGCGACAGGTCGCCGAGGTCGGTCAGCAGGAAGGTGTGGCTCTCCACGATCTTCGAGGACGACTTGAGCTGCACCACCGGCCAGGCGCTGCCGCACGCACCCGCGGTGGCCCCCGCGCCCGGCATCCGTACCGGATCGGTCACCCCGTCCGCACCGCGGTGCAGCGGCGCGCCGAGGACATTGGGCCGCATCAGATCGCGGGTCTGCGCGTCCGCGATCCACGGGGCGGTCAGGAAACGGGTGTTGCCGTCCACCCGGTCGACCACGACCGCCGCCGCCGTCGTGACATCGGCGTCCTGCACCTGCGCGAAGTCCAGCGCGGCGCGCCCCGAACCGCTGCGCGGCTGCGCGTAACGGACGATCCGCAGACCGTCGTAGAAGATCACCACCGTGGCCGCGTCGACATTCCCCGCGAAGAGCAACTGCGGCGGCTGCGCAGGGGCGTTGCGCGGGGTGCCGGGCGTCGAGGAGACGTCCACGTCGGCGCCGGGGTGGGCCCACACCGCGAGCGCCCGGCCGAGCAGCGCCGTGTCGTCCGCCCGGCCGCCGCGCGCGGGCCACGCCGTGAAGTCCATCCGCGCGGTGGACGACCACAGCCTCGCGTCCGGCCGTACGAGAGCGGCCGGATCGAGCGCGCGGGCCGCGTCCCCCGTACCGGACGCGGGAGAGCCCGGCGCCGCGTACGACGCCGTGCCGCCGTCGCCGCCGCTGCCCCACACCGCCCAGCCGGACACCAGCACGGCGGCCACCGCGACGGCCGCCCCTGTCACCAGACCCGCGCGCCTGCGCTGCCTGCGCCGCAGCAGGTCAGTGGGCCCCACCTGGAGCGTGCAGGGATCGAACTCACCCGCCGTCAGGAGGTGTTGCCCGCCCCTGACGGCCGCTGCCGCCCGCATCGCGCCGCGCGGATCGGCCGCGCCCGCGGCCTTCAGTACGGCCAGCACCTCGGCGTCGGCCAACTCCTCGACCCCGCGCAGCGCGAACGCCGCCCGCGCCTCGGGCGCCAACTCCGCCAGCGCCCGGTCCAGCGCCAACTCCTCGCTGCCGCCCGCCCGCGGATGCAGCCGCAAGCCCACGACCTGCGGCAGCGCTGTACCACCGGCAGCGGCCGTGCGTACGCGCTCCCGCCAGCCCCAACGGCCGCCGCCGTGCCGCCCGTAGGCCAGCGCCTCGCGCAACACCTCGTGGCGCAGCAGCGCGTACGCCTCACCGCGCGGCCCGTCCGTCGCACCCGCCGCCCCCGGCGGATACCGCCGGTCGCGCGGCAGCGACCGCTGCACGAGGCGGTGCGCGGTCAGCACTCTGCGATGTGTGCCGAGCGCGGTGGGCAGCGCCAGATACGCCAGCCGTACCAGGCGCGGGTAGTGCTCGACGAGCGCCGCCTCCGCCTCTTCCACAGCGACCGGGCCGGGCTCGTCATCGGCGGAATCGCTTTCTGCTGAGCGCGTGTTCACGCCCCGTCAAACGAGTGGATCATCCGATGGTCACGAGATACCGCTCGCGTGCGGCGGTCCCGACGCGCGACGGCGCCCGTCACCTGACCGTGACGGGCGCCCGGTACAACGGAGTTGACGCAGGTCAGACCAGTCCGGCCTTCTCCAGCGCCGTACCGCACGTGTCCACCATGAGCCGCGTCACCACGTACGGGTCCATGTTCGCGTTCGGGCGGCGGTCCTCGATGTAGCCCTTCTGGTCCACCTCGACCTGCCACGGGATACGCACCGACGCGCCGCGGTTGGAGACGCCGTAGCTGTACTCGTTCCACGGAGCCGTCTCGTGCGCGCCGGTCAGCCGCGCCTCGACGCCGATGCCGTAGTTCTTGATGTGCTCCAGCGGCTTGTCGTCGCGGCCCAGCGACTCGGCGGCCTCGACGATCGCCTCGTAGCCCTCGCGCATCGCCTTGGTGGAGAAGTTCGTGTGCGCGCCCGCGCCGTTCCAGTCGCCCTTGGCGGGCTTCGGGTCCAGCGTCGCCGAGACGCCGAAGTCCTCCGCCGTGCGGTACAGCAGCCAGCGCGCCACCCACAGGTGGTCGGAGACCTCCAGCGGGCTCAGCGGCCCGACCTGGAACTCCCACTGCCCCGGCATGACCTCGGCGTTGATCCCCGAGATGCCCAGGCCCGCGGCCAGACAGTTCTCCAGGTGCTTCTCGACCACCGGACGGCCGAAGATCTCGTCCGCGCCGACCCCGCAGTAGTAGCCGCCCTGCGGCGCCGGGTACCCGCCCTCGGGGAACCCGAGCGGACGCGAGCCCTGGAAGAACGTGTACTCCTGCTCGATGCCGAACAGCGACTCCTGCGCCGCGAACTTCTCCGCCACCTCGCGCAGCGCGGCCCGCGTGTTGGACTCGTGCGGCGTCCCGTCGATGTCGAAGACCTCGCACATCACCAGGACGTCGTCCCCGCCGCGGATCGGGTCGGGGAACGAGGAGACCGGCTTGAGTACGCGGTCGGACGCGTGGCCCTCCGCCTGGTTGGTGCTGGAACCGTCGAAGCCCCAGATCGGGAGCTCGGCGCCGTCGGCCAGGATGCGCGTCTTGGAACGCAGCTTCGCGGTCGGCAGGGTGCCGTCTATCCAGATGTACTCGGCCTTGTAGGTCACGGGACGCCATCCTTAACGAACAGTCTTCGCGGGTGCTGGCCGAGCTGCGCTGATCGGGCCACCCGCAGCGTGGCAACATCCCTTTTCCCGACTGTTGCCCACGTGTTAACCCACGGTGAACGCCCCCACGTGACCAGGGGCAACGCCCCAGGAGCCCCGCCTGTCACCGCTGCGCGGCGCAGTCCCTCGGGTCGTCGTGACCGGGCGGGACGCCGGTAGGCTCGGCGTCATGACCATGCGCTTCGGACTTCTCGGCACCGGCCCCTGGGCCCGGCTCGCCCATGGACCCGCTCTCGCCGCCCACCCGGAGGCGGAGTTCGTCGGGGTCTGGGGCCGGAGGCCGGAGGCGGCGGCTGAGGTGGCGGCGCGGTTCGGTACGCGGGCGTACGGGGACGCGGAGGCGCTGATCGCGGATGTGGACGCGGTGGCGGTCGCGCTGCCGCCGCATTTGCAGGCGCCGTTGGCGGTGGCGGCGGCCCGCGCGGGCCGTCACGTGCTGCTGGACAAGCCGGTGGCGACGACGGTGGAGGACGCGAGGGCGGTGGCCGAGGCCGTCACGGCGGCCGGAGTCGGGTCGGTGGTCTTCTTCACCCTGCGCTTCGACCCGGCGACAGCCGGGTGGATCAAGCAACAGGCCGCGCGCGGCGCGTGGTACACCGGCCGCGCGGACTGGTACAGCGCGGTCTTCACCGGAGACGAGAACCCCTTCGCGGACTCGCCGTGGCGGCGGGAGAAGGGCGGCCTGTGGGACGTCGGCCCGCACGCGTTGTCCGTCCTGCTGCCGGTACTTGGGGACGTCACCGCCGTCACCGCGGCCAACGGCCCCGGCGACACCGTACATATGACGCTCCGTCACGACTCCGGGGCCTCCAGCACCTCCGCCCTCACGCTGACCGCGCCGCCCGCCGCCGCGGGCGTGGTCATCGAACTGCGCGGTGACCAGGGCGTCGTGACCTACCCCGACGGCGTCGCGGGCGAGGCGACGGACTCGCTGGCGCACGCCATCACCGCGCTCACCTCCGGCACTCCGCACGCCTGCGACGCCCGTTTCGGCCTGCGCGTCACCGAGATCCTGGCGGCGGCGGAGTCTGCCCTGGCCCAGGTCCTGGCCCAGGACTTGGCCAAGGACCTGACCCAGGACCTGGCCTAGGTCCTGTCGGGTGCCGGGATGGAGAGACGTACGGGGAACGGACGGTCGGTCGGGTGACCGGGACGCGCCGGGAGAACGCCCTGACGGAATGCGCGGGCTACCGCGCCAGCCCGTCCCAGCCCCAGTGCGGTACGGGACCGGGGTCGCCGAGATCGGAACTCTCCTGGTGGGAGACCGACATGGCGATCCGCGTGCCCCACTCGATGTACTCGGCGAAGCGCTGCCGCAGCAACGCGTCGGCGGGCAACTCCTTCGCGGCGGTCGCGAGCATCAACTCCACCCAGCGCGCCCGCTGTTCCTCGGTGATCCGCAGGTCCAGGTGCTGGGAGAGCAGGGCCTGATGGCCGCCGAGGCGGGCGGTGTACTCAGCGGGGCCGCCGAAGACCTCGGTGAGCCAGACGACGACATGGTCGATATGGGCCTGGGTGAAGTGCACGAAGACCGGGGCGAGGAGCGGGTCGGCGAGGACCTGCTCGTAGAAGCTGTCGATGAGGCGGCGCAGCGCGTCGCTTCCGCCGACTGCCTCGTAGAAGGCGCCGGTGCGGTCGACGGGGGAATCCGGAGTGGTCATGGGGCGCTCCAGGTCGTGCCGGTGGTCGTGGCCAGGGATGTGCCGGCCAGGGATGTCCCGACCGCCTCGTAGCCCGCGGCCAGGAGCAGCCGGGCCAGTGGTCGCGGCCAGAGTCGGCCCGGCCGGTGCTTTGCGGCCAAGGATCACCCGGCCGGGCGGCGGGCACCGGGATTTACGCGGCGGGCGGATCAAATGGAGCAGTGGATTCCGGCCACGGCGAAGACACGGGGAAGAAACGGGCGGGCACGTCACTTGTACGCGGCATGAAGGCGATCACTTACACCAGCAACGGCGGCCCCGACGTCCTCACGCTCACCGAGCGCTCGGTCCCGGAGCCGGGGCCCGGCGAGGTACGGGTGCGCGTCCACGTCTCCGGCGTCAACCCGACGGACTGGAAGTCGCGGCGCAACACCGCCCCCGCCACGGCACAGGTGCCGAACCAGGACGGCTCCGGTGTCATCGACGCGGTCGGCTCCGGCGTGCCCGAGGCGCGGATCGGCGAGCGGGTCTGGATCTGGGAGGCCGCCTACGGCCGCGCGGACGGCACCGCGCAGGAGTACGTGGCGCTGCCCGCGGACCAGGCCGTCGCCCTGCCCGACCACGCCTCCTTCGACCTCGGCGCGAGCCTCGGCATCCCCGCCCTCACCGCGCACCGCGCCCTCACCGTCGCAGACGGCGGCCCCGAGCGGCTCGCCCCCGGCGCCCTCGACGGACGTACGGTCCTGGTCGCGGGCGGCGCGGGCGCTGTCGGCAACGCCGCGATCCAGCTCGCCCGCTGGGCCGGGGCCACCGTCCTCAGCACGGTCAGCGGACCCGCCAAGGGCGACCTCGCGCGGGCCGCCGGAGCCCATCACGTGGTGGACTACCGCGCCCAGGACGCCGCCGCCGAGATCCGCCGGATCGCCCCGGACGGCGTCAACATCGTGGTCGAGGTCGCCCCGGCCGCCAACGCCGCCCTCGACCGGGCCGTCGCCGCCCCCGACGCCGTCATCGCCTTCTACGCCGACGACGACGCTTCGGCCGCCGTGCCGGTCCGCCCCTCCATGGCGCTCAACCTCCGCTGGCAGGGCGTCCTGGTCTACACCGTCCCGCCCGCCGCCAAGGCCCACGCCGTCGCGGCGGTCACCGCCGCCGTCGCCGACGACGCCCTCCACGCCGGCCCCGACGCCGGGCTGCCCTTCCACCGCTTCCCGCTCGCCGAGACCGCCCAAGCCCACACGGCAGTTGAGGACAGCGTCATCGGCAAGGTCCTCATCGACGTGGCTGCGCACACCGGCTGACGCCTCGACAGCCCTTAGGTTCAACCGGCCCGGGTCCGCCGTTCGTCGCGCGGGTCCGGGCCCGGGGCCGGAGGACGGGTCCCGTCGACGGCCGACCGCGTATCTGCGGCCGTACCCGTACCGCCTCGGCGCCCGCGTCCTCGTGCCCCCGACCTTTCGGTGGCCGCCGAAACGTCACGGGGCGAGGATGGGTGCATGACCACCCGCACCAGGGCTCCGGGGGCGCCGAGGACCGGCGGCCCCCGTACGCCCGCGCTCGTCGACCCCGCCGTCCCCCGGCTCGCGGCCCTCGCCGCGCTCCTGGCCGACGAGACCAGGGCCGCGGTCTGCCTGGCGCTGCTGGACAAGCGCGCCTGGACCAGCGGCGAACTGGCCCGGCACTGCGGGGTCGCGCCGTCCACCATGAGCGAGCACCTGACCCGCCTGGTCGACGGCGGACTGCTGGCACGCGAACACCAGGGGCGGCACCGTTACGTACGTCTGGCCGGCCCCGAAGCGGCCCGATTCGTCGAGGACATGGCGGAACGGGTGGCCGTCGCCGTACCCCGGACCACCGGCGCCGGGCTGCGGGCGCACAGCGTGGGCCGGGCGATGGCGCGTGGCCGTACGTGTTACGACCACCTCGCCGGACGGCTGGGCGTGGCCCTCACCGACGCGCTGACCGGCAACGGCCTGCTCCGGCAGGACACCGGCTTCGCCCTCACCGACGACGGTGTGGCCTGGTTCACCGACCTCGGCGCGGATCTGTCCGGGCCGCCCTCGTCCCGCCGCCCGCTGGCCCGCCCCTGCCTCGACTGGACCGAGCGGCGCCCCCACCTGGGCGGCACGGCGGGCGCCGAACTCTGCCGCCTCGTCCTCACCCGCGCCTGGGCCGCCCGTATTGGCACCGGCCGCGCGGTGAAGGTCACGGCGCTCGGCGAGCGCGAATTCCACCGGGTCCTGGGCATCGAGCCGCACGACCTGGCGCTGGCGGACGCGTAGGACCGCCAGGTGGCGGTGGGCTCAGCAGCCCGCCAGGCGTTCGCGGACGGTGGCCGCGTCGAGGTCCAGGGCGCTGAGCAGCGTCGCGGCGGGGTCGGGGTGCGGGGCGGGCAGGAGCGCGAGCAGGAGATGGCGGGGCTCGATACGGCGTCCGCGCCGCTCGCGCTCGGCCTCGTGCTTGGCGGCGACGACGGTCGCGCGGGCGGCTGAATTGAGGGTGATGCGCCGTCGGCCGCGGACCGGCGGCGGGGCGAGGGGGATGTCGAGGTGGATGCCGAGCGAGCCGAGGGCGGCCCGGTCGAGGGCTTCGAGGGCGGCGTGGCCCTCGGCGAGGGTGACGCCGAGAGCGCGGGCGGGCTGGGCGGCCTCGTCGCGGAGCAGCGCGAGCAGCAGGTGATCGGTGCCGATCCGGCGGTCGCCGCGCCGGGCGGCCTCCTCGCCCGCCTGCTCCAGGACGAGCTTGAACCGGGCGTGAGCGGTGTTCTCCGGCATCGGGCGCCTCACTTTCCGTACTTCGCGTGCACCGACTGACGCGACACCCCGAGGGCGTCGCCGATCTGCTCCCACGACCAGCCCTGCCGGCGGGCCAACGCCACATGCGCGGCCTCGACCTGTTCGGCGAGCCGGTGCAGCGCGCCGACGGCCCGCAGGCCGACCGCGGGGTCGTCCGAGTTCACGGCCGCGGAGACACTGTTGGTATCCATGGACGTCAGGCTAGACTGACGCCCGGTATCGCGTCAATCCAAACTGACACATCCGTCCGGCCGGATGCGCGCGGTGCCAGAATGGCCGCATGGCCCCAGCGACGCCCGGCACCTCCACGCCCGTCACGCTCCGCATCGAAGGCACCGGCCTTCCCGGCCGCGCGTGCGCCGCGGCCCCCGGCTTCCCCGGATACACGAACATCCACGTCGCCGTTCAACGGCGAGCGAAACCGGGGGAGCTGCTCGACCCGACCCCCGGTGACGCGGACCGCGCCGGGTGGACGCTGGAGTGCGTCGCGCGTACGGTCGCGGGCGGCACCGAGCTGACCGGCCCGTACGTGCAGGGCGGGCCGGGCGGGCGCTTCGTCTATCTCTCCTGGGGCGGGGTCGGCGCGGACGGAACCTTCACGATGTTCCGCCGCGCCAAACTGCTGCTCGCAGCCGTCGAGCCGGACGTGCTCGCCGCCGCCGTACGGTCCGGGCGGCTCACCGGGCGCCTCGGCCTCACCGACCCCAAGGGGCACCCGCTGTGCGCCCGCGTCGTACCGCCGGTCATCGCCTGGTCGGCGGACTGAGCGCCGGGTCATGGACACCATGGGCGGCTTTTCCACGTGACGTTCTTACGTCGCCTTCTTACGTCACGGCCTTCGCCGCCGCCTGCGCGACCCGTTCCACCAGCGCGATCCCGTCCTGCTCCGACACATGGCCGCCTGACAGCACCGCGACCAGCAGCGTATGGCCGTCGTGGTCGACCTTCCCGATGCTGTTGACGTCCCACAGGCCGGTGGCGCTCCGCGGCAGCCAGCCGTTCTTGAGCGCGTAGTCCCCGCCGTCGGAGTCGGCCGCCGACACGCCCCACCGCTGGTCGGCGGTGACCGCGTGCATCAGGTCCGAGACGTAGTCGCGCGAGGCGGTGCTGAGCGGGGAGTCGTCGCCGTCGCCGTAGACCGCGCGCAGCAGGGTGATCTGGTCGGCGGCGGTGGTCTGGGTCAGGCCCCACAATTCGCCGCTGCCGGGGGTGGTGTGGCTCAGGCCGAGCGAGGCGTTGGCGGACGCCAGCCCCGGGCCGCTGCCGATGGCCTCCCACAGTGCGAGCGCCGCGTCGTTGTCGCTCTGCTCGATCATGTCGGTGGCCAAGTCGCGCTGCGCGGAGGTCAGTTGGGTGCCCGCGCGCTGATGCCGGAGCAGCAGCGCCGCCAGGATGTCGACCTTGACGATGCTCGCGGTGTCGTACGTCTTCGTGCCGCCGCTGTCGTACGTGGCGACCGTACCGCCGGCGTCGTCGCTGTCCCCGCCCAGTTCGGTCACGGCGACCGAGAAGTGCCCGGAGCCGGTGTCGGACAGGGCCTTGATCGCCGCGCGCAGCTCGGCCTGGGCGTCCCGCGCGGGCGTGGCCGTCGTCTTCTGCGGGGGAGTGGCCGAGGGGGACGCCGGTGCGGTGGTCGACGGCGTGGTGGTCGGCGGCGTGGTGGTCGACGGCGCCTGCGCCGGGGTGAAGGGCTTCGCGGTGGTGGGGGTGGGGGAGGGGGACGTGCCGCCCGTCGCGCCGCTGGTCGCCTTCCCGTCCGCCCCGGCCCGCGCGGACGGCGACTGGACGACGGTGGCCAGCGTCAGCACCGCGATCACCGCGAGTGTCGTGGTGGACACGACGAGGGGCCGCCGGGTCCACCAGTGCGCGGCGGCCCCGCTCCCCGCCTCGCTCCCGGCGTCGTCCCAGGCTGTGTCCCCGCCTGCGTCCCTGGCTGTGTCCCCGGCCCGGCTTCCGGCCTCACCCCCAGCTCCGCCGGACGTCTGTTCGTCATCCATGCGGATGACCGTATGAATCGTTTCTTGGATTCCGCTGAGATCCCGGTTCCAATCTGGTGAACCTTTGCGCCCATCCCGCGCGGCACCACCGAAAACCACGACAGAACGGTTCTTGCGTCATCTCTGTCAATTATTTCGCCTGCGGCGCGATCTATTGCGCTCACGTAACCCTGTCGTTACGATCCCCCGCACCAGACTTCCGGCCCCTGCCGCAGAGCACTCGCCCGAGCACTCACCCGAGCGCCCGACGGCCGCGCGGGCGGCGGGAGTTGACAGCCGATCGGAGGAGTCCAGATGGGTGTCACACGCCGGGTCTTCCTGCAAGCCGCCATCGCGGCCACTGCGGCAGGAACCCTAGGTGTCGCGGAGACCGCCGCCGCGGGCAGCGCGGCAGCGGCCAGCGGGCCGGGAGACGTGGTCGGAAAGGTCACGGTCGGCTATCAGGGCTGGTTCGCCTGCATCGGCGACGGCGCCCCGATCAACGGCTGGTGGCACTGGACGCAGAACTGGGGCCAGACCCCGTCACCGTCCAACACCGGCATCAGTAGCTGGCCGGACATGCGCGAGTACACCCACACCTACCAGACGGGATACGCCGCCCTCGGCAACGGCCAGCCCGCGACGCTCTTCTCGTCCTACGACCAGCAGACCGTCGACACCCACTTCCAGTGGATGCAGCAGTACGGCATCGACACCGCGGCGCTCCAGCGCTTCAACCCCACCGGCGGGGAAGGCCCGACGCGCGACGCGATGGCCGGCAAAGTGCGCAGCGCGGCGGAGTCGCACAGCCGGAAGTTCTACGTCATGTACGACGTCACCGGCTGGACGAACATGCAGTCCGAGATCAAGACGGACTGGACCAACAAGATGAAGGCCCACACGGCCTCCTCGGCGTACGCGACGCAGAACGGCAAGCCGGTCGTCTGCATCTGGGGCTTCGGCTTCAACGACAACAACCACCCGTTCAGCACCGACGCCTGCATCGACGTCATCAACTGGTTCAAGGGGCAGGGCTGTTACGTCATCGGCGGGGTGCCGCGCGAGTGGCGCACCGGCGGCGCGGGCACCCGCACCGGCTACTCGGACGTCTACCACGCCTTCAACATGATCTCGCCGTGGATGGTCGGCGCGATCGGCAACGCGGGCGACTCCGACAACGCCTACAACACCTACACCGTCGGCGACGAGGCCGACTGCGCGGCGCACGGCATCGACTACCAGCCGTGCGTCCTGCCCGGTGACGTCTCCGGACGGCAGCGCGCGCACGGCGACTTCATGTGGCGGCAGTTCTACAACGTCTGCCGCGCCGGGGTGCAGGGCATCTACATCTCGATGTTCGACGAGTACAACGAGGGCAACCAGATCGCCAAGACCGCCGAGTCCCAGGCGTGGACGCCCACCAACTCCGGCTTCCTGGCACTGGACGAGGACGGCACGGCCTGCTCCTCGGACTACTACCTGCGCCTGACCGGCGACGGCGGCAAGATGCTCAAGGGCCAGATCGCCCTCACCGCGACCCGCCCCACCCAGCCGCTGGTCTCCGGCGGCGGCGACACCGTACCGCCGACCGCGCCCGGCACGCTGCACGTCACCGGGCACACCGACACCACCGCCGCGCTGGCCTGGACCGCCTCGACCGACAACGTCGGCGTGACCGGCTACCGGATCATGCGGGTCACCGGCTCCACCAGCACCCAGGCGGGCAGCGCGCCGGGCAACGCCACGACCGCCACGGTCACCGGGCTCAGCCCGTCCACCGCCTACACCTTCACCGTCCAGGCCCTCGACGCGGCAAGCAACGTGTCCCCCGCGTCCAACCAGGTCAGCGTCACCACCGACGCGACGACCGTGCCGCCGGGGACCAACCTCGCCCTGGGCAAGGCCACTTCGGAGAGCAGCCACACCCAGGTCTACGGCTCGGGCAACGTGGTCGACGGCGACCCCAACTCGTACTGGGAGAGCAACAACAACGCCTTCCCGCAGTGGATCCAGGTCGACCTCGGCCTCACCACCACCGTCAAGCGGCTGGTGCTGAAGCTGCCGCCGCCCAGCGCCTGGGGCACCCGTACCCAGACCATCTCCGTTCAGGCGGGCCCCAGCGTCCCGCTGACCACCCAGATCCCCGCGCAGAACTACACGTTCAACCCGGCCTCGGGGAACGCGGTGACGGTCAATCTGCCCACGGCCGTCACCGCCCGTTACGTACGGCTGAACTTCACCGCCAACACCGGCTGGCCCGCCGGGCAGCTCTCCGAATTCGAGGTCTACAGCGCCTGACGGCCGGACACATCTAGCGCCCGCACAGCGCGTGGTCGGTGAGCGCCTCCACCGCGCGATTGACCTTGTCCTGGTCGATCAGCGCGGTGGTGGTGGTCACCGACACCGTCACCGCGCGGCGGCCGTCGGCGCTCACGGCGGGCCGGGTGTACACGCCGAAACCGTCGCCCTCGTGCAGGTAGGAGACGCCGCCGCAGGTCAGCGGGACCACCCGCAGGCCGAGGCCGTAACCGCCCTGCCTGCCGGACGGCGGCACCGGCAGGTCGTCGTACGGCACCGTCTCGCGCATCTCCCGCCACTGCTCGGCGGGCAGCAACTCGCCGGTCGCGAGCGCCCGGAAGAAGGTGTTGAGGTCGCCCGGCGTGCTCACCACCCCGGAGTCCGCCGTGTGCTGGAAGCTCAGCTCGGTCGCGTCGAGCACCCCGCCGTCGGGAGTGTCCACGGTCACCCGCTCGTGCGGCCCGACCAGGAACGGATTGTCGCCGGGGATGTACGTGTGCCGGAGCCCCAGCTTCGCGATGACGCGGTGCTCGACCAACTCCCGCCAGGTGGCGCCCGATCCGCCCGCCTTCCGCTCCGCCGTGTCGTTCGCCTTCTCCGCGATCATCCCGGCCAGCAGGTAGTTGGTGTTGGAGTACGCCCACTGCCGGGCGGTGCCCGCCGGTCCCGGTGTGAACAGCGGCGGGTGGCTCATCGCGATGGCGACGAGCTGCGGGGCCGCAGTCACGTCGTAGCGGTTCTCGTCGAAGTGCTGGAAGAGCCGGTCCTGGACGGACGGGTCGGCCACGTAGTCGTAGAGCCCGCTGGTCTGTCGCAGCAGGTCCCGCACCGTGATCCGCGAGCCGTCGTTGCCGTGGCCGCGCACCACGCCGGGCAGCCAGTGCTCGACGGTGTCGTCCAGCGACAGCTCGCCCTCGGCGGCCAGTTGGAGCACCACGACCGCCGTGAAGGTCTTGGTGGTGCTCGCCGCGCGGAACTCCGGCTCCCACGGGACGGGTTCCTTGGAGCCGCGTCCCGCCGTGCCGAACCGCGCCCGAAGCGGCCCGTCCGGGGTGTCGACCCGCGCCACGACATTGACCTGGCCGTCTCCCGCGGCCCGCACCGCGGCGAGGTCGCTCCGCAAGTCCCCCTGCCCGTAGTGGTGTTGGCCGCCCGTGCCGTGCGCGGGCACCGCCGCCAGCGCGGACGCGGCCAGTGCCACCGACCACGCCGCCACGATCGTGCGCTTCCCCGACAACGACACCTTCATGACGGCTCCCCGTTGGACGACTCAGGCCCGCCCCGTGCGGACTCCGTCCATCCAACCCGCGTCGCGCACCATGATCGATGGAGCTGTCACCCGAACGCCGGGTGGGGACAACCCCCGGTCAGCCGCGGCGCGGGCAGATCACCAAGTGGTAGGCGGGCAGGGTGGCGAGCGGCCGCTCGCAGTCAAAGCGGGCGCGGACGGCGGCGGCCGTCGCGGGCGCGATCTTGCCCAGCGGGAACCAGGACGTGTCGAGCACCGCGTAGCGCGAGGTCGGGTCGCTCAGGCAGCGCAGATTCTCGCGGTAGCTGACCTGACTGGTGATCGACCGGTCGTAGCGCGTGCGTTGGAGGAAGTCGGGCGTCGGGTAGCGGCAGTGCGTCGGGTTGCCGAGCAGATAGCCGATGTCGCCGAACGCCAGGTACGTGACGGGGGTGTCCGCGCCGATACGGTGCCGGACGCCGGTCAGCCACTGGGTCAACTCGTGCCGGGTGTCCGCGCGTTCGAGCGAGGTGAAGGTCGAGTGCCGGGTGTCGTACGAGTACGGCGTCGTCGGCCACACCGGGATCGCCAGCGCGAGGAGCAGGGCGAGGGCGGGGACGTAGCGGAGCAGGGCGCGGGGGAGCGGTGCCCGTAGCCGTACGCGCGTCTGTACGCGTCCTCGCAGGGAGGCCGTGAGCAGCGTCGCTACGACGACCGCCGAGACCAGCGTGTACGCGGCCGTCTCGTGCGCGTGCCGCCAGTTCCAGGACTGCCCGGCGATCAGCGGGACGGCGACGCCGAGCAGCAGGGCCCCGGCGAGCAGCGGCAGGTCGGGGCGGCGGGCGACGGCGAGACCGCACAAGGCGGCGGCCAGCACCGGAAGCGCGGCCAGGTGGTACTGGAACCACTGCCCCTGCACCACCAGCGCGGCCAGTACGCCCGCGACCCCGGCCGCCGTCAGCAGCGGCCACGCCCAGCGGGCGGCGCGGGACGCGCTGCCGCGCGCGAGCAGCACCACGGCGGCGGGCAGCAGCGCCACCACCGGGTTCATCAGCGCCTCGGTGCCGACCGTGGTGACCAGCGCGTGCACGTCGGCGGAGTGCAGGCCGTTCTGCAAAGGGGTGTTGGGGTTCAGCGCCGACAGTTCGTTGAACCAGCGCCACTCGCGCGGCTGCACGAGGATCGCCAGCGCGAAGCCCGCGGGGGCGGCGACGGCGGCTGCCGCCGTGGTCAGCCAGCCGCGCCTCCGGTCCAGGACGAGGAGCGCGCCCAGCGGCAGCAGCGCCGTGGGCGCGGTCGTGTACTTCACCAGCACCGCGAGCGCGACCAGCACGCCGCCGAGGCCGACGGCCACCCAGGTGCGGCGCGGCGCCAGCGCGGCGGCGAGACCGCCCACCGCGCACAGCACGGCCACCCACTCCGGCTGGAGGAAGTCCCAGGCGGGCGCGAAGAGCAGCGCGAGCCCCACGGCTCCCGCCACCGCGTTCGCCTCGCGGCGCGGCAGATGGCGGGCGAGGCCCTGGCGCAGCCACCACACGACGGCCGCCGCGACGACGATCACCAGCAACCGTATCGACGCCTCGCGCACGGCGACAGGACCGGCGGTGAGGTGGTCGAGCCACGACAGCGGCCAGCGGTACGCGAGCGGCCGGTGCACGAAGGTGCCGGACGCCGGAATCCCGCCGCGCCCGCTCGCCCGCATGCCGCCGAGGACGTACCGCACGTCGTGGTTGAGCCCGCTCCAGCACATGGCGGCGACGGCGGCGAGGCCGAGGAGGGCCGCGGCGAGGCGGACGGGGAGGGGGTACGGGGCGGTCGTGCGGTCGCTGTTGCGGTTGCGATCGCGGTCGCCTTCGTCGGGGCCGCGGGGTGCCGGGACCGCTTCCGGGCGGGCGTCCCGGCCCGGCGCCCGGTCGGTTCCGGGGGCCGGTCGCGCGGAGGTCCCGGCGCCGTCGTCGATGTCGGGAACGGAGGTCACGGCCGCTGACACTAGCCGCGTGCCCGCGCGGTAAGGCGCGGATGGCCGCCTCGTACGCCGAATGTTCAGCGGAATTTACGCGGGTGTTCGCGGCGGGCGCGCGACGTGGGCCGTTGGGGCCCGGGGCCTGGGGCCCGGCCGGGTGAGCGCGTACGGTCGCCGTCACTCGCTTCTACGGCCCGGCCCGCGCCGCCCGCGCCCGTACGGCCGCTGTCCGCCCGCGCCCGTACGGCCGCTGTCCGTACGGGCGTACGTCACGCGGGTCGGTGCACCCGTCAGTTCGCGGTGTCCGCCAGCGTGGCCTCGTCGACCAGCCCCATCCTGATCGCCTTGACGACGGCGCTGGTCCGGTTCGTGGCGTCGAGCTTCAGCAGGACGCTGCTCACCAGCCGTTTGGCGCCGTGCTCGGAGATCAACAGGCGCCTGCCGATCTGCTTGTTGCTCAGGCCGCGCACCAACAGCACCAGCGTCTCGTTCTCACGTGACGTCAGCGCACCGCGCCGTTTCACCGGGGCCGCTGCCGCCGCCTGCTGGATGAGGCTGCGGCCCAGCTCCACCGGAATCGCCATCTCCCCGGCCGCCAACTGATCGAGGGCGCGGGCCATTCCGGCCGCCGACAGGTCCTGCCGGATCAGATATCCGTCGGCGGGCAGCCCCGCCAGGTCCCCCGTCTGATGCTGCTCGATCACCAACAGCAGCCGTGGTGAAGGGTTCTCGCCCCCGACACCCCCGGCACTTCCGGTCTCCCCGACACCCCCGGCATCCCCGACGACCGTCCACAGCCGCCGGTTGGCCGCGGTCAACACCGCCACATCGGGGGCGTGTTCGCGCACCTTGCCGATGAAGTCGAACTCGTTCGCCGCGAAGTACGTCTCCACGCCGGTCGCGAGTCCCGACATGATCGCCTGCACCCCGAGGCGCAGTATCTGGTCCTCCATGAACAACACCACGCGGAGCCGCGCGGGAAACGGCATGCGACGCGAATGGTGGAGAATTTCCGAAGTCATAAGTCCGCCCGTGTCTCTTCCGAGTAAGAACCACATCGGCGGCCTGCCCCCGAGCGGGCGCCTTTCCACAACGCGACGCCACCCCGACCGGCCGAAAAGGCCGACGAGGGCGACTGCGGGAGCGCTTACGGGCCTGAGCGTTCCCCATCGCGTTCGATCACACCTGGTACTCCCCTGGTATCCACCCGGCATGGCAGGAGGCCACGCCCGGTAGCAGGTGATCACATTTTCGCCTCATTACGCTACCAACGGTTAACGGCACCGGTCAACCAACTCGGAACCCCGGCGTCCGCCGAACCGGAGCGGGGCGTACCGCACGTGAGTGGACGGCACCTCGACGCGGGCCCGTGCGGGGCTCGTTGACCAGCCACTTGTGCGGTCACGTGAGCGGTTGCGTGAGCAGTCGCGTGACCAGTCGCGTGAGCGATTTCGCGAGCTTACGCGTGCGCCTACTTGAGCAGCCGGGACATCCGCCGGTCCGCCAGCGGCTTGCCGCCCGTCTGACACGTCGGGCAGTACTGCATCGCCGAGTTGCTGAAGGACACCTCGCGGATCGTGTCCCCGCACACGGGACAGGGCTCGCCCTTGCGCCCGTGCACCCGCAGCCCGCTCTTCTTCTCCGACTTCAGATCGCGCAGATCCGCGCCGCGCGACCGCTCGACGGCGTCGGCCAGCGTCGTACCGACCGCCTCGTAGAGTGTGACCACCTCGTCCTCGGTGAGCGTGGCGGCCAGCTTGTACGGCGACATGCGCGCCGCGTGCAGGATCTCGTCCGAGTACGCGTTCCCGATCCCGGCGATCACGCTCTGGTCGCGCAGCACGCCCTTGATCTGGCTGCGCTTGCCCGCAAGAAGTTCGGTGAAGGCCGCGAGGGTGAAGTCGGCGGCGAAGGGGTCGGGGCCCAGGCGCGCGACGCCCGGTACGTCCAGCGGGTCCCGTACGAGGTAGACGGCGAGGCCCTTCTGGGTGCCGGCCTCGGTGACGTCGAAGCCGGTTCCCTCGCCGCCGGTCGTACCAGTGAGCCGTACGCGCAGTGCCAGCGGTCCCTTGCCGGGGCGCGGCGGCGCGTCCGCCATCTTCTCCGTCCACCGCACCCACCCGGCCCGCGCCAGGTGGATCACCAGGTGCAGCTCCCCGGCCGTGAGGTCGAGGAATTTCCCGTGCCGCCCCACGGCGTCGAAGGTCCGCCCCTCCAGCGCTCCGATCGGCGGGTCGTACGTCTTGAGCGCGTGCACGGCGACCGGGTACACCCGCGCGACCGTACGGCCGACCAGCCGCTCGGCCAGGAACCCGCTCAGGGACTCGACCTCCGGCAGTTCAGGCATACCCCCAGTCTGCCCTGCCGCCGCCCGACCCGCCCCGGACGCGTCGCCGCCCCGGACGCGTCGCCGCCCCGGGGCGTACGGCCCCGGGGCAGGGTGGGACAGCCGGGATCAGGCGGGCTGGAGTACGGCGAAGGTCGCGCCCGAGGTGTCGGCGAACCAGGCGATCCGGCCGATGCCCGGCACGTCCACGGTCGGCACCAGCACCGTCCCGCCCGCGCCCTGGACGCGGGTGACGATGTCGTCCGCGTCCGCCACGTCGAAGTACGGCACCCAGCGCGGGCCCACACCCTCCTGCGCGGCCGTGACGCCGCCGAAGGCCGTGTTCCCCTGGTCGCCCTCCGAGGTCGAGACGAAGGTGTACGGCGCGTCACCCAACTGCGTGTCCGCCCCCCGCCAGCCGAACAACCCGCGGTAGAACTCCAGCGCCGCGGCCGGGTCCGCCGTCTGGAGCTCGACCCACCCCAGCGACCCGTACACCGACGTGGTCTCCAGACCCTTCAGCGCCTTCGGCTGGAAGAGCGCGAATTCCGCCCCGCCCGGGTCGGTGACGGCCGCCATCCGCGCCGCGTCCTGCGCGTCGAACGGCTCGGCCCGCACCGCCCCACCGGCCTGCGCGACCGCCTTCGCGGTGGCCTCCACGTCCGGCGTCTCGAAGTACACCGTCCACGCCGGGGTCGCCCCCTCGTCCACCAGCGGCCCCAGCGCCGCCACGATCTTCCCGTCCTTCCGCAAGGTCCCGTAGCTCCCCGCGTCAGGCCCCGCCGGGTGGAACGTCCAGTCGAACACCGCCCCGTAGAACCCCGCCGCGGCCACCGTGTCCTTCGCCGCGATGTCGATCCACGTGGCCGATCCGAGAATGGAATCCGTGGTGAGCATGCTGACGTGCCTGCCTTCCGTCATCGGTTCGAACCCATGGGCCAGAAGCCCCACCCCATCGTATACATGGTATACACCCCCTCGCCCGCCCTTGGCCGGTATCAACCGCGTCGTCGCGGACATGCGATGGCCATGACGGATGAGCCGGGCACCACCCCCGCCGAGGACAAGACGCTCTACCAGAGGGAGACCCTGGAGGACGAGGTGATGGACGAGGTACTCGCCGCGTACAGCGACGTTGTCGAGGAGAAGAAGCTGCCGACGCCGAGCGAAGCAGCGGAGACGGACGCGGACTAAGACCCTGGACAGCGGCCTTGCCGGCCGGGCGTTTGTGGGAGCCCGTCCGGGGCGGGAGGCATCTCACCCCGGACGGGCCGTCGGAGGTCACCCGGCGGAGGGCCGGATGACGTAACCGCTGCCGCCGTCGGCGTCGAAGGACAAGAGGTCGTCCGTCTGTGCGGCGTCGAGGCGCAGGGCAGGGCGTTCAGCGTCGGTGACGTCCACCCGCGGTGTGCCCGGGGGGAGTCGCACGGCGATGCCGCGGGATACGTCCGAGGTGATCAGTGCTTCCGCCAGGGCGCCGTTCTGCCAGCGGATGCCGACCTCGATGCCGCCTCGCGCGCGCAGACCCCGCACCTCGCCCTGCGGCCATGCGGAGGGCAGTGCGGGCAGCAGTTCGAGCACGCCGGGGCCGTCCTGCAACAGCATTTCGGCGATGGCGGCGGTCGCGCCGAAAGTGGCGTCGATCTGACCGGTCTCCGGCGGACACCGGCCCAGCAGGTTGGCGGTGGTGTGCTCGGCGAGCAGGGTCGTCACCAGGCGGTGCGCCGTCTCGGCGTCGCCCAACCGGGCCGCCAGCGCGGCGGCCCATGCCGCACTCCAGCCGGTGCTCCCGCTGCCGCCCTTCAGCCTGCGGTCGAGGGCCGCGGCTGCGGCCGCCGCCAACTCAGGGGTGGTCCGAGGGTCGATGGCGCGCCCCGGGAAAAGACCGTAGAGCGGCGAGAAATGCCGGTGACCCGCATCCTCCTCCGTGACGTCCTCCCACCATTCGAGCAGCCGGCCGTCCACGCCGGTCGCCGGGGGACGCAACCGCGTACGGGCGTTGCGCAACCGGATGGTGACGTCGTCGTCGGCGCCGAGATCGTGCGCCGCCCGAACACAGTTGTCGAACAGCTCGCCGATCAGCCAGTAGTCCGACGTGGCCGACGCACCGACCGCGACCAGGCGGCCCGAGGCGCTGCGGAAGCGGTGTTCGGGCGAGGTCGAGGGGCAGGTGACGAGGCTGCCGTCGGCGTCCTCGACGAGGAAGTCCAGCAGGAACAGCGCGGCGCCGCGCAGCACCGGGTAGATCCTGGCCAGGAAGGCGCGGTCGCCGCCGAATTCGTAACGCTGCCACAGGTGCGCGCACAGCCACGCGGCGCCCAGCGGCCAGGCCGCCCAGGACGGCGAGCCCGACACCGGGTCGGTCAGCCGCCACAGATCGACGTTGTGGTGGGCCGTCCAGCCGCGGCAGCCGTAGAAGTCGCGCGCGGTCCTGGCCCCCGGCACCGCCAGTTCCTCGACCAGACGGAGCAGCGGCTCGTGGCATTCGGGCAGCGCGGTGACCTCGGCGGGCCAGTAGTTCATCTGGAGGTTGATGTTGACCGTCCAGTTGCTGTTCCACGGCGGGGTGGTGTCGTGATTCCAGACGCCCTGGAGGTTGGCGGGCTGGCTGCCCGGCCGGGAGGAAGCGATCAGCAGATAGCGTCCGTAGGCGAACAGCAGGGCGGCGAGTCCCGGGTCCTCGGCCCCGGCGCTCGCCGCGGCGAGCCGTTCGTCGGTGGGCGCGTCCGCCGCGGCCGTACCGTGTGGCGCGGCGTCCAGTCGCAGGGCGGCCCGGCGGTAGAGAGCCCGGTGGTCGGCGACATGCTCGGCGTGAAGAGCTTCGTAAGAGGTCGCGACCGCCGCCGACAGGACCTTGAGAGCCTCCTCGGCGCAGCCCTCGTCGGGACCGGCGGGCGGCGTGTCCCAACCGCGATATCCGGTGGCCACCGTGACCCGCAGCAGCGCCGACCGTGCACCGTGCACCGTGACCGCCCCGTCGGCCGCGACCTCCATGGAGCCGCCGACGGCCTCCACGTGCAGAGCGGCGGCGAAGCCCGTTCCCGCGTCCGGGCGGTAGGTGAGCGGGTCGGGCTCGTCGAAGGCCAGGTGCGCCGGGGCCCGGCCGGTGAGGACGACCGTCGAGGGGGCGTCGCCGGCCGGTCGGACGGCGGCCCCCCGGTGCGGTGACGCCAGCCGCGCGGTGAACGACACCCGGCCCGGCCCTTCCGCGGCGAGCCGCATCACCAGGACTCCAGCGGGCGCGGACAGGAAGCTCTCGCGAACCATGACCTCGTCACCGCGGCGGTACACCACGCTGTGCACAGCGCGGTCCAGATCCAGCGACCTGCGGTAGTCCCGGCAGCCGTCCCTGGCGTCCGTATCGACGGTGAGCACTCCGAGCGGCTGGTAAGCCTGTCCGAACGGACCTTGCATTCGCTGCGACAGATCGTCGGCGAGGTCGTAGTCGCGGTCGCGAAGGACCGCCTCGCGCAGCGGAGCCAGGTGCGCGGACGGCGGGTCGGCGCGCGGCGCGGTGCCGTGAGGCAGCCCCGACCAGAGCGTGTCGGCGTTGAGATCGACCCGCTCCCTGCCCGTACCGCCGTAGAGCATCGCCCCGCTGCGGCCGTTGCCCAGCGGCAGGGCCTGCGCCGGAGTGTGCGCGGGCTGCCGGTACCACAGCTCGTCTGTCGTCATGCGTGCGCTCTCCATGGACGAAGGGGGTACGTGCGGTACGTGCGGGGCTCACCATTCGGCGTACGAGCCGTCCGTGTGCTGCCACATCGGCGGGCGCCACCGGTGGCCTGTCGCGGCTGCCTCGCGCACCGCGTCCTCGTCGATCTCGATGCCGAGGCCGGGCCCGGTGAGCAGGTCGATGTGACCGGCGGACATGTCGAAGACCGAGGGATCGCGCAGATACGCCAGCATGGTGGCGCCCTCGCCGTAGCCGATGCCGAGACTCTGCTCCTGGATGAGGAAATTCGGGGTGGCGAAGTCGACTTGGAGGCTGGCGGCCAGCGCGATCGGCCCCAGCGGGCAGTGCGGGGCGAGCAACGCGTCGAACGTCTCGGCGGCGGCTGCGATCCGCCGCACCTCGGAAATACCGCCGGCGTGCGACAGGTCGGGCTGCACCACGGCGACACCGGCCCGCAGGACCTCGTCGAACTCCCGGCGGGAGTAGAGACGCTCGCCTGTGGCGAGGGGGATGGGCGTGGCCGCCGCCAGTCGGGCGAGATTCCGCGAGTGCTCGGGCAGCACGGGCTCCTCGACGAAGAAGGGCCGTACTGCCTCCAGCAGCGGCAGCATCGCGGCCGATCCCGCCGTGCTGAAACGGCCGTGCACGTCGATCGCGACGTCCACCGTGTCACCCACGGCCTCCCGGAGCACCCGCATGCGCCGCGCCCAGGACTCCAGGTCGGCCTTGGACGGGATCGGAGCGGCGGCCTCGGTCAGGTTGACCTTGACGGCGGTGAAGCCGAGTGCGGTCTTCTCCCGGGCGTCGGCCGCCAGCGTCTCCGGGTCGTCGCCGTGCACCCACGTGTACATCCGGGCGCGTTCGCGGACGGCTCCGCCGAGGAGCTCGTGGACAGGAGCGCCCAGCGCTCGCCCCGTGATGTCCCACAGCGCCTGGTCGATGCCGGACACCGCGCTGGAGAAGACCGGGCCACCCCGGTAGAAGCCGGATTTGGTGAGGGTCTGCCAGTGCTGCTCGATCCTCCTGGGATCGCGGCCGACGAGGTATTCGAAGAAGGTATCGACGACAGCACTGACGGCCTCCGCGCGTCCTTCGACGATCGGCTCGCCCCAGCCGCTGATACCCGCGTCGGTGTCGACGCGCAGGAACAGCCAGCGCGGCTCCACCAGGAAGGTTTCCCAGCCGGTGATCTTCATGTGCACTCCAGGTCGGCGGTCGGTGTCGGCGGTGTCGGCGATGGTGTGCCGGTGGTCGGTGTCGGCGGGCGGCACCGCCGGATGGCGTCAGCGGATGGTGTCGTCGGTCGTGTCGCGGGCGGCGGCGATTTCGTCCCAGGTCGGCAGACCGTCCCAGTCTCCGACGGTCGTCACGGCGAAGCGCGCTGTCGCGAGCGCGACCCGGATTCTCTCCGCCGCGGGCAGGCCGCGCATGCGGGCGGCGAGGTAGCCGGCCGCGAGCGCGTCCCCCGCGCCGACGGTGTCTATGACCTGGCGGGCCGGCGGCCGGTGCAGGCTCGCGGTCCCGTCGGCGTGCACACCGACGGGACCGCCACCGTCGGAGACGACGGCTTCGGCGGGTCCCAGCGCCGTGAGCTTCACCGCCGTCTCCGCGGCATCCCCGGAACCGTCGCGGCTCCCGAGGACGATTTCGGCCTCCGCCATCGAGGCGAAGACGATCGAGCTTCTCTCCACCAGCCACCGCAGCTCGGGGCGGGCTTCCTCCCGCGACCAGAGCCTGCCGCGGTGGTTCAGGGCGCAACTGACCTCGACGCCGGCCCGACGTGCCGTCTCGACGGCGATGCGTACGGCGTCGGCGGGGCCACGGCCCAGAGCCGGGGTCACACCCGTGACGTGAAGCATCGCCGCGCCGCGGATGAGGTCGAGGTCGAGGTCGGCGGGCGTCAGCGTGGCGCCCGCTGTGCCGGTCCGGTAGTAGTCGACGGTCGAGTGCTCGCTGGTCCGCTGGGTGCGCACCAGCAGGGCGGTCGGCGCCGAGCACCGGCGGGCCCGTACGGTGACGCCCTCGGCGCGCAGCTCGCGGATGATGAGGTCGCCCAGGCCGTCGCCGGAGACCACGCCCGCCCACGACACGGGCAGGCCCAGCCGGCGTACTCCGACCGCGGTGTTGGCCTCCGCACCGGCGACCCGCATCACCAGGCGCTGGCCGCGGCCGAGCGGGCCCGGCAGCTCGCTGGTCAGCGACACGACGACGTCCCCCAGAGCGACGAGCCCGCCGGACTCCGCACGCGCGCCGCCGCTGTGGTCGTCCGCTTTCGCCGTCACGCGATCACCCGGTCGGCGGCGATGAGAACGTTCCTCAGCCGGGCGGTGCGGGTCCGCAGACCGTGCAGGTCGCCCTCGGCCAGGGCGTTCCCGAGCAGCGGGGACCCGAGCCCGACGGCGCGGGCTCCCGCTGCCAGCCAGCGCGGCACGTCCTCGATGCCGATCCCGCCCGTGGGCACCAGGTCCACATCGGGCAGCGGCTGCCGCACCGCTCGTACGAAACCGGGTCCGAGTCCCTCGGCCGGGAAGAGCTTGACGGCGGTGGCGCCTGCTCCGGTCGCCGTCATGACCTCGGTGGGCGTCATCGCGCCCGGCAGTGTGCCCAGACCGAGAGCCGCGGCTTCCGCGATCAGCGACGGATCCGTGTGCGGGCTGACGATGAAGTCGCAACCCGCCGCGACAACCGGGGCGAGCTGAGCGCGATCGGTGACCGTTCCCATGCCGACGGCGACGTCGGCGGCGAGCCGGGACCGCATGGCAGCGGCTGCCGCGTAGGCACCCGGCGTGGTCGCCGTCACCTCGATCGCGGTGATGCCCGCCTCGGCGAGGGCGTCCGCGGCGCGGAGCAGGAAGGTGTCCCTGCGTGCTCTCATGATCGCCACTACCGGGAACGCGGCCAGTGCGGTCCGGAGTTGTCGCGCCCCGCTCATCCCTTCACCGCCCCGCCGCTCATCCCCTCGACCATGCGGCGCTGGAAGAAGACGAAGAGCAGCAGCAGCGGCGCGACGCCCATCAGCGCGGACGGGAACAGATCCGTCGGCTGGGCGATCTTGGGATCGAGCAGGGCGTAGGCGTTGACCATGATCGTGCGCTGGTCGGCGTTCTGCAGGAACACCAGCGGCACCAGCAGGTCGTTCCACACCGCGAGCGTGATGAACAGCAGCAGGGTCGCGGTCACCGGACCGAGAAGCGGGAAGAAGATCGAGAAGAAGGTCCGCAGCCGACTCGCGCCGTCCAACTGCGCCGCCTCGTCCAGGTCGCCGGGGATGGAACGGACGAAGCTGGTGTAGAAGAAGATCGCGATCGGCAGGTTGGACGCCGCGTAGATCAGGATGACGCCGGGGATCGAACCGAGCAGGCCCAGGTCCCGGACCAGCAGGTAGAGGGGTGCGACAAGGACGAAGAGCGGGACGGCCATACCGGCCATGAAGCCCCGGTAGACCCACGTGGACCACGACCGGCTGGTGCGGCCCAGGGCATAGCCCGCCATGGAGCCGAGCAGCACGACGATCGCGCAGGTGCCGGCGGTGATGAGCAGCGTGTTGAAGACGCTGCGCCCGTAGTTGATCTCGGAGTAGACGCGGCTGAAGTTCGAGAAGGTGATCGAGGTGGGGAAGGCGACCGCGTGCTCGGCCACGTCCTGGGCCGGGCGCAGCGAGGTACTGATGGCGTAGAGGAAGGGCGAGACGAAGATCAGCGTCGCGACGCCGCCCAGGGTCCGCACCGTGTACTGCCGGACGGTCAGCCGCCTGCGGTCGGGGCGCCGTCCGGGCCGCGAGATGGTCGGAGCGGTCATCAGATTCGCCCTTCACGGCGTCGGAGCAGGGTGTTGACGGATGTGGCGATCACGACGACCACGACCAGCAGCAGGACCGAGATCGCGGTGCCGTAGCCGATGGCCCCGTTCTGGAACAGGTTGTTGTAGATGGCCAGGCCCAGGGTGTTGGTGGAGTTCACCGGACCGCCCTTGGTCATCACCAGCGGCAGTTCCAGAACGCGCAGGGTGCCGGTCAGGCTGAGCGTCACCGTGACGGTGAGGGCGGGAGCCAGCAGCGGCCACTCGATACTGCGGAAGGTCTGCCATCGGCTCGCGCCGTCGATCCGCGCGGCCTCGGTCAGCTCGACGGGGATGTTGCGGAAGCCGGCGGCGAAGATCGCGGCGGAGAATCCGGCGAACATCCAGATGTTGACGACGGCGATCGCGTACAGCGCCGTCGACGGGTCGCCGAGCCACACCTGCTTGAGGCTGCTCAGGCCGAGGGCGTCCAGCGTCGCGTTGAGCGGGCCGTCGCTGTTGTACAGCGCGGACCAGATGAAGGACGCCATGACCGGCGAGAGCAGCGCGGGGGTCAGCAGGAGGACGGCGAGCGTCTTTCCGTACGTGCCCCAGCGGCGCAGGCTCGCGGCGATCGCCAGGCCGAGCGCGGTCTGTGCCACCACGACGACGAGAGTGAAGACGAGGGTGTGGATCACGGCGGAACGGATGTCGCCGCTGTGCAGGAGCTTGCGGTAGTTCGCCAGGCCCACGTTGTTCGCGGTCGGGCCGCCGGTGGAGTTGGTGAGGCTGAGCGGGATGGCCCTGACCAGCGGATAGAGGGTCAGGAGTGCGTAGAGTCCGATCGCAGGCAAGGTGAAGGGCAGCAGACTCCGGTTGTGCAGAGTCCTGCTGAGCAGGGTCCGCTTGGGCGGGGTCCGGCGGTGCGGGCTGGGACCGTTCGGGCTCGGACCGTTCGGGCTCGGGCTGTGCGGGCTCGGACCGTACGGGGTCCGGTGGGGCAGGCGCGTTCTGGGCATCGCGGGTCGTTCTCTCCAGGCGGGCTGAGCGACGTGGACACGACGGACAAGGCGGAGGCGGGGGCCGGGCCGCGGCGGTGGCGGGGAGGGATCCCGTCGCGGCCCGGCGTTCGGATCAGCCCTTGGCCGCGGAGTCGAAGGCGTCGAGCGTCTGCGCGACGGACTTCTTGCCGAGGATCAGTGCCTGTACGGCGTTCTGCATGTCCTTCTGCGAGGTGCCGCCGGCCCAGGTGCTCTCCGGCAGGACGTAGTAGCGGCCGGCGGTGACGGCCGCCACCAGGTCCTCCGCGTCGGGGATGGCGGGCGAAGGGGTGGTCTTCATCGGCGAGAAGGCCGCCTCGGCCGTCAGATACGGGGTCAGGGCCGCGGAGGTCGCCCAGTACTTCAGGTACTCCTTGGCCGCGGCCTGCTTGGAGGTCTTGGCGTTGACGGTCCACAGGGTGCCGACGGCGGTGGTCGCGGAACCCTGGTCGCCGGCCGGTCCGCCCGGCCAGGTGGAGAACTTCAGATCGGTGATGCCCTTGGACAGGTCGCTCATGGCCCAGGAGCCCTGGAGCAGGAAGGCGCTCTTGCCCGCCTTGAAGTCCTGGGTGCCCTGCGACCACTCGTCGACGCCGAGTTGAGCCTTGTAGTCGATCAGCCCCTTGGCGCCGAGGTCGGCGACCTGCTGGGTGGCGGTCTTCCAGCCGTCGGTACCGGCGAAGCCCGTCGTGCCCGCCGCCAGATCCTGATTCCAGCCGGGAGTGCCCTGGAAGACCAGCGAGGCGGCGCTGGCGGTGATCGCGGTGAAGACCGTCCAGCCGCTCTTGTCCGGCAGCGCGATCCCGGGCTGGTGCGCCGTTTTGAGGGCGTCGAGGTCGGCGACCAGCTCCGGCCAGGTGGCCGGCGGCTTGGTGATGCCCGCGGCCTTGAGCACCTTCATGTTGCTGAACAGGCCGACACCTGTCAGCTCGCTGGGCAGCGCCACGACCTTGCTGTTGTCGGTGACCAGCGGCTTGACCGGGGCCGCCATGTCCGCCACCCACGGCTGGTCGGACAGGTCGGACAGATAGCCGGACTTCGCCCAGCGCGCCGCGTTGGGGGTGTCGGCCATGATCACGTCGGCGGCGTTGCCGCCGAGCAACTGCGCGTTGAGTTTCTGGGTGTACGGGTCGCCGCCCGGCTGGAACGTGTAGTCGATCTTGATGTCGGGGTGGGCCTTCTCGAAGGCCGCGTTGATCTCCTTGACGTTGGCCGGCTCGGAGGGGCCGCCCTTCCAGCCGACGACCTTCAGAGTGACCTGCTTGTCGCCGGAGTCCTGCCCGCCGCTGGAGCTGCCCTTGTCACTCTTGTCGTCGGAACAGCCGCTGAGAGCGAGAACGGCGGCCAGTGGCACGCACGCGATGACGGCGAGCTTCCTGCTGCGCATGGTTCCTCCTGGGAAACCGGACGCCACCGGCGGCCGGGAGAACGGTGAAACGGATGGGGCCGGGGTGACTGCCGCCGGCAGGACCGAACCGGCTCCTCGTAACGAGATCAACCGGTTTCCTTTTGGTGTGCGGTGACGTTAACCAAGGTTTTTCGGCAACGTCAATCCCCGTGACGCGAACGTTACGGATTTTGAGGAAACCGGTTGACTGAAACAAGCACGACACCTACGCTCGCCGACGCACCTTGAAGGCCGGGTAAGCGGAAGGTGTCTTCCGTGGGTCGGTCCCGTCTCCCGGTGGTCCCCTGCCGCACCGCGCCCGCGGTCGGCGGTCTCCCCCCAAGAGGTTCTTCAACGATGAGGAAGTGACCCATGCAACGTCGTGCCAGAGGGCGACGCCGCGGCCCGCTCAACCTGATCATCGCCACTGCGGCGGTGCTGGCGGCGGGTGTCGCCGCGCTGCTCACGGTCAACACCGCCCACGCGGCCGGTGTCACCGGCCCGCTCAAGAGTTCGGGCAAGTGCCTGGACGACACCGGCGGCGTGACCACCAGCGGCAACCCGATCGAGGTCTACGACTGCAACGGAAGCGGTGCGCAGAACTGGAACCTGCCGGGCGACGGCACCGTGCGTGTCTTCGGCAAGTGCCTGGACATCAAGAACGGCGCCACCAGCCCCGGTACCCGGGTGCAGTTGTGGGACTGCAACGGCAGCGACGCCCAGAAATGGCAGCCGGGCGCGACCAGTTCGCTGGTCAACCCGGGTACGGGCCTGTGCCTGGACATCGTCAACGGCAGCGCCGTCAACGGCAACCCCGTCCAGATATGGGCATGCAACGGCTCCGCCGCCCAGCAGTGGACCCTGCCCACCGGTGACGGCGGCGGTACCACGGGCGGCACCACCGGCGGCGGTACGGGCGGCACGCTCGGCGTCACCGGTATCAGCACCCAGAGCACCACGCTGGGCGTGGCCACCGGACTGCTCCCGGCCTCCACCGGCGGCACCGGCCAGGTCCAGTGGTCGGCCACCGGCCTGCCCGCGGGCCTGTCGATGAACTACATCAACGGCACCATCATGGGCACCCCGACCGCCACCGGTTCCAGCACGGTGACGGTGAAGGCCACCGACGCCAACGGCGCCACCGGCACGGGCAGCTTCACCTGGACGGTGACCGCTCCGGCGGCCGTCGGCAGCTCCTACTACCTGGACTGCTCGGCGGCCTCCAACGGCTCCGGCACCCAGTCCTCACCCTGGAACACGTTGGGCAGCGCCAACAGCCACACCTTCGGCCCCGGCGACAAGCTGCTGCTGAAGAAGGGCACGACCTGCCACGGCAAGCTCACCCCCAAGGGCAGTGGCAGCGCCACGGCGCCCATCACCCTGGACGGATACGGCTCCGGCGCGGCCCCCGTCGTCGCCGGCGACGGCCTGACCAACCCCGATCCCAGCAACCTGATCAGCGAAGCCACCGTGGCGCTGACCAACCAGAGCTACTGGATCATCCAGAACCTGGAGGTCACCAACAACGCCTCCGCCGAGGCCCTGCGCTCCGGCATCGAGGTCTTCGGTACCGACGGGCAGGAGCACGACGGCATCACCATCCGCGACAACAACGTGCACGACGTCATGGGCTGGACCAGCCGCAGCGCCAACCTGGACTGGTACTACCTCTCGCACGGCATCGGCGTGGAGATCCCCACCCAGGGCACCTTCTTCAAGGGCGTCACCGTGTCCGGGAACTCGGTCCACGACATCCACGGCGTGGGCGTCGGCCTGTACGGCGACCAGCACAACTGGAACGACAACCCGGTGCGCAACCGCTACGTCCTGGTCACCGGCAACACGGTGCGGAACATCTCCCACGACGGCATCGTCGTCTCGGTCAGCGACTCCCCGCTGACCGAGCGCAACGTCGCCGACCGGCTCGGAGTCAACGGCCGGGACGGCGTCTACGCCGGCATCTGGGGCTGGGGCGACACCAACCCCACCTTCCAGTACAACGAGGTCTCCCACATCACCCGGGTCACCGACGACAGCGTCGCCTGGGACTGCGACGGTTCGATGCTCGGCACCTGCACGTACCAGTACAACTACGACCACGACAACAGCAACGGCATCCTGCTCGTCTGCGCTTCCTGCGGACGGACGACCACGCTGAAGGTCGTCTACCGGTACAACGTCTCGGTCAACGACTGCCGGTTCCACAAGTACACCGACGGCGCGCTGTCGGTCGACTTCTACAACAACACGATCGACTGCCGGAACAAGGCGTTCGACTTCGGTGAGACGCCCAGCATCACCAAGTTCTCCAACAACGTCTTCATCGGCCAGGCCGGCTCGTCGCTCCCGTCAGGACCCACCTACAAGGCCAACACCTACGTGGGCTTCACCCCGCCCTCCGACCCCCAGGCGTCGACGGCCGACCCCAGGCTCGTCTCCGCCAACGGGGTGGGAACCCCGGGCATCGGTTCCATCGGCGGCTACAAGCTGCTGTCCGGTTCCCCCGCGCTGAGGAGCGGCACCACCGTGCCCGGCAACTTCGGCACCGACCTGTGGGGCAACCCCGTGAACACCGCGACTCCCAACCGCGGTGCCTACGCGGGCCAGGGAGAGTGAACACCCCCGTCGGTACCACCGTCGCCCTCGACGGCCGCACCGCAGGAGGATGAGGCAAGCTTCGTATCACCGACACATGATCGGATCCCGCGCGTGGTAATTGACGGATAGCACACCGTCAGTCCACCGGTGATTCCGGTCCCGCCCCGGCACCTCGTGCCGGGGCGGGACCGGAACGGATGTTCCAGACTCAGGAGACGACCCGCCCATGCCGGACGCCCCAGTTCGCCCCCGCCTGGCCGACGTCGCCGCTGCCGCGGGCGTATCGAAGTCGGCCGCTTCCAAGGTGCTCAACAACGCCCCGAGCGCGAGCGTCAGCGCCGGGACGCGGGAGCGGATCCTGTCCGCGGCCAAGAGACTCGGCTACCGGCCGCACGGACCCGCGCGGTCGCTCGCGACCGGGCGGACCGGCGCCATCGCTCTCGTGCTGCCGTCGATCGCGAACCCGACCCACGCGACGATAGCCCGCGGTGCGACGAGGCGCGCCCTCGAACTCGGCTTCATGACCCTGACCGCCGAGGACCTGGGGGACGCCGGCTCCCGCGAGGAACTGGAGATGGTGGTGGAGTCCGGTCGTATCGACGGCGTGCTCGTCGGTTCGGCGTCCGCGACCAGCGACCTGCCGTTCGTGCTGCGCCGCACCGGCATTCCGCACGTCTTCGTCAACCGGAGCAATCCGCAGGGGCAGGCCAACATCGTCATGGACGTGGCCGAATCGGCCCGCGCCGCCGTCGACTTCCTCGTGAAACTGGGCCATCGTCGGCTGGGCCACATCGGTGGGCCGGAGGACGTCACTCCCAGCCTCGACCGTATCCGTGCCTTCAGGGAACGCTGCCGGGAACTCGCCCTGCCCGAGCCCGTTTTCGCCATGCAGGAGTTCGACGAACACGGCGGCAGCCGGGGCCTGGCATCCCTGCGGGCCGCGTCGGAGCCGCCGACCGCGCTGTTCACCAGCTCCTTCGCCCAGGCCGTAGGGGTGCTGGGGACGGCTGCCCGGATCGGTCTTGCCGTGCCGGACTCGCTGTCGGTGCTGGCGAACGACGACTACCCGATGGCCGACTATCTGGTGCCTTCCCTCAGCACCGTCGTGACGCCCCTGGCCGAACTCGGCGCCGCCGCCGTCGACGCCCTGGTCGCGATCGTGCGCGGTGGCGAACCCCGCAGCATCGTCATCCCGACCAGCCCCACCATCATCGCCCGCGCTTCTACGGCGGCCCCGCCGCCGTCCGACCCTTCGTGACGAGAGACCCCATGAAGATCTGGCACTCCGGAATCGACGCCTTCGACCACGATCCGCTCCTCCTGGGCGAGGGCCCCCGCTGGGACACCGCCACCGCGACCCTTTCCCTGGTCGGCATCGACGATCAGGTGTTCGGGACGCTGACCGACGACGGCGTCGCCCTTTCCGCGGTGCCGGATTTTCTCGGCAGCGCGGTTCCCTGGCACGACGGCCTGTGGCTCGGCGCCTACGGAACATCCCTGGCAGGTATCACGGGGGCCGGTGATCTCATCCCCTTCACCGCGCTGCCGGTCGATCCGACGCTGTACCGGGCCAACGACGGCGCCTGTGATCCGGCCGGGCGCTTCTGGCTGGGTGTGATGGACCGGCACGCCGCCGTGGGCGCGGGAAGCCTGTGGGTGGTCCGCCCGGACGGCTCGGCGGAGCAGGTCCTCGACGGCATGACCATCCCCAACGGACTCGGCTGGTCGCCGGACGGCACGGTCATGTACGTCACCGACACCCACGCGGGCACGATCACCGGCCATGTCTTCGACGTGGATTCCGGGTCCCTGGGCGAGGTCCGTTCGGTGATCCGCACGGACGGGCGCCTCGGCGGACCCGACGGCCTCGCCGTCGATGCCGAGGGCGCTGTGTGGACGGCGATCTGGGACGGGGGCGCCATCCTGCGATACGCACCCGACGGCGCTCTGACCGGTGTGCTCGACGTTCCGGTACCCCGGCCGACAGCCTGCGCGTTCACCGGGCCCGGCCTGCGGGATCTCGTCATCACCTCGGCGGCCGTCGGGCTGTCCGCCGACGAACGCGCGCGGTATCCGATGTCGGGACGGACTCTGCGCATGCGCGTGGACGCCGAGGGGCTGCCGTCGACACGGTTCGCCGCGCCGCTGCCGTCCGCCGTCCGCGGGGAACGAGCCGTCCGATGAATGCCGTGGCCGTTGTCACCGGCGCCGTCGGGGAGATCGCCCAGGCGTCCGCGCGTCTGCTCGCCGACTCCGGCTGGACCCTCGTCCTCACCGACATCGACGACGAGCGCGGCCGCACGATCGCCGCGCGGACCGGCGCCGCCGAGTACCACCGGTGTGATGTCACCGACCAGGACGACTGGGCCCGGCTGCGCGATCACCTCGCGCGTCGCCACGGCCGCCTGGACCTGCTGTACTTCAACTCCGGAAGCAGCGCGCGCACCCCGCTGGGCGACACCCCCGTCGCGCGCTGGAAGCACCTGCTCGATGTCCACATCACCGCCGTCTACCAAGGTGTCGCAGCGCTCCGCGACCTGTTGGACGTCGCTCGGGGCAGCGTGGTGGTCACCTCCTCCATCCACTCCGTCACCGCGTTTCACGAGTACTCCGCGTACGCGGCCGCCAAAGGCGGTCTCGAGGCGCTGACTCGTCAACTCGCCGTCGACTGCGCACCAGGAGTACGGGTCAACGCCGTCGCGCTCGGTGCGGTGTTCACCAGTCCGTGGGAGATCGCCGGCGAGGAGGAGCTGGCGGCCATCCGCAGCCGTATTCCTCTCGGACGGATCGGCAGCCCGGCGGATGTCGCGTCCGTCGTCGCGTTCCTGGCTTCGGAGGGCGCCGCCTACCTCACCGGCCAGACCCTGCGGGTCGACGGCGGACGCACGATCTGGGCGGGGGAGTAGACCGCGCCGGCGGCTCTCCGTGGTACCGATCGTGCGCGATGGTGTCGTTCTTCGCTTTTCGTACTCTCGATACATCCGATCTTTATCTTGTCAAACCCTGACCTTGGGCTCTATGGTGCACGCACTGGGATTATTCATCCCATCTTTCTCCTCGCTGTCCAACGGGCCCGCGCCTGTGGCCGCATCCCGCGAAAGGAACTGTCGTGTCCTTTGCCAGAGCCCGGATCACTGCCGTGGACACCTACGATGTCCGTTTCCCGACCTCCCGTGACCTGGACGGTTCGGACGCGATGAACCCTGACCCGGACTACTCGGCGGCGTACGTGGTGCTTCGCACGGACGCCGGTGACGGGCTGGACGGACACGGATTCGTCTTCACCATCGGCCGTGGCAACGAGGTGCAGGTGGCCGCGATCGACAGCCTCCGCTCCCATGTCATCGGATGTTCGGTGGCCCAGCTCTGCGCCGACCCCGGTTGGATCAGCCGGCGGCTCATCGCGGACAGTCAACTGCGCTGGCTCGGGCCCGAAAAGGGCGTCATGCATATGGCCATCGGCGCGGTGGTGAACGCGGTCTGGGATCTGGCCGCCAAGTGCGCGGGGGTACCGCTGTGGCGCCTGCTGGCGGAGGCCGAGCCGGAGTGGCTGGTCTCGCAGGTGGACTTCCGCTACATCACCGACGCGCTGAGCCCACAGCGCGCCCTGGAACTCCTGCGCGCCGGACGTGAGGGCGCCGCCCAGCGCCAGTCCGAACTGATCCGGCACGGATATCCCGCGTACACCACCTCACCGGGCTGGCTCGGCTACTCCGACGAGAAGCTGGAGCGGCTGGCCCGACAGGCGGTGGCCGACGGATTCGGACAGATCAAACTGAAAGTCGGCGCGGACCTCGCCGACGACATCCGCCGCTGCCGCACAGCACGGCGCGCGATCGGTGACGACGTCCGCATGTGCGTGGACGCCAACCAGCGCTGGAATGTGCCCGAGGCTGTGGAATGGACGAACGCCCTGGCGGCGTTCGGGCCGTACTGGATCGAGGAGCCGACCAGCCCCGACGACATCCTCGGTCACGCGACCGTCCGCTCGGCCGTCGCGCCCGTCAAGGTCGCCACCGGCGAGCACGTGCAGAACCGCATCGTCTTCAAACAACTGCTCCAGGCCGGTGCCATCGACGTTCTTCAGCTCGACGCGGCCCGGGTCGGCGGCGTCAACGAGAATCTCGCGATTCTCCTGCTCGCCGCGGCCTTCGGCGTGCCGGTCTGCCCGCACGCCGGCGGCGTCGGACTCTGCGAACTCGTCCAGCATCTCGCGATGTTCGACTTCGTCGCCCTGTCCGGCTCGGTCGAGGACCGCGTCATCGAATACGTGGACCACCTCCACGAGCACTTCATCGATCCGGTCGTCATCCACAACGGTCACTACCAGGCGCCCTCCCGCTCCGGCTTCTCCGCCCAGATGCGCCAGACATCAGTGGCCACGTACACCTACCCCGGCGGAAGCTTCTGGGCAGCCGACCTCGCCGTGACGTCGTCGTCGGCCGACCGCTGACGCAGGCGGGTCGGCCACGCCGCCGGTATTACCGGCTCAACCCAGACGGTGCTGAGAGGGCTCGGATGGCCCTGGCAGTTGCATCTGCCAAACGCAGTGCCCTGCGCGCGCTGCGCCCGGGTCTGGCTGGAGGCACCACTTCATGAGCAATGCCGGTGCCTCCGAGGTCCGCGCGACAACCCATCACCACCGCGCCCCCGATTCCGTCCTTGCCCGCGCTCGGGACTCTGCGCTCGCCATCGCCCGCGAGCTCGAATTCGCCCGAGATCGCGCCCATGAGTTGGAGGGTGCTCTCGATCAGGCCCGCCTCAATCGAGCCCGGGAAATCGTCGGCGACCTTGCCGTCCACCTCGACCTCGTCCGCGATTTCGTCGGCGAGATCGGCCCGGTCCGTGGTCTCGACCTTGATCTCGACTTGGTCCGCAGTCTCGACTACGACCTCGACCTCAACAGCGCCCGCGGTGTCGTCGTAGTGCTGGAAAGAGCGGGAGCCCAGGCGCGGAAGATCGTGGTCGAGCTTGGAGCCGTTGCCGCGCTTGACGGGGTGTTGGCGACGGGACAGGTACGGACTGCCGCGTGTGCCGGATGGTTGGTCCGGGTGGCGTTGCGCATCCTGCCCGCGGCCGAACGGATGCGGTACAGCGAAGAGTGGCGCGGAGAGCTGTGGGATCTCGCCGAGGGGCCGGCTCGACGGCGCAGACAGACCCGTCACGCCATGCGACTGGTCGTCCGGGCGTGGCCCGTGCGATGCGGCATACGTGAGAGCCAGCACCGTCGTCCGGGTAAGGGTTGACTCTGGTGGGCGCGGTGAAGGCGAAGGTAATGGCAGGGGCGGGAGCGACGGCCGGAGCGGGCGGAGTCTTGGTCGGCGGCCTGCCTCTGGCGGCAGCGGTGCTCGGTGTGCTCGTCGTGGCGGTACTCGCTCTGCTGGTATGGACGGTGGCCGACGCCAGCCGTACACAACGCCTGGCAGAACTGATCCGTGCCTACCGCGCACCGTCCGCCCAGCTCCCGTCATGGTCCGGGGAAGCCAGCGACAGCCTGTCGAATTCGCCCGACCAGTCGCAGACCGCCGACCGTCACTCGATCGGTAGCCACCTCGAAGAAGCTCACTGACCCAGGCTCAGTTCGACCTCCGCTCGGATCGGCCCGTACCCGGAACACCACAGCACCACCCCGGGTATGGGCCGTTTCGCGTGTCCGCCCGCGGACGCCGTCCCGCCTGACCGCCCGGCGCACCCTGCCATCTGTCAGGAGCGGGCCGGCGGCCAGCTCTCCTACCGTGACCGCCACAGGCGGGCACAGACCGAGGGGAGAGGTTCACATGATCGGCAAGCGGGGCATGGCGGGGACTCTGGCGGGCGCAGCGATCGCCCTGGCCGGGACGACGGGGGTCGCCTCGGCGGCCCCGTCTGCGGATCCGGTGCAGACATACAGGAACAACCAGACCGGGTGGTGCCTGGACTACAACTCCCGGGAGAACGTCCACTCGCAAGGGTGCAACGGCGGAGCCTGGCAGCAGTGGCGGGTACACACCTGGGCCGACGGAACCAAGCGGTTCCAGAACGTCGCCACCGGGGTGTGCCTAGCCCGCGACAACATGTCGTACTCCGTGTACGGCGCCCAGACCTGCGACTCCTCGACGGAGCAGAGCTGGCGGGTGGACCACGTCAGCGGTGGGCTGGTGTTCCGGGCGCAGTTCGGGGGCTTCACCGACTGCCTTGACGACAACTACGTCGACGGGGTGCGGGCGTACCCGTGCAACAGCGGCCCGTACCAGGTCTGGTACTGAGTCGAGCGCGGGCCGGTTCCGGGGGCCGCGGGAACGCCTGCCGGGCGGTCTCGCGGCCCCCGGGACCACCTGTTTCTCCCTCGGCAAAGTGGCACGCCGAAGGGCACCTACTGACCGTGAACGTGTGGTGTCGTCATGGTGGGGTGCAGACGAGTCCGGTGCCGGCGAGGCAGCCGTCGAGTACGTCGGTGCGGTACTGGAGTTGGCGTAGGCCCCGCCGGACGGCGGGGATCAGGTCGTCGGGGCCGGTGAAGGCGCGATTGGCCGTGGTGGTGCGTCGCAGTACGGACCAGATGCGTTCGACGGGGTTGAGGTCGGGTGCGTAGGCGGGCAGTTAGGGCGTTTTTTCGGGTCATCTCGCGGACCAGATGAAGATGGCGGCGATGTGGAGTCCGGCGAGGTAGATGGTGCTGGTCTTGTCGTAGCGGGTAGCCAGGCCGCGCCACTGCTTGAGCTTGTTGATGCACTGCTCGACGGTGTTGCGTCGCTTGTAAGCGTCGCGGTCGTAGGCCGGCGGACGACCGCCCCGGCTGCCGCGGCGTTTGCGGTGGGTGGCCTGATCGGCAGGCTGCGGAATCACCGCCCGGATCCCACGCCGACGGAGATGGTCGCGGATCGACCGGGACGAATACGCCTTGTCGGCCAGGACCATTTCCGGGGTGGTCCTGGGACGACCGATCGGCCGAGGCACCCGCAGGCGGGCCATGACCTCGGGGAACGCGGGCGCGTCACCCGCCTGGCCAGGCGTGAGGACGAACGCCAGCGGCCGGCATCGGCCGTCAGCCGCGAGATGGATCTTCGTCGTCAGCCCGCCACGGGACCGTCCGAGGGCATGGTCGTCCGGCTCGCCGGACGGGGCCCCTTTTGACGGACCCCGGCGGCGTGCTGATGTGCCCGGACTGTCGTGGAGTCGACAGGGACAATCCAGTCGAGATCGTCCTCGGCGTCTGCCTGAGCCATCAGAGCGGTGAAGACCTTCCCCCAGGTGCCATTGGCAGCCCAGTTCCGCAGCCGGTTGTGGGCGCCCTTCCACGAGCCGAAGTGCTCGGGCAAGTCTGTCCACGCTGTCCCGGTGCGGTACTTGAACGCGATCGCGTCGATCACCTGCCGGTGATCACGCCACCGTCCACCCCGCCGAGGTGTCCGGTTCGGCAGCACGGCTCGATCCTTGCCCACTGGGCATCAGTCAACGACACACGTCAATCAACGATCAGGTGATCCGAAGGCTGCTGTTCAACTGTGCTGGTGCCGCTGATGCTTGCGAAGCCGTCGCACATGCCTGGCGTACTGCCCGGCCTGCGACCTTTGGGCACGATCAATCGAAAGCACCTGGGGATCTGCCGCACGCTCGTATAGCTCAACCTCGAAGGAGTCAGCGTCCGTTTCGACGAGCTGGGCCAGGGCGTCCCGATCCTGCTCAGCTGTCGGACGTGCGTTGACCTTGTCCCTCCATGCCTGGCCACTCACCTCGGCTTCGTCCACGCCGCCAATATGTCCGCGGACAACCGCGTGCGAAGTCCGCCCGGACCAAGATCCGGAAGAAGCGCCCTAGTAGACGGTGAGCCAGTCGCGGTCGGCGATGTAGCGGCGCATTCCGGCGGCGAGGTGGGTGTTGAGGTTGTCCTACATAAGGACGATCGGGCCGCCGAGTTGCTGGTGGGCGGCCTGGAGGAGGTCGCGGTAGTCGGTCCAGGCGAAGCGTTTGCGGCCGTCGGGGCGGGTGTCGGCGCGGGGCCAGCACTCAGTGCACGATGCGACGGAATGCCACAGATTCCTAGTTCCAGTATCCGTCGTCGAATCGGGTGATCTGGATGTCCTTGCCTGTCCGCGGCGCATCCAGGACGAGGTTGGTCCCGAGGTACATGCCGATGTGGCCGGGGTTCGTCGGTGTTCCGTCGGAGCCGGCGGCGAAGATGAGGTCGCCGGGCTTGAGGTCGGAGGCGTTGTAGACAGGGGTGCCGTCGAGTACCTGGGTGTACGTGGTGCGCGAGATGGTCACTCCGGCCGCGTCGTAGGCCATCATCATCAGACCTGAGCAGTCGTAGCTGGGGTTGCCGGTGCCGCCCCATTGGTAGGGCATGCCGAGCTTCTGGATTCCGTACGAGACCGCGGTGACGATCGACACCGGAGTACCCGCCGGGAGGCTGAAGCCGGAGGGGAGTTGCACGGGGGCCGTGATGGTCTCGCCCGCGCCATCCTCCTTCCCGCCTGCGCAATCGGTCGCCCCTCCGCCGACGGTGGCGACGAGCTGGTGGGCGAACGGTTCCCACTTCGCGTACGCCTCGGGTGTTGCTGACTGCTGAACCGCCTGGGCGGCTTGAGTCACGGGCAGGCTCTGCCAGTTGGACACGTGGAGAAGACGTGTGTAGAAGGATTTCGCTGAATACGCCGGATCCATCAACTGACTTGGAGCTCGACACCGCGCGAGCAGCTGGCGCCATCAAGGGAGCGGGCGGCGGGACCGCGGGCGCGGCGGCCGTACTCGTCCGCCACCTCCGGGCGCTCACCTCCTCCATCGCCTCGGCGGACCTCCAGGTCGAGGGATGGCTGTCGCCGCGCGACCTGGCGGAAGTCCTTCGGACAGCGTTCGACCCGCACAGCGCTCGGATGCTCGCGGAGCGCCGCGCCTCGGCGGTTGCGGCGGCCGTCCGCGGACTGGAGTCCGGGGGAGCCCCCGGCGTATCAACTGCGCACGCCGGTCCGGTTGCAGCCGAGGCGACTCGTACGAGCTACGTCCATGACGGTGCGGTGTCGGTGACGTACTGGGTCGCCGACTGGCCACGCAACAAGGTCTTTTCGACGGCGCTCGCACCGCTCCTGGCCGAGGGCGCGCATCGTCGCGCCTTCTCCATGCACATCCAGCCGCTCGCGCCTCGCGCCGCCGAGCGCGACGTGATGCGTGAGCGCACCTCCCGCCATGTCGCGGTGAGTATGCGTAACAAGACGGGTCAGATCGTGCCCGAGCACGAGAAGGCCGCGCTGCAACGGGCGGAAGCGCAGGACGCCGAGTGGGCCGCCGGGCACGGTCTCGTCCGATATACGGCCTACGTCACCGTGACGGTCACCGATCCGGCGGACCTCGAAGACGCTTGCGCCGCGCTGGAAGCGGACGCCTCCGGGGCGTACATCGACGTCCACCGCATGTACTGGGCCCAGGACTTGGGCTTCGCCGTCTCCGCGCTGCCGGTCGGCATGGGTCTGCCGAAGAAGAGGTGGTGAACGATGAGCCCGCGTTTGCCGCATAAGAAGTCCGCCGACCTCCCGGCGTTCGACCTCGGCCAGGTGCTCGGTACGCCTGCCGCCGCGCCCCAGCGCGTACGACCGCCCAAGCCGCCGAAGGCGCGCAAGGAACCGATCCCGCCGCGACGAGGGTGGGCCCGGCCCTTCGCCGGTCGGGCGCCGATCACGCCTCCCGTCCCCGTCTTCCGCGGCAGCACCGGCCAAGTGCAGGTTCTCTACCCGTGGTTGTACGGTGCGTCGATGCCGCCCGTCGGCGTCTACGTCGGTGTCGACTGCCTCAGCGGCGGCGCGTTCTCCTGCCACCCGATCGAGTGGCTCCACCGAGGTCTGATCACCAACCCCAACATGCTGATCACCGGCGTGCCGGGCGCGGGCAAGTCCGCCACCGTGAAGTCCTTGGTGACCCGGCTCGCCGCGTACGGCGTGCGTACGTTCGTGCTCGGGGACATCAAGAACGAGTACGCGCCGCTCGCGCGTGCCTTCGGCGTCGACCCTGTCGAACTCGGCCCCGGCTTGCGTAATCGCCTCAACCCCTTGGACTCCGGGCCGTTGGGCCACAATCTCCCCGCGGACCCGGAGGCGCTCCGCGAGCGCTTGGACGAGATCCATCGCCGCCGCATCACCCTCCTCTCCTCTCTCCTGGTGATGCGTCTCGGGCGCGATCTCACCCCGACGGAGGAGGCGGCACTTTCCCTCGCCATTCACCACGCCTCAGGGCAGGCGACCGCCAACACCACACTGGCCGACCCGACCATCCCGCAGGTGTGGACCCTTCTGCGTGATCCCCTTCCCGAGATGGCCGAGGAACTGCGGATCCGCGACCGCAGCATCGCCGAACTCCGCGAGATGATCCGCCCGGCCGCCGACGCCCTGGGCAACATGGTGCGCGGCTCGCTCAGCGGGCTCTTCGACGGCCCGACGACCGTACGACCGGACTTCGACGCCCCGATCCAGACCGTCGACCTCAGCCGGATCGACGGCCGCGGCGACGACACCGTGGCGATGACCCTGGCCTGCGTGTCCAGTTGGGGGCAAGCAGCCATCGACGAACCGGGCGGCCCCGTACGGCTCGTCGTACGGGACGAGCTTTGGCGCGCCATGCGCGTACCCGCGATGGTCCGCAAGCTCGACTCCGACCTGCGCCTGAGTCGTGCTCAGGGCACCATCCAGGTGCTGAGCACGCACAGGCTGGCCGACTTCGAGGCCGTTGGCGCGGCGGGCAGCGAAGAGGTCAGCATCGCGCGCAATTTGATCGCGTCATGCGACGTACGGATCTGTCTGCGCCAGGACACTGAACCCTTGGCGATGACGCGCGAGGTCATCGGCCTGACCGACACGGAGTGCGCGCACATCGCGTCGTGGAGCGGCGAGCAGATCGGACGGGCTATCTGGAAGATCGGCCGGTCCAGCTCTCACGTCGTCCAGGCGATCCTTTCGCCGCTGGAGCGCCAGCTCTACTACACCAACGAGCGCATGGCTGTCTAAGCCCGTGGGTTCGTCAATTCTGAAGCGTCCAGCGGTTGGAACCCAGGGGGTGAGCGTCGTGAAGAGCCTATGTGGGGTCGCCGGTTGGGGAACCGGCGGCTGGCCGTATGGACAGTCACGCAAATCCCGAGCCCTGCAGTCACGTGCTTGCGCGGTTGCTCGTGGTTGGGACGGCTGGGTTGGTCCCGGTTCAGTCCCACCAGAGCACGACGAGCAGGTGGCGCTTCGCCGCGTCAAGGTAGAAGTCGCGGAGAGCGTTGAAGTGCCTCAGCAGGTATGCCCTCGGACCTCCGGTGATCTCGGTGGCCCCGTGCCCGATCAAGGATCCGGCTTCGCGGTCGTCGGTCGGCAGGGCATCGAGAAGGGCAAGCATGTTGATCTGGCCAAGCAGTTCGGAGACACGCGCCACTTGAGGGGCGGACAGAGCTGTGGGGGCGGGTCCGAAGGGGGCGATGGCGTGCGGATGGGTGTTGAGGAAGGCCAGGTCGAGAGCAGTGTCGCCGTCTGTGGCCCAGCGGAGAGCATCCAGATGGACCTCGTCGAGCCGGGCAATCTCGCCGGCTCGCTCCAGCAGTTTCGGAGCCCAGTCCAGGTCCAGCACGTCGTATGTCGGCGGATCCCAATGGGGTTCGCGGCCCGGCGACATGCCAGCGGACTGGCGGCACGTGGCGAGGTACTCCGCCGGGATGCGGGCGAGCTGTTGGGTGACGGCCATGACGCCAGTATCCCGGGAACGTTCACCGGACTCTCGGGCTGCCGGCTTGGGCCATGTGCGACCAGCCGGGCCGCCTACGGCCATCGCCGCTATGAGCACTCATTCTGGACCACGGCCAGTGTCATCGGCCGCTTCGTTCACCAAATGGGCGCATACGTCAGGGATACCGCCGAGGCTTCGGGATTCCCGACGAAACAACGGATTCTTCGCGCCTTCGAGTGAACCCTGTCCGACCTGGCCTCCCAGGTCGGCCAGACGGACCTGTCCGCAACGAACCCAAGACAGTAGGGACATGAATGGCCTCCGGCAACTCCACCGTCGCACGGCGACCGCTCCTCGCGGAGCCGACGGACTACCTGATCGTCCTGCTGATACTCGGGGTCGCGCTCATCACGGTCGGTACGTGGGCCACGGGCCAACTCGCCGGGCTCCTCACGCACGCGCGATGGCCGCCCGTTGCCTTCGGCCGGTCCTTCGCCGTGGCGCGGGAGCTGCCGCACCACCTCGACAATCCGAAGCTGGCGTGGCCACGGACCGTGCGGTCCGACCTTCCCGGTCGTGGAGGATTCGCGGTCTCCTCCGTCCTGGTGGTCACAGGACTCGTCGCGCTGATCGCCGCCGTGTTCCGGCTCGTCAACCGCGGGCGCTCGGTACGCGGCTTCGCTTCGACGGCGCAGTTGGACCGCGCGATGTCCGGCAGGGCCGTCGTCCGCCGGAGCACGACGATTCGCCCCTCGCTACGAGGCGCGAAGATCAGACCGCATGACGTCGCCGTACTTCTGGGCCGAGCTGTCAGCGGAACGCTGCTCTGGGCTGCGGTCGAGAGCAGCGTGATCGTGCTCGCTGCCCCGCGGCAGGGCAAGACGTCCCAAGTGGTGATCCCCTGGTTGCGGTCCTGGAACGGGCCGGCCTTGGTGACCAGCATCAGGCCCGATGTCCTGACGAACACCGCTCTTCTCCGTCGCTCCCGAGGGCCTGTTCTCGTCATGGCTCCGACCGGCATGGTCGACTGGCCCGACCAGGTCCAGTGGTCGCCCACCTCGGGGTGCGAGGACTTTGGGAAGGCCATGGAACGGGCCGATGTGATGGTTACAGTCGGCAAGTCGGAGACGTCGATCGACTCCAGCGGCTCGGGTTACTTCGGGCTCACCGCGACCTCGTTGTTGGCCGCGTGGCTGCACACCGCCGCGCTAACCGGCCGGACCATGGCCCACGTCCTGGAATGGGGCTTCAACGCCTCGCTGGACGAGTCGGTGAAGTTCCTGGCCAACGCTCCGGGCGCCGAACCCGGCGTCGCCAAGATGCTCGACTCCCTGTACCGAAACCCGAGTGAGACGCGCTCGAACCTCTTCACCACGGTGCAGACGGCGCTGACCCCGCTGTTCTCCCGCGCGGCCAAACACACCTTCGTCCCTGACGACGGCCAAGGGTTGGACATCGAACAATGGCTGCGAGCCGGCGGAACGATCTACCTTCTGGTCAAGGACAAGCAGGCGAAGGCCCTCGCTCCACTGACCTCGGCCTTCGTGGACGAGGTGATCGAGACCGGGACGAGGATCGCCAACGAGTCACCGGGCGGGCGGCTCGACCCGCCCCTGGGCCTCTTCCTGGACGAGGTCGCCAACGTCAGCCCGTTGCCCCACCTGCCCGAGCTGATCTCATTCGCGGGCGGAACCGGCATCTTTGTTCTGGCCGTCCTCCAGAGCCAGGCACAGGCGCGAAAGCGCTGGGGTATCGATGGTGCCGAGATGCTCTGGGGCTCGGCGACGATCAAGGTGGCCCTCGGCGGCCTGTCCGGCAAAGAACTCGACGCGTTCAGCGACCTGGCGGGCACGTACCGCGAATCCTTGACGACCTATCAGACCGGTGTGCACGGCACCACGATCCAGACCACCCTCCAGGACCGAAAGACGTTGACCCCGGAGGAGATCCGCGTCCTCGACGAGCTGGACCGCGAAGCCCTCGTGTTCCACGCGACGACGCCAGCGGTCAAGGTGCGGATGGAGCGCCACTACGAAGGGCCGGACCGGGACGCGTACGCGGAGTCGGTCGAGTGGGCCCGCAACTACCGTCGGAGGAAGACGCTATGAGCGCCGTCGATTCCAGCGGGCTGTCTCCGGGCGTCCCTTCCTTCGCGGTCATCCGCCGTCTCAAGCGCCGACCACGTGTTCGTCGTCCGCGACCGCGGCCTGGAGCGACGGGGGAGCGGACTGCCGTCGGGCGCCGTGCCGGGCAGCCGTCCTTGTCGCTGACGGAATGGCACAGCATGTCGGTGGCCGAGCGCGACACGGCGTGGACAGAGCTACGTGGTTGGGTCACCTGGCTCTATGACCGGTACGAACTCGCCGTCGAGTCGCGGCTTCCCGACTGCTGGGCGGAGCACCCCGGACTGATCGAGGAACTGTGGGCGCTCATGCTCTGGCGGCACGAGATCTACTCCGCCGCGCAGCCTTCCGGCCAGGCCGCGCGCTACTGGCACATCGAGCTGCGTACGGTCATCGCCAGCACCGCCTCCCACTACGCGGCCGGCTGCCGTACGGGGCATGTCCCGCTCGGTGACCTCGCGGCGCAGTCCCCCGAGCTCCAGGCGAGATGGGCGCGGGCCGATCCCTGGGCTCGGATCCCGCCCTTGACCCTCGTCATGGGTGCCAGCGGGCCCTCCACCTCGGACCAGTTGGACGTCGAAGCCATGGAACGGGCGATCAGCGTCGGTGAAGCCCGACCGCTCAGCCCGTCCCTTCCCGAATACGTCCGCTACGCGAGTACCTGGTGGTGGCTGGCAGAAGAAGGCGGGGACTGGGCGAAGGTGACCACGCCGACCTTCGCCGCTGAACTCGACGCAGCCGCCGAGCGGTTGAAAGCAGCTTCGGAGCGCTGCGGCGAGACTCGCCACCGGTCAGTAATCCGCTCACCGCGATGAGCACGATACGAGGAACGCACCGTGAACGATCCTTATCTCGTGCTCCGCGCGGAGCAAGCACTCATCGCAGCGGCGCTGGCCGACCGGAGCCGCCTCCGCGAAGTCTCCTACGTGAAACCGTCAGCCTTCGCCCACCCCACCAACCGTGCCATCTATACAGCCCTGTTGAATTCGAGCGACCTCGGTCCCGACACGACGAACGCGCTCTCCACGATCGCCGAGCGAGTAGATATCCCGGGCGTCACGTCCGAATACCTCGGCGCACTCGCTGAAGCGAGCCGCGGTGTCGCGAGCATCACGGTGTACGGCCGACTCGTCGAGGAAGCATCAGTCCGACGGGACCTCGCCGCTTACGCCGACGGCATCACCACCGAAGCCGCAGCCCGCCCAGATCACCAGCTCGACCGGCTCGCTCGGGCCCTACGGCAGCAGAGCCGTGCCGCGGTAGCCGCCGAACTCGCCGATTCCGCACCGGCGCTGTACGTCCCAGCCGATGTTCCCCTGTCGACTCCGGGCACCAGAGCCCACCAGGAGGAACTGCTGCTCGCCTGCCTCGTGACGTACCCGAGCCAAGTCGCCCAGGTCGAGTGGCTTACAGCCGAGGCCTTCGAGCCGGGCCCGCGCCGGGAGATCTACGCTGCCATCATCGCGGTGACGGAACGCGGCGAGCCCGTCGAGGAACTGACGGTCATCTGGGAGATGGAACGACAGCAGCCCGACCAGTCGTTGCAGGACACCTACGCCACCGGGCACGCCGACTACCTGTCGCGGCTGGCGAAAACGGCCGTTGTCGTCGGCCGCGCGGTGGAGATCGGCAGCGAACTCCTGGTCGACGAACTCCGTACGACCCTTTCAGTAGGAGCAGCGGGCCTCACCCACGGCAGAAGCGAACAACGGATAGCCGGGCCCTCCCCGACCCCGGCCAACCACCGGATCGACCAACCCACCCCGTCTCCGACCCAGCCTCCACCACGCCCAGCCGCCCCTGCCCCCAAGCCCGACATCCGGCCGTAGGAGGGGAGCAGCCATGACCAACTCCACCTCCGCGGAACGCCCCGAGTACGTCCGCGCACGAGCGGGCCGTATCCCACCGGGCAGCACCGCGCAGATCACCCACGACGAGATGACCACCGCCGTGACCGCAGGCGATGCCCGATACCTCAGCGAAACGATCAAACAGTTCGCCGTCTACCAGTCCACGTGGTGGATGAGCGACCGTGACGGCTGGTTCAAGATCACAGACGGCGCGGTCCTGGTCGGTCTTGAGACCGCGTCGAGCCGCATGGCGGTTGCGGACCGCACCGTGCGGCAGGAGTCGGGCTGATCTCTTTGTAGCGAGTGATCACACGCGCTTTAGGGCCCCAGCGGCCGAGTGGCGGCGCTCTTGGGGCTGTTCACGAGATGGGAGCGGGAGCACGTTTCGGTCACCAAGAACGCGTTGCAACCCTCCTGGGCTGATGACGAGTGGCGGCCGGGGGCCTGGCCGAGGTACTGGAGCCAGTTGCGAACCCTCCTGGGCTGATGACGAGGTGGGAGCTTGCGCAGCTACGAAGAGGTCATCCGGCGGTTGCGAACCCTCCTGGGCTGATGACGAGCTTCGCCCACCACGTCCACACCGGCGGCCCTGTCTCGTTGCGAACCCTCCTGGGCTGATGACGAGGGCCGACTTCCTGGCCATTCCGCCACGCCCCGCCTAGTTGCGAACCCTCCTGGGCTGATGACGAGGCGAGTTCTTCTATTCGTCATGCCAGAAGAGAACGTGTTGCGAACCCTCCTGGGCTGATGACGAGTCGACCAGCGGACGCTGGCCCAAGGTGGTGTGCCAGTTGCGAACCCTCCTGGGCTGATGACGAGGGTCCAGGTCGCCGCCGTATGTGCCGCGTGGATCGCGTTGCGAACCCTCCTGGGCTGATGACGAGGGCGTTCGATGTCGCAGGGCGCGGACGGCGGACTGCGTTGCGAACCCTCCTGGGCTGATGACGAGTCAGCTGCACGTCGTGGTACTCGGCGATCTGGTGGGGTTGCGAACCCTCCTGGGCTGATGACGAGGTGCGCCGCGTCTGGCGGCGGACCGCGGATGCCGCCGTGTTGCGAACCCTCCTGGGCTGATGACGAGGCGAGGGTAAAGGCACAGGTCAGAGCCATGCGGCGTCCTGTGGACGTGAATGTTTCCCCGGAGTTCGTCGGTAGTGCATCGTGCCTGGTCAGAGGATGTCGCCTGGGCCACCGAGGGCGACTCCGACGGTTGTTGATTCGATCATGTCCGGGGAGCGGACCTTGTAGGTGACGATGCTGTCGTAGTCCACGTCGATGGTCGTGGCAAGAGCAGCCATGAGGGCCCGGTATTGGGCGGCGGTGAGTTCGCCCTGGAAGACGCTGCGTTGGGTCCAGTGGAGGTATTTACGGCAGGTTTTGAGAACCTTCGGATTGCGCTCGGCGGCGGTGTCGTAGACGAGGATGACGAAGATTTCCGGTCACCACCAGGGCCGGAACGGCTTGTAAGGCTTCTCTTCCAGGCACATTCGGACGAGTTTGAGGGCTTCGAGGTGGATGAGCTCTTCGTAGCTGACCTGGCGTTTGAGGGTGCGATGGAACACGGTGGTGGAGAGTTCCTCCCGGACGAGCGCGGCGACTTTCTTGCGGCCGTCCTTGCTCAGAGAAGCGCGGCCGACGTCGGTTTCGAAGTCGCTGGCCTTGAGGTGTTTTTGGGCGGCCGTGCGTTTGAGGAGCCGTTCGGCGAAGAGGGGCTTGAAGGGTTCGGCCAGGTCCAGGGCGAGGGTGTTGCGTCGGCGGTCGGTGTCGGAGTGGAGGAAGCCGATGGCCGGATGCAGTGGCGTGCTGCGCAGGGCGGTGAGGACGCGCGCGTAGACCAGCGAGTTGAGGTAGCTCACGAAGGCGTTGCCCGCGTTTGTCGGCGGTCGGCGGGTGCGGCCGTTTAGGCGCAGCCAGGCGGGGAGTTGGGTGTCGAGGACCGCCCAAGCCGTGCGTCGGTAGTTGCCCTCTTGGCCCATGATTGCGTCACTGTCCTGGCAGTCGGGAAGGGCGGTGCGCAGGGTTTGTAGGGCGAGGTCGAGCAGGTCGGTATCCAAAGCCCAGCGGAGGTTTTCCGCTGTGGCGAGGACGAGCGAGCGGCCGATTGCCGTGCGGGTAGCCGGGTCGGCGGTGATCTCGACCTGGCGTCTGACGACGCTGGCGGAGGCCATGGACTCCGCCGGGCTGAAGTGGCCGGCGTGGTTCCCGTAGTAGTCCAGAACGTGGAGGGTGACTCCACTGCGGCTGAGCAAGGACAGGGCGGAGGTGTTGATGTCGATGTGGTCGAAGGCGATCAAGTCGCGGATGTCGGTGATGGGAATGCGGACCGGGCTTCCGTCGGGGCGTTCAACGCGGACGCTGTTGTCTTCACGGCGGATGCGGCACGGTTCGGTCAACCAGTAGGTGCGGCCGACGGCGGCCATCAGTCTCCCCAGCAGTAGTCGAGATAGGAACAGCCCCGGCACTCTCTTCGTGCGAGATGTGGCGGCGGCGTGGTCGCGGCCAATACGGCGTGAGCTTGGGCTTCGGCGTTCTCGGCTTCGGCGCGGGCGTCGTCGTCCCACGGCACGTCGGTGGTGCGGCGGATCAGGGGGTAATGGACGGTGCCGCCTCGTACAGTGATTCCCCGGCGCTCCAGCAAGAGGCAGTAGTGGCGGACTTGTGCGGCGTGCGCCGGGGATGGGGCGCGCGAGGACTTCGTTTCGTGGACGATGGCCCCGGTGGTGACCCAGTCGATTTTGGCTTCGCCGAGGTCGATGTCGCGGCGCCGGATAAAGGTGGTGTCGTCGACGACTTCCCCGAAGGCGACCAGTTCGCTGCGGTGTTCGGGGCGGTAGCCGCGACCGTAGAGCCAGAGCTGGCGCGGGCAGTGGTGGAGATATTTGATGTGGACGCCGCCCAACGACGCGCTGTCGCCATCGGGCTGGGCGGGGCCGTACGGGGTGTCGCCGGGCGCGCTCACAGGATGGTTTCCGGTTCGGACGGGGGCCGCAGACCGGTGACCGGGTCGTAGTCGCCGACGATGAGGTGTACGCCCAAGCGGCGATCGAACTCGGCCTGATACTGCTTGAGTTGGCGGTAGCGCAACGGGATGAGCAGCCCTGCGGCGAGCAGGGGATCGCCCTTCTTGCCCAGGGCCAAACTCCGGTACTCGTCGGCGTCGTCGCGATGCAGGACTTCGACACTGTCGAACTGCTCGTTGAGGGCCTTGGCGAATTCGCTGCGGTCGTGGAACGGGTCGGTGAAGGTCAGGAACTGTGCGGTGAAAGCGTCGCGGCTGCGCCTGGCCTCGATCTCCCATTTCCGGCCCCACGGTGTGTCGTAGGCATGGGCCAGCAGGCGTTCGATGTCCTGTTCGCTGAGCGTGTCAGAGCCCTGGGAATCCAGATCGGTAAGCGCGGACCAGGCGGCGTCGACCGCGTCGGCGTCGTAGGGCCGGTGTCCTTCTGTGCGGTGAACGCGGAATTCGGAGGGGCCGTCGGGGTGGAGACCCCGGCGATTGACCCGGCCGGCGCGTTGGGCGACCGCCTCGATCGGCGCGTTGTCCACCGCACCCCGGTCGAAGTCGAGTTGCAACGACACTTCGACCGTCTGGGTGGCGACGACCAGGCCGCCGCGATGAGCGCCCTCGTCCGGATGCCGCTCGGGGTGGCGTTGCAGCAGGCTCTTCTCGATCAGGCCGCGATCACGGTTCTTGAAGCGCGAGTGGAGCAGCAGCGCGGCGTAGGGATCGCCAGGCCGGGCTTCGCGAGCTTCTGCGGAGAGCTGGTCGAAGAGACTCTGGGCACCGTTGACAGTGTTCGTCACCGCCAGAACGCTGTATCCCTCCCTGAGCCAGGTGCGCAGCCGTTCGATGCTCTCCGGAGCATCGAACGGCTTCTCGTCGAGGACGAGCCGGTGCCGCACGGGGCTGGTGCCTTGCGGAGCTTCGTGGACGGTGACGCCCTGCTCCAGACTCTCGTCGATGATGCCGGTCATCGTCTTGGAGAGGGTGGCGGACAGGACGGCCACCCGGCTGCCGAGTCGCTCCCACAGGCGCATGGCAGCGCACAGGCGGCCGAACGTGGCGGGATCGTAGGCATGCAGCTCGTCCAGGACGAAGAGCGAGTTGGCCTGTTCGAGTAGGACGGAGGAGTAGACGGGGCCGGCGATGGCGCCGCGCAGGAGCTGGTGGGGCGTGGCCACGCGGAGCCGTTGGGTGAACAAGCGCATGGCGCCGGCCTGCGCTCGTGCTTTGCGGGCTTGCTCGGCGGTCGGGGTTGCCGCTGGCGTGCCGGCGGAGCAGTCGTCGTCCGTGGACTGGGTGAGCAGTGTGTGGGCGACGGTGCCGTGAAGCAGACCGATGTCGGGCTTTCGCTGGCCGGGCGGCGGCACCAGGTCTCGTTCGAAGCGTCGGCGTACTGCGTTGAGGGATGCGCGGTACGGCAGCGTCCACACCAGCCGGGGCTGTCCCGGCATGGTGGAGAGCTGTTCTGCTGCCCAGGCCAGTCCGGCCTCGGTCTTTCCGCTGCCGGTGGGAGCGACCAGGATGAGATGGCCCCGGGTGGTGGCGGCCTGCTGCTGGTGCGGGTATGCCGGGTAGGGGAGACGGTTCAGGTAGTCCGGTAGGAGCGGCATGTGCGTCTGGAGATCCACGTGGGCGGAACCGGCGTGATCGGCGAGAGTCAGCGCACCTTGGGCGAGAACGGCGAGAAGGCCTTGATCGGGTTTGACGGGCTGGCGCCAGGTGTCCAGGAGCTGCTGAAGCAGTAGACGCGACCGTTCCGCCAGGGATGGCCCTCTCGGGGTACCAAGCGGCGGGTCCATGCTGAGGAAGCCGCTCAACCAGGCGAGTAGTTCGCCGTGCAGGCCTTTGGTGACCTGGACTTGGGGCTGGCCGGGGGTGGCGCCTGGAGCGAGGCTGAAGGCCTCGCTCCAGTCGGTGTGCTCGTTGTAGAGCTGGGACAAGGCCGGTTTGCCGCCGCTGTCGGATGATGCGGAGTGCAGTGCCCGGTGGTGGGTGGCGACCAGTGTCGCCACCATGAACCGATCTTGGTCACTCCAGCCTGCCGTGGCGCCGAGGATATCGACGTACGCGAGTGACAGCACCTCGTGCCGTTGCCCCCAGGCGTCATGACCGGGCAAGAGTTGCTGCTGGAAGCCTTCGGCGACCTTGCCCGTGTCGTGGAGCAGCGCGGCGTGGCGCACTCGCCGCCAGAATGCGGGGTCGGTTGCCAGGATCCCCGCCTGCCCGCTGCGGGTCTCGATCTGCGCAACTGTGTCGTGGACGGTGCGTGAGTGCGTGGTCAGCCGTTCCGGGTCCGCTGGCGGTGTGGATTTCGCCCGTACTTCCGTGAGGCCGCGCCGTCGAGTGACGGGAGCTACGGGGTGAGCAGCCATACAGCCCTCCCCGGTAGATCACGGTCTTGCCCTGGCACGGTTCGTTCTCGATAAGCGCCTGACACGGGCCAATTGCCTGTCTGTTCCTCGCACCACTGGTAGTCGGCCCAAGTCGTGGTCAGACGGTCGGTGGATACCGCGGACGCCAAACGGTGAACGACGGCGGACGGTGCGGCGTGACTGCCCACTGGCGCCAATGCATGGTCGACCACAGCATCGCTTGCGGGCTCCAAGGCCACCTGGCACCGCTCCCGCAGGTGAACGATGTCCTGCGAGCGTCCCAGGCGCAGCGCCCAGCGTGGGCGGCGCAGCGCCTGCTCGATACGGTCGCCGTCCCGTCCTGGGATCCACACCGTCAGATGCACGCCGACGAGGAACGGCCGGTCGCGAATCGTCATTCCGCCCTTCCCCGCCCGGACCCGGCCGGACACGGCCCGGTTCGCTCCGCCGGCGTCGATGGGGTGGTAGGTCTCGGCGTCGACGCCATTGCCGTCGCCGTAGGACGCCATGCCGAACGGCACCAGCTCTGACGGTTTGCCGGTAGCTGCGGCCAGCATCCCCCGCACGGTGGAGGGCGGCGGCACCGGTAGACCGTGGGAAAGGCCGGGGAAGAGCGGATCCCGGAAGGACGCCACCGGGGCGTAGAACTCAAACCGCCAGGTCGGCAGCGCGTCATCAGGCACGGGGGGCATCCGCGGGGTCGTCGAACCAGGCGTTGAGTTTGCCGTCGCGGAGATCAGCCGCCAACCTGCGCAGCACGGTGCGGGGATGGTCGATCACGATGGACTTCTCACCGAGTTCGACTGCGCATTCCTTCTCGAAGTCCTCGCGGAGATCGTCCCGGAAACCGGGGCGCCAGCCGATCCGGACCGGAGCTTCCCATTCACCGTCCCATGCCGCCAGCTCCTTGCGAAGAACATCGCCGCGGATCCTGAGGCCCACCCCCTCTTCGCCGTCGACGCAGTTGGCCAGCGGATTGATGCCGCCCTTGAACGGCACCAGCACAATGACAGAGGGGACCCGGTCGCCGTAGTGCAGCGCCTTTTTGGCGCCCCCGCTGAGATGGGCAAGCGATTCCAGCAACATTGCCGCACGCCTGCTGCGCTCCGCGATCGGCAGCCGTACCGCGGGCTGGTCGCGGAACGTCACCGCTGTCGCGCCTGCTGCGGCAGCGGCGGCGACCCGCAATGCCTCTTCCTGGCTGAGGTAGTTCGGCCGTCCGACTCCCTCCGCTGTGGGCAGCGTGAAAGTGCCGATGCGGGGGAGGTCGAGCAGGAAGGGCGCGGCGAGGTCCGCGGTGTAGAACTCGTGGCCGTGCAGTACGGGTTCGCTCACCCCTCGCGACATCACACCGAAGTCCTCCGTGGGATACACCGGTGCGACCGACATCAACGTGCCGAGCATGAACGGGCTGTCCCGCAGCGTCGTCGCCGCGTCTTCCTTCTTGGCCCCGGCCCGCATGTAGCCGAAGAGGTCGTCGTCGGCATAGTGGATCGGGTCCGCGTCGGTGTTCGCCTTCTGTGCCCGGTTCTGGGCTTTGCCGACACGTGTCACAGGTGAGGGCACCGAGCCCTGCTCGACCATGCCGTCCCGGATCCACCGGCGCACCGCCTGAGCCGAAACATACGGGTGCCGTCGACCCCGCACGGTCGCGAACTTCACCCGTGCCGTGGTGTCCTCGCTCTTGCCGTTGTTGGGTGCGCCCGCCTCGATCGCGAGCACCATCTTGCCTGCGAGATACGTCATTACGCCGGTCCCAGTTCGTCGTCGTGAAGAGCGAGAATCGGCTCCCGCATCAGTTGTTCGACCTGCTCGCGCTCGCGCTCGTCGGCCGGAGGAGTGTTCACCACCACCCCGCGCTGGTCCAGAATCCTCAGCACTTCGGCGGCCAGCAACATCCGCTGCTCCCAGGCGCGGGGCCGCTGCGTCACCAGCGGTTTCCACTCCTCGGCGCTGATCGTGACGGCCCTGCCGTCGAACTTGAGACGAAAGCTGGCCTGGTAGAGGAGCGCGCCCAGCCGATAGCCGTTCAGCCCGGCGTTGCGATATTCGGCCAGACGGCCGCGAGGGCTGCCGCTGCCGTGCTCGATCCAGTCGGCGATCAGAGTCGCCACCCCGCTCAGGTTCGGCTCCATGCCGTGAACCTCTTTCTCGTAGCTGTAGGCAAGGCGAGTCAGGGCCGCACGGTCCTGGCTGCGCCACCGATCGGTGTCCCAGAGCAGGTCGTGCAGTTGCCGCGACAGCGACCGGCTCCGTCCGTCCTCCGCCTCGAACAGCAGCCGTGCCGCCTCGGCCGGACCGCCGACGGTCACCTGACCGTTCTTGTCCCGCTGGGTCAGGGCTGTCTCCAGCAGCCGCCATCCACGGCGCAGCGGCGCGTTGCCCTGGACCGCAGCCAGGAAGGTCGGAACCGCGCGGCGAGTACGTGTCACACGCAGCCATGGCTCCTGGTTGTCGTTCTTGAAACTCCACAAGGTGGTCGCCGACAGGTCCGGCCCGGCATTGCGCAAGGCCCGGAGGGTGACCAGTTCCGGCCGTACACCCGCCACAAGGCCCGTGAAGCCCGCGTGCATGATCCGGCGTGCCCTGACCACATTGCGCTCGGCGAACTCTCGTTCCGCCGAATCCTGTTCACACGACAAGACCGTCGCCGATCCCGCCGTGACCCACGATCCGTACGGCAGCGCCCACATCGCCAGGCGACAGCCTCGACACACCGGCCATCCAGCCAGCCCAGGGGGCAGCGTATTGAGCGCCTTGTTCGTATCGAACATCGGCAGCATCGACTTCGCCCAAATCGACGTGGAGCCCGCGCCACAAAAGGTGCACGGCCGTACGGGACGATCGTGATCGTCGGGTGCGAACATCTCCACGAGGGCGCTCTTGAGTACGGTGCGGTCACGAGGGCGGCTGGCATGGGTCGCCTTCGAATTCGGATACAGCGCGAACAGAACTTTCCACCAGTCGTAACGCGGTGTGTCCTTGTCCGCCGACGCCGCTTCCGCGACGTCCTCCACGATGCGCGTCGCGACAGCGTCCAGGTCCGCAGCGACCATCTGGCCCGCGCTTGCGCGACCAGCCATCACGCACACGGCCCACGCGCCGGCCCGCTGCAGGGGATGGCTCGTCGCGGTCAGGTGTCTGGTCGTGCTCGCCACGGCTACCGGATCCATCCGAACCCCTGCACCGTGTCGAGCCCGAGCCCCCACGACCGAAGTGCGTCCACGTAGGGTGCCTCGGCTTCCATCGACACCCGCACCTGCGCCCCGATCCGTGGCGCTCCCCGTACGGTGAACCGCCGTCGCGGACCGCCCTCCAGCACGCGCAGGCCCTGCGGCGCGGGCATGCCCAGCACATCCGCTTTATGGACCAGGTTGTGCTCCAACCGTTCGACATAATGCTCATCACCGGGAAGCAGATCATGGCCCTCGTGTCTGATCACGACGGGAGTTGCGGTCGCCAGCTCAACCACGCCGCCGACAGTTGTGGCGCCCATATCGACGGTGAATCCGCGCAACCGCAGGCGCGTCGCCCCCCATTCAATTTCCGTCCGCGAAGCGAGCGCGGCAACAAGCACAGCCGCAATCTCCGGAACGGGAGAGCCGAACCACATGGAACCGTCGGACGAGGTCGTGTACTCGCCCCGCTGTCGCCGAGCCCCTCGAAACTGGGGAGCCGTCAGCCCGATCGGCTTCAGCGGATGCCCCCGCCACCCGACGTCATGCAACGACTGAGCCAGTTCGGGATCCTGGCTTCGCAACAGCCCGTACACGACGCCCCGCGCCGGACCGTGCACATCCTCCCACCGCAACGTCGGCGTATCGGCCTCGACATCCACTCTCAACCGCACAGCAACACACCTCGCACACCACAGCCGTCAGCATCGCCGCTCGGCTCAACTATCAAGAAACGCAGCGTAGTTGACCAACTCAGATGGGATGGTAATTTATTACGAAGTAACACCAAATCAACTCCATGGTGATATGAGACCTTTGGTTGGCGTTGCGGTCTCTCCGTCCCAGCCACCTGCACGCCACGCAAGGTAGCGCCAACCACCGACAGCGCCCCTCGGCGACTGCCAGATCGAAGAATGGATCCCTGCCAGACTGAACGAACCCGTGCGCGTCTTACAAAACGTCCTGACCTGCACTGATGCACTACCGTCGGGTCGCCGCACTTTCGCCTCACAAACCCGTCCAACGACCCCGCCTGACCACTACCTTTACCCTCGGGTCGTCATCAGCCCAGGAGGGCTCGCAACCCGCGCCCGCCCGTCACCCACCACCGTGTCCGACGTCGTCATCAGCCCAGGAGGGCTCGCAACGTGCGCGCCCACTCCTCCGGGCTGATCTCCACCGTCGTCGTCATCAGCCCAGGAGGGCTCGCAACGCGCCCGGACCGACGCGCTGACGATCCTCGACCAGGGTCGTCATCAGCCCAGGAGGGCTCGCAACCCCTCGACATCGCCTGACCGGCCGAACCCCAGCCGGTCGTCATCAGCCCAGGAGGGCTCGCAACCGCGGTGGGCACGGTCCTTACGCCGAGCCTTGCGCGTCGTCATCAGCCCAGGAGGGCTCGCAACCAGTACGGTGCGCGCGAGTACGGCGCGCTGCTGGAGGTCGTCATCAGCCCAGGAGGCTCGCAACGTGATCTGCTGGCCTCCGATGCCGTGCAGGTTGCCGGTCGTCATCAGCCCAGGAGGGCTCGCAACCGATGCCCGAGTGGGCCCGGCTGCACGACGACCGGTGTCGTCATCAGCCTAGGAGGGCTCGCAACTCGTAGCTGTCCAGGGACAGCACGACCGACATCGTCGTCGTCATCAGCACAGGAGGGCTCGCAACGGCTGCCGGTGGCCGCGAAGATCGCGGGCCAGTACGGTCGTCATCAGCCCAGGAGGGCTCGCAACCGGGCTTCGGCCAGGGCGAGCACGAGTGTGGCCGCCGTCGTCATCAGCCCAGGAGGGCTCGCAACACAGGACACGCCTGGACGGCATGCAGATGCTGCTGGTCGTCATCAGCCCAGGAGGGCTCGCAACCCGATCCCGTGCACGTACGCGTAGCGGGCCGCCAGCGTCGTCATCAGCCCAGGAGGGCTCGCAACACGCTTTCCGCCCGCTCGACTGGGCTTGGTGCGCCGGTCGTCATCAGCCCAGGAGGGCTCGCAACCCGTGGGCAGCGTGGGCGGCGTACCGCCCGCCAGCTGTCGTCATCAGCCCAGGAGGGCTCGCAACGCATGCCACAGGGCCTGGGCGAGGACGTCGTCGGGGGTCGTCATCAGCCCAGGAGGGCGGGCAACTCGTGTATGTACGGCCACTTCGGCAAGTACCTTTTGCCTCAGCTGCCGAGAATGGTTTCTCGGGCGGCGCGCGCCCAGACGGCTTGCTGTCGGGCGGGGAAGCCCATTCGGTTCCAGTGGAAGATGACGTGGCGCGCGAGGATGCCGCGGACGCCGAGGTTGAGTTGGCCGTTCTCGGCGGCGTCTGCCAGGTCCCGTCCGCTGCGTTCGAGGCCCGCGATCCAGGGGCTTATGAAGGCGAGGGCGCCGGAGTTCAGGAGGGGGTGGGCGTCGGTGAGGAGGAGGCGGCGCATCGGGGTGACCATGGTGCTGATTTGGTCCGGGGTGACGTCTTGGGGGAGTGGGCGGCGTTCTTCCACGCGCGCCCATACGTCCCCCTGCTCGCCGTATTCGAGGCGGGCCGCACGCATCAGCAGCGTCATGCCGAGAAGGGAAGCCACCTTGGCGTCCGGCAATGTCTTGCTGCTGTCGGATGCGGCGTGGAGGTAGTCGAGGACGCCGAGGCTGTCGGCGTGAAACAGCTCGTGGGCGAGCTTCATGCCGGTCGGGCCGCCGAAGGCGGTGGTTTCTGGTTCGTACAGGGCGGGGTGCCAGTTCGTGGTGACGCCACGGGAGACAGAATTGTCGAGGGCTGAGGTGATAGGGCTGGTGGCGTCAAGTCCAGGGTGATAACGCAGCCGCCAGTGGGGGTGCTTGCGTACGAACCACCAGGCGCCCACGGGCCCGGACAGCAGGGCGGGCAGGAGGTAGGCGTGGAAGGCGCGTTCGGCCATGGGGTAGTCGGCGAAGCGGATGTTGACCTGCTGCCAGGTGGAGGGCTGGGCGTCGAGGGAGGCTCGGCCTGCGGCGCGGTAGTGCTTGATCGCTTCGGAGAGGCGGCCGGGCGTGGTGTGAGCTGCTCGGGCGGCTTCGGCTACGGGGATCCCGCCGAGGACGGCCAGGACGGCGTCCTCCGTGCGGTTCGTGTCCTGGGGCACGCTGCTTCCTCTCAGGCCAGGAGGAGGCAGGCGTCCCACCGACCCTGGGGCGCGGCGCCGCATTCGGCGTCCTGGAAGCCGAGGACGGCTCCGGCTCTTCCGACCAGGAATCCGCCTTCCTGCGGAGTCTCGGCCATCAGGAACCGGACGGCGAGGGGGCCGAGGTGGCGGGCGAAAGCAGTCGGGTCGTCGGCGTCCTCTGCGACACGCTGGACGGTCCGGAGGACGCCGCCGACGCCGTGACACAGACCGCGGTCGGCGACCCTGGAGAGTTCGGACGGATTGGTCAGACAGCGGAGCAGCGCCCGTTCAGCCATCCGTTTGCGATCATTGTCGCCAAGAGCGATGGCCGCGAGTTGCTGTGCGCGAACGAGTCCTGGAGTTCCGTAGCACCACGACGGCGTACACGGGAGAGCTGGAGCGGGCCCACTGGCACTGATCCATCGCGGCCAGCGAAGACCACCGTGGTCGCTCTGGCGAATCCGGTCGAGCCACCGGCAGATCCGGACCATGGCGCCGTCGTGCCCGGCCACGGTGACGCCCGCGCGTTTGGCCAGGGCGAGGAGAGCAAGGGGGCCGGTAATGCCGTGCGCCATGCCCGCGTTCGCGTGTCCGCCGGGGGTGGCCGTCGGGTCGCTGGCCGGGGCGTGTGCGACCCACCAGCCGGGCCGGGACTCGCCGCTGGCGGAGTCGACGACGGGCTCGGTGAGGCGTACGAGGTACTCCAGGACGCTATTGAGTTCGGGGCTGTTGGGCGACCGGAGCAAGAGCAGGGCGCCGATGCCCGTCAGCCCGCGGAACAGGTCGTACTCCGCGAACGACGGGGACCGTCCGGCGTCGATACGGGCGTGTGCCGCGGCCAGGCGCTGATGCGTGTGGGTGGTCACGATGCCGTCGAGGGTGCGCCGTGCGCCGCCGTATCGGTTCGTGCCGTCGGCGGCGAGGTGGAGGACGAAGGCCATTGCCGGGGCGCCGAGGAAGAGGTTTGCGTCAGGTCCGCCCATCAGCGGGCCGATCTCGCCAAGTACGCGGTGCACGTCGTGCCAGTCGCCGGTACCGCGGCGTGCCCGCTCGACGGCCAGCAAGGCGGTACCGAGGGGACCGTGTGCGAAGGACTGCCGAGCAGACAGCGAGGCGTCGGTGCCGGACGGGGCGGTGGTCACCGAGGTACTCCTTGGGAACGAGTGATCCAGGACAGAGCTGCGGCGCGGGCCGTGCGGCGGCAGGTGGCCTCGGCGTCGAGGTCGATGCCTGCGACGCGGTTGTGGTGCATGTGGAGCAGGGACGGCAGGACGGTGGAGGGGGTGATTCCCTGAGCGTCGAGTGCCTGGCGATAGCGGGCGAGGGCCTCGCGCCGCTCCGTCCAGGTACTCCCCACGGCATCGCCTCCGGCGAGACCACCCAGGACCGCCCTCGGGCCGTCGCTATCGGTCAGTCGCAGAGCGAGAGCCTGCGCGGGGCGAGGAGCCGGCGCGGCGTCGCTGCGTGGCAGGTGCCGTATCAGCCAGTCACGCCCGGCTGACCGCGAGCCGAGAAGGCCGCTGGCGATGTCCACGAACGACGCCGCAGTGACGCCGGGACGCAGGTCGGCCGGTACGGCGAGCCGCATCTGCGCCAGGGCGGCGGTTGAATCGGCGGCGAAGTACGTCTCCGCGGCGGCGAGCGCGGCGCCGGTGCCGTAGCGGCCGGTCTCGGGTTGGTCGGTGTCCCATTGGACACGGTGGATCAGACCCTCTTCGCTCAGCTCAGCCGCCCACGCGGCCACCTCTCGTGTAACCGGGCCGAACGCGTCGGTCGCGGCCAGGCGAAGCCGGACCCGTAGGTGCGCGTCGGGGTCCGCGTAGCGGATGAACCACGACTCCGTGATGTTCTCCAACTCGGCCAGCAGCCGGGGTAGATGGGCCGTCAGCACATCCGGGACGCGTGCCTCGCTGCCGTAGACCTTCAGATAGGCCCAGTCCGTGGAGCCCGGTATCCGCGCGGCCTCGCGTACATACGTGGCACCGCGAGTCGGGTGTGGCACGGGTTGCTGGTTGGCGGCGAACGGCACGGTCACTTCGTGTGCGTGACCGATCCAACCGAAGGCGCTCTCCTCCGGCGCTTCGTGGAGAACGACGGTGCCATGACGGTCGACCTCGGCTCGCAGGAGGTCACGATCGGCGGCGAGGTCGAGGTCGAGGCGGAGCTGCTTGTCGTCGGAACCGACGGTCACAGTGCGGGGGACGCCATATCGAATACGCCAGTTGGTGAAGTGCTTCGTCCATTCCCGTGGCTCGGTCACGTCGCGGGCGTGCAGCCGCCAGCAGGCGCCGGACAGGATGGTGCGGCCGTAGCGGACTTCCGGTAGGAACGGGAGTCGGGCCGCAGCGCCCCAGGCGAAGGGGATGAGGATCGCGGCGTGGGAACGGTGCAGCTCGGAGAGGAAGCGCACCAGGGGATGGGTCGCGGTGCTCAGCTCGACGGCGTTCATCACGGTCGGTTCGATGATCCGCCCGGACAAGAGGGAGACGAGGTAGAGCTGTGCGGAATCGGCGGTGACCCCCAGGTCGTCAAGGCCGAGCGTGGCGTCCGGGTTGTGCTCCCCGACGGACAGCGCCTCGGGTGCGAGGAGGGGCGCGCGGCCGACGTTGTGCGTCTGGCGTTTCAGCGGCGGTGCGGAGATCTGTGTCCGCACCGCGCCGTCGGTCAGCGTCGGCAGCGCGGTATAACCGGCCGCCACCTGGGCGAGTTCGGCGGGTTCCAGCATGGGCAGGAAACGGCCGGTCAGGGTACCGGCGGCCAGCGACAGGCCGACGGTGGAGAGGTTGAAGCGGCCCTCGGTCAACGCGCGGGCGGACAGTGCGAGCACGCTGAAGCACAACTCGACGTGAGCGGGGACTTGGGCGGGTTCGCCGAGGGACAGGGCTTCCATGTCCCCGTCGGTGAGAACGATCTCGCGCTTGTCGGTGAGCGCGGCGTCCTGGGCGAGCGCGAGGAGATGTTCGTCGCGCGGTGTCGTCGCGAGTACGGGGCGGGGCAGCACGGTGCCCCGGAAGCCGACGGGGAAGCCCAACCCGGTGTCGGGGTCGGTCAGTTCACGTACAGGAACGACGCTGCCCATGCTGTAGCGCTCCAGGAACCGCGCCCGATAGTCGCTCCACGCGGGAGAGCCTTGTGGATACGGCGTGATGCGGGCCATCACCGCCAAGGCGCGCTCCGCCTCGCGGGCGACCTCATCCGGCAGGACGACGTCGCAGTCCGGGCGGACATTGACCATGAGCGGGCTCGCGGTGCCGCGGGTGATCGCGGTCATCGCTTCGGCTGCCTCCGCCCGCAGGCGCGGCTGGTCCTCGGTGGACGCGTGGTCGTGCAGGTGCAGAAGCCGCTGGATCGGGCGGAGTTGAGCAGTCCTCGTCGTAGCACCGGCCTCGTCGAGACGCGCGATCAGGTGGCCCAGCGTGTCCGTACACGTCATCGGCGGTTGGAGACCGGTCAGCAGTACCCGGTGCGAGACGAGGTCGCGCACCATTTCCTGGACGACCGGTTTCGGCGTATCGGGGTAGCCCGCGTGGAGCTTGTCGACCAGGTCGCGGACCTGGACGGGGGAGCGGGCGATCCCGAGCGCCGTCTCGGCAGCGCGAGTCCGCCGCAGGCTGGTGTCGGTCGGCCCGTCCGTACCGGGTTGGTGCGCGACGACGATCCGGGCCCCGCGCACGGTGCAGGTCGGGTCGGTCACGACCGTGAGACGCGGTAGCACGGCCGGGTCGTGCTCCAGGGCTGCGGTGATCTCGTGCAGCCAGGTGGCGTCGGCGCAGGCGTAGGCGCGGTGACGACTGCCCCGATGAACATGTGCCTCCTGGCCGAAGGACACGGTGGTCGAGCCGGCGAAGAGTCCGAAAGGGGTGGCTCGGTACCGCATTCTCACCAGATAGCGGGCCGCTGCCCGCCCGGTCCGCCGCAGGCGCGCAGGGCGTGCCGTGCCGTCGATCGCCGTGCGAACCGCGCTCGTGAGGAGCGGCGCCGCGTGGCCGATCGCCTCCGCGCGAGGGACGTCCGCCCATACTTCCTTCAGCCACGTACGAATCTGTTCGAGGGTGGCGCTCTCGCCGGGCCAGGAAGGCGTCGTCGAGGTGAGCGGAAAGACCGACATTCTGATCATGCCCGCGTCAATCTGTTGATACATCCGTGCTCCTTCCGATCGCGGGCTCCCGGGGGTCCGGGGGCGAGGGAGCCGATCTCGGGCTCGCTCGCCCCGATGCTTTGTCAACCGCGGGGTTGGCCTTCGGCCGGATCAGCCGCCGATACAGGTGCTGTTCGAGCACGCCGAGTTGCACGTGGACGTGCAGTTGTCGCTGGTGTCGTTCAACAACCAGCCGAGGACCGGAGCCGAGTCGATCGTCTCGATGTTCAAGTCGAAGTCCCCGCCGTCCGCGCGGAAATCGGTCGCCGCCTTGAGGACGGTGCCGGACGTGTGAGTGATCTGCGCTGCCATCTCGCTCTCCTCAATGAGGTTGTAGGGATGTGCTGCCCTGCCGTTGCCCGGTTGGCTACGGCCAGGTGATCGTGACCCGCGAGTGCCGCCGCTCGACGCGGCGACCGCCGGCGGGAAGCCGGTCGTCCGGCGTGCCCGCCGGGTAGACCTCGATCTGCGCCCGGTCGCTACGGTGGTCCCGGTCCCAGACGCGGATCTCCTCGACGAGGCGCTCGGCGAGCTGCCGACCCTGTGGCCCGTGCCCGACCGCGCCCAACTCGTAGCGGTCCTCGACGTCGGTGGCGCGCACCGTTCGATAGGCGAAACTGCCGCCGTCGACAAGCGTCGGGATCCCGAGAGGCGAGGCCGAAGCGACGAGGCCGCGCGCACGCGCCTCAGGCTTCGCGGCCAGCAGCGGGAGGTTGTCGAGCGCGGTCGTCAGCCACAGGTCCAGGTGTTCGTTGGACTCGTCACCGGCCAGCGTCACCCCCGACCACTCGGTGGTCCGCGGCGCCGCCAGGGCTTTGGCGAGAGCGGCGGTGTCCGGCTCGGGGTGCCCGTCCAGGCGCAGACCGATCTCTTCGCCTTGCTCGTCATGAAGAACCGCCAAGCGGACCCGGTTCTCTCCGACGCCCTGCATGGGTACGAATCCGCACAGCTCGAATCCATCGCTGACGAGGTGGTCGCCGTGGCGTACGAAAGCGACCGTGCGCGTCATGCCACGCATCCGTAGCGGTACGACGAGGCGTCCGCCCTCACGGAGCTGCTGGATCCAGGCCGACGGGACGTCCGCGGCCTGGACGGTGACGACGATCCGGTCGAACGGTGCGTGGTCCGGCGCTCCGTGCTCCGCATCCGCAGTGACGACGCTGACGTTCCGGTAGCCGGTGGCCTTCAGGAACGCCGTGGCACGGTCCGTCACCTCCGGATCGATGTCCATGGTGACGACCCGGCCGCTCTCACCGACCATCTCCGCGAGATAGGCCGCGTTCGGACCGCCGGAGCCGATCTCCAGCACGGTCATGCCCGGTTCGATATCGGCCTGCTCGATCTGCATGGCCTGGACGCGCGGAGCGGACACCGAGCTGACGTCCACTCCGTACTCGTCCGTCTTGGTCACCGTCGCGACTTCAGCCTGGTACGTCCTGGCCATGTCCGCATCCGGGGTGGCCAAGTGCCGACGGACGATGCGGAAGGCATCCATCACCCTCGGGCTGCGCGCCGCACCGAGCTCGACGAGCTGCTGCACCAACGCCTCGCGCAATCGCTGCTCCGCCTCGGGGGCATGGTCGATCTTGGGCGTCATGGCGGGAACGCCGTCCATACGGGGATTTCCTCTCGGTGTGACCGTGGGCTTCGGCAAGGCGCTCAGCTCCTGCCGGGATGGTGAGCGGCCCAGTCCTCACGGGCGGCGATGAGTGCGGGGCGCACCACGGCAGTGAGGAGGTCGGCTTGAGCGTGGAGCTTCGCAGCTACAGCAGCAACGCCCGCGGGATCGAGGCCGGGAATCCACCGTCCGGGAACGACGTGGATGTTGACGACCGGTTCGCGCTGGACGGGGTCCGGACTATATGGGTTGCAGTCGATGGCGGCTTCGAAGACGGCCTCCTCCTCAACCTCTTGTGCAGACGGCATGGTCGCGATGTTCACCATTTGGCCGTCGTACAGGACGCGGTGGCCGATCTCCGTGAGCCGCATCGAGAGCGCGTCCATGGGAACGTCGACCTCGCTGGGATCGTCCTCAGCCCAATCGGGTAAATAGCCCGATGCCGCAAAGCCGTTGACCGTGGTGATCGTCCATATTCCCGGCGTACTCCAGGGCGCGGGCTGCCGACGACCGTTGTCGTCGGCGGTCATGACTGTAGAGTTGCGAACCTGGTTGATGATTGTCTCCGTAAGTACGAGCAAGGTATTTCGTTTTCGGGGCACCTGGTTGTGTGGGTGCCATGCGCCGGAAACGCCACGTTGGACAGCAGTCCACTCAAAAGAATGTGCCGGTCGCGAATTTGAGTTGCTCGGATAACCCGACTGCTCGTGCAATCGGGCTATTCTTACGCATGGTTGTCGCCCTTCCCGCTGCGTCCACAACGACGTGCCATGGATGCTAGGGCCGGGTCAGAGGCTCAACCCGGACTGCTGGTCCGGGTGGACCAGCAGTCCGGAGTCAGTGAACCCCGACCCGCTCGGCGAGTCCGACAACCTGCTTCCGGTAGGTCGCCCGGACGCACTTGCGTAGATCGGTGATCATCTGCCTGGCCAGCGGGCTTCGCGCGAGATCCTCCGGCGCCAACTCTTCGAGGTCCAGCAGGTGCACCAGCACGGCGGCGTCTTCCTTGCGGAGGTCCCAACAACGGGCGACCTCAAGCTGGAAGGTGAACTGGCGTTCCAGGGGGAGGCCGTTGGTGTCGATGCTGTCGGCCAGATTTAGGGCGGCGCTTGATTCACCTGCCTCCATGTCGAGGGAGACCGCGTGCAGCGCCACATTCGTCGGGCCGAAAACGGTGTGGAGGACGTTGCCGTCGCCTACGCGTTCACCCTGCGGTGCCGCCTGCTCGCGAAGCCTGTCGCGAGCGGCCCAGAAGTTCTTGCGCCGGCAGTCTGCGACAACGGCCACGAGGTGAAGAGCGCCGACCATCGCGGCAGTATTCGCTTGTGGGGTCCTGACAAGTCGTTCGATGCCGCGCGCTGCCACCTCTGCGGCGGCTTCCGGCTCATCGGTGCCCAGCAATATGTGACCCAAGTTCCATTGGGCGGCTGCAATTCGTAGGGGATCGTCGGCGTCCTCCGCGGCCCGCATGCCGCGATCGGCCACCATCAACGAGAGGTCACCGCGACCAGTACGGCGGCAGTAGGACCGGAGAAGGAAGTAGAGATCCGCGGCGCACCGCAGAACTTCGCGCTTCGCTTCAATGTCCGTGCCCGTCCGGTGGAAACGGACCGCGTTCTCCACGTCGGTGATCAGACAGGGCAGCACGGCAGAGGCGTCGGTGAACCGCGTCTTGCTCGTCTGCCAGGTGCGCCAGGCGCCCTCTACCGCCTTGCGTAACGCGCTGGGCGACAGCAACGGTCGGTTGTGGCCGTCTGCGTACCCCAGCAGAGCCTGAGCGACGTCCTGTTCGATGAAAGACTCATGTGAGGTCGTCTCAGGAGCCGAAGTATCACCAAGGAGAACGGCTACGGGAACACGCAACTCACGGGAGATGGCCATCAGGACCGGCAGCGTGGGCGTCTTCTTGCCCCGCTCGATTCGGGACAGATAGTCCTCGCTGATTCCGCACAGGCCGGCCACGACGCTCTGATTCCGGCCCTGTCTGTCGCGGTGCTCGCGGATGCGCTGCCCGATGAGTCGATCTGATTCCACGGTGGCCGCTCCTTCGCTCCGTGGTGCGGTGTACCGAGGGTAGACCCGTAAGGTCTGGGCGTACGCGGCTCGCCATGATCGCGTGACCAACGGAGGCGGGGCCTCAAGGAGGTTTGTGCAGATGGTTTTTGAGCGGATCGTGCTGTGGGACATCGATCACACGCTCATGGACACCCGGGGAGTGGGACGTGAGCTGTCCGCCCAGGCTTTCCGGCGCGCGACCGGACTGGAGATGCGCGAGCAGGCGAAGATCGACGGCATTACCGAGCCCGTCATCTTCCGGGAGACCGCGAAGCTGCACGGTCTGGTCACGGGCAGGAGCGATTTCGAACGCTTCGCCGAGGCTCTGGCGGACGCGCACATCGCGCACGCGGCAGAGCTGCGCGCGCGGGGGCACGCGCTCGCTGGAGCCGCTACCCTTCTTGACCGCCTCGCCGACGTACCCGGTGTCGTCCAGACGGTGGTGAGCGGCAACATCCGGCCGGTGTCGGAGATCAAACTGGCCACCTTCGGCCTCGACCAGCACATCGTCTGGGAGATCGGCGCCTACGGAGATGACGCGGACGAGCGGCCTGACCTCGTACGTATCGCCATGCGACGCGCCACCGAGCACTTCGGCCGCACCGTCTCGCCCGCCGACATCGTCCTGCTGGGCGACACTCCAGCCGATGTCCAGGCGGCCCTGGCCGTCAACGTGCCGGTTATCGCCGTTGCCACCGGCCGAAGCACGGAGCAGGACCTGCGCAACGCCGGCGCTTCGCGAGTCCTGCCCGATCTCACCGACACCGAGAAGACAGTCGAGTGGATCACTTCGGCTCCCAGGGCCTGACAGGCATGTAGGCGTTCTCCGATCCGGACTGAAGGTCCAACCGGACTGAGAGTCCGGGCGATGCGTCACCGCCTCCCCCAACCTTGAAGTGCACGTCGCCACGACGTGCGGGAGAGGCGACTATGCCCCGGCGCACCACGAAAGCCCGAGACGCTATACGTGTTGCCAGGTTTATCGGTCTCGCTGTGCTCAGGAGGCTGCGCAGACCGGGCCCGGTGCTGGTGAGCCCCGCTGAAAAGGCGCTGTACTTTTTTGTGCCAACCGGATCTGTAACTGGCCGGAATATTCCCGGCATCTGTGTACACAGTCCGGCGGAAAGTCTTCCTCTCCCGCCCGCGGATCGCTCTGCGCCGCCAGGCCCCTACTGGCTCACCGCGCCTGCTTCGGGCCGAGCCTTTGTCTTCGCCGATGAGTTGCTTGCGGCGATAGCGGCAGCTCTGGTGGACGCAGAGTCCGGTCCGGGCCAGAAGCTATGGAGGCCCGCCGAAAAGGGCGGGGACAGGAAGCGAAGTGAGACTCACATGCCCAATTTCAAGGGCGATCCTGAACCTTTCGACTTCAGGGTGTTGCCCACGGCCCAAGGCGTCGTAGAGGCTCGTCGACAGGTAGTGGATGTGGTGCGTCGTTCGAGCGTCTCGGTCTCCGAGAGCGTCTTGGCCGACCTGGCGCTGCTCGCCGACGAGGTCATCGCCAACGCCGTCACGTACTCCCGCGCACCGTGTGCGGTATGCGTCCGGTGGACACGGATCCGTGTACGAGTCGAAGTAACCGACTGCGCGGACGATCTGCCGCAGCGTCGGCAGGCCGGAGCGGATGACGAGTCCGGGCGAGGGCTGCAACTAGTGGAGGCTCTGGCCGCGGACTGGGACGTCACACCGTGTCCCTCCGGCAAGATCGTCTGGTTCGAGGTCGCTACCGATCTACAGGTCAGAGACGAAAACGCTCTCGTATCCGACGCACCTACCGCCTGGCCCCTTCACGTCCGTGGAATACGATCGAGTGCCGTGGCGCAGATCCTCCGCTCCACAGCGACGAGCGCACGGACCTGATACTGCACCGAGCGAGACGAGAAGGCGTGTGGCTCAGTCGTTCTTATTGGAGTTCACGTCCATCGGCATCGCGATCGGCGGTCGTGTCGACGGACGACCGTTGAACCGGCACGGCGATCATCCGGCTGAACCCCGACTTCCCCGCGGACCGGCGCTCCAACCAACTGGCGCAATCCTGCTGGGCGGTTGCTCAAGGCCCACGGCTTGGAAGTACACGTGGCGAACTTGGACGCCATCGACGACAGCCTCGTCTTCGACCTCGCTCAGTACATCGCTGAGACGGGCCCCCGCGGAATCGTTGGCGCACCAACCAAGTTGGCCCGCTGGCCTTATTCCGTGCAATCGGTCCTCGCCAGGGTGATCGGGCTGAAGGTCCTAGCTGGCCGGCTGCAGTGCCCAGTAGTGGGGGTCGATGGGGGCTTGCCGCACCACGATTCGGCCGGTGACGTCTGGGCTGTCGACGAGTTTTCCCCATGAGTTGGAGTGATCGCTGGGGGTGTGCTCGATGTCGGCCCAGACGACGCTGTCGGGGCCTGCGGAGCCGTAGGAGACGGTCCACTCGGCGTATGTGTCGGAGCAGTTGTCGGTGACCTTTACGTGGTAGTCCGTCGTCAGGTTCAGGCAGGTGCGCGGGGCCGAGCCCGGTGTGGAGACTTCCATGGTTCCGTTGGGGCGTTGCCGTACCTGCCAGTTCGCCGAGGTGGAGGCGGTGTCCGTGCAGGCGCCCAGCGACACCATGCCGATGCTCGCCTTCGTTTTGGGCCAGATCAGGCACATGCCGTCCTTGAGCGCCGCGAAACGGTAGACCCCGTCGACGACCGGGGCGGCGTGGGCGGGTTGCGCGAGTGCCGCGGTGGCCGCGGCCGCTGCGGCCATGATGGCGATGACGCGTGAACGCATGGGATGGGACTCCTCGAACAGCCGTGGTCGATGCGCAGCCCGCCGGAGACGGTGGCGGCACTGATCCTGGCGCACCGGCCCCGCCCAGCAGCAGCCCGCAGCGCCCGCTGTCACCCGCGTGGCTGAGCCGCGCCACCCGATGGCGTGGCGGCAGGGGGGCTGCGGCCAACGCCGACAAGACCCCCCATGAACGCGGGCTGCGGGACGGTGACCCGCGGCAGGCACACAGTTGGGCGACGCGCGGGAGCCCCGTCACACTCCGGCAGGGGAGGTGGCGGGGCTCCAGCGCATCCGGCATGGGTTGCCGCACGTAGGCGGCACCCGCGGTTTAGATGTCGAAGTACAGCTCGAACTCGTGGGGGTGCGGGCGGAGCTGGATCGGGGCGATTTCGGCGGTGCGCTTGTAGTCGATCCAGGTGTCGATCAGGTCGGAGGTGAAGACGCCGCCGGCCTGGAGGTATTCGTTGTCGGCCTCGAGGGCGTCGAGGACGGCGGGGAGGGAGGTCGGGACCTGGGGGACGCCCGCGTGCTCCTCGGGGGCGAGCTCGTAGAGGTCCTTGTCGATCGGCTCGGCGGGCTCGATCTTGTTCTTGACGCCGTCGAGGCCCGCGAGGAGGAGGGCGGAGAAGGCGAGGTACGGGTTCGAGGACGGGTCCGGGGCGCGGAATTCGACGCGCTTGGCCTTCGGGTTGGAACCCGTGATCGGGATGCGCATCGCGGCGGACCGGTTGCGCTGCGAGTAGACCAGGTTGACCGGGGCCTCGAAGCCGGGGACCAGGCGGTGGTACGAGTTCACCGTCGGGTTGGTGAAGGCGAGCAGCGACGGCGCGTGCTTGAGGATGCCGCCGATGTAGTAGCGGGCGATGTCGGACAGGCCCGCGTAACCCTGCTCGTCGTAGAAGAGCGGCGTGCCGCCCTGCCACAGCGACTGGTGGACGTGCATGCCGGAGCCGTTGTCACCGAAGATCGGCTTGGGCATGAAGGTCGCGGTCTTGTTGTTGCGCCACGCGACGTTCTTCACGATGTACTTGAAGAGCATCAGGTCGTCGGCCGCGGCGAGCAGCGTGTTGAACTTGTAGTTGATCTCCGCCTGGCCCGCGGTGCCCACCTCGTGGTGCTGGCGCTCGACCTGGAGGCCAGATGCCTCCAACTGGAGGGAGATCTCGGCGCGCAGGTCGGCGAAGTGGTCGACCGGCGGGGCCGGGAAATAGCCGCCCTTGTAACGGACCTTGTAGCCGCGGTTGTCCTCGACCGCACCGGTGTTCCAGGCCGCGGCCTCGGAGTCGATGTGGTAGAAGGACTCGTTCGCCGAGGTCTGGAAGCGGACGCTGTCGAAGACGTAGAACTCGGCCTCGGGGCCGAAGTACGCGGTGTCGGCGACGCCGGTGGAGGCGAGGTACGCCTCGGCCTTCTTCGCCACGTTCCGCGGGTCACGGCTGTACGCCTCGCCGGTGATCGGGTCGTGGATGAAGAAGTTGATGTTGAGCGTCTTGTCCCGGCGGAACGGGTCCACGCGGGCCGTCGAGAGGTCGGCGCGCAGCGCCATGTCCGACTCGTGGATGGCCTGGAAGCCGCGGATCGACGAGCCGTCGAAAGCAAGCTCATCGGTCGGGTCGAACGTCGAGACCGGGACCGTGAAGTGCTGCATGACGCCGGGCAGGTCACAGAACCGGACGTCGACGAACTTGACGTCCTCGTCCGTAATGAACCGGTTGACGTCGTCGGCGTTCTGGAACATCCCACTCCTCCTAGGCCCGGCCCCACGGGTCGGGTTGGCAACTCGAGGCGCGCCAGTGCGGTGGCGCACACTGCCCCGACCATAGGGATCAGGGATTTCTCCAGCATGACCCATTTGTTTCCGAGGCGTTAACCGCGACGCCGGGGCGACACCCGGGCAGCGCCGTACGGGTGGCCGTCCGCAAGGCGCCGTCCGCGACCGCGCTGTAGGGCCGCGGACGGCGCCGGGTTACCGTGGACGGGTGGACAACAGGGATGCAATCGGATCGTGGCTGTCGGGCCCGGGTGCCGCCGCCGAGCAGATGGGCGTGGAGTTCGGCTACCGCGGGCAGCGCCTCGGACTGCCGGAGAACGGGCCGGGTTCCATCGCGCCGGTGGGGCGCCGCGTCGTGGCGCTGTTCATCGACTGGTTCCTCTGCCTGCTGATCGCATACGGCCTGATCGCGCACCGTGACGCCGGCAAGTCCAATACCTGGACACTCGTCGTCTTCGGCGTGGTCAGCGTCGTCCTGCTGCTGACCGTCGGCACCACCCTGGGCAAGCGGCTGATGGGCCTGCGCGTCGTACGCCTCGACGGCGGCCGTCTGGGAGCCGTCGCCGTCGTCATCCGTACGGCGCTGCTGCTGCTCGTCGTCCCCGCCGTCATCTGGGACCGCGACACCCGCGGCCTGCACGACAAGGCCGCCAAGTCCGTGCAGGTGCGGATCTGACAAAGGGGTTCAGGGGACGTCGTCCCCTGAACCCCTCTCCGTTCGTCGGCCCTAGCGGCCCTAGCGGCCCTAGCGGCCCTTCGGCATCCGCATCCCCTTGGGCATCGGGCCCTTCGGGATCGGCATGTTGCTCATCAGATCCCCGAGCGCCCGCAGCCGGTCGTTCACCTCGGTCGTCTTCGGGCCCGACAGCACGCGCGGCAGCTTCAGCAGCGTCGTACGCACCTTCTTCAGCGACAGCTCGTCCGGGCCGTTGCCGACGATGAAGTCGTGCACCGGCACGTCGAAGACGACCCGGTTGACCTTCTTCTTCTCGGCGGCCAGCAGGCCCTTCACGCGGTGCGGGTTGCCTTCACCGATCAGGACGACACCGGCCTTGCCGACGGCGCGGTGCACCACGTCCTGGCTCTTGTTCATCGCGACGGCCGGGGTGACGGTCCAGCCGCGTCCGACATTCTGCAGAACGGCCGCGGCGGCGCCCGGCTTGCCTTCGAGCTGCCCGAACGCGGCCTTCTCGGCCCGGCGGCCGAAGATGACCGCCATCGCGAGGAAGGCCAGCAGGAAGCCAAGGATGCCTGCGTAGATGGGGTGACCGATCAAGAAGCCGAGGGCGAGGATGACACCGAAGGTGACGATTCCCACAGCCGCAACGACAAGCCCGACCTTGGGGTCGGCCTGCCTGGTCATCTTGTAGGTCTGGACGATCTGCTTCAGTCGTCCAGAATTCTCGGGGTTCTCGGGTGTTTCCTTCCTCGCCATGCCGCTCAGGATACGCGAGGGGGGTGCCCGTTCAGTCGTTGAGGGCGCTTCCCCGTGCGGCGCTCACAAGGGCGTCCATCTCGTGCTGCGCCTCCCGCCGGTCCCGGGCCCTGCGGCGGTCCTCGACGACGGCTGCCCAGGCGTTACGGCGGGCTGTCTGCTGCCCGCCGCGCAGCAGAAAGGACTCCACGGCGCGCAGCGCCAGGGCCGGACGGATGTGCACGGACTCGGACGGCATGGCGTCCCCCTCATATGCGGCTGAGAGCTGAGAGCTGAGAGCTGAGAGCTGGGAGCTGAGAGCAGGAAGGTGCGGGGCGGCGCTCCGCGTCATGACGCAGAACGTGCTGCGGCAAGCGCGGGGAACCGGAAGAGCGAAGTGCGTGACACCAGGGTCGCCACAATGTGTTACCAGGCGGTGACCACTCGGTCAATCTCGCATGAAAGCCTCAGTCCGGCAGCACGGCGCCCCGCCAGGTCACTCGCCCGGCGGGGCGTCGTCGGCGGTGAGCGGACTCACACGACGAGGGTCGGAACAGGGCCGTGACGGGGGTCACGGCCGGGGTCATACGGAGGGCGCCGCCACCGGCCCCATGGCCAGCCGCTCGCCCTCCCGCAGCCGCTTGTCGACGGCCTGCTGGAAGAGCCGCCCGGCGCGGTACGAGGAGCGGACCAGCGGCCCGGACATGATGCCCGCGTAGCCGATCTCCTCGGCCTCCTCCTTCAGCTCCACGAACTCCGCGGGCTTCACCCAGCGCTCCACGGGGTGGTGCCGTACGGACGGCCGCAGGTACTGCGTGATGGTGATCAGCTCGCAGCCCGCGTCGTGCAGGTCCTGGAGCGCCTGGCTGATCTCCTCGCGCTCCTCGCCCATGCCCAGGATCAGGTTGGACTTGGTGACCAGACCGGCCTCGCGGGCGCGGGTGATCACTTCGAGCGAGCGCTCGTAGCGGAAGCCGGGGCGGATCCGCTTGAAGATCCGCGGCACCGTCTCGACGTTGTGCGCGAGCACCTCGGGGCGGGAGCCGAAGACCTCGGCGAGCTGCGCGGGCTCGGCGTTGAAGTCGGGGATGAGCAGTTCGACCTTGGTGCGGCCGGCCTCGCGCGCCGCCGTCATGGCGTGGATCTGCCGGACGGTCTCCGCGTACAGCCAGGAGCCGCCGTCCTCCAGGTCGTCGCGGGCGACACCGGTGATCGTGGCGTAGTTGAGGTCCATCGTGACGACGGACTCGCCGACGCGGCGCGGTTCGTCACGGTCGAGCGCCTGCGGCTTGCCGGTGTCGATCTGGCAGAAGTCGCAGCGCCGGGTGCACTGGTCGCCGCCGATGAGGAAGGTCGCCTCGCGGTCCTCCCAGCATTCGTAGATGTTGGGACAGCCGGCCTCCTGGCACACCGTGTGCAGCCCCTCGCTCTTCACGAGTTTCTGCATCTGGGTGTACTCGGGGCCCATCTTGGCGCGGGTCTTGATCCACTCGGGCTTGCGCTCGATGGGGGTCTGGCTGTTGCGGACCTCCAGGCGCAGCATCTTGCGTCCGTCGGGTGCGACTGCGGACACGACCGGCTCCCTAAAGCTTCGATTCTTCGGCGAACACCAGAGTACGCCCGTGATTCGTACGGCTTGATCCGTGCGGCTTCCTCTGGAAGCAACCAGCCGTGTCGTAGCCGCATTCCCGGCCGGGAACCTGCTACCGCCGAGGCTCGGCGGTACGGCCACCGGCCCCGGCTATACGGCCCGCGGCAGCGGTACGACCGCGCCCAGGACATCCGCCAGGTGCCGTTCCAGCACCGGCAGCACCTCGGTGACGCCGATGTCGCGGCCCAGTTCGTTGGAGAGCGAAGTGACGCCCGCGTCGCGGATGCCGCAGGGCACGATCCGGTCGAACCAGGTGTTGTCCGGGTCGCAGTTCATCGCGAAGCCGTGCATCGTCACGCCCTTGGCGACGCGGATGCCGATCGCGGCGAGCTTGCGGTCCTCGCGGCGCTGTCCGGCGTTGGAGGGCGCGTACTCGGGGCCGTTCAGCCGCGGGTCGAACTCTCCCTCCTCGCCCCCCTTCGACGAGGAGGGGCCCACCTCGCCCCCCCTCGGGGAGGAGGAGCCCGCTTCCACCCGCGGGGCGAGGTCGAGGGTCAGGCCGCTGACCGCCGGGCGGTCCGCCACCGGGTCGCCCAGGACCCACACCCCGCTGCGGCCCTCCACGCGCGTGGTCTCCAGACCGAATTCGGCGCACGTCCTGATCAGCGCCTCCTCCAGACGGCGTACGTGCGCGACCACGTCGACCGGGCGCGGCAGCTTCACGATCGGGTAGCCGACGAGCTGGCCGGGGCCGTGCCAGGTGATCTTGCCGCCGCGGTCGACGTCGACCACGGGGGTGCCGTCCAGCGGGCGCTCGCTGTCGGTCGTACGGCGTCCCGCCGTGTAGACCGGGGGGTGTTCGAGGAGCAGGCAGGTGTCGGGGATCTCGTCCTCGACGCGTGCGGCGTGCACCCGGCGCTGTTCCTGCCACGCCTCGGTGTACTCGACGGCGTCGGCCCCGAACCCCAGGTGGACGAAGCGCAGCTCGTCCGTCCGCGCGGCGTCCTGCGGAAACCCCATGACCACTCCTCTGCGTGCCCGGCGGTGCTTGTTTCGCGCCTCTGCCACTGTACGGCGGCGGGTCGGTGGGGCCCGAGCGGGGCCGAACCTCCCGGCGGGACCTTCCGGCGGGACCTCCCGGCCGAACCCCCCGGACCTTCCGGCCCGGGGGCAGGGCTTGAGGGCGGTGCCATAGCACGACGCTCTCGACCGATCGGGGAGGTTTACCGACCCTTGGGGGTCCTTATCGCCCATTCGGGCGAATAACGAGGTCTTACGGTGAGCTTCCCGGTACCGGCCGTTACATTCACGCCGTTCCGGTACCTCCCCAGTCCCAGGAAGTGGACCGCACTGCCGATGACGGACCGTTCCACGCAGCGAACCCCGACCCGTCCCAACAGCAGACTCGCCTCGCTGATCGCGGAGGCAGGCTTCTCCAATGCGGGGCTCGCCCGCCGGGTCGACCAGCTCGGCATAGAGCACGGCCTCGACCTGCGGTACGACAAGACCTCGGTGACCCGCTGGCTGCGCGGCCAGCAGCCACGCGGCACCACGCCCGCGCTGATCGCCGAGGTCTTCACCCAACGGCTCGGCCGCCGGCTGTCCGCCCAGGACCTCGGGCTCGACGCGTGCGCGCCGGTCTACGCGGGCCTCGAATTCGCCGGGTCGCCCGACGAGGCGGTGGACATCGTCAGTGGCCTGTGGCGCAAGGACACCGGCAATCAGACGGAGTTGCGGAAGATCGCCTTCACCGCGGCCGGGCTCGTCGTGCCCAGCCGCGACTGGCTGATCGGCCGCGCCGACGAGAGGGTCGCGCGGGGCGCCGACGCCGCGCCGGTACGGGTGCCCGCGCAGAGCCGCGGGCCTGGCCCCCTGGGGCTCCCGCCGTCCGCCGCGCCCGGCCCCGCGCCGGGGCCGGGGCTCGCCGCCAAGGCCGGGCCGCCCCGCGCCAAGGTCGGGGCCGGTGACATCGCCGCCCTGCGCGCCGTCGGCGACCTCTTCCGCGGCCTCGACCACGCGTACGGCGGCGGCCACGCCCGCCAGGCCCTCGTCCGCTACTTGGAACACGAGGCCGAGCCGATGCTGCGCGGCAGTTACGGCGAGGCGCTCGGCCGCCGCCTGTTCTCTTCCGTCGCCGACCTCACCCGGCTCGCCGGATGGACGTCGTACGACATCGGCGCGCACGGGCTCGCGCAGCGCTACTTCGTCCAGGCGCTACGGCTCTCGCAGGCCGCGGGTGACCGGGTCTACGGCGGCTACGTGCTCGTCACCATGAGCCGCCAGGCCGTCTACCTCGGGCACGGCCGCGAGGCCGTCCAGCTCGCCCGGGTCGCCCAGCAGGGCGTCGGCTCCGGCGCGCCCGCCGTCGTCCAGGCACTGCTGCACAGTGCCGAGGCGCGCGGGCACGGGCTGCTCGGCGAGATCCGCGCGTGTTCCGCGGCGCTCGCGCGGGCCGAACGCTCGCTCGGCGCGGCCCGCTCCGGTGACGAAGTGCCCTCCTGGGCGCGCTTCTTCGACGAGGCCCAGCTCGCCGACGAGTTCGGGCACTGCCACCGGGACCTCCAACTGCACCGGGCCGCCGCGCAGCACGCCGAGCGCTCCCTTCAGCTCCGCGCCCCCGCGTACGCCCGTAGCCGGCTCTTCTGCCGCACCGTGCTCGCTTCCGCTCGCCTCGGGCTCGGGGAGGTGGACGTCGCCTGTGCGCTCGGCATCGAGGTCTTGCAGCAGGCCGCCGAGATGCGGTCGGCTCGCGCCGTCGAGTACGTGCGGGACTTCGGTCGGCGCCTTGAGCCGTATCGCGATGCCGCGGCCGTCCGCGCCTTCCGCGACCGCGCCGTCACCTTGGGGCTGATCGCCCCATGACCTCCACCTCGCCAGGGGCGCGGGGAACGCGCCCGCAGGTCACCACCCGCCCCGCCGGGGCCGTTCGGTCGTCCCCGGACCACCGGCCGGTGGTGGGTTGCTCGCGCAGTTCCTCGCGCCCCTGACGGGGCGCACCGTCTTTCGTCCAGACGCCGGCCACGGGTTTTTAAGGGGCGCGGGGAACTGCGCGACAAGCCCCCACCGGTGGCGCGGGGGAAAAACCGGCCCCAGTGAGGCAGACGCTGTTGTTTTCGGGTTCGCCGCCCGGCGGAGGGCTAGGCGGCCTGGGGGGTGGGGGTGTCGGCGGGGTGGGGGACGGCGTCGCGGAGGATGCTGTGGGCGGCGCGGCGGGCGGAGAGAAGGGCGCCCTGGGGAGTGCTGGTGGTGCGGTGGGCACCGCAGATGTAGAGACCGTCGAGCAGCCGGGCGGGACGCCGCAAATCGTGGGGCGCCGGCATGGCCGGCACGGCCTCGGGATCGTTGTGGACGGCGAGCAGCTCCCACGCGTCGGTGGAGGTCTCGTACAGCTCGGCGAGGTGAGCGCGGACGGTCTTGTCGCCCGCCCCGTCGGGCGGTGGCCCGAGGACGACGGACGTGACGAGGGCACGCCCGGCCGGCGCCCGGCTCGGGTCGATCTCACTGACCGGGAGAGTGTGCGAGACGGGCCCCATGCGGTCGGCGTCGAGGACGAGCACCGGCTCGCGTACGGGTGGGACGGGCGCCGCGTGGTGCAGGACGGTGACCTCGTGGAAGGACGGCACCCGCAGCCCCGGCAGGAGTTCGGCCGCGGCCCGCGCCCCGGTCGCCACCAGCACGGCCCGGCAGGGCAGTTCGGTGCCGTCCTCGGTCTGCACGCAGTTGACGGCGACCCGCACCGCGCGCGTGCCGAGGCGTACCGCGCCCGGCGGCAGCCCCGCGGCGAGCCGCTGCGGTACGGACGCCGCGCCCGTCGCGGGCAGGCACGTACGGCCACGGGCGAAGCCGCGCAGCACCAAGTCGGCGCAACGGCTTGAGGTTTGCAGCTCCGGGTCGCACAACAGGGCGGCCAGCAGCGGCCGTACGAAGCCCTCCACGGTCCGCGGCGCGAAACCGCGGGTGCTCAGGGCCCGCGCGGCGGTCGTCTCGGGGCGGCCGGCGAGCCGTGAAGCGGGCGTCGCCGCGAGGCGGTTGAGGGTGGTGCCGAGCCGGGCCCGGTCCAGCGTGGAGCCGATCGGGGCACGGGCCGAACCGCGGACGGTACGGGAGCCGCGCGCGTCGCCGACCCGGTAGCCGCGCCCGTCGGCTCTGACCAGGGCGCCGGGCGCGAGCGGCGCCAGCGGCAGCCCCAGCAGCCCCGGCGTGCGGCGCAGTTCCGGATAGGACGTGTTGAGCAGGTGAGCGCCGCGGTCGAGCCGGAAGCCGTCCACCGTGTCGGTGGCCATTCGGCCGCCGACCCGGTCGGCGGCCTCCAGGACGGTGACCGACAGGCCGCCGCCGATGAGTTGATGCGCGGCGGACAGCCCGGATATTCCTGCGCCGATCACGACGACGTCCACGATTCCCGCGACGTCACGGCGTGCTGGTGAGAGCACTGTGCCCCTCCCCGAGGTCGGGTCCGAATCCCCGCTCACGCCGGCGTCACGCCCGAGGCGTCGCAGAACGCTGGTAAAGGTCATGCCCTCATCAAAGCCATCTGATGCCGGGTCAACCCGCCTATTCCAGCCCTTATCCAGCGCTTTTCGGCACCCCCGGCCGAATGTCTCCGGCACGGTCGCATCTCCGTCCAAGCACGGCCACATCTCCGTCCCGTCCCGTCGCGGCCCGCGAGCCGCCCCGCCGCGTCAGGCGCCGCGGCGGCGGCTATTCGGCGAGGGCAGCCGTCACGGCCTGGGCGAATTCGGGGAAGGCGAAGCGGAAGCCGGAGTCCAAGAGGCGCTTGGGGCGGACGCGTTGGCTGCCGGTGACGTCCTGGGCCAGTTCGCCGAGGACCAGGCGCAGGACGGACTCCGGGACCGCGGCCACGGTGGGGCGGTGCAGGACGCGCCCCATCTCGGCGGTGATCTCACGGTTGGTCAGTGGCTCGGGCGCGGTGAGGTTGACCGGCCCGGAGAGATCGGCCGTGTCCAGCGCGTAGCGAATGGCGGCCACCTCGTCGTGCAGGGCGATGAAGCTCCAGAACTGCCGCCCGTCGCCCAGACGTCCGCCGAGCCCGGCCTTGAACAGCGGGAACAGCCGCGCCCACGCGCCGCCGCCCTTGGCGACGACCAGGCCCGTACGGGGGTGGACGGTACGGATGCCGGCCGCGCGGGCGGGATCGGCCGCGGCCTCCCACTCCTGGCACAGCTCGGCCAGGAAGCCGCTGCCCACCGGGCTGTCCTCGTCGACGGCCGTGTCACCGGTGTCGCCGTAGACGCCGATGGCGCTCGCGCTGACCAGGACCCGCGGCGCGGTGTCGAGCGCGGCGGCGGCCCGCGCGACGGCGCCGGTGCCGAGCACCCGGCTGTCCACCAGCTCCTTCTTGCGGCTGTCGGTCCAGCGGCGGTCGCCGATCCCGGCGCCCGCCAGGTGCACGACCGCCTCGCAGCCCTCGAGACCCGCGGTGTCGACCGTGCCGCGGGCCGGGTCCCAGCGCACCTCGGCGGGACCGACGGGCGCGCGCCGCACCAGCCGTACGACGTCGTGGCCGTCCGCGGCGAGCGAGCGGGACAGGGCGGAGCCGATCAGACCGGAGGAACCCGTGACTGCGATACGCATATCCGCATTGTGCCCGCCGACGGCCCGGGACGTCCGATGTCGGCGGGCGGCGCGCCATGGCACAGTGACCGGCATGACCTCAGCGACCGTCCGGCCCGCGACCCGCGCCGACGACTCCGGCCTCGCGGCGCTCGACGCCCGTACCTGGTCCCCGCTGCACTCCGTCCAGCCCGCCCCGGCGCCCGGCGCCGCCTTCTACGGCTCGCCCGACGGACACCGGTACGTCCTGGTCGCCGAGGCCGAGGGCCGGCTGGCGGGATATCTCAAGCTGGTCCCGCCGACCGCGCTGGCGTGCAACGCGCATGTGCGGCAGATACAGGGTCTGGCCGTCGACACCTGGGCGCGCGGGCGCGGCGTCGCGCGCAAGCTGATGGACGCCGCCGTCGCCGAGGCGCGGCGGCAGGGCGCCGTCCGGATCACCCTGCGGGTGCTGGGGCACAACGCCCCGGCCCGGCGGCTCTACGAGTCGGTCGGCTTCGCCGTGGAGGGCGTGCTGCCGGGGGAGTTCCTGCTGGACGGCGCCTACGTGGACGACGTCCTGATGGGCCGGGCGGTCGACCTCACGGCGGTCTGAGCGGGTCGCGGCAACCGCGGGAAGGCCGTCCCGGCACCCTCAGCCGAAGCGCGACCACAGCTGCGGATACCGCTCCGCCATCGCCCGCTCGTCGTCCATGTCCAGCGACTCGCCCTCCGGCTGCTCCGGCTGCGGGAGTTCGAGGTCCGGCAGCCGGACCCCGGTGAGCTGCTCGTACGCCTCGTCCGCCGCGTAGCCCAGATCCTCCGCGTCGCCGTCCGTCTCCGGGTCGAACTCGGTGACGAGGAAGGCCAGGTCGTCGGGTGCGGCCAGACCGCCCTCGAAGACATGGCGGCCCTGACCGATCAGCCAGCAGCGGAAGTAGTCGAAGGACTCGTCGTCCGCGCCGCCCAGCATGATGTCGGCGGCGCCCCACAGGTCCCAGCGGAAGGCCCGGACGAACCGGGTCTCGAAGTGCCGGGCGAAGTCCACCACGGAGTCCGGGTCGAGCTGGGCCAGCCGCTCGATCAGCAGGTCGGCATGCTCCTCCGGATCGCCGTCCGCCGCCTCTCGCGTACGGTCGACGATCTCCCAGAACTCCGTCTCGTCCATCACTGGTCCAGCTTCCCGGTTGCCGCGCGCACCCGCACGCGGAGTGCCCCGGATGCGTCCGTGTCGTTACGGACTCCATCCGTGCGGGGTGGGTCGCCCACTGTACGAGGTCCGGGGGGTCAGCGCCGACCGAGGGTGAGCTGGTACTCGACCGTGCGGCGCAGCGGCCGGAAGCCGAGCGCGGTGTTGAGGGCCAGCATGTGCCGGTTGTCGTCGGCGTTGTCCGTCTGCACGGCGCTGAGCTGCGGGAATTCCTCCCGTACCCGGCGCAGCATCTCGGCCTTCACCCACAGCCCGAGGCCGTGGCCGCGGTGCGCGGGGAGCACGGCCGTGTCGTACTGCTGGGCGGTGCCCGCGCCCTCCGCCGGGATCACCAGTTCGGTGTAACCGGCGACGGAGCCGTCGAGCGCGTCGACCGCGGCCACCGTCAGCAGCCGCTCGCCGCGCCGCGCGATCACCTCGGCGGCCTCGCGGACCGCGTCCACGTCCCAGCGCACCTCGCCGAAGTCCACGGCGCCGGTCGGCATGTCGTCCATGCCGCGCCGGGCGTCCGCGAAGCTCTCGGCGAGCGCGTCGGGGACGACGCCTTCCCAGGACGTCAGCCGGTAGCCGGGGTGCGGGACGTCGGGGAGCTTGTGGATACGGTCGGGCACGTCGTCGAGCGCGAGCCGCTGCCAGGTCAGCCGCAGGACCGGCTGGAAGTCGCGGGTGGCCAGAAATCCCTCGTGCGGGGTGCCCGCCATGACCTCGGTGACCACGCTGCGGCAGCCCGCCTCGGCCGCCGCCTCGGTCACCGTGGACAGCAGCCGCGAGCCGGTGCCCAGCCGCCGGTAGGCGGGGTGGACGGTCATCCTGACCTCGGCGAGGTGGCTGCGGCCCGGTTCGTTGAACAGCCGCAGGGTCGCGGTGGCCACCGGTTCCTCGTTCGCGTTGCGCACCAGCCACAGCAGCAGCCTGCTGCGGTTCCCCGTGGTCGTCAGCTTCGCCTGGAGGGCGGTGGCGGACAGCACGGGCTCACCTGGCCGGTCGTGTGCGAGAGCGGCCGACTGCACCCGGTGCCAGGCGCGGAAATCCTCGGCGGTCGGAGCCGTCAGAGGGCTGGGATTTGGTGGCATCCGAGGGAACGTAGCCGGTAGCTGTATGTGCCCGCAATCTCTTTCCGGCCAGGACGGGAGCGGGCGGTAGCCGATTCACGCACCTCTCACGTGTCACCGGGCCGCACCCGTACCGCCGTACAGCCCGTACGGTGCGGGCCGCGCGCGGTCTCGCGGGCCGTACGGAGGGCCGCTGCGGCCGGTGGCACCGGGTGACGCGCGGGTGGCCGGAAACACTTGCCGAAACCTGTGAATATTCACTGGCACGGATACGGCCGCGCGGGGTGCGGAGGGTCCGCGCGCGGCCTTACCAGGGCTGTTCGGGGCGGGGCAGAGCTGTTCGGGGCAGGGCGGTACGGGGCGGGGCGCTACGGGGCGGCACGCGTACCGCGCCCGTCCGCCATCGGCCTTACCGGCCGTACCGCTCGGCGGCCTCCTTGACCGTCTCGGGCTTGATGTCGCCGCGCCGGGCGAGCGCGGCGAGCGCCGCGACCACCAGCGACCGCGGGTCCACCCCGAAGTGGCGGCGGGCCGCGTCGCGGGTGTCGGACAGGCCGAAGCCGTCGGTGCCCACCGACGTCCAGTCCTGCTCCACCCACTGCGCGATCTGGTCGGGCACCGCCCGCATCCAGTCGCTGACCGCGACCACGGGACCCGGCGCGCCCTCCAGCGCCCGCGTCACGTACGGCACCCGCTCCTCGCCGCGCAGCCGGGCCGCGTCGCACTCCAGCGCCTCGCGCCGCAGCTCGGTCCAGGACGGCGCGGACCACACGTCGGCGGCCACACCCCACTCCTCGGCGAGCATCCGCTGCGCGTCCAGCGCCCAGTGGATCGCGGTGCCGGACGCCAGCAGTTGCAGCCTGGCCGCGTCCGCCGCCGGGTCCTGCGCCTGCTGGAAGCGGTAGAGGCCCTTGAGGATGCCGTCCTCGACGCCCTCGGGCATCGCGGGCTGCACCTTCGGCTCGTTGTAGACCGTCAGGTAGTAGAAGACGTTCGCGTCCTCGTCGGCGCTGCCGGGCCCGTACATCCGGCGCAGACCCTCGCGGACGATCACCGCGACCTCGTACGCGAACGCCGGGTCGTACGAGAGCGCCGCCGGGTTGGTGGAGGCGATCAAGTGCGAGTGGCCGTCGGCGTGTTGCAGGCCCTCACCGGTCATCGTGGTCTTGCCCGCGGTGGCGCCGATCACGAAGCCGCGGCCGAGCTGGTCGGCCAGCGCCCAGAACTGGTCGGCGGTCCGCTGCCAGCCGAACATCGAGTAGAAGATGTAGAACGGGATCATCGGCTCGCCGTGCGTCGCGTACGCGGTCGCGGCGGCCGTGAAGTCGGCGAGTGAACCGGCCTCGGTGATCCCCTCGTTGAGGATCTGACCGTCCTTCGCCTCCTTGTAGTACAGGAGTTGGTCGCGGTCGACCGGGTCGTACGTCTGCCCCTTCGGCGAGTAGAGACCCGCGGACGGGAACAGCGACTCCATGCCGAAGGTGCGGGCCTCGTCGGGGACGATCGGCACCCAGCGGCGGCCGGTCTCCTTCTCCCGCATCAGATCCTTGACCAGCCGCACGAACGCCATCGTGGTGGCGATCTCCTGCGTGCCGGAACCCTTCTCCAGCGCCTTGTACGCCTTGTCGGGCGGCAGCGGCAGCGGTTTGGCGACCACCTTGCGGGCCGGGGCGAGACCGCCGAGCGCCGCCCGCCGCTCGCGCAGGTACCGCACCTCGGGCGAATTCTCACCGGGGTGCCAGTACGGGACCACGTCCGCGTCCAGTGCGCTGTCCGGGATCGGCAGCTCCAACAGGTCGCGCATCGTACGGAACTGAGCGCCCGTCAGCTTCTTCATCTGGTGGTTGGCGTTGCGCGACTCGAAGCCCGCGCCCAGCGTCCAGCCCTTGACGGTCTGCGCCAGGATCACCGTCGGCGCGCCCTTGTGCTCGACGGCGGCGCGGTAGGCCGCGTAGACCTTGCGCGGCTCGTGCCCCGCGCGCGAGCTCTGGAACAGCTCGGTCAGCCTGGCGTCGGTCAGCCGGGCGCCGATCGTCCGCAGCGACGGGTCCGCGCCGAAGAAGTGCTCGCGCAGATAGGCCGCGTCACGCGTGGCGTACGTCTGGAACTGCGCGTCCGGGACCTCGCGCAGCCGCTTGAGCAGCGCGCCGTCCACGTCCTGGGCGAGCACGTCGTCCCAGGCCGCGCCCCACAGCGACTTGACCACGTTCCAGCCCGCGGCGCGGAACTGGGACTCCAGCTCCTGCACGATCTTGAAGTTGGGGCGGACCGGGCCGTCGAGCCGCTGGAGGTTGCAGTTGATGACGAAGGTGAGGTTGTCCAGGCCCTCGCGGCCGGCCAGCGCCAGGGCGGCGGTCGACTCGGGCTCGTCCATCTCGCCGTCGCCGAGGAACGCCCACACGTGGGAGTCCGAGGTGTCCTTGATGCCGCGGTGCTCCAGATAGCGGTTGAACCGCGCCTGGTAGATCGCCGACAGCGGGCCGAGGCCCATCGAGACGGTGGGGAACTCCCACAGCCAGGGCAGCCGCCGCGGGTGCGGGTACGAGGGCAGGCCGTCGCCGTTCGTCTCCTGGCGGAAGCGGTCGAGCTGGCCCTCGGTCAGCCGCCCGTCGAGGAACGCGCGGGCGTAGATGCCGGGGGAGGCGTGGCCCTGGAGGTAGAGCTGGTCCCCGCTGCCCGCGCCCTCCTTGCCCCGGAAGAAGTGCTGGAAGCCGGTCTCGTAGAGCCAGGCCGCCGAGGCGAAGGTCGCGATGTGGCCGCCGAGGCCCAGGCGGCTGCCGCGGGTGACCATGGCCGCCGCGTTCCACCGGTTCCACGCGGTGATCCGCGCCTCCAGTGCCTCGTCGCCCGGGTAGGCGGGCTCGGCGGAGGTCGGGATCGTGTTGATGTACTCGGTTTCGAGCAGCGACGGAAGCCCGACGCCCGCCCCGGCGCTTTCCAGGGTGCGACGCATCAGATACGCGGCCCGGTGCGGACCGGCCGCCTTGGCGACCGCTTCCAGCGAGGCGAGCCACTCCGTGGTCTCTTCCGGGTCGCGGTCCGGGATCTGGTCGAGCTGGCCCCGCGGGGGGCGTACGTCGTCGGGCATGGGTGCCGCCTTCGAACGGAGGTTGGGGGTGGGGAACGCGCTTGTCGGCACGACAGGGCTGTTCCCCACTGACGACGATACGCCGACGATCGATGATCGATCAATGGCTTCCGGCCCGGCAATTCCAAGACGGCACGGGGTGCCAGACCGTAAGGCACTGGGTGCCTGGGCGGCACGGCCTTGGATGTCACGGTTCCCCCCGTCCCAGGGTGCGGCGCCACACCTCGCCGTGGGCGGGGCGACGCGCGCCTTCCAGGGCCGCGACCGTCGTGCTCCCGTATGTCACCACCGGCCGCGGAGGGGCAGTCGCTGTCGTTTCCCGGCCACCGGCCGGTAGCGGGTCGAAGAACGCCCGCCGCCCTCCGCGGGAGCGGCGTCAGACCTGGGGCGCGCAGCTCAGGACGTGGGACTTGATGAGTGCGCAGATCTCGGGGTCGCGGCGTACGAAGGCGTCGACTATGTCCTGGTGCTCGGCCGCGTACGGGCGGGGCTCCGGGCTCAGCCAGCGGATGGACAGCGTGGTCCAGACCTCGATGCCCAGCGACTCCCAGGCGTGCAGCAGTACGGCGTTGTCGGCCGCGCGCACCAGCTCGTGGTGGAAGGCGACGGTGTGCCTGACCTGGGCCTCGCCGTCCAGGGCGGCGTCGGCCTCGCGCAGGGCGGCCACCTCGCGTTCGAGGGCGGCGGGGTCGGCGGCGAGCCGGGCGGCGGCCAGCTCGGCGGCGACCTGTTCGAGCCCGGCGCGCACCGGATAGCTCTCCTTGAGATCGGCGGCGGTCAGGCTCCGTACGCGTACGCCCTTGTTGGGTGCGGACTCGATCAGCCGCAGCGCCTCCAACTCCCGCAGCGCCTCCCGCACCGGAGTCTGGCTGACCTGGAGCTCCACCGCGATCCGGCGCTCCACGATCCGCTCGCCCGGCTTCCAGCGCCCGCTCACGATGCCTTCGAGGATGTGCTCCCGGATCTGCTCACGCAGGCTGTGGACGACCAGGTGCTGGACGACGGCAGGGGCCATGGGGCGCTCCTTCACGGTTTGCGTGACATAGACGATACGACCAGGAGGCAACGCTGCCTCCCCATGGACCGCTGCGGGCGCCCGCCGGGACGCGACGGAGCCCCCGTCCCGGAAAGAGGGACGAAGGCTCCGTCGTACACGCCGTACAAGCCGTACAGGCCCGTGTGCGGCCTTACAGGCCCAGCTCGACCTCGAACTCGCCCGCTTCGAGGATCTCCTTGACCGCCGTCAGGTAACGGGCGGCGTCCGCGCCGTCCACCAGCCGGTGGTCGTAGGAGAGCGCCAGGTACGTCATGTCCCGGACGCCGATGACCGTGCCGTCGGGGGTCTCGACGACCACCGGGCGCTTGACGGTCGCGCCGACACCGAGGATGGCGGCCTGGTTCGGCGGCACGATGACCGTGTCGAACAGCGCGCCGCGCGAACCGGTGTTGCTGATCGTGAAGGTCGCGCCCGCCAGGTCGTCCGGGGTGATCTTGCTGGCCCGCACGTTGCCCGCGAGCTCCGCGGTCTTCTTGGCGATACCGGCGATGTTGAGGTCGCCCGCACCCTTGATGACCGGGGTCATCAGACCGCGCTCGGAGTCCACCGCGATCCCGATGTTCTCGGAGTCGAAGTAGGTGATCGTGCCCTCGTCCTCGTTGATCCGGGCGTTGATGACCGGGTGGGCCTTCAGCGCCTGGGCCGCCGCCTTGACGAAGAACGGCATCGGGGACAGCTTCACGCCCTCCCGGGCCGCGAAGGCGTCCTTCGCCGCGTTGCGCAGCCGCATCACCCGGGTCAGGTCCACCTCGACGACGCTGGTGAGCTGCGCCTGCGAGTGCAGGGCCTTCATCATGTTGTCGCCGATGACCTTGCGCATCCGGGTCATCTTGACCGTCTGGCCGCGCAGCGGAGACACCGCGGGTGCCGCCTTCCGCGTGGCGGCCGGGGCCTTCGACGACGCGGCGGCCTTGGCGGCCTCCGCTGCCGAGATGACGTCCTGCTTGCGGATGCGGCCGCCGACGCCGGTGCCGCGCACCGAGCCGAGGTCCACGCCGCTCTCCGAGGCGAGCTTGCGGACCAGCGGGGTGACGTAGGCGCCGTCGTCACCGCTGGTGGCGGCGGGGGCCGGGGCGGCCGGGGCCCGGTCCCGGGCCCGACCCCCCCCGCTTGCCGGCCTGGGTTGTTGTTGCCATCTTCAGTCCTCTTCAGCCCGTCTGGGCGCGCGTTATGTGGTGGGCGCCGCGGCGCGCGGTGGCGGTGCGGCAGTCGCCGAAGCTGTCACGCAGCCG
>NZ_MECL01000157.1 GCF_014596445.1 Streptomyces sp. CBMA29 | reverse complement strand
CCGGCATAGCCGGAGCGGCGGGCCCGCGCGACGCCGACGACCTGCTGCGCGCCGCGACCATGTTCCTGCGCCTGGTGGAGCGCATGCTGCTCCTCCAGCCCGCGCTCGCGGGCAAGCCGCCCCTGATCCCTGCCCCCGCGGCCGCGGAGCCACCCCGCGAACGCGCCAACTGACACCCGCCCGCGCGCGCGGCGGCCCCAACACCGGGCCACGGACCGCGGAGCGCCGGACCGACACCCGCCCGCGCGCGCGGCGGCCCCGCCTCGGCCGGGGGCTCTAGAGTGGAGCCGCCCGATGTGACCAGCCCCTGCGAGGAGCCGCGCGCCATGTCCCGTCAAGGAGGGGTGGACCCGATGCGCCCCCGTGCCAGTCTGCGTACCGCCGTGGTGTGGGAGGTCCTCAAGGACGCTCTCGAACGGCGGGCCAAGACCGCGGACACGGCGGCCCTCGACGTCCTGGACACCGGCGGCGGCACCGGCAACTTCGCGGTGCCCGTCGCCCGGCTCGGCCACCGCGTCACCGTCGTCGACCCCAGCCCCGACGCGCTCTTCGCACTGGAGCGGCGCGCCGCCGAGGCCGGGGTCACCGACCGGATCAGCGCCGTCCAGGGCGACACCCACGGCCTGCCCGACATCGTGCCCCGCGCGAGCTGGGACATGGTGCTGTGCCACGGCGTCCTGGAGTACGTGGACGACCCGGCGGAGGCCGTGCGCAACGTGGTCGGAGCGCTCCGGCCCTCCGGCGCCCTCAGCCTGCTCGCGGCGGGCCGCGGCGGCGCCGTACTGGCCCGCGCCCTCGCAGGGCACTTCGCGGAGGCCCAGCACGCCCTCGGTGACCCGGACGGCCGATGGGGCGACGGCGATTCGCTGCCCCGTCGCTACACCGCGGACCAGCTCACCCGGCTGGTCACCGACGCGGGCCTGCGGGCCGCCGCCGTGCACGGCATCAGGGTCTTCGCCGACCTCGTCCCCGGCGTCCTGGTCGACACCGAGCCGGGCGCCCTGGAGGCGCTGCTGCGGCTGGAGCTGGCAGCGGCGGAGGAGCCCGGATTCCACTCGGTGGCCACCCAGCTCCACGTCCTCGGCGAGCGCGGCTGACGGACCCCGCGAGACCCCCGGAAGGACCCCTTCCGCTTCACCCGCCCCCGCCACCGGCCGGAGTAGTCGGTCACAGGCCCCCCGTACCGCCATTGCTGACCGTATGCTGGCATGACGTAACGGCGGACGGGGAATGAAGCCCCCGTCGGATTGGCGTAGTGGGGCGGGTTTCATGGGGGCGAATCCCTGCCTATCCTGAAAGGGTCGGACCGGTCGCCCCCCTGCGACCGACGAGTAGGAGGACTCCGTGCCGCTCTCGGAGCACGAGCAGCGCATGCTCGAGCAGATGGAGCGAGCGCTGTACGCCGAAGATCCCAAGTTCGCGTCGGCGCTTGAGGGAAGTGGGCTGCGCACGTACACCAGGCGGCGTGTCTACCAGTCGGTGGCGGGCTTCCTGGTCGGTATCGCGCTGCTCATGGGCGGCATGATCGCCAAGCAGCCCTGGATCAGTGTCGTGGGCTTCCTGGTCATGCTGGCCTGTGCGGTGCTGGCCGTCACCGGCTGGCGCAAGGCGGGCAAGCCGGGCGAGGCGGCGCCCGCCGCCGGGGCTCCCGGCGCCCCCGGCACACCCGGCCGGCGGCTCAGCCGCCGCAATCAGGCCAAGCGGGGCAAGGTCATGGACCGGATCGAGGAGCGGTGGCAGCGCCGCCGCGACGACCAGCAGGGTGGCCGCTAGAGGGTCACTTCCGCCAGTACGGCGCACCGTCCGAGGGTCCCGCACCCTCCCGACGGTGCGCCGATCTTTTTTAGGGGCGCTGGGGGCACCTCCCGGCCGAAGGCTGGGGGAGGAACCGCGCGACCAGCCCCCACCGGCGGGACGGTCCGGCGACAACCGAACCGTCCCGCCGGGGCGGGCGGTGACCTGCGGGAACGCTTCGGCTGAGCGCACGCGGTTCGTCACGCCCCTGACGGGGCCCGTCCCGCGCGGACAGCGCACCCCCGGAGGGGCGGGGCCCCACCCACGCGGTGGGGGCTTACGCCTGGCGGGTCAGGCGCCTCCTCAGCGGAGCGACAAGGCGCTGCCCGGCCTCGGAGAGGCGAACGGTGACCGCGGACCACCGATCCGAAAGGTGCCAGATCACCCGGGCGGAGGAACGCGGCACAAGCACCGCCCGCAGGCGGTCGCGGCGGCCGGCCGCCGCGTGAAGGCCCTCGCGGACGTGCCGCACATCGGCGGCCAGCCCGGTGACCGGCTGGGGCCTGGGCGCATAGAGCACCTGCTCCACCGCCGTGGCCAGGGCGCCCGCGGAGACCGCGGCCTGGCCGGTCAGACCACCGTCCTGGACGAGCCGGGCCATCGCCCGCCGCGGGGTCTCGGAGTCGTCCGGCGGAACGCCGTAGTCCCAGCCGGTGTCGACCACCTCGCGCCAGGCGGACAGGGCGAGCCCTTCGGCCTTGTCCCGTCCGCCGCCGAGCCGTCTGGAGCGCTGTCGGCGCCGCCAGAGCATGGGCAGCAGCGGTACGGCCAGCACCAGCAGCGCCAGCAGCGTGAGGACGGCGAGCCTGCCGCCGCCGAACCCGCCGCCGGAGCCGCCGGAAGCGGCCACCGCCGTGTTGTCGCAGGAGCCCTGCGCCCGGTTGTCGCTCCCGCAGCTCGCGCTCGCCGAGGGCGTCGGGGTCGGCGTCGTCGCCGTGCCGTGCTGCCCCTGGTCGGCGGGCTCGTTGGTGCCCGAGGGCGTCGTGGTCTGGGTGTACGAGGGGGCCGTGCCCCGGTACGGGGTCGGCTCGAAGCGGGTCCAGCCGATGCCCTCGAAGTACAGCTCGGGCCAGGCGTGCGCGTCCTTGAGGCCCACCGACATCGTGCCGTCCGAGCCCTGCTGCGAGCCGGGGGTGAAGCCGACCGCCACCCGCGCCGGGATGTGCAGCGTGCGGGCCATCGCCGCCATGGTGAAGGCGAAGTGGATGCAGAAGCCTTCCTTGGTGCGCAGGAACCGCGCTATGGCGTCCACGCCGGTGCCCGACTGCGCCTTGGTGTTGTAGACGAACGCGCCCGAGGTGAAGTACCGCTGGAGTGCCAGCGCCTTCTCGTAGTCGTTGTTCGCCGACTCCGTCACCTGCTGCGCGGTCTCCGCGACCACCTTCGGCAGCGAGCCGGGCACCTTGGTGTACTCCTCGGCGACCCGGCCGGTGGCCGGGGGCGCGGCGGCGAGCTGCGCGGCCGTCGGCTGCACCTGCATGCTCGTCACCGAGTACGTCAGACCCGAGGTGTTCTGCCCGCGGTCGCCGATGATCGTCCGGCCCTCGGGCTCGAACCGCCAGTGCCCCGACACGTCGACGCCCAGCGCGGGGAAGGGCATCGGCAGCCAGCCCTGCGCGTAGCCGTCGTCGACCTTCACCGTCGTCTGGACCTTGGAGTACTTCACGTCGGAGGCCATGCCCGCGGGCTGCGGCAGCACCGACGGGATGTCCTCGATCTTCCGCTTCGACGGCTGCCACTGCGTGCCGTCGAACTGGTCGAGCGCCACGATCCGCAGGTACATGCTGGACAGATCGGTGGAGTTGGTCTTGTACGTGAGGACTTCGCGGTTGTCCTGCTGGTTGAGGTTGTCCTGGAGGGCCACCACCGGGTTGACCGCGGAGATCGTGCCGCCGCGCCCCGGTCCCGTACCGGTGCCCGAGGTGTCCAGCAGACCGCTGCCCAGCGACGGCAGCACGGCGGGCGCGACCAGGGCCAGGCCCAGGGCCATCACGCCGATCCTGCGGCCGGTGCGCACCGGGGCCAGCGCCCGGCTGCCGGAGGCCGGGTTGGCGGAGCCGCCCCAGCCGTTGGCCGGCGGACCGCCGCCGAACACCCGGCCCCAGCGCGAGAGCCGGTCCCGGCCCTCGGCCAGGAGCAGCAGCAGGTAACCGGCGGCGGCGACCACGAAGTACAGCCACTGCGCACCGCCGTTGGACAGCCCCGCGGCCACCGAGTACAGCGCCAGCAGCGGGAGTCCCGCGGGGGCCGCGCTGTTGTACGTGACGGCCAGCGCGTCCACCGCGAGCGCGACCACCAGCACACCGCCGACCAGCAGCATCCTGATGCCCGGGGTGACCGGCGCCGGGATGGCGAACTGACTGACGTCGGTCAGCCCGTCCCGTACCAGGTCGCTGAGCTGGACGAAGGCGTTGGGACCGGGGATGACACCGCCCAGTGCCTGGTGCGGCGCGAACATCACGGTCAGCACGAGCAGCGAGACCACGGCCTGCGCGAGGACGGTCAACGGCCGGGCCAGCGGCACCCGTCGGGCCAGCGCGCCGACCCCGGACTGGAGTGCCACGAAGAGCACGGCCTGGAACATCCAGCCCGCGGGGGTGGCCAGCGGCAGCAGCGAGCAGGCGGCCATCACGGAGGCGGCCGCCGCACACACCGTCAGCCGGGCACGTCCGCTCATGTTGTGGCCCCTGCCTCTCGCTGTTCCTCGCGTGAGCGGTAACGGTCGGCCCGCTGCCACAGTTCCGGCAGCGAGTCCCCGGCGCGTACCGACAGCACCGTCCAGCCCGCCTCGCGGAGCATCCGCAGCGGTGCCGGGGTGCCGTCGTCCTCGGCGCCGGTCTCCAGCGCGCCGTGCTCCGCCGGGGGTTCCGGCCGGGCGCCCGGCTCGCGGGCCGTCCAGTCGTCGCTGTCCAGGACGAACGCGATGGCGCCGCCCGCCCGTTGCCGCATCCGGCCGACGTTGGCCGCCTGCTCCTCGTCCAGATCGCCGAGGAGAGCCACGAGCAGGCCCTCGTGGCTGGACCGCAGCGCCTCGTAGGCGCGGGACAGGCCGTCGCTGTGCGCGCCGTCACGGCCGGAGTCGGGCGACTGCGCCAGGTCGTCGCAGTGGTCGACCACGGCGAGGGTGTCCAGCAGGACGCCCGCCATGTCCGACGAATCGCCGACGTATCCGCCGGTGCCCTCGGGACCGGGCACGCTGCTGCCGGTGTCGGTCAGCAGCCGTACCGCGAAGCCGCGTTCCAGCATGTGGGTGGAGACCGAGGCGGCGGCCGAGACCGCCCACTCGAACGCCGAGTCGGGGCCCGCGCCGTAGTAGGCGGAGCGCCGGGTGTCCAGCAGGACGGTGCAGCGCGCGCGGTGCGGCTGCTCCTCGCGGCGCACCATCAGCTCGCCGTACTTGGCGGTGGAGCGCCAGTGCACCCGGCGCAGGTCGTCGCCGTGCCGGTAGCCGCGCGGGATGACGTCGTCCTCGCCGGTGAAGGCCAGCGCGCGGGTGCGGCTCTCGCCGTAGCCGTTGGCCTCACCGGCCAGGCGTACCGGCGGCAGCGCCTCGACCCGCGGCACCACGGTGAGCGTGTCGAACGCGCTGAAGGACCGGGTCAGTTCGCACATGCCGAAGGGGTCGGTCAGCCGCAGTTGCAGCGGGCCGAGCGGGTAGCGGCCCCGCAGGTCGGAGCGGACCCGGTAGGACACCTCGCGGTGCCCGCCGGGCTCCACCCGGTCCAGCACGAAACGCGGGCGCGGGCCGAGCACGTACGGCACCCGGTCCTGGAGCATCAGCAGTCCGGTGGGGATGCGCGAGACGTTGTCGACCCGCAGGTGCACGCGGGACTCCGACATGGCCGGCACCCGCGAGGGGGCGAGCCGCCTGCTGCCCGCGACCCGGTAGCGGGTGCGGTAGAGGACGGCGACGCAGACCAGCGGCAGGATCGCCAGCAGCAGCCCGACCCGCAGCAGGTCGGGCTGGCCGAGCACGTAGGCGCATATCCCGGCGGCGACCCCGGCCGCGACGAAGGACCGGCCGCGGGTGGTGAGTCCGCCGAGCGCGGTACGGAATCCGCCGCTCGCCCGCTGCGGTCCCGCGGCGCCCGGCGGGCCGCCCTGCGCCGGGCCGCGCGGCGGGGGTTGCGGCGGTCGGGTCGGCGGCGGGGTCCCGGCGCCGGGCGTGGCCATCACAGGCCCCGAAGGCCCTGCGGGCGGGCGGACGGCTTCTGCGGCCAGCCACCGGCCGCCGGGTCGGGCACCGGGACGCGCTGCACGATCTCGGCGACCACCTGTTCCGGGGTGCGCCGGTTCAACTGCGCCTGCGCGGTGGGCAGCAGGCGGTGCGCCAGCACGGAGGAGGCCAGGCCCTGCACGTCGTCGGGCAGCACGTAGTCCCGGCCGTCCAGCGCCGCGGAGGCCCTGGCGGCCCGCACCAGGTGCAAGGTCGCGCGCGGCGAGGCGCCGAGCCGCAGATCGGGGTGGTTGCGGGTGGCGCCGACCAGCGTCACCGCGTACCGCCGCACCGGCTCCGAGACATGCACCATCCGTACGGCCTCGACGAGTTTGACGATCTCGTGGGCGTGCGCGACGGGCTGGAGGTCGTCGAGCGGCGAGACACCGCCGTGCACGTCGAGCATCTTCAACTCGGCGTCCGGGCTGGGGTAGCCGATCGAGACCCGGGCGGTGAACCGGTCCCGCTGCGCCTCGGGCAGCGGATAGGTGCCCTCCATCTCCACCGGGTTCTGGGTGGCGATCACCATGAAGGGGCTCGGCAGTTCGTACGTGGTGCCGTCCACGGTGACCTGCCGCTCCTCCATCGACTCCAGCAGCGCCGACTGGGTCTTGGGCGAGGCGCGGTTGATCTCGTCGCCGACCACGATCTGCGCGAAGATCGCGCCCGGCTTGAACTCGAAGTCCCGCCGCTGCTGGTCGAAGACGCTCACTCCGGTGATGTCGGACGGCAGCAGATCGGGTGTGAACTGGATGCGCCGCACCGAACAGTCGATCGAACGTGCCAGGGCCTTGGACAGCATCGTCTTACCGACACCCGGCACGTCCTCGATCAGCAGATGTCCCTCGGCGAGCAGCACCGTCAGCGCGATGCGGACGACTTCGGGCTTGCCCTCGATCACGTTCTCCACACTGCGGCGCACCCGGTCAGCGGTCGTCGTCAGATCGCTCAGGCTTGCTCGTGCGTCAAAGGTCGTCACCCGGTACTCCTAGGCCATGTTCCTCGGGACACGGTCATCCCTGGACCGGCCCACCCCACTTGCGCGCCGCTCGTGCTCGCTCCGGGCGAGGCAGCGCGGTGCCGCATGATGCATTCTTCCCTTACGGGGCACCCCACGTCACTCGCCTGCCGTTACTTGTTCGTGATTTCCCGCAGTAGACCAGTGTGCACGTCGAAGACGAACCCGCGCACGTCGTCGGTGTGCGCGAGGAAGGGCGAGGTGCGCACCCGGTTCATCGACTGCCGGACATCCTGGTCGATATCGGTGAACGCCTCCACCGACCAGGTCGGCCGCTGGCCGACCTCCCTTTCCAGTTCGGTACGGAAGTCCTCGGTGATGCTCTGCAGGCCGCAGGTGGTGTGGTGGATCAGTACGACCGAGCGGGTGCCCAGGGCGCGCTGGCTGATGCTGAGGGAGCGGATGGTGTCGTCGGTGACCACGCCGCCCGCGTTGCGGATGGTGTGGCAGTCGCCCAGTTCGAGGCCGAGCGCCCGGTGCAGGTCGATGCGGGCGTCCATGCAGGCCACGACGGCGACCTTCAGAACGGGCCTGGCGTCCATGCCGGGGTCCTGGAACGCCTCGGCGTAGCGCTGGTTGGCTTCGACGAGCCGGTCGGTAACGGACGCGGTGGCGGTGTCTCCGGAGCGGCCGGTGACGTCGGTCGGCGCTGGGGAACCACTGGCAGATATCGACATGTCTCTGACGGTACGGCTCCGGGTGCCGTTCCACCTGCTGTGAGTTCCCACGAAATTTCGGCTCAAAAAGGATAAGCATCGGCAATTCCGCGATGTGTGAGGTAGCCCACACGCCCTCCGGGACCCACCGGAAAGGGGTGACACGAGGTGACACGGGGGGTGACGCGGACGCCGCGCGGGAGGTGACGCGCCCGGCTCCGCTCTGCGTTGACCGTGGGGGCCGGTGGAGTAAAGTGGCGCGAAGTGGTGCTGTCTGCTGGAGGTGTGCATGTTCCTCGGGACGTACACCCCGCGGCTCGACGACAAGAACCGGCTGGTGCTGCCCGCCAGGTTCCGCGAGCGGTTCGCCGACGGACTGGTGATCGCCAAGGGGCAGGAACGCTGCCTGTGCGTGTGGTCGGTCGACGGCTTCAAGGCCGCCACCAGAAGCCTGTCCGACGCCCCGCTGACCTCGAAGGGCGCGCGGGACTACCTGCGCGTGCTGTTCGCCGGGGCGCATGACGAGGTCCCCGACAAGCAGGGCCGGGTCACGGTGCCGCAGCCGCTGCGCGCCTACGCCGGGCTGGTCAGGGACTGCGCGGTGATCGGCGCGGGCAGCCGGGTGGAGATCTGGTCCGCGACCGCCTGGGAGGGCTACCTCGCGGCCCAGGAAGACACCTTTTCGGCCCTGTCCGAGGAGGTTCCGCCCGGATTACTGTGAGCGCGGCCCGACCGGACCGCGCCCCGGCGCACCTCCGCGCACACCACGCGCGCCCCCTCCATTCCCTACCACCGCCGCGGACGTACGGCCCGGCCTCCTCCCGCTCCGCCGCTCCGCTGGCACCACTTCCCCGGTGCCAGGGGAACGTTTCTCTTCGAGCGGGCGGGGACCCGGTTCTACGTCCCCCGTACCGCACAAGCACCGCTGAGAAGGGCCCCATGAGCGACACCACCCCCGCGCGGCCCGAGCCGCGCCATGTGCCGGTCATGCTCCGGCGCTGCCTGGACCTGCTGGCCCCCGCGCTCGCCGAGCCGGGCGCGGTCGTCGTGGACGCCACCCTCGGCCTCGGCGGTCACAGCGAGGCGCTGCTCAGCACCTTCCCCGCCGCCCGGCTGGTCGCGCTGGACCGCGACACCGAGGCGCTGAAGCTCTCCGCCGAACGCCTCGCGCCCTTCGGCGACCGCGCCGCCCTCGTGCACGCGGTCTACGACGAACTGCCCGACGTCCTCGACCGGCTCGGCATCGCCCGCGTCCAGGGCGTCCTGTTCGACCTCGGCGTCTCCTCCATGCAGCTCGACGAGGCCGGCCGCGGCTTCGCGTACGCGCGGGACGCGCCGCTGGACATGCGGATGGACCAGACCACCGGGATCAGCGCCGCCGAGGTGCTCAACACGTATCCGCCGGGCGACCTGGTGCGCATCCTGCGCGCGTACGGCGAGGAGAAATTCGCCCGCAAGATCGTGGACGCGGTGGTGCGCGAGCGGGAACGGGAGCCGTTCGGCAACAGTGCGCGCCTGGTGGAGCTGATCCGTACGGCGCTGCCGCAGGCCGCGATGCGCACCGGCGGCAACCCGGCCAAGCGGACCTTCCAGGCGCTGCGGATCGAGGTCAACGGCGAGCTGTCGGTGCTGGAGCGCGCGGTCCCCGCGGCCGTCGCGGCGCTCGCGGTCGGCGGCCGGATCGCCGTGCTGTCGTACCAGTCGCTGGAGGACCGGCTGGTCAAGCAGGTCCTCGCGGCCGGGGCCGCCACGACCGCGCCGCCCGGCCTGCCGGTGGTGCCCGAGCAGTACCAGCCCCGGCTGAAGCTGCTCACCCGCGGCGCGGAACTGCCCACCGAGGACGAGATCGCCGAGAACCGGCGGGCCGCGCCCGCCCGGCTGCGCGGCGCCGAGCGGATTCGCGAGGACGCGCGGTGAGCCAGGACCGGCCGGGGGACCGGCGGCGGCCCCCCGGCG